>NZ_OMOQ01000001.1:602650-1205300 GCF_900302475.1 Defluviimonas aquaemixtae
ATCCTCCAGACCGGGAAATCGCCCGACATCCTCCGGGAGGAGTTGGGCGACTATCCCGATATGTTCGCTCGGCTTCTTGCCGGCCGCGGGCTCGAGTTCCGCGCTTACCATGTCGAGGGGATGGTGTTCCCTGAGAATGTCCACGACTGCGATGGCTGGCTCATCACCGGTTCGCGTCATGGAACCTACGAGGACCACCCCTTCATCGCGCCGCTCGAGGAGTTCGTGCGGGCGGCCATTGCTGCCAAGGTGCCGCTTGTGGGAATCTGCTTCGGCCATCAGATCATCGCCCAGGCGCTCGGCGGCAAGGTCGAGCGGTTCGGGGGCGGCTGGGCGATCGGACCGACGAGTTACGATTTCGGCGGCGAGATCCTGACAGTGAACGCCTGGCACCGCGACCAAGTGACCACGCGGCCAGAGGGGGCCGAGGTCGTCGCCAGCAACCACTTCTGCGAGAATGCCGCGCTTCTCTACGGCGACCGCGCGTTCACGGTGCAGGCCCATCCCGAATTCGAGGATGCCTTCGTCGAAGGGCTGATGCGCACACGCGGTAAGGGCGTGGTCCCCGACGACGTCATGGCCGAGGCCGCCAAGAAACTCGGCCCCCCCAATTCGTCGGCGGCAATCGCCGACCGGATTGCGGATTTCTTCAAAGAGCATCGAAACTGACAACAGTGTGATTCATGTCCGACTGGACCCAGGAACTGCCCGAAGCCGCCCAGGACTACATCGCCGGACGCCGGCTTGACGAGGTCGAGTGCCTCGTCTCCGACCTCGCTGGGGTCGCGAAGGGCAAGGCGATGCCGGCGTCGAAATTCGGCAAGCAGAAATATTTCCACCTGCCGAACTCGATCTTCGCCCAGACCATCACCGGTGAATACGCCGACATGCCGGACGAAAGCGAATTCACCGAGCCCGACATGGTGCTCGTCCCCGATTTCAAGACCGCGACGGCGGTACCCTGGTCGGTCGACATCACGCTGCAGGTGATCCACGACGTGAATGACCAGGTGGGCAATCCGGTGCCGCTGGCGCCGCGCAATGTCTTGAAGCGAATGGTCCAGCTTTACGCCGATCAAGGCTGGAAACCGATCATCGCGCCCGAGATGGAATTCTACATCGTCGCCCGCAACATCGACCCCAACCAGCCGGTGATCCCGCCCATCGGCCGCTCGGGCCGGCGGGTGATGGCAAATCAGGCCTATTCGATGTCGGCCGTCGACGAATACGGCCGCGTCGTCGATGACATCTACGACTTCGCCGAGGCGCAGGGCTTCGAAATCGACGGCATCGTGCAGGAAGGCGGCGCCGGGCAGGTGGAACTGAACTTGTCTCACGGCGCGCCGGTGGATCTTGCCGACGAGGTCTTCTACTTCAAGCGCCTTATCCGCGAGGCGGCGCTTCGCCACGACTGCTTCGCGACATTCATGGCCAAGCCGATCGAGGGCGAACCCGGTTCGGCCATGCACATTCACCAGTCGGTCGTGGACATCACGAACGACACCAACCTTTTCTCGAACGCGAAGGGCGAGGAGACCGAGGAGTTCATGCATTTCATCGCGGGCATGCAGAGTTACCTGCCAGCGGTGGTGGCGCTGATGGCGCCCTACGTGAATTCCTACCGCCGTTACGTGCCGGATTTCGCCGCGCCCATCAACCTCGAATGGGGGCGGGACAACCGCACGACCGGGCTGCGGGTTCCGATCTCCGAGCCCGAGGCGCGGCGGCTTGAAAACCGGCTGCCAGGGATGGACTGCAACCCCTATCTCGGGATCGTCGCGACGCTCGTCTGCGGTTATCTCGGGCTGATGGAAAAGAAGCAACCGCGCCCCCAGGCGAAGGGGAACGCCTATATAAACGCCGACGAGCTGCCGACGAACCTAGGCGACGCGCTCGATCTGTTTTCCGAATGCGTGCCCGTGCGCGAGGCGCTCGGGGCAGAGTTCTGCGATATCTACGAGGCCGTCAAGCGGAACGAATACAAGGAGTTCCTGCAGGTCATCAGCCCTTGGGAACGTGAGCACCTGCTGCTGAATGTGTGACGCTTTTATCGGCAGTTTTCCGCGGCGTCCCCGGGCAGCCTGTAGTCTTTTCCGTGGGCATGGGGTAAGGAAATTCGCAACCTGACATTTCAAAAAGGTGAACCATGGCCTCCGCGACCCTTGCGCTTCAGTCTGGCCAGGCCCCCGACACCTACCAGGCCGAACCGATCCCCGAATCCGCTCGGGCCGAAATCGACCGGCTGCTGAATTCGGGCGATCTGTTCCGCTACACGGCGCCCGCAAACGCGCCGGTGGCGCTTCTGGAGAGGGAATTCGCCGAACATATCGGCGCGCGCTACGCGCTTGCGGTGTCGTCCTGTTCCGCTGCGCTCTTCCTTGCGCTGAAGGCGCTCGGTCTGCCGCGCGACGCGCGCGTCTTGATCCCGGCCTTCACCTTCGCCGCCGTCCCCTCGGCCGTCGTCCACGCGGACTGCGTGCCGGTTCTGGTCGAGGTCGGGCGCAACTTCCGCATCGATCTCGATGATTTCCGCGCCAAACTCGACGGCGCCGATGCGGTGCTTATCAGCCATATGCGCGGCCACACCTCCGACATGGACGCGATCATGAAAGAGGCGGATGCGCGCGGCCTGCCGGTGATTGAGGATGCCGCGCATTCGCTTGGCACGCTCTGGAACGGCCGCAAGATCGGCACGATCGGCAGGATCGGCTGCTTCTCGTTTCAGTCCTACAAGCTCGTCAATGCGGGCGAGGGCGGCATGTTCATCACTGACGATCCAGACTTGGCCGCCCGCGCGATCATCATGTCGGGCGCCTACGAGCACAACTGGAAAAAGCATCACGGACTGCAGAACAGCTTCCACTACTGGCAGAACAAGTTGCCGCTCTACAACATGCGGATGCAGAACCTTTCGGCCACGGTGATCCGACCACAGATCCCGCTCATCGACGATCGCGTGACCGCGGGCCGGTCCAACCACGACTATGTCGCCGAGCGTCTCTGCACGAGCGTTTGGATCGACGTGCCGCCGCCCCTGCCACAAGAGACGCGCGCGCCGGATTCCCTGCAGTTCAACCTTCTAGGCTTTGATGAGGATGACGCGGCGCGGGCCTTTCAGAAGGCGGCCGCGCGGCGCGGAGTCTCGGTGCAGGTCTTCGGATTGTCCAAGGACAACGCCCGCGCGTTCTGGAACTGGCAGTTCCTTGGCCCCGTGCCCGACCTGCCAAAGACGCGCGAGATGCTGATGCGGGCCTGCGACCTGCGCCTGCCCGCGCGTCTGACGCGCGAGGAACTGGACGTGATCGCCGACGCGATCCTGGCCGCAGCTGCGGAGGTGAAAGGCGCCTGAGGCGCCAGACAACCCACTAGAGCTTGGAAAGCTTCTTCTGCAACTCGCTGAGTTGCTTCTTGATCGATTCCAGGTCGCCTTCGTCCGACCCCTTGGACTTCGCCTTGCCCTTCTCATTCGGTGCTTCGTCCTCGTCCGCCTCCAGCTCGGGGCCGGAGGATCCGGGGAAGCCCGCCATGATGGACTTCAGAAAGGCCTGCTGCTGGCGCTGAAGCGCCTCGAAGCCGGGCATCGAGGCCATCGGATTGGGAAAGGTCGACAGATTTTCGAGCATCTTCGACTGTCCTTCGCGCAGCATCTCGAAGCTTGCCGCCAGGAACTGCGGCACGACGCTTTGCGCGTTAGTGGTGTAGCTGCGCACGAGATCGGTCAGGACGTCGATTGGCAGAACGCTCTCACCGCGGCTTTCATGTTCCGCGATGATCTGAAGAAGGTATTGTCGCGTCAGGTCGTCGCCCGACTTCAGGTCAACGATCTGCACCTCGCGCCCGTCGCGGATGAAGGCGGCGATATCTTCGAGCGTCACATAGTCGCTCGTTTCGGTGTTGTAGAGCCGCCTGCTGGCGTAGCGCTTGATCAGCAGCGGCTTGGCACCCTCGGCCATGGGCCAGTCTCCCCAGTCATTCTTTTTGGCGTTGCGGCGAGATTAAGCTGCGCAGCAGAAAAGACAACAAAAAGAACGGTGAGGCGAAGGAAGGCCCGGTTTTCAGCGCTGGAAGAGTATTTTCTGCGCCTTTCGGTCGGCTTGAAGGTCGGAGCGCCTGTCGGATGCCAGCGCACGACCCCGCTGCACCCCCGGGCGAGCGCCAACCTCGTCGAGCCAGCGGGCCAAATGGGGTTTGTCGTCGAGCGTCTGTCCCTGTCCCTCCCAGAGCGAGCACCAGCCCCAGAGCGCCATATCGGCGATCGAGAAGAAATCGCCCGCGGCATAGCGGTTGTCGGCCAGACGTCGGTCGAGCACCTCGTAAAGCCTCGCGACCTCGCGCTTGTAACGGGACTGGGCATAGGGCAGGACCTGCGCCGGCTCAAGCGACGGCGCGTATTTCAGGAAGTGATGCGCCTGGCCAGCCATCGGCCCGACGCCGCCAATCTGCCACGTGAGCCATTCCTCGACCGCGATCCGGTCGCGCTCGCTCGCGCCGTAGAACTTGCCCGTCTTGCGGGCGAGATACATGAGGATCGCGCCGGATTCGAAGACGGAGACCGGCTTTCCGTCCGGTCCGTCGGGGTCGACGATCGCGGGCATCCGATTGTTCGGCGAGATCTTCAGGAACTCTGGCTTGTACTGATCGCCAGCGCCGATATTCACCAGATGGGTCTCGTAGGGAAGACCCATCTCCTCGAGCGCGATGGAGATTTTCCAGCCGTTCGGCGTGGGCCAGTAATATAGCGCGATCGGGGCGGTCATGCGGTCGTCCTCTGTCGGAATCGTCAGGGCCAATCTGGCCGGTCAGTCACGTGTCTGCAAGGCGCGGGGCCGCTCAGCCCAGATCGTCGAGCAGCTCCCGCGCGGTCAGGTGATGGCGCGCGGACCAGAAACAGGCCTCAAGCGTTGCATGCGCGCAGACGACGGGCTTGCCATCCACCCGTACCCGCCAAGTCCCGTCGGAAAGCGCCTCGATCGGATAGGTCACGTTGTTCACCGTGACGCTGCCCACAGGTTCAGGCTTGGAGCCCGTGACGCAGGCGGAGAGGGCAAGGGCGAAGGACAGGGGGGCGAGGCGGAACATGGCACCGGCTGTGTTGGGGCGAGTCGTCAGTTGACCGCAAATCTCGCGTCGCCGCAAGAGCCGCCCCGGTCTGGCCCCCATGCCGCAACGCAGTTGACCCGGAAGACGCTTCGCGCTATCGAAAAGGCCGTGGCGATTTGTACCGGATTGCGGGCCACGTAAAACATGCCGCTAAAGAGGTAGGTGGCCCAAAATGCCCCCACCCAAACCGGTGGGGGCTTTTTTGTTGCCGGAGGAACGGTGATGAACGAATGGAAGACGCGCACCAAACTTGTCCATGCGGGCGCCCGGCGCAGCCAGTACGGCGAGATGTCCGAGGCGATATTCGTGACGCAGGGCTTCGTCTATGACAGCGCAGAACAGGCCGAGGCCAGGTTCATTGAGAGCGGCCCGGATGAGTTCATCTATGCCCGCTATGGCAATCCGACCGTACGGATGTTCGAGGAACGCATGGCGGCGATCGAGGGGACGGAGGACGCCTTCGCCACTGCCTCGGGCATGGCGGCCGTCAACGGCGCGCTGACGTCGATGCTGAAGGCGGGCGACCATGTCGTCGCGGCGCGGGCGCTCTTTGGGTCATGCCTTTACGTCCTCGAAATCCTCGGCCGGTTCGGCGTCGAGGTCACGCTGGTCAACGGCACGGATCTGGATCAGTGGCGCGACGCGGTCAGGGACGGCACGAAGGCTGTCTTTCTCGAGTCGGTGTCGAACCCGACGCTCGAGGTCATCGACGTACGCTCGGTTGCGGAGATCGCGCACGCGAAGGGCGCGACCGTCATCGTCGACAACGTCTTCGCCACGCCCACCTTCTCGAAGGCGGTCGAACTTGGCGCCGATGTCGTCGTCTATTCGGCGACCAAGCATATCGATGGATCGGGGCGTTGCCTTGGCGGCGTGGTCTGCGGCCCGCGCGACTACGTCCGCAAGGTGTTCGAGCCCTATCTCAAGCATACCGGCGGAGCGATGAGCCCGTTCAACGCCTGGGTCATGCTGAAGGGGATGGAGACGCTCGATCTCCGTGTCCGGCAGCAGGCGGCCAACGCGCATGCAATCGCCGAGGCGCTCGAAGGCCACGAAAAGCTGTCGCGCGTGCTCTTCCCCGGCCTTCCCGGCCACGCGCAGCACGCGATCGCAATGGAGCAGATGGGGGCCGGCGGGACGGTCGTGTCACTTGATGTCGCGGGCGGGCAGGCGGGTGCCTTCCGTTTCCTGAACGCGCTGGAGATCGTGAAGATCTCGAACAATCTCGGCGACGCGAAGACGATCATCACCCATCCCGCGACGACAACGCATCAGCGCCTCCCTCCCGAACAGAGGACAGAACTCGGCATCACGCCCGGCCTCGTGCGGCTTTCGGTCGGGATCGAGGACGTGGACGACCTTCTGGCCGACATTCGCGGCGCGCTGGCATCGGTCTGAGGTCGTGAATCGGTCGCGGATTACCGCGTAGGATTGGACATCTGGCGGCGCGATCCCACATAATGGATCATCCCGGGGCCGTCCGGGACTTCGAGGAGAGGGCGATGAACTTCGTTGGCGAGATCGGCCGGGAACCCGACCGTCGGGACGCCGAACAGGCGCTCGACCTTCTAAGGCGCTGGGCGGAGAAAGCTGACCCGGCGGAAATCGTGCGGCTGGACCCAGCCATCGCGCGGCTTCTGCCCGGGCGCGAAGTCGGAAACTATCCCGAGCTATCAAGAATCTACCCGGAGAACTTCACGCCGGATGCGAGCTATCGCGCCTCGATGCCCGACCTGCAGAACGGCCCCGCCAGCCTCATCGTCGGCGCGCAGGCGCCGATCCAGCATGTCGGCATCTCGAACTTTCGCCTGCCGATCCGGTTCCACACCCGTGACGGCGGCGACATCACGCTCGAGACCTCGGTCACCGGCACCGTCAGTCTCATCGGCGAGAAGAAGGGCATCAACATGAGCCGCATCATGCGGTCCTTCTACGCCCATGCCGAGCGGACGTTTTCCTTCTCGGTCCTTGAAGCCGTGCTCGAGGACTACAAGAAGGACCATGACAGCGTCGATGCGCGGCTGATGATGCGGTTTTCCTTTCCCGCGCGGGTGGATTCGCTCAGGTCGGGGCTCACCGGCTGGCAGTATTACGACATCGCGCTGGAACTGATGGAGGGGGAAGGCCGGCAGAAGCGCATTACCCATCTCGATTACGTCTATTCGTCGACCTGCCCCTGTTCGCTTGAACTTTCCGAACACGCCCGCCAGTCGCGCGGTCAGCTTGCCACGCCGCACTCGCAGCGTTCGGTCGCGCGGATCTCGGTTGTCGAGGAGGGTGGCAAGATCCTCTGGTACGAGGACCTGATCGACCTCGCCCGCGCCGCCGTACCGACGGAAACGCAGGTCATGGTCAAGCGCGAGGACGAACAGGCTTTTGCCGAGCTCAATGCCGCGAACCCGATTTTCGTCGAGGACGCCGCCCGCAGTTTCGCCGAGCGGCTTCTGGCCGAGCCGCGCGTCGGCGATTTTCGTATCGTGGCGAGCCACCAGGAAAGCCTGCATTCGCACGATGCGGTGTCGATCCTGACCGAGGGGCCGACCTTCGCCGCCGAAAGCATCGACCCCAAGCTATTCTCGACGCTTCACCGTCCCGGTTGAGATTGAACATCTGGTGCGTCGCGCGACTGCATTCCACACAACCAAGCACTGGGAGCAAGGGGCGGCCGTGCGGTAAAGTCAGTTCGACGAGGCGATGTAGCCGCGGAGCGTGGCGGCGACTCCGTCCTTCCACAGGCGCTCAAGCTGGGCCGAGAACGCGTCCACAAAACGATCCTTTCGCTTCAGATCGCCAAATATGCTCTCGTATTCGAGGAACAGCGGCGGGCTTTCCCTCGCGGCGAGCGCCCTGTTCTTCAGTTCGACATGGTCGTCATCGTTCGGCGGGATCGCCTTACCAGCTTCGTCTTCGCCCGCGCAGTAGCGGCACCAGAGGGCCACTTCGAGCGCGAGACCGTTGACCGGTGCGCTGTGGGCGAGCGCGTCGCGAAGGGTGGGCAGGATGAACTTCGGCTGACGGTTCGACCCGTCGAGGCAGAGGCGCGGGATCGTGTCGCCGATGCGCGGATTCGAAAAGCGCTCGATGATCTTTTCGCGGTAGGCCGAGTAGTCCACGCCGGCGATCGGCTTCAACGTCGGGATGATCTCCCGCCGCTGGAGCGCGTCGAGCCAGTCGCGGATCAGGGGATCGGCCATCGCGTCGTGGACGAAATGATGCCCGATCAGCGCCGAGGGATAGGCGATGGCCGCATGCCCACCGTTGAGGATGCGCAGCTTCATCAGCTCGTAGGGCGCGACATCCGCGACGAATTCCGCGCCGACCTTTTCCAGAGATGGACGGCCTTGCGGGAAGTTGTCCTCGAGAACCCACTGCCGGAACGGTTCGCAAACGACCGGGGCCGCATCGTCGATGCCGAATGTCTCGGCGACCATAGCGCGCTCTCGGTCCGAGGTCGCCGGCGTAATGCAGTCGACCATCGAATTGGGGAAGGCGACATTGTCCTCGATCCATTTCGCGAACCCGGGATCCGAGAGGCGGGCGAGGCCGACGACCGTTTGCCGCGCGACATGGCCGTTTTCGGGCAGGTTGTCGCAGGTCATGACAGTGAATGGGGCGGTTCCCGCATCCCAGCGCCGCCTGAGCGCGAGGATGATCATGCCGAAGACGCTCTTGGGCTCTTCGGGATGCTCCGCGTCTCGAGCCATGTCGGGATGATCCGCGTTGAACCCGTCGGTTTGGGCGTCGATATAGTAGCCGCCCTCCGTGATCGTGAGCGAGACGATCCGGATTTCGGGGTCGGTCATCGCGGCGATCGTCTCCTCGGCATCGATTGGCACGAAATCGATCATCGAGCCAATCACGCGTGCGCTCAGCGCCTTGGGATCGAGCTCCACGACGGTCGTCAGCCAGTCCTGCTTCTTCAGCGTCTCGCGCATGGCAGAGTCGCCGGCTCGCACGCCCGCGCCCCGGATCGCCCAGTCATGCCCCTCGCCCAGCTCGAACAGCCGGTCGAGATAATGGGCCATGTGGGCGCGGTGAAAGTTTCCGATGCCAATGTGCAGGATGCCGGCCTTCAGCGCCGCGCGGTCGTAGCGTGGCGTTGAGACTTCGGATCCGATCGCGGCGAGCGCGGCGTTGTTCAATGCGGTCATTGTCAGCTCATCCAGTTGCCGCCGTCCACGTTGTAGGTCTGGGCGACGATGTAGTCGGCCTCGGGAGTTGCGAGGAAGATCGCCATGCCGGTCAGATCCTCAGCCCTGCCCATGCGGCCGAAGGGGACAGCCTCGCCCGCTTCCTTCTTCTTCTGGCCGGGAGCCTTACCCTCGTATTTCGCGAAGAGGGCGTCGACGCCGTCCCAGTGCTCGCCGTCCACGACGCCCGGAGCGATCGCGTTGACGTTGATTCCGTGCTCGATGAGGTTCAGCCCGGCCGATTGCGAGAGGCTGATGACAGCGGCCTTCGAGGCGCAATAGACCGCGACAAGGCTTTCGCCGCGGCGGCCGGCCTGAGAGGCCATGTTAATGATTTTGCCACCTTTTCCGCGCGCGATCATGCCCTTGGCGACGGTCTGCATCGTGAAGAGCGTGCCCGCGACATTGACCGCGAAGACGCGATCGTAGTCCGCGCGCGTGATATCGGTGACCGGCGCGGCAGTGAAAAGGGCGGCGTTGTTGATCAGGATGTCGATGCCGCCGAAGCTGTGTTCGACCTCGGCCACGGCAGCGTCGATCGAGGCCTGATCCGTCACGTCCATCTTCACAGCGATGGCGCCGCTGCCGAGGCTTTCGGCTGCTTCGCGCGCGGCCTTCATGTTTATGTCGGCAATTGCGACCCTGGCACCTTCCGCCGCGTAAGCCTTCGCGAACGCGAGCCCGATGCCGCGCGCAGCCCCGGTGATGATGGCGGATTTGCCCTCAAGCCGCTTCATGCGATCCGCAGACCGTCCTTGTCGAAACGGTGGATCTTGTCCGCCTCGGGTGTGAGCCAAACGGTGTCGCCGTGGTGGAGATTGACTTCGCCGCCGGCGCGGACGGTCATCGCCTCGGCAAGCCCGGTATCGTGGACATGGAAGAAAGTGTCCGATCCAAGATGCTCGGAAACGCCGACCGTGCCTTTCCACGTGCCCTCTGTCGGCGAAACCCCGATATGTTCGGGCCGGACGCCGATCGTTGTCGCGCCGTGTTTCGCCGCCTCCGCGCCGTCGATCAGGTTCATCTTCGGGCTGCCGATGAAGCCCGCGACGAAGACGTTGCGGGGCGTCCGGTACAGTTCCAGCGGCGACCCCACCTGTTCGATCACCCCGGCCTGCAGGACGACGATCTTGTCGGCCATGGTCATCGCTTCGACCTGGTCGTGGGTTACGTAGATCATCGTGGTGGTGAGCCGGTTGTGGAGCTCGGAAATCTCAAGCCGCATGCCGACGCGCAGGGCGGCGTCGAGGTTCGACAACGGCTCGTCGAAGAGGAAGGCCGCGGGCTCGCGCACGATGGCGCGGCCAATGGCGACGCGCTGGCGTTGGCCACCCGAGAGCTGGCCCGGGCGCCGCTCGAGATAGTCGGTGAGGTTCAGGACATCGGCGGCGGCCTTGACTCGCCGGTCCTGCTCGGCCTGGTCGAGCCCGGCCATCCTCAGAGGAAATGCGATGTTCTTCCGCACGCTCATATGCGGGTAGAGCGCGTAGGACTGGAACACCATGGCGAGCCCGCGCTTCGCAGGCGACACGCTGGTCGCGTCGTTGCCGTCGATGCGGATCTGTCCGGACGAAACGTCCTCAAGCCCGGCAATCAGCCTGAGCAAGGTGGACTTGCCGCAGCCCGAGGGTCCGACGAAGACGACGAACTCCCCTTCCTCGATCGTCAGGTCGAGCGGCGGAATGACGTTCACTTCGCCGAAGCTTTTGGAAACCTTGTCGAGTGTGATGCGTCCCATCTTATTTTTCCCTTACTTCACGGCGCCGAAGGTCAGGCCGCGGACAAGTTGTTTCTGGCTGAACCAGCCCATGATAAGGATCGGCGCGATGGCCATGGTCGAGGCCGCGCTGAGCTTGGCGTAGAATAGGCCTTCGGGGCTCGAATAGCTGGCGATGAAGGCGGTGAGCGGCGCGGCCTTGGCCGCGGTCAGATTCAGTGTCCAGAACGCCTCGTTCCACGCCAGGATGATGTTGAGAAGCAGCGTCGAGGCGATGCCGGGCAAGGCCATCGGCGTCAGCACGTAGAGAATTTCGGAGCGGAGCGACGCGCCGTCCATCCGCGCAGCTTCGAGGATATCGTTGGGGATTTCCTTGAAGTAGGTGTAGAGCATCCAGATGATGATCGGCAGGTTGATGAGCGTCAGCACGATCACCAGTCCCGTACGCGTGTCGAGAAGCCCCGTATCGCGGAAGATCAGGTAAATCGGCACCAGAACGCCCACCGGCGGCAGCATCTTCGTCGACAGCATCCACATCAGCACGTCCTTGGTGCGCTTGGCCGGCACGAAGGCCATCGACCAGGCGGCCGGGATCGCGATGATGAGGCCGAGCACCGTGGAGCCGATCGAGATGACCACCGAATTCATGAAGTGCCGGAAATAGTTCGAGCGTTCCATGACGGTGCCGTAGTTCTCCGTCGTCCACTCGAACGCGACGAAGACAGGCGGATCGGCGATCGCGGTTGCTTCGGTCTTGAAGCTCGTGAGCACGGTCCAGAGGATCGGAAAGAAGATCAGGAAGGCGATGAACCACGCGGCGGCTGTGGTGATCGTCTTGCGGCGGTTCGTGACAGCGCGGGCCATGTCTCTCTCCCTTACGTGTCGAGGTTCTTGCCGATCATCCGCATCAGGAAGATCGCAACGATATTGGCGAGAATGATGGCGACGACGCCGCCAGCGGAGCCCGTGCCGACATCGAAGCGCAGAAGCGACTCGGCATAGACAAGGAAGGTGAGGTTCGTCGACGCCGTGCCCGGACCGCCATTGGTGGTCACGAGGATCTCGGCGAAGATCGACAGAAGGAAGATCGTCTGGATCAGGATCACCACCGTGATTGCGCGCGCCAGATGCGGCAGGATCATGAAGACGAAGCGGTTCGGGAAGTTCGCGCCGTCCATCTCGGCCGCTTCGAGCTGCTCACTGTCGAGCGACTGCAGCGCGGTCAGCAGGATCAGCGTGGCGAACGGCAGCCACTGCCAGGAGACGATCAGGATGATCGACATCAGCGGCGCGTGCGCGAGGAAGTCGAAGGGTTGAAGCCCGACAGCCTTGGCAGCGTGGGCGAAGAGCCCGCTCACCGGGTTCATGAACATGTTCTTCCAGACCAGCGCCGAAACCGTCGGCATGACGAAGAACGGCGCGATGACGAGGACCCGGACAATGCCCTGTCCCCACATCGGCTGATCGATCAGGAGCGCAAGCAGCACACCGCCGACGATCGTGATGAGGAGGATTCCTCCCACCAGCAGGAGCGTGTTCCACAACGCGGAAAAGAAAGCAGGATCGCTCAGGAAGAAGCGATAGTTCGCCAGGCCTGCCCACTCCTCCATCCCCGGCATGAGAAGGTTGTAGCGCAGGAAGGAGAAATAGAGCGTGAGGCTCAGCGGGATGATCATCCAGCCCAGCAGGAGAAGGACGGCGGGCGAGATCATCAGTCTTGCGGCGGAGCGGGATGCTTTGGTGGCCATCGGTCCTTGCCTCGTCTCGGCTGAAATCCGGGTGCGCGGGCACAATGCGGTTCAGCGCAGTAGCGCCCGCAACGAAAGCAACAACAGGGAACGGGTTACTTCGAGGGCGGCCGCCCCCGAAGGGACGGCCGGGGAGCGTCCGGTTACTTGATGTAGCCGGCCTTCATCATTTCACGCTCGGTCAGCTGCTGGGCCGCAGCCAGCGCGTCTTCGGCCGACATCTGGCCTGCGAGCGCGGCCGAGAACTGCTGGCCGACAGCCGTGGCGACGCCCTGGAACTCCGGGATCGCGACGAACTGGACGCCGACATAGGGCACCTCGTCGACCGCAGGGTTGGTCGGATCGGCCGAATTGATCGAGTCGAGCGTCATCTTGGCGAACGGCACTTCGGCATATTCGGGGTTCTCGTAGAGCGAGGTACGCGTGCCCGGCGGGACGTTGGCCCAACCTTCGTTCGAAGCGACGAGTTCGAGGTATTCCTTGGACGTTGCCCACGCGACGAACTTCTTGGCCGCATCGATCTTCTGCGAACCCGCAGGGATCGCCAGCGACCAGGCCCAGAGCCAGTTGCCGCGCTTGCCGAGCCCGTTGTCCGGTGCGAGCGCGAAGCCGACCTTGTCGGCGACGGTCGAGTCTGCCCCGGTCACGAAGGACGCGGCCACGGTGGCGTCGATCCACATGCCGCACTTGCCTTGCTGGAAGAGCGCGAGGTTCTCGTTGAAGCCGTTGTTCGACGAGCCCGGAGGACCGTAGTTGTTCATCAGGTCGAGATAGAAGTTGAGCGTGTTGGCCCAGGCTTCGGAGTCGAACTGGGGTTTCCACTCCATGTCGAACCACTTCGCGCCGAACGAGTTGGACATCGCGGTCAGGAACGCCATGTTCTCGCCCCAGCCGGCCTTGCCGCGCAGGCAAATGCCGAAGATTTCGTTGTCCTTGTCGGTCATTGCCGCTGCGGCTTCCTTGATGAAGTCCCAGGTCGGCGCCTCGGGCATCTCCAGTCCGGCCGCTTCCATCAGGTCGGTCCGGTACATGACCATCGACGATTCACCGTAGAACGGCGCGGCATAAAGCTCGCCGTCCACGGTCAGACCGCCCCGGATCGCTGGCAGCAGGTCGTCGATATCGTATTCCGCGGGCAGGTCGTTGAGCGACACGAGCCAGCCTTGCTTGGCCCAGATCGGGACCTCGTAGGTGCCGATCGTCATGACGTCGTACTGGCCGCCCTTGGTGGCGATGTCGGTCGTCACACGCTGACGCAGGACGTTTTCCTCAAGCGTCACCCACTCGACCTCGATGTCGGGGTTTTTTGACGTGAAATCATCCGTCAGGCCCTGCATTCGGATCATGTCGCCGTTGTTCACGGTTGCGATCGTCAGCGTCTCGGCCTGAGCGAAGGCCGCTGCAGCACTGAGCGCGGTTGCACCCAGAAGGGCGCGCGTCGTCAGGTTCATCTGTTCCTCCCTTTTCCCATCATTGGGCAAATGCCTATTGGGTGGGCAAATATTCGCAGCCCGAGCGAGTCGAGTCAACAGTGAACTTTTTATACACTTATTGGCCCACATGCGGGGCCGGTCTCAAGTTGGCTTCAGCGTTCGGCGAGAAGCAACTCTGCCGTCGCCTCATTGGTGATTAGGCCATTGACCAGTCTGCCGCGCAATGCCGCCGTGAACGCGGTTACCTTCGCCTCACCGACCGCCACCGCGATCACGCGCCGCTCGACCGCCTTGGGCAGCGGAACCGAGGCCACGCGCGCGTTGAAGGCGCAGTCGATGATGTGGCCGTCCTGGTCATAGACCCAACTTGTGATCTCGCCGGCGGCGCCGGCGGCGACGAGTGAATCTATCTCGTTCTCCGGCACGAACCCGTCCACGACAAGCGGCGCGGTGCGGTTCATCTGGCCGATGCCGACAAGCGTCAGGTCCGCCTGCTGGCCAAGCGCGATCGTGTTACGGACTGCCTGTTGCGAAAGAAGGACCCTCAGCTCGTCTTCGTCGCGCGCGAGCACCGGCAATGGGTAGGGATAGTGCTTCGCGCCGACCCGTTCGGCCATGGCGATAGTGGCGTTGTAGGGCGTCGCAGACCCGTCCTGCATCATGTTGCCCAGAAGCGAGACGATGCTGTGCTGCGGGCACGCCATGCGCGGCAGTTGATCCACCGTGGCCTTAAGCGCTCGACCGGTGCCGAGCGCGATGATCTTCGGCTCGTCGGATTTTAGAACGCGCTCAAGCTCCGCGGCCGCTGCGATCGCCACGCCGGTCAGCAGCCCCGGCGCTCCGGGATCGGAGGGCACGACTTCGCAGAATTTCAGGTCGTAGGCTGCGGTGAGCGCCCCGGAGAGATCCATGCAGCGTCCGATCGGGTGATCGATTCGCACCTTGACCAGCCGCTCGCTGACCGCCATCGCCACGAGCCGCTGCGCCGTCTGGCGCGAGACGCCAAGCTTCTTCGCGATCTCGTCCTGGGTGTTGCCCGCAACGTAGTAGAGCCATCCGGCGCGCGCGGCATCGTCGAGCCGAGTGGTCTCCGGTGTGAAGCGTCCGACGGTCACGTTGCGTCCGATCCTTGGCAGAGTTCTTCAAAGAGGTGCGGGAAATCGGCCCAATTGTCAAAGAATCGTACCGGAAAGGGTGCATCGGGCGCCTGACCCTGCAGGTGCTCGCCGCCCGTATAGGCCAAGGCGGCCATGCCTGCGGCGCCGGCGGCGGTAAGCCCCGGCGCGCTGTCTTCGATCACCAATGTGCGGGCGGGCGGCACGCCCATCCGGCGCGCGGCATGCAGGAAGAGATCGGGCGCCGGCTTGCCGTGGCGGACCTCGCTCGCCGTGAATACGTCGGGGCCGAACCGCGCGGCGAGGCCGAGCAACTCGAGCGTCCGCGAGACCCGCTCGGGGCTCGACGAGGTCGCGACACAGGCAGCGACGTTTAGCGCGTCGAGAACCTCGACGACGCCGCTCGTGGGGCGGAGCTCCGTCTCGAACCGTTTGAGAAGCCGGTTGCGATACCGCATCTCGAAATCTGCGGGCAGCGGCCGGTCCAGATCTTCGCGGATCATCTTGGCCACCGTCGGAAAGCTGCGGCCCAGAAAGTGTCGGCGCACATAGCCGAAATCGATCGCGATCCCCTCGCGCGCCAGCTCCTCGATCAGGACATGCGCCGAGATGACCTCGCTGTCGGCAAGCACGCCGTCGCAATCGAAGATGACGAGTTCCACGCTCACAGCCGCATATGTAGCACAATCAATCGGGCAGTCATCGCGCTTCGCTGGTCGGCGTCAATCAACTCCTGTACGAACTCGCGGCCGCAATTGACAGGTGCAGGCTGCGTATCCACTATGACCGGATTGATCTCTCAGCGAAAAATAAGCGCGGCGTTATCCGTGCAAGTATCAAGGTGAGGGGACTATGCGCGAACACACACGATCTTCTTTCACGAGGTTCTTGCTCACGCTTTTGGTCGCACAGGTAGGTTTCCCGATTGCGGAGGCGAGGGCACAGTCCGGTGCGGATGCGGACCTGCAAACCGCGTTGAAGCTGGCATCCCTGCTGCGATCGGCCCGGACGGTGATCGCCTCGAACCAGGATGTCATCAACGATCCGGCGGGCGGCGACAAGGGGCTGACCGGCGACCGCGTTCTTGCCGAGGCGACGGAATCCTATCTGGCGTCGAACGGAACCACGCCGCTCCACGACGGCCAGGACGAACGCGAAGCGCGGCTCATTTCCGCGCAGATGGCGGCAATAGGCGAGGTGATGGAAGCCAATCAGGCGACGATCAACCAGGACGGAGTGGGATTCAAGGGTTTCGTGCCGGCGGTGTTCGGGCGCCTGGTGAACGAACGTTTCGCCGAGCTTGTCGGCGATGAGGCTGTGATCAAAGTCACAGCGCCGCCCGAACTGATCCGCAACCGCAAGGCCCGCCCCGACGACTGGGAGACTGGTGTCATCCGCGCCGACCTCTCGGCGTCCGACTGGCCCGAGGGCCAGGTCTTTGCGGCCGAGGCCGAGAAAGACGGCAGGCCCGCCTACCGCGTGCTGGTCCCAGAGTATTACGGCGAGGGCTGTCTGGCCTGTCACGGCGAACCGAAAGGCGAAATCGACGTGACGGGCTACCCGAAGGAAGGCGGCAGGCTCGGCGATCTGGGTGGTGTCATAAGCATCAGTCTGTTTCGCTGAGATGGTCGCCGCAGGCGACATTGCCGGCAGGCGTTTGAGCCATGCGCAGTTCCCGCGGGGGGCGCATGGCTAGGGTCTCGATCCTCGCGCGGCTGGTCTTCCTGTCCGTCGTGTTGCTGGCGTTCCTCGTTGCGACAAACGCGTTTCTGTCATCGCGCCTGTCGCGAAATGCCGACGCAATATCCGAGGGCGCGACGGCGATCGGTGTTCTGACCCGCGCCAACGCGGCGAGCACCCATTTCGGCGAGTTGAAGTACTGGCTGTCGGACTTGTCCGTGAGCCTTCTCATGCGGTCGGAGCAGAACGCGCTCGCCGCGCGCGAGGCTCTGGAGGCGGAACTCACCGCACTCGAACCGGTCGCGCCCGATCATGTCGCGACAATCCGTACCGAGATCGAGGGGCTTCTGGAGCAGTCTTTCCTCGCGGTCGATGCCTATACCGAGGATCAGCGGGTTCTCGGCAATTCGCTGGTCGCCAAGGGCCAGGCACATATCCGCAGCGTCGATGCCGAGCTTGGCGCGCTGGTGGCCGAGCTCCAGGCCGAGGCCGTCGCCAAGAGCGATGCCGCATATTCCGAAGCCGCGCGGGCGGTCAGGCTTTCAACCGCGATCGTCATCGCGGCGGGGCTCGTTGGCCTCCTGCTCACGCTCCTGATCGTCGGCTCTATCACCTCGCCCCTCAGGCGGCTGCTGACCGCGATGAGGGAGATCACAGATGGCAACCTCGCCGCCGAACTGCCGAGACCCGGCCACGATGAAATCGGCGCGATGACGCGGACGCTCGGCCTCTTCCGTGACAGTCTTGTCGAACGCGAACGCCTGGCGTCGGCCCGCGCGGAGGCGGACCGCGAGGTCAAGCGGCTCCAGGTCCAGCTGACCGAGGCGATCGAGGCGATCAGCGAGGGCTTCGCGCTTTTCGATGCCGAGGACCGACTGGTCATCTGCAACCAGCGCTACAAGGACATGTACGCGAAGATCGGCTTCGACATCCGTCCCGGATGCAGCTTTGCCGACATCGCGGAGCACGTGGCGAAGTCGGATATCATAGCGGGCGGCGCAGAGGGATGGGCCGAGAACCGCATCCGCCGGCACCGCCACCCCGAGGGCCCGTTCGAGCAGAAGCGCGGCGACGGCACGTGGATGAAGATCAACGAGCGGCCGACCGAAGCCGGCGGCATCGTCGGCGTCTTCACCGACATCACTGAGATGAAGGAGCGCGAGTCGAAGCTGCAGGAACTCGTGGAAAGCCTCGCCGAGGCGCGCGATGTCGCGCTGAAGGCGACGACCGCGAAAAGCCAGTTCCTCGCCAATATGAGCCACGAGATCAGGACCCCGATGAACGGCGTCATCGGGATGAGCAATCTTCTGATGGACACCGATCTTTCCCCCGAGCAGCAGGACTTCGCCCGCACCATCAATGAAAGCGCCGAAAGCCTGCTGACCGTGATCAACGACATCCTCGACTATTCCAAGGTCGAGGCGGGCAAGCTGGAGCTTGAGCGGATTCCCTTCAACCTCCGCGACTGCGTCGAAGGGGCGCTTGACCTCGTCGCGATGGCGGCGGCGCGGAAAGGGCTGGACCTCGCCTATTACATCGAGCCGGACGTGCCCGAAACGATCGTGTCGGACGTCACGCGGCTCCGGCAGGTGCTCCTGAACCTTATCAACAACGCGATCAAGTTCACCGAGAAGGGGGAGGTCGTGCTGACCGTCGCGCCCGACGTGGAGCGCGCGCCCGAAGGCGAGTGCCGCTTGCTCTTCACCGTCCGCGACACCGGGATCGGCATTCCCGCCGATCGCAAGGACCGGCTTTTCCAATCCTTCAGCCAGGTCGATGCGACCACGACACGGCGCTACGGCGGCACCGGCCTCGGCCTCGCGATCAGCCAGCGGCTCGTGGGTCTCATGGGCGGACGGATCTGGGTCGAGAGCGCGCCGGGCGAGGGCACGACGTTCCATTTCACGCTCACCGCGCCCGTGGGAAACGCGATCGGCACGATCAACCTCAATGAGGCGCGGCCCGATCTCGAAGGCAAGCGCGTGCTGATCGTCGACGACAACGAGACGAACCGGGTGCTCCTCTCGCGCCAGACCACCAGCTGGGCGATGGAACCGGAGGCCGTAGGGGAGCCGGAAGAGGCGCTTCGGATGGTGGCCGGTGGCGAGAAGTTCGACGTCGCGATCCTCGACATGCACATGCCTGGCCTGGACGGGATCGACCTGGCACAGAAGCTTCGCGGCGTTGCGGCGGGAAAGAGCATTCCCTTGATACTGCTGTCCTCGCTCGGCCAGTCGAACGACCACAGCCCCGAAGAGCTGTCCAAGGCTGATTTCGCCGAAGTTCTCGCCAAGCCCGTCAAGCCCTCGCCGCTTCTGAACGCGCTCGTCAGCCTCTTCGCCGGTAAGCCGATCCGGGTCATCGACCGGGTACAGCGCAAGAAGCCCGCCTTCGACGAGACCCTGGCGGAGCGGCTGCCGCTGCGCATCCTTCTGGCTGACGACCACGCGACGAACCAGAAGCTCGGCCGGATGATCCTGAAGCGGCTCGGATACAAATCCGACGTCGCGGGCAATGGCCGCGAAGTGGTCGAAGCCGTGGCGCGCCAACCCTACGACGTCGTGCTCATGGATATCGAGATGCCCGAGATGGACGGCATGGAGGCCACGCGCCGGATCATCGCCGAGCATCCCGAGGACGAGCGCCCGAACATCATCGCCGTCACGGCGAATGCCATGGACGGCGACCGAGAACGATTCATCGAGGCGGGAATGTGCGGTTATGTCAGCAAGCCGATCCGCGTCGAGGCCCTGGTCGAGGCGCTGCAATCCTGCACGCGCGGGAAGCTAAAGGAGGCACCGAAAATGTCCGATGCAAACCCCGCCGCGTTCGATCCCGCGGCGCTCGAAACTCTTCTCGACACCATCGGCGGTGACCGCGAGGCGCTGGGCGAGCTGATCGAGAGCTTTCTGGAGGAGGGCCCTGACCTTATCTCAAGGATCGAAGGCGCGGTGCGCGACGGTGACGCGGACGGCCTTCGCCGTGCCGCCCACACTATGAAGTCGAGCGCCGCCGATTTCGGCGCGCTGGAACTGTCGCGGCTCTGCCGCGAGATCGAGGCGATGGGGCGCGAAGGCGATGTCGCCGGTGCGGCGGCCCTGTCCGACCGCGCGGCCGTGGCGTTCGGCAAGGCCCGGGACGGGCTGCGCCGGACACTGGCGGGCTGAGACGGGACATGGGGGGGCGATGACGGAGAGACATGGTCGCGTGCTTGTGGTCGACGACCACAAGACCAACCGAATGAAACTCGCACTGGCGGTGCAGAACCTCGGCCACGAGGTCGAGACCGTCGCGAGCGGGGCGGAATGCCTCGCGTCGCTAAGGCGCGACCGCTTCGACATCGTCCTTCTCGACATCGTCATGCCCGAGATGGACGGGTTCCAAGTCCTCGCGGCGATCAAGGCTGATCCCAAACTGCGCGATATCCCGGTGATCGTCATCTCGTCGCTGGAAGAAATGGAGGATGCGGTCCGCGCGATCCAGCTCGGGGCGGACGACTTTCTCACCAAGGCGTTTAACCCGGTCCTCCTGAAGGCCCGCGTCGATGCGGGAATTGAGCGCAAGCGGCTCAGGGACAAGGAGCTCGAATACCTGCACCAGGTGGAACGGCTCGCCGCCGCCTCGGGCATCGTCGAGGGCAAGGATTTCGACCCCGCGCGGCTCGGCCTCGACGACATCGCCCGGCGCGACGACCAACTCGGCAACCTCGCGCGGGTCTTCCTCCAGATGGCGGGCGAGGTTTACCGGCGCGAACAGAACCTGCGCCAGCAGATCAGCCTTCTGAAAGGCGGGTTCCTGCTTCTGCTCCTCGGCGCGACCTGGGGGCTGATCCCGTCCTTGTCGCGGATCATCATGCTCGACGGGCTCCACCCGCTCGGCGTCGCGTTCTGGACGCTCAGCCTCAGCGCCGCTCTGATGATCGTGACGTCCCTCCTGACCGGGCGCTATCCGCAGGCCTCCTGGCCGCCGATTCGGCACTACCTGATCCTCGGCCTCATCGGCGGGGTACTGCCGCAGATCTTCCTGTTCTGGGCGGCGGAAAGCGTGCCGGCGATGATTATCGCCATCATCCTCGCGGCCGAGAGCTTCATCGTCTTCGTCCTCGCCGCCTCGATGGGCCTCGAGGCGCCGAGTCTCAAGCGCTTCATCGGCCTCAGCCTCGGCCTCGCCTGCGTCGCGCTGATCATGGTGCCGGGAAGCGAAGAGAGCGGCGTGGCCGGATGGATCTGGATCCTCGTCACGCTTGCCGTGCCCCTCTGCTACGCGCTTGAGGATATCGTCATCGCGGCGCTGCCGGATTCGGAGGCGGACTCCCTCGGCGCCGCGACCGGCATAACCATCGCCGGGGCGCTCATCCTTGCGCCGGCCACTTTCGCGACCGGCGCCTTCATTTCGCCGGCCGAGGCGATCGCGGGATTTGGCTGGGCGTTCCTCCTGATCGCCGCGCTCAGCGCCTTCTCGACCGTGCTCCTGATTTACACGATCAGAACTACCGGCGCGGTCTTCGCCAGCCAGGCCGGTTATTCGATCACCGCAGGCGGCATCCTGTGGAGCGTCTTGCTCCTGAACGAACAGATGACGATCTGGGTCTGGGCGGCGCTTGCCTGCCTCGTTTCGGGCCTCGCGCTGGTGATGCCCAAGCAGATCGATCACGAGGACGATTTGGACCAGCGCGCGGCGCCGGCGCAAATTGCGGGGTCCACGGGCGGACCGGGTCCAACGGCGCCCTGAGGGGCGCGGCGGTGGAAGCCCGCTCCCGCGCGCGGATCACTCCGGCGGTCCGAGGCCGGCGAGGAGCTTCTTCATCAGTGCGCTGAGCTGGTCCTGCTCCTCGCGGGTCAGCGGCGAAAGAATGCGCGTCTCGTTTGCCGCATGGGCGGGCAGGGCGCGTTCTATGAGGTCGCGTCCCTTGTCCGTCAGCGCCACGAGCGTGCCACGCCGGTCCTCCGGATTGGGGCGGCGTTCGACAAGTCCCGCCTTCTCCAACCGGTCGAGCCGCGCCGTCATGCCGCCCGAGGACAGCATCGTGACCTCGTAGAGCTGGGTGGGCGTCAGTTCGTAAGGCGCGCCCGAGCGGCGGAGGGCGGCCAGGACGTCGAACTCTCCGCCGTGAAGGCCGAATTCGGCCATTACGGGCGAGAGATGGTCGCGGTCTATCACCAGCCACAGCTCCGACATTCGCCCGATGATTTCCATCGCCTTCGTGTCGAGGTCGGGCATTTCGCGCGCCCATTGCGAAATCGCGAAGGCGGCTCGATCCATTTGTCTTGACATCAAGATACTTTTCACTAAGTTAGTTCTCACAAAGATACTAACCCAATTCGGAGTCTCGTCAAATGGCGGATGCCACGAACTGCGCAGGCGCGCTGCCCTGCGCGAGCGGTCCCGGTCTGGCCGCGCCCTTTCTGCTCGTCTCCGTCGGATCGCTCATCGCGACCGCGGTCATGCTGTCAAAGCTCGCGGCCGCAGCAGGCGCGCCGATGCTCGGCTATCTCGGCGCGGTCTGGTTCGGGGCGGCGGGCCTCCTCTTCCTGCCGCTCGTCTTCGGGCGAGGTCCGCTGGGCGTCGCGGGCACACTGCACTACGGCCTCGGCGCGGGTTTCCTGATGATCGTGCCGAGCGCGATGGGCTACCTCGCCGTCGCCCATGTCGGTGCGGGATACATCTCGCTCACCTTCGCCTTCCCGGTGCTGCTCACCTGGCTCATCGCAAGAGGCTTGCGCATGGACGGGGCGCGGCCGGGGCAGGGCGCAGGCGTCCTCGCGGGGCTTGCGGGTGGCGTCCTTCTGGCGTCGGCCAAGCTCGCCGGGGCTGGCGGTCCGGGCGGGAGCGTCTACTGGGTCATGCTCGCCACGGCCATTCCGGTGACGCTCGCGCTCGGCAACATCTTCCGCACGCGCTACTGGCCCGCAGGCGCCCGGCCGTTGCCGCTGGCCGCGTTCTCGGTCCTCGCGGGCGCGCTGATGGTGCTTCCCTTCGCCGCCTTGACCGAGGGTGGGCGCCTGTCTCTTCTGTGGCAGTCGCCCGAACTCGCCGGCCTGACCGCTGCCGGTGCAGCCGTGGTCGCGGCGCAATACGTCCTGCAATTCCGCCTCCAGGCTCTGGCCGGCCCGGTTTACATGAGCCAGATCGGCGGCGTCGCGGCCATGACGGGCGCGGTTATTGCAGTGGTGGCCCTGGGCGAGACGCTTCCACCCATGTTCTGGCCCGCCGCTCTCATGATCGCCGCCGGGACCGTGCTTTTTCACAACGCGGCCGCGAAGCGCCGCCGCTGACGCGTCTTGACACTGGCGGGGCGCAGGATCATCGCTTGCCCCCGCCATGATCGATATGCGCCCCGTCGGATTTGTGATCGGTCTCATCATCGCCGCGCTCGGCGCGACGATGATCATCCCCTTCGCAACCGATCTTCTGCGCAGCGACGGCAACGCGCACGCCTTCGGCGAGGCGGCGATGATTTCGGTCCTCTGCGGCGCGGCGATGGCGCTTGCCTGCCAGAACCGGGCCGCGCGCGGTCTGTCGATCCGCCAGGCGTTCCTGCTCACCGCCGGGATCTGGCTTTTCGTGCCTCTGTTCGGCGCGCTTCCGTTCGTGATCGGCGCCCCCGACGTGCGCCTGATCGACGCCTATTTCGAGGCCGTCTCGGGCATCACAACCACGGGCGCTTCGGTCTTTGTCGATGTCGAAGAGCTGCCGCGCGGCGTGACGCTTTGGCGCGGGATGCTGAACTGGCTCGGCGGGCTCGGCATCGCCTTCATCGCGATGATCTTCCTGCCCGTGCTCAGGGTCGGCGGGATGCAGTTCTTCCGAACCGAGGGCTTCGACACGTTTGGCAAGGTCCTGCCACGCGCCTCCGACATCGCGCGGCAACTTTTCTATGTCTATGCCGGACTGACGGTCGCCTGCATCGCGGTTTACGCGCTCCTTGGCATGCCGCTTTTCGAGGCGGCGGCGCATGGGCTGGCCACGATCGCGACGGGCGGCTTTTCGCCCCGGACCACATCGTTCACGGATTATTCCAACGCGCTCGACTACGCGGCCTCGCTGTTCATGATCCTCGGCAGCCTGCCCTATATCCGCTACGTGCAACTCGTGCAGGGGTCGTCCCGGCCGCTCTTCGCGGATCCGCAGGTCAGGGCCTATCTCGCCTGGGTCGGCAGCGCTGTTTTGGTCGTGGCGGCCTGGCGTATCACGACCAGCGATCAGGACGCGGAGCCGGCGTTCCGGGAATCGCTTTTCAACCTCGTCTCGATCATGTCGTCGACCGGCTTCGGCACCGGCGACTTTCCCCGCTGGGGGGCGTTCGCACTCATCGTCGGCATGTGGCTCGGCGTCATCGGCGCCTGTTCGGGATCAAGTGCGGCCGGGCTCTCGGTCTTCCGCGTCCAGATCATGCTCGGTGCGCTCGTCTCCGCGGTCCGCCGCATCTACAGTCCGAGCCGGATCGCCCTGGTCCGCTATGCGGGCCGGACGGTGGATAACGACACGATGGACGCGATAGTTCTCTATTTGGGGGCCTACATCCTGACATTCGGCTTCCTCACCGTCGGGATCGACTTGAGCGGGGTGGATTTCGTCTCGGCGATCTTCGCTGCATGGACCACGATCGGAAACATCGGCTACAGCTACGGCCCGATGGTCGCCCCGACCGGCACATTCGTCGATTTTCCCGACGTCGCGAAGATTTTCATGATCGTCGCGATGATCATGGGCCGGCTTTCGCTCTTGACCGTGCTCGTGCTTCTCCTGCCGCGCTTCTGGCGGCTGTGAGCGCGGTCGCTTGACAGGGCAGGCCAGCGCCGCCAAGGCTCTGACATGATCGACCTGCGTCCCGTTGGATATGTGATCGGCCTTCTTACCGCGGTGCTCGGGGCGACGATGATCGTGCCGCTCGCGGTCGATCTGGTCTATGGCAATGGGCACTGGCCCGCCTTCCTGCAAAGCGCGATCCTGACCTGCCTTTCGGGTGGCTGCCTGGCGCTTGCCTGCGCGAACGGTGTGGGCGAGAAGCTGAGCGTCCAGCACAGCTTCCTGCTCGCCACCGGGGTCTGGACGGCGCTACCCCTGTTCGGCGCCTTGCCCTTCCTCTTCGGCGCGACGGAGGCGCGCATCGTCGACGCCGTCTTCGAGGCGATGTCGGGTTTCACGACGACCGGAGCCACCGTCTTTGTCGGGCTCGAGCATCTGCCTGAAGGGCTCCTGCTCTGGCGCTCCATGCTGCAATGGTTCGGCGGTGTCGGGATCATCGTCGTGGCCATGGTCTTCCTGCCCGAGCTCAAGGTCGGCGGCATGCAGATCTTCCGCACCGAGGCCTTCGACACCGGCGGCAAGGTCCTGCCGCGCGCGGCCCAGATCGCGGCCCAGATCATGGCCATCTATGTCGGGCTGTCGATTTTGTGCGCGCTTGCCTACGTCGCCGTGGGGATGAACGGGTTCGAAGCCGCGAACCACGCGATGACGACGCTGGCGACAGGCGGTTTCTCGACCTCCGACGCGTCGTTCGGTCTGTTCCAGGGGGCGCCGGAATATGTCTCGGCGTTCTTCATGTTCGCGGCGAGCCTGCCCTTCGTCCGCTACGTCCAGATCGTCGGCGGCAGCACGACGCCTCTTCTGCGCGACCGGCAGGTGCGGGCCTTTCTCTGGACGGTCGGCGTGCTTGTCGGGGTGATCTGGGCCTATCGCGTGGGCGTCAGGGGCGATGGGCTGGAACACGCCTTCCGCGAGGCGCTGTTCAACGTGACCTCGATCATCACCGGCACCGGCTATGCCAGCACCGACTACCAGCTTTGGGGCCAGTTCCCAATCGTGCTGTTCTTCTTCATCGGCCTCATCGGCGGCTGCGCGGGCTCGACCTGCTGCTCGGTCAAGATCTTTCGCTACCAGCTTCTGATCGCCTCCGTCTCGGCCCAGATCCGGCGAATCCACTCCCCGAACGGCATTTTCACGCCCCGCTACGACGGGCGACCTGTCAGCGAAGATGTCATGTCTTCGGTGATGGCGTTCCTCGGACTGTTCGTGGTGAGCCTCGGGATCATCGCGGTGTCGCTCGGGCTCACCGGGCTCGATTTCGTCACGTCGCTGTCCGGCGCGGCCACGGCGATCGCCAATATCGGGCCGGGGCTCGGGGAGATCATCGGACCGGCGGGCAATTTCGCCGCTCTCAACGACACGGCCAAGTGGATCCTGACCGCTGCGATGCTACTGGGCCGGCTGGAACTTCTGGTCGTGCTCGTACTCTTCCTGCCGCGTTTCTGGCGCGTCTGAACCGCGTCAGTCCCAGCAGGAAACGAGGACCGTGAGATCACGGCCGAGCCAGAGAAGATCCTCGGCCGCCATCGGCGCGGGCGCATCGCCGAGCCCGGCGGGTTCCGCTTCGGCGAGCCCGCCATCCGCCAATGCCCTTCGGATCGCGGCCGCGTCGAGCGCGAGGCCTACATCGTCGGGCAGGACGCGCCCGTTTTCGACCCGGCGCGGAAGCAGCATCCCGATCACCGCCCCGGTCGTGTCGAGCACCGGCCCGCCCGCATCGCCCGGCAACGTGGCGACGCTCAGCCGGCTCAATTCATTCTCTCCGCCGAGGCCACGGGTATCGGCGAAGCTGCCGAAGCTCAGCACCGCAGAATCGAGCGCATCCTCGTAGGGAAAGCCCGCCACCGAAATTTCGGACCCTACCCGGGGCGTGCGTTCGGCCAGCCGGGCATGGCTTCTCGGCGCGAGCGCCGCGCGCGGCTTCAGGACGGCAAGGCCGCTTGACGCGTCGTGCAGCGCCAGGTCCGCCTCGGGACCGCCACCGAGCGTGATCCTGCTGCAACCGGCCAGAACTTCGTCCGTTGTCGCCACGAGCCCCGCCCCGTCCAGCCAGAAGCCCGACCGCGACAGCGCCGGCCGCCGCACTTCGAGGCCGGAAAGCAGGCCCGCGCGATCCTCGGCCAAGGGCTGGCCCAGACTGTCGTCTAGCGCGCCGCCCTCCAGCGCCCGGAAACCCGCGCGCATCGCTTCGAGTACCTTGGTCGCGCGCTTGCCGTCCTCGGGCCGCCAGGCCAGCGTGAAGCCCTTGATCACGCCACCCTTCAGCGTAACCTCGGTGTGCGACTGGATCTTGCCGTTCTTTCCCGTCAGTACGAACGAGCTGCGGTTCAGCCCGCGCTCACCCTCCAAGGGGACGATTTCGAGCGTCTGCATGACGTCGTACAGCCCCGACAGCGTCGCCTCATCGCCCTTCTGCGAGATCAGAATCATTTGGAAGCCCGACCCGCCCTTTTCACGATAGTGGACGAAGGGCGGTTGGTAGCGGTCGAACTCCACAAGCGCGAGCGGCAGCGGAATTTCGATCCGCGCCTCCTCCTCGGTCACGGTCTCCAGCCCAAGCGCGGCGCGTTCGGCCTCGTATCCCTCGATCAACTCGGCGCGCTGGGCTGTGGTCAGGATGCCCGTCTCTTCGTAGCCGCGCGAGGCCTGCCACGCGGCCATCGAGGCGCGCGTGCCGCGGCCGAAGGCGCCGTCGATCGCCCCCGCGTAGAAATCGTCCCACTTTAGCGCCTCCTGAAGCTGCTGCCGCTCCTCTCTCGTCAGAAGCGCCTCCGACCGGCGCGCCTCGGCGGGCGTCTCGTCGGGCAGAATGTTGGGCACTATGGCGGTCGCCTCGGGCGCGGGCAGGGCGGCCGCGTCGGTTTCGGGCGGCGTCTCGCCCTGAGGCGGCACGGCGCCGAGCCGCACGCCCACCGGCCAGAACTGGCTCTGGAAGCTTTCACCAAGCGCAATGTAGCTGTCGCGCGGGATCAGCCGCTCGCCCCTGAGAAGCCGGAGCTGGCGCTCCGCCTCTTCGGGTGCGAAGGGGCCAAGCGCGATCGCGTACCAGCCCGTCGTCATCACGAAGCCGCTCACGTTCGGAAAGACGCCGGAATAGGCACGAGCACGCTCCTCGCCTTCCCGGAGCGTCGGCTGCGCCTCGATCTGAACCCATGCCTGTTGCGCCTGCGCCAATGCTGGCACGAACGACAGGACAAGACCGATGACTAGAATCGCCGCACGCATGCCAATTCCTCTTTGTAACCTTGGGCTCAACTCGAATCCGCTGCCGAACCTAACAGGATCGCGCGCCGCGTCACGCCACAATCGCCCGGCCGCGATTGACCGTCCCGCGCCTGTTGCCTATTGAGAACGCGCTTTGCCCGAGGAAGGCCCGACCATGACCGCCGACGCCCCGAAATCCTTCCAGGAAATCATCCTGCGCCTCCAGTCCTACTGGGCCACCAAGGGCTGCGCGATCCTTCAGCCCTACGATATGGAGGTCGGCGCCGGAACCTTCCACCCCGCCACGACGCTGCGTGCGCTTGGGTCGAAGCCCTGGGCCGCGGCCTATGTCCAGCCCTCGCGCCGCCCGACCGACGGGCGCTACGGCGAGAACCCGAACCGGCTGCAGCATTACTACCAGTACCAGGTCATCATCAAACCCTCGCCGCCCGACCTGCAGGCGCTCTATCTCGGCTCGCTCGCCGCGATCGGGATCGACCTGTCGCTGCATGACGTCCGCTTCGTCGAGGACGACTGGGAAAGCCCCACGCTCGGCGCCTGGGGCCTCGGATGGGAGGTCTGGTGCGACGGCATGGAGGTCAGCCAGTTCACCTATTTCCAGCAGGTCGGCGGACATGATTGCAAGCCGGTCTCTGGGGAACTCACCTACGGGCTCGAACGACTGGCGATGTATGTCCTCGGCGTCGACCACGTGATGGACATGCCCTTCAACGACCCGGACGCGGCCATTCCGCTCACCTACGGCGACGTCTTCCGCCAGACCGAGGAGGAGTATTCCCGCTGGAACTTCGACGAGGCCGACACGGAGGTTCTCTTCCAGCACTTCAAAGACGCCGAGGCCGAGTGCGAACGCATCCTCGCCGCCGACGAGACCGACGCGGCGGGTCGCCGCATCACCATGGCGCACCCGGCCTATGACCAGTGCATCAAGGCCTCCCACATCTTCAACCTTCTCGATGCGCGCGGCGTCATCTCGGTGACCGAACGGCAGGCCTATATCGGCCGCGTCCGGGCGCTCGCCAAGAAATGCGCCGACGCGTTCGTCACGACCGCGGCGGGTGGCGGGGCGGCACAGGAAGGCGCTGCGGCGTGAATGGCAAGCTGGTCGCCGGGTCGCTGGTGCTGACGGCGCTCATCGCCGGCGGGGCGGTCTGGTACACCCAGGAACGGGCCTTCTATCACGAGATCGATCCGACTTCGCCGGAGGCGGCGATCCGGCTCACCGGCCCGTCGGGCGATACCGAGCCGGTCGAGGCGGAAGCCTTCGAGGGGATCGACTCCGCAAGCTCGCCCCTCCGCTTCCGCGCCTGCTTCACGACGCCCATGTCGCTCGCCACGCTCACCGACACGTTCGAGGCCTATCCCGACCCCGAACCCCGCATCGCGCCCCGCCAGTTCCCTTGCTTCGACGCCGCCCAGATCGGCGCCGATCTCGAAAGCGGCGCGGCGGTGGCGTTCCTCTCGGAGCGCAACATCCATCCCGGCTTCGACCGCGTCGTCGCGGTCTACGCCGACGGCCGGGCTTACGCCTGGCACCAACCGAACGAAAGCGCGGACCAGTAGATGCCCGATCTTCTCATCGAACTCTTCTCCGAGGAAATTCCCGCGCGGATGCAGGCCAAGGCCCGCGCCGACCTGAAGAAGCTCGTGACCGACGGGCTCGTCGAGGCCGGGCTCACCTACGCAGGCGCCCACGCACTTTCGACCCCGCGGCGTCTGACCCTCGCCGTGGAGGGGCTGACCGCTGAAAGCAAGCCCGTCCGCGAGGAACGCAAAGGGCCGGCGACGACCGCGCCCGAAAAGGCGGTGGAAGGGTTCCTCCGCGCCACTGGCCTCGCGATGGACCAGCTCGAGGTTCGCGACGCGGGCAAGGGGCAGGCCTATTTCGCCGTGATCGAAAAACCCGGCCGCAAGGCCGCCGAGATCGTGGCCGACGTGCTTGGCCCGACGATCCGCGATTTCCCCTGGCCGAAGTCGATGCGCTGGGGCGCGGGCAGCTTGCGCTGGGTGCGGCCGCTGCATTCGATCCTCTGCATCCTTTCGGACGAGGCGGGGGCCGAAACCGTCCCGTTCGAGATCGACGGCATCCGCGCGGGCAGCACCACGCGCGGTCACCGCTTCCTTGCGCCGAAGGCGTTTTCCGTAACGTCCTTTGAGGATTACGCGGCGAAGCTGAAGCGCGCCAAGGTGATGCTCGACGCCGAGGAGCGGGCCGAACACATCTGGCACGACGCCACAAACGCCGCCTTCGCGGCGGGGCTGGAAGTGGTGGAGGACAGGGGCCTTCTGACCGAGGTCGCGGGGCTCGTCGAATGGCCCGTCGTGTTGATGGGCCGGATTGGCGAGGAATTCCTCGACCTGCCGCCCGAGGTGCTGCAGACCTCGATGAAGGAGCATCAGAAGTTCTTCTCCGCTCGCAACCCCAAGACCGGCCGGATCGAGGGCTTCGTCACAGTGGCCAACACCGAGGCCGCCGATGACGGGGCCACGATCCTGAAGGGCAACCAGAAGGTGCTGTCGGCCCGGCTCTCGGACGCAAAGTTCTTCTGGGAGAATGACTTGCGGACCGTTGCTCAGGTCGGGATGAAGGGCATGGCGGAAGGCCTCGCCAACGTGACTTTCCACAACAAGCTCGGGTCGCAGATGGACCGCGTTCAGCGCATCGCCGCGCTCGCGCAGGAGATCGCGCCCCTCGCCGGCGCCAAGCCCGACCTCGCCGCCGAGGCCGCCGAGATCTGCAAGGCCGACCTGCAATCGGCGATGGTCGGCGAATTCCCCGAGCTTCAGGGCATCATGGGCACCTACTACGCCCGCGCCGCCGGCCATGACGACGGCGTGCCCGAGGCCTGCCACGAACACTACCAGCCGCTCGGCCCCTCCGACGCGGTGCCGACCGCGCCGGTCTCGGTCGCCGTCGCCCTCGCCGACAAGATCGACACGCTGACCGGGTTCTGGGCGATCGACGAGAAGCCGACAGGGTCGAAGGATCCGTTCGCGCTGAGACGGGCGGCGTTGGGGGTGATCCGGTTGGTGTTGGCTGAAGGCACGCGCCTCAATCTTAACCTGTGGACAAAGGTTAGCGCCGTGCAGCATCTGACCCGAGTCTGGAACCTGGTGCTGAAGAAGGAATTTGGCGATTTGCTAGAGGCGGCGGCAACGCTAGGTGTTTCGCTCGACGAACTGAATGAGCTTGTAAAGAGCGCGTCTTCAGTGGACATCGTGATGGAAAAGCACGCTGCCGTTGACAGCAACGTCCGTCTCTTTGAGAGAGCAGAAGCAATTCCACACGACCTCCTCGCCTTCTTCCACGACCGCCTCAAGGTCCATCTCCGCGACGAGGGCATCCGCCACGACGTCATCGACGCCTGCCTCGCCATGCCCGGTAATGACGACCTGACGCTCCTCGTCAAGCGCGCGGAGGCGCTCAGCGCCTTCCTCAAAACCGACGACGGCGAAAACCTGATCCTCGGCTTCAAGCGCACCAACAACATCCTGACCCAGGCCGAGGAGAAGGACGGCGTCGAGTATTCCTTCGGCGCCGACCCGAAATTCGCGGAGGATCAGACCGAACGCACACTCTTCGCCGCGCTCGACGCCGCCGAGGCCGCCATCGACCCCGCCATGGAGGCCGAGGAGTTCGGGCGTGCCATGTCCGCCATGGCCGCGCTCCGCGCGCCCATCGACGCGTTCTTCGACACGGTTCAGATCAACACCGACAACGAGATCGTTCGCCGCAACCGCCTGAACCTTCTCAGCCGCATCCGGACGATCTGCCTCAGCGTCGCGGACCTGACGAAGATCGAAGGGTAAGGAACTTCCTTCGCTGACACGCTCAAGGTTGCGTCAGAACCGGTCCTCGGCATGGCCGAGCTCCTCGCGGTACAGGTCCACCCGTTCTTCGATGCGCGCCAGTTCGGCCTCCGGGATCGCCTCCGGCTGCCGGTTCAAGCGCTGCGCCAGTTCGGCGTCGAAGCGCAGATCGGAAATGAGCGGGAAGTGGTCCGAGCCGATTTCTTCTCCTCGCCGGAACGACACGATCGCCACGTCCGGTGTCATGTGAAGCTGGTCGATCGGCGCCCTCAGGATCGGGTGCGTGGCGTCGAAGCTGGAATAGAGACCGCGCCCGACGCGCGGGTCGAGATAGCGGCCCACGCGTTTGAACAGTAGCGCGGCCTGCGACCACGCCGCGACGTTGAAGTCGCCGAGCACCACCACCGGAAGTTCCGACCGCCGCGCGAAGCGCGAGGCGTAGAGGATCTGTGCGTCGCGCGCGTCGGTATCCTCGCCCGGGACTGGCGGGCGCGGATGGAGCCCGACGAAGCGGAAGCGCTCGCCGCCTGGCGTCTCGAGCTCCGCGAAAAGCGCCGGCGTGTCGTCGCGCGTCAGCCAGACCGCCTCGGCGCGGTGCGCCTGAAGCGTCGTCGCGAAGAGCAGGCCGTAGTAGTTGTCCTTGGGCACCCGGACGACAGTCTCGTAGTCCGCGAGGACGGGCTCCATCGCCTCGACCCAGGTCGCGTCGGTCTCCATCAGGAACAGCACGTCCGGCCGCTCGCGGCGCAGGAGTTCGCGCACCGCCTCGTGCCGGTCGTTCTCCTGCAGCACATTCGCCGCGAGAAACCGGATGTCGCGGGCCTCGTCGGGGCGGGCGAGGGCCATTTCCGGCGTGACGAGGGGCGTGTAGGGAAGGATCTTCCAGCATTGGTAGATCAGCGAAACGGTCAGCGCCGAGAAGGCGACAGCCCGCCACGGCGACGACAGGAAGAAGCAGAGCGGCAGTGCCAGCGCGATGGCCGCCGCGATCTGCACCCGGGGAATGTCGAGCGCCCGCACCCACCAGGTCGTCGTCGGCCAAATGGGCAGGAAGGTCGCTGTGGCCAACAGAAGGGCCAGAGCGACGACCGCCAGTTTCAGCACCTGCTCCAAGCCTATCCCCCCGGACTGACCTATCCCGCTTGCCGCGGCTCTGGGCCAACGTTTCCGCGGCCGATTCGGTTTCCCCTCCGGCTGTTTCGCCGCCCGCGCCCTACCGTCGGCGCCGCTTGACCCTGCCCGAAATCCCGATCATATCCGCCCAATCATGACCGAGCTCGCACAGATCCGCAATTTCTCCATCGTGGCCCATATCGACCACGGAAAATCCACACTCGCCGACCGGCTGATCCAGCTGACCGGCACCGTCGCGATGCGCGACATGAAGGCCCAGCTTCTGGACTCGATGGATATCGAACGCGAACGCGGCATCACCATCAAGGCCAACACCGTCCGCATCGACTACCCCGCCAAGGACGGCAAGACCTATGTCCTGAACCTCATCGACACGCCCGGCCATGTCGATTTCACCTACGAGGTCTCGCGGAGCATGCGCGCCGTCGAGGGCTCGCTCCTCGTCGTCGACGCGACGCAGGGCGTCGAGGCCCAGACGCTGGCCAACGTCTACCAGGCCATCGACGCCAACCACGAGATCGTCCCCGTCCTCAACAAGATCGACCTGCCCGCCGCCGAGCCCGACGCGGTCAGGCGGGAGATCGAGGACGTGATCGGCCTCGACGCCTCCGACGCCATCCCGATCAGCGCCAAGACCGGCCTCGGCATCCCCGACGTGCTCGAAGCCATCGTCACCCGCCTTCCCGCGCCGAAAGGCGACCGCGACGCCCCCCTCAAGGCCATGCTGGTCGATAGCTGGTACGACCCCTATCTCGGCGTCGTCGTCATGATCCGCGTCATGGACGGCGTGATCAAGAAGGGCGACCGCATCAAGATGATGCAGACCGGCGCTCTTTACGGCGTCGACAAGCTCGCCGTCCTCAAGCCCAAGATGACCGACATCGCCGAGCTCGGCCCGGGCGAGATCGGTGTCTTCACGGCGTCCATCAAGCAGGTCCGCGACACCCGCGTCGGCGACACGATCACGCATGAGAAGAAGGGCTGCGACCGCGCGCTCCCCGGCTTCAAGCCCGCCCAGCCCGTGGTCTTCTGCGGCCTTTTCCCCGTCGACGCCAACGACTTCGAGGGCCTGCGCGACGCGATCGAGAAGCTCGCCCTCAACGACGCCTCCTTCACCTACGAGATGGAGACCTCGGCGGCCCTCGGCTTCGGCTTCCGCTGCGGCTTCCTCGGACTTCTGCATCTCGAGGTCGTCCGCGACCGGCTCGAACGCGAATACGATCTCGACCTCATCACCACCGCGCCCTCGGTCGTCTTCCGCCTCCACATGCGCGACGGCGAGGTGCGCGAGCTGCACAACCCCGCCGACATGCCCGACCTCACCCTCGTCGAGCATATCGAGGAGCCGCGCATCAAGGCGACGATCATGGTCCCCGACGACTATCTCGGCGACGTCCTGAAGCTCTGCCAGGACCGCAGGGGCATCCAGCTCGACCTCACCTATGCCGGCTCCCGCGCGATGGTGGTCTACGACCTGCCCTTGGCCGAGGTCGTCTTCGACTTCTACGACCGGCTGAAATCCGTGACCAAGGGCTATGCGAGCTTCGACTACCAGATCTCGGAATACCGCGAGGACAATCTCGTCAAGATGCAGGTCCTGGTGAACGAGGAGCCGGTCGATGCGCTCTCCATCATGGTACACCGCGACCGGGCCGAGGCGCGCGGCCGCGTGATGTGCGAGAAGCTGAAGGACCTGATCCCGCGCCACATGTTCAAGATCCCGATCCAGGCGGCGATCGGCGGCCGGGTGATCGCGCGCGAGACCATCGCGGCCTTGCGCAAGGACGTGACCGCGAAATGCTATGGCGGCGACGTGACGCGGAAGAAGAAGCTCTTGGAGAAGCAGAAGGCCGGCAAGAAGAAGATGCGCCAGTTCGGGAAGGTGGAGATCCCGCAGTCGGCGTTTATCTCGGCGTTGAAGATGGATGGGTGACCAATCGGCTGTTCACTTCCGGTTCCAATTTCATCCGAGGAATCGGAGCGGTGAAGGTGGCCGAAAGATACGTTACACGATCCTCCGAGAGGAGGAGGCAAGATATTTCGTTCCGGTGTCAACGCTACTACGCATCTACCGAGGGGAACCCTGCACCAGGCGCCTGGCTATTCGTGTGCGCCGCACACTGCGATGGATGGCTCTAACGCGCGAAGACTTCACAATGACGATGGTCAGGGCGTCGAGCGATCAGGTCCTTGATCTGAAAGCTCAGCATGAGCGAATGTCATTGGACGAGATTGAGGAGTTCCGAGAGTTTTATCGAAATGAATTGAACGGATTCATCGATGTAGAGCGGTCTATTCTCGATCAGAACCGCTCGGTTCGATATGCCCGTTCAGCAATTGTAACTGAAATGACTTTGGAGGCGTCTGCAGTCGCATCTCTCGAAAGAGAGGAGCGAGATTTACTCATTGCTGGCAGTGTGGCCTGCAATGAAATAAACAACCTAATTAAACTTGCAACCTTGACGGGGATATGCAGCTTTCCAACAGATATACGTCTAGCTCATGCGATGTCAATGGAATTGACGTTGGCGAAACTGCTGGCCGGAAAAATCCACGAATCCTGGAAGTTGGTCTGTCAAAGATACTTTGGTACGGGACTATCGAAGAAGTGGGATGGCAAAGTTTCTTCGGGTGGACAGCAGGCTTTAAGGCGATTGAAAAAGTATTTTTCAAGGAAGAATTTGATATCGCGAGTTCGAAATGAGGCTGGCTTCCACTACGGCCAAACCCGGCAGTGGGGGCGTGAATATGATAAACAACCACAGCTGCGGTGGTATTTGGGAGAGCGGCACGTCAACGACTTATATGAGTACGCAGAAACAGCATTTATTGCTGAACTGCTAGGCGAAGACCAGAAGGGCATGGTCGATGCAGTTGAGAAATTTAGGAATGATTGCGTGGCATCTAGTCAGGACATCCTACAGTTCTTTGACTCCGTCTTCGCCGCATTCCTTGAAGAAATAATTCAAGATCGTGGTCCCGGTGTGGCCAAAATGCGGAAGTACGAGATTTTGGCCAACAAGATGGACGATTTTGTGGGAATTCCGACTGTGTTTCCAGATGAGATACCTAGTGAGGCAACTCGTCAGCTTAATGCTTTGAACGAGTTTCTCTCGAAAATCTCTTCTAGCAAGCCCTAGGGCGGGATTAACCCGTTCACTTCCTAAACCTCACGACGTGTTCCCGCGCGCCTTCGGCGCGTAAGGGCTAGCAAGTTGTAGGGCAGGGTTCAGCCCCCCGTTTCCCGAACTTTACCGCCCATCCCCGCCCGATTTGTCCCGCGACAAATCGGGCCGCGCCTGCCACCCTGCCCGCCCGACGCGGGCGCGCGTTCGACCGGGAAACGGTCCACTGGACCGTTTCTGATCCGGTCTCACCCCAGGCAGTCGCGCCCCGATTTCCGAACGCATGGGGCTAACGGAGAACCCCTTGGCCTCCGGCTCGCGCCTCCGGGCAAGCGGACCGGGCAAAGGTCCACTGGACCTTTGCTTTCCGGCCCTCGGGCGCCTCACCCCTTCCGTCCCACAACCTCCTCCCACGCCGCCTCATCGACCGCCTTCAGCCGCGTGAGCGCCGCCTCGGCCTCGTCGCGCAACGTCACCTTCATCTCGGCCTTCACCCGCTCCACGCCCGCGACCAGCGCGTCGATCTCGGGCAGCGGCACCTTGGTCTTTTCAGACAGCGCCTGCAGCGCCTCCAGAACCTTGCCGAGCTGTTTGCCATAGCTCGCCACCTCGCGGAGGATCCGCGCCTCGATCTCGGGGCTGCCCTTGATGTCGGGCGACAGGAACCGGGGCGTGATCTCCTGCGTCACGTCGCCGGAAAAGGGCGCGCGGAAGATGTAGGGGAAGAGGCTGGGGTACATCGGGGAATTCCTTTCGGTCGAAATGGAAAGCGCGGGCGCAAAATGACGCCCGCGCTGAGTGTAGCGTAGAAGTCGGCGAGTCTCACTCGCCACGTAACGGAGTCCCCGTCACTCCGCCGTGACGACCTGCATCACCAGCTTGTCGTCCACCTTGATCGGGCCGTCCTCCTTGGCGCCGAGCGTGTATTCGAACCCGCCGGTCGTCATGCCACCGTCCTCGCCGTGGACCATCAGCATCAGCATCTCGCCGGACGCCACCGGCTCCATGAGGATCGCGGCCACGTCGACATTCTCGCCCGCGCGCAAGGGAGCGTAGCCGACGACCGGCCCCGGCTTCATCTCGGCATCGGTGCGGTGGACGACCATCCAGCCGTTGGCGGGCGCGACGACCTTGTCGGCGCTCACCACGCCGTTCGCGACGCTCTGGTCCGCGGCCTCGACCATCGGCGCCATTCCGTGGCCGTCGGCCAGCGCCAGCGTGCCCAGCATGGCGGTGGCGGTTGCGGTCATGACAAGAAATTTCATGTCGGTTTCCTCCTCAAGGTTTCCTGACCCGGACTGGCCAGGCATGAGGAGCTACGGAGGGAATCCGCAAAAAGTTGCAGAGGAAGTTTCGGGGCCGGAAAGACCGGCGGATTGCAGGGGCAGGGGGGCGCCCTCGCGCGAGCGGTTCACCCGGTTCGGCCCGTCGCTGTCCCGCGCACTGCCCGCGCTAGAACAGCCCGTCGCCGCCCTGCCGGTCCTCGACGACCTCGTCGGCGACCACCGCGACGCCCGCGCCGATGATCACCGGTGCGCAGCCCGCGAGCGAAAGCGCCGCCGCCGCCAGAATAAGCCCGAATGTCCGCATGCTGTGTCCTCCCCCTCGGGGCAGTCTATCAAAGCCGGTCCCCGGCGCCAGCCCGGGGCGCCCGAACGCACATGCCCGACACGTGTCGGGACGGATGCCAGACGCGTGCGGGACGCCGGCCATACCGATGCCAGACGCCCGCGAGCCCCGAAATCATGGTGTGAGCGATCTCGCCTTTCCCGCCCGCAAGCCTGCCGAAAGACAGGCGGAATCGAGTTGTCCACATGAAATCCACAAGGAATTTCAACATCTTATCCCCCGAAAACTTTCGCGGGCCGGTGTTTTTTCCTTGCGGGAATCACCCCCGTTTGTGAACGTTCTTTTACCGCAAGGGGTCGCAAGACACCGGGCGGACCGCAAAGACCTCCGGGGTCTTCACGATTGGAAAACGGAACATGTGTCCGGGATCGAATCAGGGAGCTTCGGAACGTCGGGAGGGCCGCGAAAGATCCTCGGATCTGAAGGGGTTAACCTCGGCGTCGCAAGGGTCGGAGCGGGTCATGCGGGCGCTTCGGTGTCCCGTGTGGCGGCGAAGGTCCTTCGGGGCCGGAGCCTTATCCGGGTTGTCCGCAAGGGTGGTCTGGATCGGAAAGGCGTCAGGGTGTGCCGCAAGGCACGATGCGAAGACCGCGTCTGAGCACCTGGCGCCTTTTCTGATTCTTAATCTTTTTCCGGTAAGAAAACCGAGGCCCGGTCACCATCGGCAACCGGGCCCCCTCAGCGTCAGCTGATGCATTACCGCGTCCATGCACCTGTAGTGAGAGCGTTACACCGGAAAGCGCCGGAGATCAACCATATCTCGCGACGATTGTGCGATACTTCGCAATATGTACCGGTGTTGGCGATCATATGGCGGGCCCTTGGGCCCTGCTCCATATGCCGCGTCACATTCCCGACTGCACGTCCTCGGCCTCGTCGGTGATCGCCGAGCCTGCCGACTGAAGATCGCGTCCCGCGCCTTTGACGGTCTCACAGGCCGCGAGCGAGAAGATCGTGATGAGAGCGAGGATGAACCGGGTCATATGAATCTCCAACGTTGGTACTGATGCGACATTGCCGCCGGCGCGGCGCGGCTTCAAGAGGCGGATTCGGCGGCCGGGCCGATCCCGCCGCCTGGACATGCAAACGACGGAGATTCAGCGCCGCGCCTAGCGACTGTCGCGGCGCAGGCGAAGAAAGATCGGGCGTATGGTCCCGCGCGCAGACAAAAACAAAGTCGTTTGCGTACCAACTTTCGGACATGTCCCAAAAGACAAGTTCCCGAATCCCCAAAACCTGTGTCTAAACTACACGTATAAGGGGTAAGAAACATTGAAGAGTAACTGCATAGTAGAAGAATTCTAAACAATCCGTTTCCAGAACCAATGATGGGCGGGTCCGCGTTGCTGTGCGGTCCCGCCCTTCCTTATGGGCGGGCACGGTCCCACATCCGGGATTCACCCTTTCTTAACCGTCTTGCGCGAGGTTCGCGGCATGCGCCTGCTCGCCCTCCTTCTTCTTGCCGCCTGCGCGTCACCCGCCCCGCAGTTCATCGGTGGCGAACGGCACGAGGTCACGCGGGGCGGGTTGCGCTTCGTCGTCTTCCACGCGGGCAGCAGGGCTGAGGTCGTGCGTCTCGGCTATCTCACGCGGTCCGAGCGCGCAATCGTGCCGCGCCTGATGGAGGAAGCGGCGGCGGAGGCCACGGGTTGCCGCGTCGTCCCGAACTCGATGCGGTCCGGGATCCCCGGCGATACCGGTGAGGCACGCTTCGATCTCGACTGCCGCGCCTGATCGGTCTCGGCCCGCTCTTGTACGCATTGCGCGGCATGCGGCTCGCCTCGGCAGTCCATGCCGTTTCATACGCTCGTCGCCTTAAGGCCCGCCAGTTCGGCTGCGATCGCGGTCTCGAAGATTGGCTTGTCGCGCTTCACGCGATCATTGCGCTCGTGACTGCCAGCGCGCGGTCCGGGCTACCAACTGTCTCCTACGTCGCTGCGGCCTGACACGGTGAGGAACGCGCGGACGGCCGCTTCGAACTCGCGCGGGCGGTCAGCGTGAAGCCAATGGCCCGCGCCGCGCAGCTTGGCGAAACGTGCGGCCGGGAAGAGTTTCTTGATCGTGCCTCGGTGCTCCGGGCGCACATAGTCCGACTCGGCGCCGGTCAAGAACAGGGCAGGTCCGTCGAATTGACCCTCTGTCTCCGGCCAGCCTATGATGCGTTCCATCTCGCGTTCCAGCACGTCAAGATTGAGGCGCCAGCGCGGCGGCTCCACCTTGAGATCGAGCGACTGAAGGAGGAACGCGCGCACGCCAGGCTCTACGACCGTCGCCGCGAGGCGCCGGTCAGCCTCGCCGCGCGAAGTCAGACCTCTCAGGTCGAGACCGTGCATCGCGCGTGTCAGATGTGCCTGGGAATGCCCATAGGCCGCTGGCGCGATGTCAGCCACGATGAGGCGCCGTACGGATTCGGGCTGCGTGAGCGCGAGTTGCATCGCGGCCTTGCCACCCATCGAATGGCCGACGACATCGGCCGTACCGCCGGTCGCCGCCACGACCTCGGCGAGATCGGCAGCCATGTCCTCGTAGCCATTGGTGTCGGCGCGGAAGCTCTCACCGTGATTGCGCATGTCGACGGTCACGACACGCCGGTCGGCGGCGAGCCGCCGCGCGATCGCGCCCCAGTTGCGCGCCGAGCCGAACAGCCCGTGCGCGATCAGGATGGCAGGATCCGCCCCCGTTGCGCCGAGTTCATCATACCTGAGCATGGCTCTTCCTAGCGCAGCGCAGAGCGGGCTTCCAGTGGCGTTGCGAGGTGGCCGGGGTGAGGTTAGTCTCTGCTTCGCGGGAGGGCGGAATGAGCGGCTTGGACGTGCAGCAAATGGCGCGCCGGGTGGCCGAGCTGATGGAGGCGCGGCTACATGTCCGGGGCGCAGACTTGTCCCAAAAACTCAGGCGCGGGGCCCGGTTTCTGCCGCGTAAGGTGCGCAAGTCGGCCGCCTATCTCGCGCGCGCGGCCGAGGACGCCCAGGTGCCGCGTCTGCACATGCGGCTCGACCAGGCAGAAATCGCGAAGGCCTACGACACGTGTGTCCGCTATCTCAAGCCGCTCGGTGCGGGCGCGCGGCGCAAGGCGATCCTGCTCGACATCCTCACGGGGCTCGCAGGCGGAATATTCGTCGCGTGCTTGTTCGTCCTCGCGCTTCTCGTCTGGCGCGGCTTTCTCTGACTTACGGGTGGCGACGCCGCCTCGCGTGGCAACGGCGCCGATAACGTACCGGGTGGAAACCTGTCGGCGAGGACATGGTTTTAGATCACGACGGCGGTGACAGCCGTGACGCGGTAACGCGGTCACGAAACGAGGGGAGGCGTCGCCCCCCTATCGGTTTCGCGCCGCTCAAAGCCCCGGATAGAGCGGGAAGCGGGCGCACAGTTCGGACACTTCCACCTTGACCTTTTTTTCGACCGCGCCGTTGCCGTCTTCGCCATTGACCGCAAGTCCGTCGACCACCTCGATGATCCAGCGGGCGATCTGGCGGAACTCAGCCTCGGCGAAGCCGCGGGTCGTGCCGGCGGGGGAGCCGAGGCGGATGCCCGAAGTGACCATAGGCTTTTCAGGGTCGAACGGGATGCCGTTCTTGTTGCATGTGATGCGGGCGCGGCCCAATGCCTTCTCGGTCTCGTTGCCCTTCACCTTTTTCGGGCGAAGATCGACGAGCATGACGTGCGTGTCGGTCCCGCCCGTGACGATGTCGAGCCCGCCTTTCATCAGTTCGTCAGCCAAGGCTTGCGCGTTCTTCACGACCTGCGCGGCATAGGCCTTGAACTCGGGGCGAAGCGCCTCGCCGAAGGCCACCGCCTTCGCGGCGATGACATGCATCAGCGGTCCGCCCTGGATGCCCGGGAAGATCGCCGAATTAACCTTCTTGGCGATCTCTTCATTGTTCGTGAGGATCATGCCGCCGCGCGGGCCGCGAAGCGTCTTGTGCGTTGTCGTCGTAGCGACATCCGCGAAGGGAAAGGGTGAAGGGTGCTGGCCGCCCGCGACCAGTCCCGCGAAATGCGCCATGTCGACCATCAGCCAGGCGCCCACGCTGTCGGCGATCTCGCGGAACTTTGCGAAATCCATTATGCGCGGCACGGCCGAACCGCCTGCGACGATCAGCTTGGGCTGGTGCTCCTTGGCAAGGGCGGTGACCTGGTCGTAGTCGATGCGGCTGTCCTGCTTGCGAACGCCGTACTGTACGGCGTTGAACCACTTGCCCGACTGGTTCGGCGCGGCGCCATGCGTCAGATGGCCTCCGCTCGCGAGGTTCATGCCAAGGAAGGTCTCGCCGGGTTTCAGGAGCGCGTTGAAGACGCCCTGGTTGGCCTGAGAGCCGGAATTCGGCTGGACGTTCACGAATTCGCAGCCGAAGAGTTCCTTGGCCCGATCGATCGCGAGGTTCTCGGCCACGTCGACGTATTGGCAACCGCCGTAGTAGCGACGACCGGGATAGCCTTCGGCATACTTGTTGGTCATCACCGAGCCCTGCGCCTCCATCACGGCGCGGGACACGATGTTTTCCGAGGCGATCAGCTCTATTTCGTCGCGCTGGCGGCCGAGTTCGTCGGTGATTGAGCGGTGGAGCTCAGGATCGCGAGTGGCGAGGGTCTCGGTGAAAAAGCCGGTATCGCGTTGCGGGGCGTCCATGGGTCTCTCCTCAGGCAGGCGCGTTGCGCGGGTTGTAGCTGAGGACGGCTGCAGTCGGAAGCGCGGAATCCGACCTGTTTTGTTGCGCGGGCGAAACGAATTCCACTATGGGAAGCTTTTCGCCTGCCGCGTCAGGCGACGGTGAACTGGCCCATCATGCCGGCATCCTCGTGTTCGAGGATGTGGCAGTGATACATGTAGGGCAGAACGGGATCCGAATAATCGGCGAATGACAGCCGAAGCGCGACCGATTCTTCCGGCCGGATCAGGACGGTATCCTTATGCCCAGCTTCGTGCGCGGCGGGCGGTTGGCCGTTGCGGCTGAGGATGCGGAACTGGACGTCGTGGATATGCATCGGGTGAAGCATCGGCGTCGTGTTCGTCCAGGTCCAGGTTTCAGTCGCGCCGAGAGGAACCGAGAAATCCACCCGGTCATGGTCGAAACGGCGGTTGTTGATCGTGAAGTCGCCCATCATGCCCATGCCGGTCATCGCGAGGCTGAAGTCGCGCTCCTCGCCGGTTGCTTCCGGCGGCGGCGGGAGTTCGACGAGCGTGTCGGGCAGGGCGGCGGCGCGGCGGGCGGCGCGGGGCCGGAACTCCATCACGTCGCGGGTGCCGGCGGTGCCCATCATCATGACCTCGGCGCCGAAGACCTCGGCGCGAAGCTGCGCGGCTTCGCCGCCGGACAAATCGACAAGGAATTCGCCGCGCTCCCCGGGGCTAAGGACCGAGCCCTGCATGGCGACCGGCGCCGCCAACAGCCCGCCATCCGAGGCGATCTGGTGGAACGTCCGATTGTCGGAGAAATGCAGGCCATAGAAGCTGCCATTGGAGCCGTTCAGGACGCGGAGCCGGACGAGCGGCGCGTCGGTTTCGAGCAACGGGCCGATCTGACCATTCACCAGCATCACGTCGCCCTGCATTCCGGCCATGCGGTCGTGCATGTTCAGCGCATAGGGCATCTGCCCGGCGGCGTCGAAACGTCGGTCCTGGAGGACCAGCGTGAAGTCATCCTCGCCATGTGTACGGGGCAGTGCAACAGCAGTCTCCTCATCGTCTTCGACCCGGATCACGCCGGCCATGCCGGCCCAGACATGCGGACCGGCCTTTCGATGCTGATGACCATGGAACCAGAACGTGCCCGCTTTTTGCATCAGATCGAATTCGGGTGACCAAGTCTCGCCGGGCGCGATCGACTGATGCGGGCCGCCGTCGGCGGCGGCAGGCACATGCAGGCCGTGCCAGTGCAGGGTCATCGGTTCGGCGAGTGTGTTGCCGACATTCATGCGTAGCTTTTCGCCGGCGTGCGCCGACAGGATTGGGCCGAGAAATGGTGCGTTGATCCCGATCGTCTCCGTCGCCGTTTCGTCGTGGAATTCGTGCAGGCCATTCGCGACCAAAAGGTCGAAGACCCGCCGGCCCTGTTCGATACTGCCGCCGGTGAGCGGGGGCTGGACGAAGGGTCGGCCCGAAACGGCGGCACGTGCGCCGCGAGCGCCGATCAGCGCGGGTGCGGCCAGCGCGGCGAGGCCGGCAAGGGCGGCACGGCGGGAAAGCGAGGCGAAGGTTGGCATTGGCGGCTCTCGGGAAGCGGCGCTTGCGGGAAGCGGCGCGGTTGGGGTTGTCTTTGCAGTCCTGTCTGTGGATCAATGCACGAGGAACGCGGACGGAGCCAGTGGTGTCGACGCCCAAGAAGATCACATTCCTGGCAAGCGACACCGAGGCCGCGCAGGCAGCGCTCGCCGAGCTCTCCGGCATCTACGGCTCGGTTCCGCTCGGCGGGGCCGAGGTAATCGTGGCGCTCGGCGGCGACGGGTTCATGCTCCAGACCCTTCACGCCACGCAGTCGATGGATGTACCTGTCTACGGCATGAATTGCGGCACCATCGGCTTTCTCATGAACGAGTTCGACACCGAAGGGCTGATCGGCCGGCTCGATGCGGCCGAGGAAGAGGTCATCAACCCGCTGAGGATGCACGCCGTCCGCGCCGACGGGACGGTGCACGAGGCGCTCGCCATCAACGAGGTGTCGCTTCTCCGGGCTGGACCGCAGGCGGCCTGGCTGAGGATCAGCATCGACGGCAAGGTGCGGATGGAGGAACTGGTCTGCGACGGCGCGCTTGTCTGCACGCCCGCCGGGTCAACCGCCTACAACTACTCCGCACACGGCCCGATCCTGCCCATCGGCGCAGAGGTGCTTGGGCTGACCGCGATGGCCGCGTTTCGGCCCCGCCGCTGGCGCGGCGCGGTGTTGCCGAAGACCGCGACGGTGCGGTTCGACGTGCTTGACGCGGCGAAACGCCCTGTCATGGCGGATGCCGACGGCAGATCCGTACGCGATGTCGTCTCGGTCGAGGTCCGTTCGGACCCGATGATCCGTCACCGGATCCTGTTCGATCCGGGCCATGGGCTGGAAGAGCGGCTCACGCGCGAGCAGTTCGAGTGACCGCGCTCAGTCGCCGTTCTTCCAAGCCTCGATCTTTCGGTAAAGCGTCGACGGCGCAACATCGAGCACCCGCGCCGCCTTCGGAACCGAACCGCCATGCCGCGCGATCGTCTCCTCGATCACCATCCGTTCGATTTCGGCCAGTGACCGTCCCACGAGTCCCTCGAGCGTCACATGCGGAGCGAGACGCTCCACAGGCTCGGCATCGCGCCGCTCCAATTGGTGGTGAAGCTCGATCGGCAGCATGTTCTTTGTGACGGCCTGCCCGTCATTCAGGACGACGACATGGCGCATGACATTGAGAAGCTGGCGCACGTTGCCGGGCCAGGGGAGCTTCCGGAAAAGCGCCTTGACCTCGGAATCGAGGGTGCGAAAGCCCTTGTCCTCCTCGTGCGAGAAACGTGTCAGCGCCGCTTCGGCGATCGCGACCACGTCGTCGCCGCGCTCACGCAGGGGCGGCATGTGGATCGGCACGACATGAAGGCGATAGTAGAGGTCCTCGCGGAATCGGCCCCGGCGCACCTCTTGAAGCGGGTCGCGGCTGGTCGCGCAGATGATGCGGACATTGACCTTGCGCGAACGCGCGGCGCCCACCGGCTGGATCGTCGAGGTCTGAAGAAATCTAAGAAGCTTGGTCTGAAGGTTGAGGTCCAACTCGCAGATATCATCGAGAAAGAGCGTGCCTCCGTCGGCGGCGGCGGCGGCCCCCGGCTTGTCCGAAATCGCGCCGGTAAAGGACCCCTTCACGTGTCCAAAGACCTCGGAATCCAGCAGCTCCGACGGAATCGCGCCGCAGTTGAGCGGTACGAAAGGGCCTTCCGCGCGGTTGGAAAAATCGTGCACCGCCTGAGCGCAGATTTCCTTGCCGGTGCCGCTCTCGCCGGTGATGAACACCGTCGCCATTGACCGTGAGACCGATCGGATCTTGCGGTAGAGCGCGCGCATCGTTGCGGACTGGCCGATGAAGTCGGGCGGCGGGCGATCGTCCCGGCCCGACTTGCGCGACGGCGCGCGGACGACGGACAGCGCGTTGTCTATGGCGCTGAGGAAGCGTTGTTCGTCGAACGGCTTGACGAGGAATTCGTGCGCCCCGGCCCGCATGGCGGCAACTGCCTTGTTGATCGAGCCATTCGCGGTGATGACGATCACTTGGGTGTCCGGCTTAATCGCAAGGAAGTCCTGCATCAGATCCAGCCCGTCACGATCGGGCAGCACGAGATCGAGGAGGACGACCGGCGGCCTGAGTGCCTTGAAGGCGGCAAGGCCCGACTCTGCGTCATCGGCGCTATGCACGTCGTGGCCGGCAGAAGCCAGGACAGATTCATAGACCAGTTGCAGCGACGGCGTGTCTTCGACCAGAAGAAGCGGCGCACCCGTCATGCCGCCTCGCCTCGTCGGACTTGTTCCTCGGTGACAAAGTGGATCAGGCGGTCAAGCTGGGCAAGCGCCTCCTGCCCAAGCGCGGCGTATGCCGCCTGTTCACCGCGATGGGCGGCGTTGTTCAGCGCCTGTGCAAGCGCCTGAAGCCGCACGGCGCCGACCGCGCCCGCAAGCGCGATGAGGACATGCGTCTGCGCCCGGATTGCCGCAGCGCCGGCGTCGGCCAAACCCGCGACGAGTCCGCGCTCCACTTTGCGCAGATCCTCGCACAACCGGTCGAGCAGTTCACGCGACGCTTGCGGTCCGGCGACCTCGATCAGCCGGTCGAACGCAGCACGGTCGAATGCATGGTTAGCTCCAGCCTCGGCCGGCCTCTCCTCCGGCGCGCGGGCCCTGCGGCCGAGAACGTCGGCGATCGTCATGCCGAAGCCCTCGATCCCGGCGAGAGGCTTGGCGAGAATCGCATCCGCTCCCGCCGCATAGATCGCATCGCGATTGGCCCGAAGCACGTAGGCCGTGATGGCGACAATCGGCATTGACGACGACAGTCGGGGATCGGCCCTAATTGCGCGGATCACCTCGATCCCGTTCAGAACCGGCATCTCGATGTCGACGAGAGCGAGGTCGAATGTCTCGCGTTCGAGGCAGCGCAGCGCCTCGGTCCCGTCCTCGGCGATCCGGTACTCTGCTCCGAGTTTGGAGAGCATGCGGCCGATGATCATCTGGTTGGTCGCATTGTCTTCGGCGACGAGTACCTGCTTGCCACCGAGATCGGGCAGAGTGACGATCCTGTCGCGTGCCGGAATCGTCCAGGTTTCCGGCGGCAACTCCAGCGTGACGCGGGCGCCCCTCTGGCCGAGGTTCTCAACACAGATTGTGCCGCCGAGCCGCTCCGCCATGTGACGCGAGATATGCATGCCCAGCCCCTGACCGGGCTTTCGGCTACCATCGGGGCGGCCGCGATACTCGAAGATCCGCGTCAGCGCTTCTGCAGAAAAGCCCGGACCCTGATCCGTCACCGACATAAGAAGCGCGCCACTCTCCGCCATCCGGACGTCGAGTTTGATCGCGCCGGTGTCGGTGAACTTGATCGCATTGGACAGAAGGTTCGACAGGACCCGCTCCAGCGCGACCCGATCGAGCGTCAGGACCGGCGGCACGTCGCCGGCGCGCGCAAGCCGGAAGGTCAGCCCCTTCTCGCGCGCGCGCCCCGACCAGCGCATCTCGACGTCGTAGAGGAACCGCTCCATCTGGAGATTCGCGGGATGGGTCGCTGCGAAGTCATCCTCACCGAGCATCATCGACAGCCCCTCTTCGAGGAGCCGAGCGAGGTTTTCGCCCGCGGAACGAACACGCTCCATCTGCAGGCGCGTGGACTCGTCCAGCCCGCTCCGATCGACAAGCCTCAGCCCGCCGATGATGTCCGATACGGCCGCGCGCAGGTCGTGCCCGAGAAGCGTCATCCGTCCCTGATCGGTCCGGTCGGACGCGCCCGACACCGGATCATCATTATGCTCGGACATCGCGCGGTCCCCTCTTCCGGGAGCGGCTTGAACCATTCTGGAATACAAGTGTCGGTTGCATGACGTTATGGTTCTACGCGAGGAAATCGCGTGCGCCAACCTGTCTGAAACGCCAAGTCCTCGTCCGGCGCGGAACCAATCAAGACCTGCACCGGCGATTGGTTCAGGTGGGGCGACTGATCGGGTATCCGATCTGCCCTAGGGCGAGCGTGATCTCGTCGAGGATTGCCGGATCGTCGATCGTCGCCGGCATCTTGTATGCCTCGCCGTCGGCGATCTTCACCATCGTGCCGCGCAAGATCTTGCCCGATCGCGTTTTTGGCAACCGGTCGACGACGCAGGCCAGCTTGAAGGCTGCGACCGGACCGATCTGCTCGCGGACGAGCTTCACGCATTCCTTCACGACATCGCCGTAGTCGCGGTCGGACCCGGAATTGAGGCACAGGAATCCCACCGGCATCTGGCCTTTTAGCTGATCCGTGACGCCGATCACCGCGCATTCGGCGACATCGGGATGGGAGGCCAGAACTTCTTCCATCGCCCCCGTCGACAAGCGGTGCCCCGCGACGTTGATGACGTCGTCGGTGCGCGCCATGATGTAGAGATAGCCGTCCTCGTCGACATAGCCCGCGTCGCCAGTCTCGTAGTAGCCGGGGAAGTGGCTGAGATAGGATTTCCGGAACCGCTCCTCGGCGTTCCAGAGCGTCGGCAGCGTGCCAGGTGGCAGCGGCAGCTTGACCGCGATGGCACCAAGGGTGTCGGGCTTAACCGGGTGACCGGCCTCGTCGAGGATCTGCACGTCGTAGCCCGGCATCGGAACCGAGGGCGAGCCAATCTTGACCGGCAGCTCCTCGATGCCGAGCGGGTTTGCGGCGATGGCCCAGCCGGTTTCGGTCTGCCACCAGTGGTCGATCACGGGCACCTTGAGACGAGCCTGTGCCCATTTGATCGTGTCGGGATCGGCGCGTTCGCCCGCAAGGTATAGCGCCTTCAGGCTCGAGATGTCGTAGTTGCGGATCATTTCCCCCTTGGGATCCTCGCGCTTGATGGCGCGGAATGCGGTGGGGGCGGTGAAGAAGCTCTTGACCTTGTGGTCAGCGATTACCCGCCAGAAAGTCCCCGCATCAGGCGTGCCTACAGGCTTGCCCTCGAATACGATCGTCGTGCAGCCCGCGATCAGCGGCGCGTAGCAGATATAGGAATGGCCGACGACCCAGCCCACGTCCGAGGCCGCCCAGAAGACGTCGCCTGCTTCGACGTTGTAGATCGCCTTCATCGTCCAGTGTAGCGCGACGAGATGGCCCGCCGTGTGGCGCACGACGCCTTTCGGTGCGCCCGTCGTGCCGGACGTATAGAGGATATAGGCCGGATGGTTCCCCTCGACCGGCACGCAGTCGGCCGGCTCCGCCTCCGCCTGCGCTTCGTGCCAGTCGAAATCGCGGCCGGGTGTCAGGTCCGCGAACTCCTGCTCGCGCTGGAAGATCAAAGTGAAGTCGGGCTTGTGCTTCGCCTGCTCGATCGCTGCATCGACCAGAGGCTTGTAATGGACGACACGGCCCGGTTCGAGCCCGCAGGAAGCGGCGATGATCGCCTTGGGCGTCGCGTCGTCGATGCGGACGGCGAGTTCGTGTGCCGCAAAGCCGCCGAACACGACGGAGTGGATCGCGCCGAGCCGCGCGCAGGCAAGCATCGCATCCAACGCCTCGGGCACCATCGGCATGTAGATGATCACGCGGTCGCCTTTTGTGACGCCCTTGGCTTTCAATGCACCGGCAAGGCCAGCGACACGGTCCTTCAGCTCGGCATACGTGATCTCGCGCTTGGATTGGGTGATCGGGCTGTCATGGACGATGGCGACCTGGCCGCCGCGCCCAGCCGCGACATGGCGGTCGACCGCGTTCCAGCAGCCGTTGACCATCCCGTCAGAGAACCACTCGTAGATCGGCGCATTCTCGTCGAAGAGTGCCTTGGTGGGCTTTTTGTCCCAGTCGATGGCCTCGGCCGCCTCCATCCAGAAACCTTCCGGATCGGACTTCCAGCGCGAATAGATCTCGGCGTATCCCATCGTCTTGCCTCCTCAAAGGACATGGCGTTTGTTACGCGACGGCGAGGGCGACGCGCAACGCCGTTACCGATCACAGCGCATCGCGCGACAGATAAATTTGCAGAATCTTTCCGAAATGTTTCGCAAATTTTTGCAAATTCCGCGATGTGGCGAATCTAAATGTAAAAAATGCGGCGACTTTGCAAAGTACTGCCGCAAATCATTGTTTGTGGGCAGGCGGTGATTCTTTCCCCCGGCACGGTCAGCTGTAGAGCGCGACCGGCGTCCCCGCGATGGCCGACATGTTAAGAAGTCCGCGCGCGGTGATCGAAGGCGTGACGATATGGGCGCGGTTGCCCATGCCCATCAGGATCGGCCCGACCTCAAGCCCGTTGGCCCGCAACTTCAGCATGTTGCGCGCAGTGTTGGCTGCATCCGTATAGGCGAAGACAAGGATATTCGCCGCGCCTTCGATCCGGCTGCCGGGGAATATCCGCTCGCGCAGTTCGGGGTCGAGCGCGGCATCGGCCGACATTTCGCCCTCATAGGAGAAGTCGACGGCCTTCGCGTCGAGCAGTTCCAGCGCGGCGCGCATCCGCTGGCCGGAATCGGTGTCGAGATTGCCGAAGTTGGAATGCGAGCAGAGTGCGACCTTGGGCGTAACGCCGAAGCGCCGGGCATGGCGTGCCGCGCCGCAGATCGTGGTTGCAATCTCCTCGGGCGTCGGCACCGCGTTCACATGGGTGTCGGCGACGAAAAGGGGACCATCCTCCTGGATCATCAGCGAAAGCGCGCCAAGCGGTCTGAGCCCGTCGCGGGCCAGGACCTGACGGATGTAGTTGAGGTGCCAGAGATACTGCCCGAACGTGCCGCAGATCATGCTGTCGGCGTCGCCCTTGTGGACCGCTATGGCGGCGATCGCGGTCGTGTTCGTGCGCATGATCGCGCGGGCGAGGTCGGGCGTGACACCCTGCCGCGCCATGAGCTCGTGATAGCTTTCCCAGTAGTCGCGGTAGCGGTGATCGCTCTCGGGATTGACGAGTTCGAAATCGCGGTCGGGCCGGATCGGCAGGCCGGCGCGTTCGCAGCGCCGCTCGATCACGTCGGGTCGGCCGATGAGGATCGGCCGGTCGGTCATCTCCTCGAGCATCGCGTTGGCGGCGCGCAGGACCCGTTCATCCTCGCCCTCGGCGAAGACGATCTTGCGCTGGGCGGTGCGGGCGGCGTCGAAGACCGGGCGCATGATGAGCGCCGACTTGAAGACCGAACCGTCGAGCTTGCGCTTGTAGGTGTCGAGATCGGCGATCGGCCGGGTCGCGACACCGGTTTCCATCGCGGCCCGGGCGACGGCCGAGGCTACGGTCCCGATAAGGCGCGGGTCGAACGGTTTCGGGATCAGGTAGTCCGGCCCGAAGGTCAGCGTCTCGCCCCTGTAGGCGGCCGCGGCCTCGGCGCTCGTCGTGGCGCGGGCGAGCGCGGCGATGCCCTCGATACAGGCGAGCTCCATCTCGTCGTTGATCGTCGTCGCGCCCACGTCGAGCGCGCCGCGGAAGATGAACGGGAAGCAGAGGACGTTGTTGACCTGGTTCGCGAAATCCGAGCGGCCGGTGGCGATGATCGCCTCCGGCGCGACCGCGCGGACCTCGTCGGGCATGATTTCGGGCATGGGATTGGCGAGCGCGAAGATGATAGGCCGGTCGGCCATCTTCTTCACCATATCGGGTTTCAGGACGCCCGGACCCGAGAGGCCGAGAAAGAGGTCGGCGCCTTCGATCACATCGGCGAGCGTCGCCGGTTTCGTTCCCTGCGCATAGGCTGCCTTTTGCGGCGTCATCTGTGCCTCGCGCCCCTCGTAGACCAGGCCCTCGATGTCGCAGAGCCAAACGTTCTCGCGCTTCACGCCCAGCTTCAAAAGCATGTCGAGACAGGCGATCCCGGCCGCCCCGCCGCCGGTGGAGACGACCTTGATCTTGTCGAAGTCCTTCTGCGCGACATGCAGCGCGTTCGTCGCCGCCGCGCCGACGACGATCGCGGTGCCGTGCTGATCGTCGTGGAAGACCGGGATATTCATCCTCTCGCGGCATTTCTTCTCGACGATGAAGCAGTCCGGCGCCTTGATGTCTTCAAGGTTGATCGCGCCGAATGTGGGTTCCAGCGCGCAGACGATGTCGGCGAGCTTCTCGGGGTCAGGCTCGTTGACCTCGATGTCGAAGCAGTCGATGGACGCGAACTTCTTGAACAGGACAGCCTTGCCCTCCATCACCGGCTTCGCCGCCATCGCGCCGATGTTCCCGAGGCCCAGGACGGCAGTGCCGTTTGTGACAACCGCGACGAGATTGCCGCGCGCGGTGAAGCGCGAGGCCGTGGTGGGGTCGGCCTTGATCTCGAGGCAGGCCTCCGCGACACCGGGGCTGTAGGCGCGGGAAAGGTCGCGGCCGTTGGCCATGGGCTTCGTCGCCCGGATCTCGAGCTTCCCGGGCTTGGGGAACTCGTGATAGTCCAGCGCCGCCTGTCGTGCGTTTTCCTGCCGTGCGTCGTCCACGTCCTGTCCTCCCGAGAAAACTCGTTTAGTATTAAACTTTCTTGCGGCGAGACGGAAGGCTCGTTGACCAGGCCCCCGAGTCGCTTGTCAATTTCCGCCCGTCCCGCCACTCTTCCCATAGCACGGGGAGCCTGAAATGTCCGAAATTCGCGCTGAGGTCGTTCTGCTGACCACGAGCCTCGTCAAGGATCTGCCATTCTTCACCGAAACCCTTCACATGCGGCTCGACGCGATCTGGCCCGCCGACGATCCGGCGGTGGCGATCCTGTCCGGTCATGGGCTTCGGGTGCGGCTGGACGCGAATGTGAGCGGGACGCCGGGACGGCTGCGCATTCTGAGCGACGATCCAGACGCGTTGGCTGACGGCGCGCGTCGGCTGACTGCGCCGGGCGGGACCGAGATCGAGATTGACGTGCTGAATCCGCCCGTCATTCAGCCGCCGACCCAACACGCCTTCGTCGTCCGACGGCTTGCCGACCAGGCGCCTTGGATCATCGGCCGGGCCGGGATGCAGTACCGCGATCTCATCCCCTCGCGCCTCGGCGGCTCGATCATCGCGAGCCATATCCGCATTCCCGATGGCGGGCCCGTCCCTGACATGGTGCATTTCCACAAGGTCGGCTTTCAGCTCATCTTCTGCATCAAGGGCTGGGTGGATGTCGTCTACGAGGATCAGGGCGGCCCGCGTCGGCTCCATGCCGGCGACTGCTTCATTCAGCCACCCGAGATCCGGCACCGGGTGCTCGAAGCCTCCGACGGGATCGAGGTGATCGAGATCGGCGTCCCGGCCGATCATGTCACCGAGATTGACCACGAGATGGAATTGCCCACCCCGCATCTCAGGCCCGAGCGGGAATGGCAGGGGCAGCGCTTCGTCCACAATGTCGCGCAGGGTGCAGAATGGCGGCCGTACCGGCTTCCGGGCTATGTCTGCCGGGACACCACGATCGGTGAGAACACCGCGGGTGTGGCAAGTGTTGAAGTCGTACGCCGGGGCGAGGGCGATTTCGCCTGGGCAACGCATGACGGCGACATCCTATTTGGTTTCGTGATGGGCGGCGCCATGACGCTTCAAGGTGAGGGGAAGACCCCCTGCCTGCTCGCACCGGGCGATGCCTACGTGATCCCTCCGGGGATGCGCACCCGTTGGTCGGAGCCGAGCGACGATGTCGAGATCCTCGAAGTCGCGCTGCCGGGCCGTTTCGTTACGGAAATCCATCGCTGACCTTGCATCGCCTCCCGCATGGACGCAGTCTCGGCATCGTACAAGGAGTTGCTCATGTCGCTCATCGATGCCGCCCGCGAGGTGCGGGAAAACGCCTACGCGCCCTATTCGCACTTCAAAGTCGGCGCGGCGGTCAGGGGACGGTCGGGCAAGGTTTACAAGGGTTGTAACGTCGAGAACGTCGCCTATCCGGAGGGCACTTGCGCCGAGGCGGGCGCCATTGCCGCCATGGTCGCGTCGGGCGAGACCGAGCTGACCGAGGTCGCAGTGATCGCCGATAGCGCGATGCCGGTCTCTCCCTGTGGCGGTTGCCGGCAGAAGCTGGCGGAGTTCGGGCGCTCTGACGTTCCGGTGACACTGGCGACCACGGATGGCCGGTCCGAGGAGACGACGATCGGGGCTCTCCTGCCCGGGGGCTTCTCGGCGCATCATATGGACCGGACCTGACATGGACGCGCGCCGCATCATCGCGGGCGTCCGCGACGGAAAGGGGCTGTCGCCCGAGGCGGCCGTGTGGTTCGCGAAAGGTCTCGCCTCGGATGAGGTCACCGATGCGCAGGCCGGCGCCTTCGCGATGGCCGTGCTTCTCAAGGGCCTCGATCAGGACGCGCGTGTCGCACTGACCGAGGCGATGCGCGACAGCGGCGACGTTTTGGAATGGAACCTTCCAGGTCCGGTAATCGACAAGCACTCGACAGGCGGCATCGGCGACTGCACGTCTCTTCTGCTTGCCCCCGCGCTCGCGGCCTGCGGCGCCTATGTGCCGATGATCTCCGGCCGTGGACTTGGCCACACCGGCGGCACGCTCGACAAGCTCGAGGCGATCCCCGGTTTCCGCACCGGCTTCGGAACCGATGATCTGCACCGACTGGTGGCGGAACACGGCTGCGCCATCGTCAGCGCGGGTGCAGACATGGCGCCAGCGGACCGGCGGCTCTACGCGATCCGCGACGTGAGCGGCACGGTGGAGTCCATTGATCTCATCACCGCTTCGATTCTCTCGAAGAAGCTGGCGGCTGGCCTCGAAGCGCTAGTCCTGGACGTCAAGGTGGGTTCAGGCGCTTTCATGAAATCGATGGAGGATGCCGAGGCTCTGGCCGAGGCGCTTGTTATCACGGCGAACGGCGCGGGCTGCCGCACGGCGGCGCTGATCACGGACATGGATCAGCCGCTCGCCTCGTCCGCCGGCAATGCGCTCGAAGTGCTCGAGGTGATGGAGACGCTGACGGGGGTCGCTGTGAACCAAGCTCTCTGGGACGTGACCGTTCAGCTTGGCGGCGAGGCGTTGGCGCTTGGCGGGCTCGTCGCCGACGCCGAGGAGGGCTGCGAGCAGATCGACGAGGCACTGGAATCGGGACGCGCGGCCGAGATCTTCGGGCGCATGGTCGCGGCTCAGGGCGGCCCGTCCGATTTCGTCGATCGCTATCCCGACAGGCTGCCTGCCGCGCCCGTCGTACTCGACGTGGCCGCCGCGGAGAATGGTTTCGTCACCGCGATCGACGGAGAGGTGCTGGGCCACGCCGTCGTTCTTCTCGGGGGCGGGCGGCTTCGGGGAGACGACCGCATCAATCCCTCGGTGGGGCTATCCGAGATCATGCCGCTCGGCGAACCGATCGAGCGCGGTGAGGCCATCGCCCGGATCCACGCCGCCACGCAGGCGGCGGCCGAGGACACGGCGCGCGCCGTTGCCGCGGCGATCCGTATCAGCCCCGAGGAACCCGAGGAACCGCCTCTCATCCATGCGAGGATCGGGCCGTGACGCGCGCCTTCCTCGTCGTTATGGACAGTGTCGGGGCGGGCGGTGCGCCCGATGCCAACCAATTCTTCAACGGCAACGTGCCCGATACCGGCGCCAACACGCTGGGCCACATTGCTGAGGCCTGCGTCGCCGGCAGCGCGGAGGAGGGACGGAGCGGCCCCTTGCGCATGCCCAATCTCGACGCGCTCGGGCTCGGTGCGGCGGTGCGGCTCGCCTCGGGCGCGTCGATGCCGGGTTTCGATGCAGAGCCCTCCGGACTTTGGGGGGCGGCGACCGAGGTGTCGAAGGGCAAGGACACGCCCTCGGGTCACTGGGAGCTTGCGGGCGTGCCGGTGCCGTGGGACTGGCACTACTTTCCCGATGAGGTCCCCGCCTTTCCGCAGGAACTGATGGACGAGGTCGCTCGGCTCGCGGGCGCCGAGGGGACGCTCGGCAACTGCCATGCCTCGGGCGTGCCCATCATCGAGGAGCATTGCGCCGAGCATATGCGCACCGGTTGGCCGATCTGCTACACCTCGGCCGACAGCGTCTTCCAGATCGCCGCGCATGAGGAGACGTTCGGGCTCGACCGACTTCTGAAGCTTTGCGAGGACATCGCGCCCACGCTGCACGCAATGAAAGTCGGGCGGGTGATCGCGCGGCCGTTCGTGGGTGAGTGCGGGAATTTCAGGCGGACGGCCAATCGCCACGACTACGCCATCGCGCCGCCTGCGCCCACGCTCTGCAACTGGGTGCAGGGCGCCGGGCGCAAGGTCCACGCCATAGGCAAGATCGGCGACATCTTCTCCAGGCGCGGGATCGACGACGTGCGCAAGGGGACGGATTCAGACCTTTTCGAACATCTAGTTTCGCTGGCGGACACGGCCGAGCCCGGGTCCTTGACCTTTGCGAACTTCGTCGAATTCGACACCCTCTTTGGCCATCGCCGCGACGTTTCAGGCTATGCCCGCGCGCTCGAATGGTTCGATGGGCAACTCAGGCGGTTTTTCGAACGGCTGCAGCCCGGCGATCTGGCGATCTTTACCGCCGATCACGGCAACGATCCGACCTGGACCGGGACCGACCATACGCGCGAAAGGGTGCCGGTCGTCGGCTACGGCTTGGGTGTCCGGGCCATCGGGCAGGTGGGCTTCGTCGATGTCGCGGCGTCGGTCGCGGCGCATCTCGGCGTGCCATCGGAGGGGCCGGGGAGGAGTTTCCTGTGACTGCGCACGACCCCGGATTTGCCGCCTGCCTTCGGTCCCGCACGCGTACCGCTTGCGTCCCGCATCTGTCCCGACACGCGTCCCGACACGGCCGGGGCGAGCGAGGACGGCCGGCATGAGCGCGTCGCTGCCCAAGGTCGAGTTGCACCTGCATCTCGAAGGCGCCGCGCCGCCCGCGTTCATCCGCGGCCTTGCCGCCGAGAAGAAGATCGACATCTCGGGCATCTTCGACGAGCGGGGTAACTACGCCTACCGCGACTTCTGGCACTTCCTGACGGTCTACGAGGCCGCGACCGCGGTCCTGACGACGCCCGAGGACTACCACCGCCTAACGCTCGCGGTGCTGGAAGAAAGCGCGGCTTCGGGGGTTGTCTACTCCGAGGCCTTCATCAGCCCCGACTTCTGCGGTGGGCGGGACCTGTCGGCCTGGCGCGACTACCTTCACGCGATCCGCGAGGCGGCGGATCTGGCCGAACGGCGCCACAGCATCGTGCTTAGGGGCATCGTCACGCCGATCCGCCATTTTGGGCCGGACAAGGCGAAGGAGGCGGCGCTGTGCGCCGCCGAAACGGCCGGTGACTGGCTGGTCGGCTTCGGGCTGGCGGGTGATGAAAAGTCTGGCAAACCCAAAGACTTCGCCTGGTCTTTTGATGCGGCCCGCGAGGCGGGGCTGCGGCTGACGTGCCATGCGGGAGAATGGGGCGGGCCCGACAGCGTGCGCGCTGCCATCCGCGACCTGCGCGTGGAGCGCATCGGCCACGGCGTGCGCGCGATCGAGGATCTTGCGCTGGTGGATGAGATCGCCGAGGCGGGGATTGTGCTGGAGCTCTGCCCCGGTTCGAACGTCGCGCTGGGGCTTTACAAGGATTACCGGTCCCATCCAATTGATCGTCTGCGCGAACGCGGAGTTAGGGTGACGGTTTCGACCGACGATCCGCCCTTCTTTCACACAACGATGGCGCTGGAATACGACCGTCTGGCCGAGGCCTTCGATTGGGATGATGGTGTCTTCCATGAGATTGCGAAGACCTCGGCAGAAGCCGCGTTCTGCACATTCAAAACACGTGAGAAGATACTAAAGAGACTGGAGAAAACCGATGCATGAGCATCTGACCGTCGTGACCCATCCGCTCGTGCAGCACAAGCTTACCCTCATGCGGGAGAAGGAGACTTCCACCAATTCCTTCCGCCGGCTCCTGCGCGAGATCAGCCAGCTTCTGGCCTACGAGATCACGCGTGAAATGGAGATGACGACGAAGCATATCGAGACGCCGCTTTGTCCGATGGACGCACCGGTGATCGACGGAAAGAAGCTGGCGCTCATTTCGATCCTGAGGGCGGGCAACGGGCTTCTGGACGGCGTTTTGGAGCTCATCCCGGCTGCGCGGGTGGGCTTCGTCGGGCTTTACCGGGATGAGAAGACTCTTCAGCCGGTACAGTACTACTACAAGGTGCCGTCCGAGCTTGAGAACCGTCTCGTGATCGCGCTAGATCCGATGCTGGCGACCGGGAATTCCTCGGCCGCGGCGGTGGAACTGCTGAAGAGGTCGGGCGCCACGAACATCCGTTTCATGTGCCTTCTGGCCGCGCCAGAAGGGATCGCTAGGATGAAAAAGTCGCATCCCGACGTTCCGATCGTCACAGCGGCTGTGGATGAGCGGCTGAACGAGCATGGATATATTGTACCGGGGCTAGGGGATGCGGGTGATCGCATGTTCGGTACTAAATAGGCCGTTTTTCCTTTACTCATCGCCAGGCCTTTGGCATCCTGCCGCCAACGAACGATGAGGCGGAATATGCAGGTGATCCGGGTTGTTTTGGCCGCACTCGTGGCGGTTGCGGGGACGGGCACGGGGGCGCAAGCGCAGGTTGGGGGGCCGAGGGAAGCGCCGCCGGCCGACTATGCCGGCAATCAGTATGTCGACAGCGGCGGCTGCGCTTTTGTCCGGGCCGGAATCGGGGGGCAGGTGACCTGGATTCCGCGTCTCGGGCGCGACCGGCAGCCCGTCTGCGGTCTGGAGCCTTCCCTGTCGGCAGGCGCCGCACCCGCAGCTCAACCCGAAGCGCCGTCCCCGACTCCGAGCGCGCCGGCGACGGCGGAGGCCACCGTGCGGGCCGCCGCTGCACCCGCGGCGGCGGTTATGGCAGCGCCTGCGAAGAAGCGGGCGCGGAAGGCCGCGCCCACGGGCACGCGTCTGGTCCGGGTCCGCACCGTTGGTAAGGCCGCGACCTATTGCGTCGAAGGCATCGATGCGGCGCAGCGCTATCTCTTGAGCGACGGGCGGCGGGTGACCCAATGCGCCGAAGAGACCGAGGGCGAGCCGGTGGCCTATCTGAACGGGCTGGGCGTGCCGGGACTGACCGTCGAACCGAACGCGCCTCGCGCGGCCGATGCGCGGCGCGCGGAGAAGGCCGACAGAGGCGACTACCGTGTGGTCTGGTCGAACGGAAAGCTGAGTCCCGCGGGGCAGGCCGCGAAGGCAAGCGGCCGGGCGACGGGGTCCACGAAGGCGTCCGCGAGCGGTCACGGCGCACGCTACGTCCAGGTCGGCGCCTACGCGGAGCCCGCGAATGCAGACCGCGCTGTCGCCGGGCTGAAGGCGATGGGCCTGCCGGTCGCCACCGCCCGCGAACATGTCGGGCGGAAGCCTGTCCGCACGGTTCTTGCCGGCCCCTTCGCCGATGACGCCGCGCTGGCCGCCGCATTGACGACGGCGCGCCGGAACGGCTACGCGGACGCCTTCGCGCGCCGTTAGCCCGATTGCTCCGGCTGGCGACGCCGGTGCCTATTCGGCGCAGATCCCTTGCAGCGCGACCCATTCGGTGTCCGACAGGATCGGCGCTGGCGCGGCCCGACCGCGATAGGGATCGGCCTCGATGAGGCCGAGAACCGACTCGCCGCTCGGGTCCAGAGTGTAGGCATAGGGCGTCGTCGGCACTCCCGCATCCGTGAAGCGGGCGAGAAGCGCGGCGTCGGTGACCGGCAGAGGATCGGCGCGCAGCAGCACCTCGCCGTATCCGTGTACGGTGTCGGCAGGAAGATCGCCGGTCGTCAGAAGCGTGAGCGTGGCCCGCAGGCCGGCATGGTCGAGAATCCCGATCAGTGGGTCAGAGACCGTGCGGCGCGCGTCCTCGGCCAGGATGGTCCCGGCGGCGACGTGCGGCGTCTCGAGCCTTTCGACGAGCGCGCGCGGCAGAAGGACCACGCCGCCCGGCAGGTGCCGGGTCCGCGAGAGGCCCTCAGGCAGGACGAACAGCCGGTCGCGCGCGCCGAAGAGCCGGTCGCTCAGACGGGCCAGCGCCTCGGCCCCTTCGGACCCGCCGCAGGGCGTACCGGTGAGCCGGGTGAGATCGGCGAGTGCGATGCGCCCGATTTCCTGCCGTTTGGAGAAGGGCAGGGCGGCGGCGGTGTGGCTGACGAGCGCGCGCGGCATCCAAAAGAGGCCGACCGCGAGAATGACCAGAAGAATTGCGCCGAGGATGAACCCGCGGAGCCGGCCGGGATGCGGCCGCCGCGCCTCGATCAGCGCGTGCACCCGCTCGACCGCGGCGATCATCTCCTTGTCCTCGAGTTCCAGTTCCTCGCCCGCGTCGGGACCGGGCGCGTAGCGCGCCGGCATGCGGCCCGGATTGACGCGGGTCACGGCGGGAAGCGACCAGTGGGCGAGCGCCCGGCCGGACCGCGCCTCGGAAATCACGAGCGTGGCGTCGCCGAACGAGACGGCAACCTCGCGGCGCTGCGCGTCGGGCGTGTCGCGCCACAGGCCGGTGCATTCCAGCCGCTGGTATTCCTTGAGCGCCGTCACGGCGGGGTGGGCCTGCTCGCTGCCTCTGTTGGCGGGCAGGATAGCCGATCGCGCGCGCGCGAACAATCGGCGCGGGGACGGGCCCAGGCCGCTTCTGCGGCGCGAGCCCTGGCGGGTCGTCCCCGCAGACGAAACGATTCGTGCCCGGCATGGTCGAATGTCGACAAATCGCTTATGCTGCCGCCAAACGCGGCAAGTAACTTCGTGTGCGTGCGACGTAGCCAGCGATTTGGCGCCGTGTCACAAATCGCTCAAGTTAACGATGCTAGGTCAGCTTCTGTTCGTGCCGCGCGCGGCCCGTCCGGACGTGCACATCCCGCAAAACAAGATGACGAGGAGCTGGCTGCTATGGACAAGAAAACCCTGATCGATCTCACTTGGGACGAGTTCGACGAACACCGGGACCCGCGCCCCGCGGAGAGCGAGTTCGACAAGGTCGTCGAACGCGCGATTTCGCGTCGCGGCTTCATGGGCGGCGTGCTCGCGTTCGGGTCCGGCGCTGCGGTCTTCGGTTCGGGGCTTCTGGGATCGGCGGGCAAGGCCTTGGCCGGCAGTACGGCGTTTCCGTTCGAACCGATCGGCATCGCGACGGATTTCGACGTTCACGTCCCGAGCGGCTACGCTTGGAAGACCGTCGTCCGGTGGGGCGATCCGCTGTTTTCCGATGCCGAGGGCGCCTATTCGCCAGACACCGGCGTTTCGCCCGCGATCTCGGACATGGTCTTTGGCGAGAACACCGACGGCATGTCGCTTTTCGAGGTCGACGGCCGCGAGCTGATCGCAGTGAATTCCGAATATGTGAACCCGAAGATCAACCTGCCCGCCGCCTCTGAAGGCATGCCGCAATCGGCCGAAGAAGTGATGCTTCTGAAGAACCTTCAGGGCGTCACCGTCATGGAAGTCGCCGACAAGGGCGACGGCTATGAGGTCGTGATCGACAGCCCCTACAACCGCCGGATCACACACGAGACACAGATGACCATGGACGGCCCCGCCGCGGGTTCCGATCTGGTCAAGACCAATGCCGATCCGGAGGGCATGTCGCCCAAGGGCACAATGAACAATTGCGGATCCGGCAAGTCGCTCTGGGGCACGTATCTGACCTGCGAAGAGAACTTCAACGGCTATTTCGGCGCGAGCGGCGATTACGAGGTGACCGACGATTTCGAGCGCTACGGCATCGGCGGCGAGGGCCGCTACGGCTATGAGACGTTCGATGCGCGCTATGACCTCTCGCAAGAGCCGAACGAGCCCTACCGCCACGGCTGGGTGACGGAGATCGATCCGAGCGATCCCCAGAGCACGCCTGTCAAGCACACCTCGCTTGGCCGGTTCAAGCATGAGAACGCCGAGATGGTGCAGGCCGCCGATGGCCGGATCGTCGTCTATATGGGCGACGATGAGCGCGGCGAGTTCATGTACAAGTATGTCTCGAACGGGACCTGGGCCGAGGGGCAGCCGACCGACGGCCTTCTGTCCGACGGCACGCTCTACGTCGCAAAGTTCAACGACGACCAGACCGGCGAGTGGCTGGCGCTGACGCCGGAGACCACCGGCATGGCGATCGAGGAGATTCTCATCCACGCCCGCATCGCCGGTTCCAAGGTTGGTGCCACGACGATGGACAGGCCCGAGTGGATCGCCGCGAATCCCATGAAGGCGGAAGCCTATTGCGCGTTGACCAACAACAAGAACCGGGGCGTGAAGCCGAATGCCGGTGGCGACGAGACGCCGGTAAATGGCCCCAACCCGCGCGAGACCAACAACTTCGGCCAGATCGTGCGCTGGGTGCCCGCGGGCGACGATCACGGGGCCGACGCGTTTTCGTGGGATCTGTTCGTCATGGCCGGCAACCCGACCGTCTACGGCAATGTCTATGGCGGCTCGGACAACGTCACCGAGGGCAACATGTTCAACTCGCCGGACGGGATGCAGTTCGATTCGACCGGCCTTCTCTGGATCCAGACCGACGGCGATGACAGCAACGAGGGCGAGTTTGCCGGCATGGGCAACAACCAGATGCTCGTCGGCAACCCCGAGACCGGCGAGATAGCCCGCTTCATGACCGTCCCGACCGGGGCGGAGGTGACGGGTCTCTGCTGGTCGCTCGACCGCAAGGTCGCCTTCGTCGGCGTCCAGCATCCGGGCGGCAGCTGGCCCGACGGCGCCGGCAAGCCCCGGTCGTCCGTGATCGCGGTCTGGCGGGAAGACGGCCAGCCTGTCGGCTAGGCCTGAAGATTAAGCTTACCGGCGGCGCCCAAAGGGCGCCACCGGCCTCCGCGAGGGAAGGCGCGCGCCGCCCGTCAGAGCGTTTTCGCGAGCACCCTGAGTTCAAACTTCTGGACCTTGCCGGTCGAGGTTTTCGGCAGTTCCTGAAAGACCACGCGCTTCGGCGTCTTGAACCCAGCGAGCCGCTCTCGAACGAAGGCGATGAGTTCGTCTTCCGTCGCCTCTCCGCCCTCCTTAAGCTCGACGAAGGCGCAAGGGACCTCGCCCCATTTCTCGTCCGGCTTGGCCACGACGGCGCAGAGCGACACCGCCGGGTGGTGCATCAACGCGCCCTCGACCTCGACCGACGAGACGTTTTCGCCGCCCGAGATGATGATGTCCTTGGCGCGGTCGGTGATCTTCATGTAGCCGTCCTCATGCTGGAAGGCGATGTCGCCGGAGCGGAAGAAGCCGCCCTTGAACGCTTCGGCCGTGGCCTTGGGGTTCTTGTAGTACCCCTTCATCACCGCGTTGCCGCGGATCGCGATTTCGCCCAGCGTCTTGCCGTCGCGCGGAACGGGCACGCCCTTGTCGTCATGGACCGAGATGTCCTCCATGAACGGCATAAGTATTCCGGTTCGGGCCTTGATCGCGGCGCGCTCGGCTTGCGGCACGCCGTCCCACTCGGCGCGCCACAGGCATTCGGTGACGTGGCCGTAGGTCTCCGTCAGCCCGTAGACCTGGGTGACGCGGAATCCGAGCGGCTCGATGGCGGCCAGCGTCGCTGCGGGAGGCGGCGCGCCGGCGGTGAACACCTCGACGACATGGTCGAAGTCGCGCCGGTCGCCCGGCTTCGCGTTGATGATCGAGTTCAGCACGATCGGCGCGCCGCCGAGATGTGTCACGCCCTCGTCGGCGATGGCGTCGTAGATGTTCTTCGCGGTCACGTCGCGGCAGCAGACGAGCGTGCCGCCCACCGCCGGCATCATCCAGGTGTGGCACCAGCCGTTGCAGTGGAACAAGGGCACGATGGTCAGGTAGACGGGCCGGATGCCCACCGACCAGGTCACGGCGGTGCCCATCGCCAGGAGGTACGCGCCGCGGTGATGATAGACGACCCCCTTTGGACGGCCCGTCGTGCCGGATGTGTAGTTGAGAGCGAGGCTTTCCCATTCGTCCTTGGGCATGATCCAGGGCTGGGAGGGATCGCCTTCCGCCAGAAGCGCCTCGTACTCGGTGTGGCGCCCCGTGGCCGGGAAGCCCGCCTCGGGATCGGCGACCTCGATGATCTCGGGGCCGGGCCCCTCCATCTCGGCGATCGCCGCCTCGGCGAGCGGCAGGAGTGCCGTGTCGACGAGCGCGATCTTCGCCTCGCCATGGCCGAAGATGTAGGACACTGTGTCGGTGTCGAGCCGCGTGTTGATCGTGTTCAGCACCGCGCCGGCGGCCGGGATGCCGAAATGCGCCTCTGCCTGGGCGGGCACGTTCGGAAGCAGAGTGGCCACGACATCGCCAGGGCTGACTCCGCGCCGGGCGAGCGCGGAGGCCAGGCGGCTCACCCGGTCGCGGTATACGGCATAGGTCCGGCGGGTGTTTCGGTAGACGACCGCCGTCTCGGGGCCGAAGACGTCGCCCGCGCGCGCGAGAAACGAAAGCGGCGTGAGTGGCACGAAGTTTGCCTCGTTCCTTTCGAGCGCCGTTTCGTCCGCCATCCAGCCCATGCAAAGTCCTCCCCGACCGGCCATGTCGCTTATGGACGCGATTATTGCCGCGCCGCCCGCTTCAAGGGAACCGGGATTCGACATTCGGAGACGATATGACGACGGTCGATCAGATCGGAACAGCCAGCCGCACGCTTTTCGCGGGCCTGCTGATCCTCGGCTATGCGATGGCGATCGGGTTTACCGACAACTTCGTGCAGGTCATCGCGAAGGAGGCCGGCCTCTGGCAGTTCCACGCGACCCGCACGGTGATGGGCTTCGCGCTTCTGGGGCTGGCCGCGGCGCCCCTCGGGCTGCGGCTCAGACCGGTACGGTGGGGCCCGGTCGCCGGGCGGAGCCTCCTGCACGGGACCGCGATGGTGATCTATTTCGGCTGCCTCGCCTTCCTGCCGGTCGCCGTCGTCGCGGCGGGGCTGTTCACCGCTCCGATCTTCACGCTTCTCATTTCGCGCTTCGCTTTCGGCATCCCGATCGGCCCCTATCGGATCGCCGCCGTGGCCCTCGGCTTCGTCGGCGTGGTGCTTGTTCTCGGCCCGGGGCAGGGGGCCGCGATCGGCCCAGCCACCGTGTTGCCTGTTGCGGCCGGCGCGCTCTATGCGCTCGGCAATATCGCCACGCGCGAATGGTGCGCGGAAGAAAGCGCCGAGACGCTGCTTGCGGGCTTTTTCACGGCGCTCGGACTCTTCGGGGTGATCGGCATGGCGCTGCTGGCACTTCTCCGGCCCGACGTGCCGGAGGGCGCCGACGGCTTCATCCTGCGCGGGGCCGTCTTGCCCTCGGCGGGGTTCTGGTTCTGGACCTTCGTGCAGGCGGCGGGCTCGCTTCTGGGCGTCGGCATGATGATCCGCGCCTACCAGGTCGCCGAGGCGAGCCGGGTGGCGATCTTCGAGTACGTCATCCTGCCCGCCTCGGCCTTCTGGGCCTTCGTGCTCTGGGGCGATCTCCTGAGCCCGCGCGCCGCCTTCGGCATCGCGCTGATCTTCGCGGCGGGGCTTATCATCGCGCTCCGGGGCCGCTAGCCTCGCGGCCCATGATCCTCTCGCGCGGGCGCCGCTACATCTTCATCCACATCCCCAAGACCGGCGGCACGGCGCTGGCGCTGGCGCTCGAGGACCGTGCGATGAAGGACGACATCCTGATCGGCGACACGCCCAAGGCGAAGCGGCGCCGGGGCCGGCTGAAGGGGGTCACGGCGACGGGGCGGCTCTGGAAGCATTCCACGCTTGCAGATATCCGCGGCCTCGCCTCCGACGACGAGATACGTGCGTTCTTCACCTTCACGCTCGTCCGCAATCCATGGGACCGGATGGTGAGCTACTATCACTGGCTGAGGGCGCAGGATTTCGACCACCCGGCGGTCGCGCTGGCGAAGCGTCTCGATTTCAGCCCGTTCCTGAATGCGCCCGACACCCGCGCCAGCTTCGCGGCGCATCCCTATGCGAGCTACCTCCGAACCCCGGGGGGCGCCGAGCGCTGCGACCTCTTCGCCCGGCTCGAGCATCTTGAGGAAGACCTGCGCCCGCTCGAGGCCCATCTCGGCTTTCGCCTCGCGCCGCTTCCGGTCGAGAACCGGTCCGACCGGCAGCGCGACTGGCGCGGCTACTACTCGGATCAAGACCGCGACACCGTCGGCGAACTGTGCTCCGAAGACATCACCCGCTTCGGCTATGCGTTCGATCCGGCCTGACCTTCTTCTGTTCTCAAATACCTCGCGGGGGTCGTCCATTGGTGCGCCATTGGTTCGAGAACCAATGGACGACGGGGCGCGACGCCCCCGGTCCCGCCGCCTCAGGCCGCCTTGGCGGTCGCCCCGAAGCGCCCGTAGAAAGTCTGGCCCTTCGCCGCGACGTCCTTCAGGAGCTTCGGCGCCGCGAAGCGGGGCCCGTGCGCCTTTTCGAGCCTCTCGCAGATCGCCACCGCCTTTTCCGCCCCGAGGATGTCGAGCCACGAGAACGGCCCGCCCGACCACGGCGCGAAGCCCCAGCCGAGGATCGCGCCGACATCGCCTTCGCGGATGTCTTCGAGCACGCCCTCTTCCAGCGCCCGGACTGCCTCCAGAACCTGCGCCATCATCAGCCGGTGCTGCACCTGGGACAATTCGGGTTGGTCTTCCGACACGCGCCAGATCGCACCAAGCTCGTCCCACAGGCCGAGCCGGCCGCCCTTTTCGTCATAGGCATAGAACCCGGCAGCGGATTTGCGCCCGAGCCGGCCCTTGTCGGCCATCGCGAACAGGACCTCGTCGACCGCGCTGTCGGGATAGGCGTCGCCCATCGCGGCCCTGGTGGCCTTGGCAATCTTGACGCCGAGGTCGATCGAGGTCTCGTCGACCAGCTGCAGCGGCCCGAGCGGGAAGCCCAGAAGCTTCGCCGCGTTCTCGACCAGCGCCGGTTGCACCCCTTCGGCCACCATGCGGAGGCCCTCGTTGATGTAGGGGATGATGCAGCGGTTGGCGTAGAAGAAGCGCGCGTCGTTGACGACGATCGGGGTCTTCCTGATCTGTCGCACGAAGTCGAGCGCCTTGGCCACGGCCACGTCGCCGGTTTCCTTGCCCTTGATGATCTCCACCAGAAGCATCTTGTCGACTGGCGAGAAGAAGTGGATGCCGATGAACTGGCCGGGCCGCTTCGACGCCTTCGCCAGATCGCTGATCGGCAGGGTGGAGGTGTTGGTGGCGAAGACCGCCGTCTCGGGGATCACCGCCTCGGCCTTCGCCGTCACGTCGGCCTTCACGCCGGTGTCTTCGAACACCGCCTCGACGATCAGGTCACAACCGTCGAGCGCGGCATAGTCGGTCGTGGCGTTGATGCGGCCGAGCACCTCGGCCTTCTTCTCTTCCGTCACCTTGCCGCGCTTCATGCCCTTGTCGAGAATGCCTTCGGAGTAGCTCTTGCCCTTGTCGGCGGCTTCCTGCTTGGCGTCGATCAGCACGACCTTGATGCCGGCATTGGCCGAGACGTAAGCGATGCCCGCGCCCATCATGCCGGCGCCGAGAACGCCGAGCTTGGCGACCTTCTGGTCGGGCACGTCGGGACGGTTCGCGCCCTTTTCCAGCGCTTCCTTGTTGATGAACAAGGACCGGATCATGGCGCTGGACGAGGGGTTCATCAGGACGTTCGTGAACCAGCGCGCCTCGATCCTGATGGCGGTGTCGAAGGGCACCAGCGCGCCTTCATACGCAGCGGACAGGAGCGCCTTGGCGGCCGGGAACGCGCCTTGAGTCTTGCCATGCACCATCGCATTGGCGCCGACATAGGTCATGAAGCCCGCCGGATGATAGGGCGCGCCGCCCGGCATCTTGTAGCCCTTCTGGTCCCAGGGCTTGACGATGTCGGCATCCTTGGCGCTCAACACCCAGTCCTTTGCCGCAGCGACCGGATCGGCCACCACCTCGTCGATCAGGCCCGCGCCCTTGGCCTTCTGCGGGTCGAGAAGCTTGCCTTCCAGAAGGTAGGGTGCCGCCGCCATCGCGCCCATCTTGCGCACCAGTCGCGTCGTGCCGCCCATACCGGGGAAGATGCCGACCATGATCTCAGGCAGGCCGATCTTGGCCTTGGGGTTGTCGGCCGCGAAGATACGGTGGCAGGCCAGAGGGATCTCGTAGCCAATGCCGAGTGCCGTGCCCGGCAGGGCCGCGGCGATCGGCTTGCCGCCTTTCAGCGTCTTGGGGTCCATGCCCGCGCGCTCGATCTTGCGAAGGATGCTGTGGGACTGCATCAGCCCCTCCATCAGCCCTTGCGCCGGGTTGTCGCCCGCGCTCGCCTTCATCTTGGCGATGATGTTGAGGTCCATCCCCCCGGCGAAGTCCTTCTTGCCGGAAGTGATCACGACGCCCTTCACCTTGTCGTCGGCAATGGCCTTGTCGATCAATGCATCGAGATCCTCGAACCCTTTCAGGTTCATGACGTTCATCGACTTGTCCTTGACGTCCCAAGTGATGGTCGCGACGCCGTTGGCATCCACGGAATAGGTGAAATCGGTCATGCTTCGTCTCCCTGATAGGGCGTGCCGTCCTTGTGGGTGAAGGTCGCCTTGCCGTCCTTCAGCTCCACTTCCAGATCGACATCGGAGTAGGTTGCTATTTCGGGGTTCATGCGGGAGCCCACGACGAGGAAGCGCGCTTCCGCCCCGGACTTGTTGATAAAGTGGTGCCCGTTCGGATCACCCGCCGGGAAGGCCGCGCAATCGCCCACGCGCATCACGGTTTCGCCCTCGTCCTGAACGAGCGCGCATTCGCCTTGCGTCACCATGACGAACTCATCCTCGCGGTGATGCCAGTGGCGCAGGCTGGACAGCGCGCCGGGTGCGAGGATCACCTCGTTCGCGCCGAACTGCGTCAGCCCGCCCGCGTCGCCGAGGCGGAGCGACGAGCGCCCCGCCATCTGGCTGGCATAGGGTTCGGGGTAGATGGAGCCGGTCTTGACCGGGCATGTCCCCTTGTCGATGGCGCCCATCACACCCGCTCGATGATCGTGGCCGCGCCCATGCCGGAGGCAATGCAGAGCGTCGCGAGGCCGGTGCCCTTACCGGTACGCTCCAGCTCGTCGAGCAGTGTGCCGATGATGATCGCGCCGGTGGCACCCAGGGGATGGCCCATCGCGATGGATCCGCCGTTGACGTTGACCTTATCGGCATCGACGTCGAAGGCCTGCATGAAGCGCAGGACGACCGAGGCGAAGGCCTCGTTGACCTCGAAGAGGTCGATGTCCGCGACCGACATGCCGGAGTCCTTCATGATCTTCTCGGTCACGGGCACCGGGCCGGTCAGCATGATCGTCGGATCGGTGCCGATCTTCGCGGTCGCCTTGATCCGGGCGCGGGGCTTCAGCCCGTGCTTCTCGCCGAAATCCTTGTTGCCGATCAGCACGGCCGCCGCGCCGTCCACGATGCCCGAAGAGTTGCCCGCATGGTGAATGTGGTTGATCTTTTCCAGGTGCGGATACTTCATCAGCGCGATCTTGTCGAAGCCCGGCATGACCTCGCCCATATCCTTGAACGAGGCCTTGAGCGCGCCGAGGCTCTGCATGTCGGTGCCGGGACGCATGTATTCGTCATGGTCGAGGATCGGCAGACCGTTTTGGTCCTTGATCGTCACGATGGATTTGGCAAAATGCTTTTTATCCCAGGCGTTTGCGGCGCGTTTCTGAGATTCCACCGCAAGCGCGTCCGCGTCGTCGCGGGAAAACCCGTACTCGGTTGCGATGATGTCAGCAGAGATGCCCTGCGGCACGAAATAGGTCTTCATGGCGAGAGAAGGGTCAACGGCGATCGCCGCCCCGTCCGAGCCCATGGGAACGCGTCCCATCATTTCGACCCCGCCCGCGATGTAAGCCTGACCCGCGCCGCCCTTGACCTGGTTCGCCGCTAGGTTCACCGCCTCCATCCCGGAGGCGCAGAATCGGTTGATGGCGAGGCCGGGAATCGACTGATCGAGGTCGGACAGCAGCACCGCCGACCGCGCGAGACAACCGCCCTGTTCGCCGACCTGGGTCACGTTGCCCCAGATCACGTCCTCGACCGCGTGGCCGTCAAGGACGTTGCGTTCCTTCACCGCGTTCAGCACCTTGGCCGACAGCGAAACGGACGTGATTTCGTGGAGCGAGCCGTCGGGGCGGCCCTTGCCGCGCGGCGAGCGGACGGCGTCGTAGATATAGGCGTCTGACATGGGTTATTCCTTTTTTTCACTGACCTGAAGGCAGGTGGCCTTGACGGTCACCGCGCGGGTCTTGAGCTGTTCCTCGACTTTGCCGTGGGCGATTTCGCAGAGCGCCTGCGTCTCGAACGGGATCTCGTGGAACTTGATCTCGTGGGGCACGTCCTCCGATGTGATGGTGTAGGCGATCGCGACGAGTAACCATTTCATGGGCGCGTTCTCCGTTCAGGCCCGGTCCGAGGGATTGCCGGGCATCAGGTCGTAGGGGTGTTTCCAACCAGGCAGGGCGGCGATGCGGTCGAGCCAGCGGTCGATATTCGGCCAGTCCGTGCGGTCGAAGCCGAACGGCTCGGGGTAGTAGAGATAGCCGCAGCAGGACAGGTCGGCGATGGTCGGGCCGGTGCCGACGATCCAGTCGCGGCCCGCGAGATGGGCGTCGAGCGCGCCATATGCGTTCTTGAGCCGCGCCTGCATGAAGGCGATGACCTCTTTTGGGCGCTTGTCCTCGGGCAGGAAGTTCATCAGGAACCGCGTCGTGCCGGCCTGCGAGGACATCTTGTGATTGTCCCAGAGCACCCAGCGCAGGACCTCCGCCTCCTCGCCCGGCGCGCCGCCGAGTTTGCCGGTTTGACCTGCTACATGATACATGATCGCGCCGGACTGGCTGAGCACGAGATCGCCGTCGACCAGGACCGGGACCTCGCCCATCAGGTTCAGCTTGCGGAACGCCTCGGTCCGCGTCTCGCCGTTAAAGAAGTCGACGAAGACCGGTTCCCAGTCATAGCCCGCGAGCGTGAGCGTGAGCGCCGCCTTGTAGGCGTTGCCGCTTTCGCCGAAGCAGTGGAGTTTCGCCGTCATGCCCTGAACCCGTGGCTGGCCGTGGAGATCGGAGTTTCACACCCCCAAAGCCCCATGAGGTATTTGGGCAATGAAGAAGGATTTGTTAACCAGAATCGCCGAGCCTCGGTCTTGCGGTACGGGCTGAGGAGCCGATGACCGCGAACGGAGAAGGCGCCTCGGTTATCGCGAGAAGCACCCGTATCGGTCGGGCCGGCGTGGGGATCGGGGCGCATTCCTCGGCTCTTTTCCATTGCACAATTACCTAATCCAATCTTGCCGCTCGGGCATCACGCCTTCCGGTCTTCAAGCTCTGATTTGAAGAGCCTGAGCCGGTGGCCGAGATTCTCGTGGTCGGTGACGCTGCCGAAGTGTTCGAAGAGAAACGTCAGCGCCTCATCGGTGGTGATCCCGGCCTCTTCGGCGAACCGGTGTAGCGAGCGGTAGGCGTCATTCGTCAGCGCAACTGGAAATCGGCGGGTCAGGCGCAGTCGTTTAGGCATCGGTCCTCCGGTCTCGCGGCCGGCCGCCCGCATCCCCGCGGGCGGCCCTCCGTGAGCGTCTCCTCCCGAAACTTTAGAACGCGTCCGCTGCCAGCGCCATCACAGGTTCGGCACCGGATTGGATGCGCGCGAGATGGGTCGCCGTCATCGGAAGCTGCCGCGCCATGTAGTAGCGCCCCGTCGCGAGCTTCGTCTCGTAGAACTCCTTGTCAGAGGTCCCGTTCGCAAGCGCGGTCTGCGCGGCCTTGGCCGAGCGGGCCCACATCAGGCCGAGGCAGACATGGCCGAAGAGATGCATGAAGTCATAGGAGCCCGCGAGCGCGGCGTTGGGGTTCTTCATGCCCTCGGCCATGAAGAACATGCCCGCCGCCTGAAGATCCTTGGACGCCGCCTTCAGGGGATCGAGGAAGCCCGTCTTCAACGCCTCGTCGCCCTCGTTCTCCTTGATGAAGCCCTTCACCATCTCGAAGAAAGCCATGACATGCTTGCCACCGTCCTGCGCGAGCTTGCGGCCCACGAGGTCAAGTGCCTGGACGCCGTTTGCGCCTTCGTAGATCATCGCGATGCGGGCGTCGCGGACGAACTGCGACATGCCCCATTCCTCGATGTAGCCGTGACCGCCATAGACCTGCTGGGCGTTCACCGCCGCCTCGAAGCCCTTGTCGGTCAGGAACCCCTTGATGACCGGGGTGAGGAGCGAGATCAGCCCCTCGGCATCGTCGTCGTCCGCGCGGTGGCTACGGTCGATGAGCGTCGCGCCCCAGAGCGTGAAGGCGCGGGCGCCTTCGACGAAGCTCTTCTGGTCCATCAGGTTGCGGCGGATGTCGGGATGAACGATCAGGGGATCGGCGGGCCCGTCGGGATTGACCGCGCCCGTCACCGCCCGGCCCTGGAGCCGGTCCTTGGCATAGGCGAGGGCGTTCTGATAGGAGGCCTCGGCCACCGCGTAGCCCTGCAGGCCGACGCCGAGCCGCGCCTCGTTCATCATGGTGAACATCGCGGGCATGCCGCGGTGCAGTTCGCCGAGGAGATAGCCCGTCGCGCCGTCGAAGTTCATCACGCAGGTCGCGTTGCCGTGGATGCCCATCTTGTCTTCGATCTTGCCGACCGAAACCGCGTTGCGGGGGCCCGGCGCGCCGTCGTCCTTCAAAAGCAGTTTCGGCACGATAAAGAGCGAGATGCCTTTCGTGCCCTCACCGCCGCCGGGCGCCTTGGCGAGGACGAGGTGGACGACATTCTCGGCGAGATCGTGATCGCCGGCCGAGATGAAGATCTTCTGGCCGGTGATCCTGTAGCTGCCGTCGTCCTGCGGCTCGGCCTTCGTGCGAATCTGGCCGAGATCCGTGCCGCAATGCGGCTCGGTCAAATTCATCGTGCCGGTCCAGTCGAGGCTGACCATGTTCGGCAGCCAAGTGGCCTTCTGCTCGTCCGTCCCGTGGACGAGGATCGCACTGATCGCGCCGTGGGTCAGGCCCTGATACATATTGAAGGCCATGTTGGCGGAGACGAAAATCTCGCCCACGGCCGTGCCCATGAGATAGGGCAGGCCCTGCCCGCCGAATTCCTCGGGAAGGTCGAGCCCGTTCCAGCCGCCATCCTTCATCGCCTGGAAGGCGTCCTTGAAGCCCGCGGGCGTGTAGACCACGCCGTTCTCGAACCGGCAGCCTTCCTCGTCGCCAGTGGCGTTCAGGGGCGCAAGCACGTCGCGCGCGATCTTGCCTGCCTCTTCGAGGACCGCCGACGTGAAGTCCGGCTCGAGATCGCCATAGCCCGGCACATCGATGTTCGGGACGTCCAGAACTTCGTTCAGAACGAATTGCAGATCACGGGTGGGTGCATCGTACGTCGGCATTATGTTGTCTCCCTGGGACGTGCGCTTGGGCGCAGTGTTCACTGTTGTCGGTCAGGAGCTGCTCTCCTTCCGCGATCTGCGCGGCCAGCTCGTCGATGGCGGAGTCGAGTTCGGCGCGCTGCCGCCGCATCTCGGCCAGTCGCTCGCGTGCGACTTCGATCGTCCGGCGGATCTGTGTTTTCTGTTCGTCGCCCAGGTCGTAGAGATCCAGCAGTTGGCGGATGTCTTCGAGGCTAAAGCCGAAGCGCTTGCCGCGCAGGATCAGTTTCAGCCGGCCGCGGTCGCGGCGCGTATACAGGCGCTTCTGGCCTTGGCGGATGGGGGAAAGAAGCTCTTTCGACTCGTAAAATCGCAAGGTGCGCGGCGTCACGTCGAACAATTCGCACATCTCGCGGATGGTTATGAGGTCACTCTTCATTTCAGCTTTCCGACCGTTCGTTGTCATTTCTTGCGCCATGGCCGGGAAATTTGTCGGTTTGCGCCGCTGATACAAGCCAAGTTGACGCGCACGTCACTGTAACGTCACGTCACCGCAATGCTGACGTAATGTCTATCAAGATTGACCTAAGGTCAGGGAAATATTCGAACCTATCTGCCCCGGCTTCGCGCGGTCAGCCGCCGAGCAATTTGGCCGTCTCGTCACGCAGTTTTCTAAGATCCGTGATCGTCCTGTCAAGCTCAGCCTGCTCGCGTTCAAGTTGCCCAAGTTGACGGTTGGCGAGGTCGATGAAGACCTGGAACTGTTCCTTGGTGCCCTTCTCGTCGTAGAGCAGGAGCCATTGCCGGATTTCCTCGAGGCTGAAGCCATACCGGCGGCCGCGAAGGATGAGCGTCATGCGGGCCACCTCGCGCGGCCCGTAGTAGCGCGCCCGGCCCTCCTTCACGGGGTCGAGAAGCTCGATATATTCATAGTAGCGCAGGGTCCGAGGAGTAACGTCGAACCGAGCGCACATCTCCTTAAAGCTCAGGAGCTCATCAGGCATGACCGGCCTCCCCGCCCGCAAATTTTAGCGGGGAAGGCATGTCCGCACAACTCGCAAGGCCGCATTCAGTTCAGAAAGCCGGGCGCAAAGAGATACAAGCCGTAGGCGATGATGATCGCGGGAATGACGGAAAACGCGGTTGCCATGACCGCCGCTTTGGGGGCAAGCGCGATCGCGGGGAAGAGCGCGTCGCCGTCGTTCGAGATCGCGTTCGCGGCAAGCGCAGAGAACGGGATCGCGCCGTTGATGTAAAGCGTGGCGACGAGGACTTGCGGCCCGCAGCCGGGAATGAAGCCGATCGCGGCACCGACGAGCGGCAGGATCGGCGCGACAGAGGCGAAGAGCGCCTTGAGGTCGAGCCCGGCATAGGCGGCGGCGTAGTCGTAGGATAGATAGGCGATGATCACCCAGACCGAGATGAACGAGGTCTCCTCGGCCATGCGGGTGACGGGGCGGTCGGCGGCGTTCGTCATCGCCGTGACCGGCGAGACGGTCCAGATGGAGAGCCCGATGAACGTGCCGGCCAGCGCGATCCAGAGGACCGGCAGGCCGAGGATTTGCGTCACCTCGATCTGGGCGATCTGGCCCACGCCGACGACAAGGCCCGGGATGGCGGCGGCCAGATAGGCCCAATCGCGCATCCGCAGTGCGCCGATGCGCGGCACGATTTCGCAATCGCCGCCCTTCGGGCGGTAGTCGGTCACGACGAACCGGTCGATCAGCCAGCCGGTCAGGATGCCGGCCACAAACTGCGTCGGAAGAAGAATCAGCGCCGCGTCGGGCCGCGTCGCGAGCAACAGGAACGCCGCGTCGCCCATCGTTGCGGTCAGCGTCGCCACGACGGCGCCGAAGCTGACCTTGCCCGAGGCATAGGCCGCGACAACGACGACCGCGCCGCCGCAGCCGGGCGTCGCGCCGAGAAGCGCCGCGATGGGCACCTGCATTCCGCGCGCCTTGCCGATCGCGATACCAAGGTCGAATCGGAAGAGCTTTTCGAGCCCGTAGAACAGCAGAAGCGTCGCCGCGACGAAGGCAGAGACCTGCACGAAGGCGTCCTGCATGAGCCCGCGTGTGAGTTCGCCGAGCTCACCGGGAGCCAGCGCCAGCGCGAGAAGGACGAGCGCCAGCATAATCCGCCGCGGGCGATACTGTCCGAGGCGGGATAGGGCGACGACAGGCAGGGGCGCGGTGTTGGCGTTTGGGTTATGCATGACCACTTGCTATTGCGAATTATTCTCAATCGCGGAAGATACAGCTTGCAGCGGATTTGGCAAGGGCCAATAAAACGACCGGACAAGGCCAGCCGGAGCCCGTGACATGAACGACAAAAAGCGCGAGGTCGCGCGGCAATTCATCGAAGCGATTCCGCATTCCCGCGCGCTCGGCATGGTTCTTGACGCGATCGGCGACGGATCGGCGGTGATCTCGATGCCCTACGATGAACGGCTCGTCGGCGACCCGCAGACCGGGGTGATTCATGGCGGCGCGGTCTCGGCGCTGATGGATACCTGCGGCGGCGCGGCGGTGATGAGCCATCCGAGCGGCCCGATCGGCACGGCGACGATCGATCTGAGAATCGACTACATGCGACCGGCGCGTCCCGGCGACCGGCTTACGGCGCGCGCCGAATGCTATCACGTCACTCGCTCTGTCGCCTTCGTGCGCGCCACCGCCCATGACGAGGACGACGACCGGCCCGTCGCCACGGCGACCGGGGCCTTCACGCTCGATCGACCGGCGGAGGACAAGGCATGAGCCCGCGCCCCAAGCCCGAGCCCGTCCAGGTCGTGAAGGAACGCCGCGACTCCGCGCTGAACGCGCTCGTCCGGGGCGTGCCCTACATCCGCTTCCTCGGGATAGAGTTTGACCGGCGGGGCGACGAACTGACAGCCGTCCTGCCATTCGCGGAGAAGCTCATCGGCAACCCGATGCTGCCGGCGATCCACGGCGGGGTGACGGCGGCGTTCCTCGAGGTGACCGCGATCATCGGATTAAGCTGGACGCTCGTCTGGGAAGAGATGGAAAGCGGCCGGCTCGATCCGCGCAGGCTCGACCCCGACCATCTGCCGCGCCTGCCGAAGACCATCGACTTCACCGTCGACTACCTGCGCACCGGACTGCCGCGCGACGCCTATGCCCGGGCGCGCGTGAACCGGTCGGGGCGGCGCTATGCCTCGGTTCATGTCGAGGCGTGGCAGGACAACCGCGCGCGTCTGTTCGCCCAAGGCACGGGACATTTTCTGATGCCAGAGGGCGGGCTCATGCGGAATGGATGAGATCACCCACCGGCGCGTTCTGAAGATCGCGCTTCCCATCGTCCTGTCGAACGCGACCGTGCCTTTGCTGGGCGCGGTCGATACCGGCGTCGTGGGCCAGTTGGGCGAGGCCGCGCCGATCGGCGCGGTGGGCATCGGCGCGGTCGTGCTGGCCTCTGTCTACTGGATCTTCGGCTTCCTTCGCATGGGGACCTCCGGCCTCGTCGCGCAATCCCACGGCGCGAAGGACCCCGCCGAGACCGGCGCGCTCCTGATGCGGGCCTTGATGATCGGCGTGGCGGGCGGGCTGATCCTGGTCCTGCTCCAGGCGTCCTTGTTCCGCGCGGCCTTCGCGCTCGCCCCGGCTTCGGAGGAGGTCGAGCGGCTGACGCAGGGCTATCTCGCGATCCGCATCTGGGGCGCGCCCGCGACGATCGCGCTTTACGCGGTCACGGGCTGGCTGATCGCGGTCGAGCGCACGCGCGGCGTACTCGTGCTGCAGCTCTGGATGAACGGGCTGAACATCGCGCTCGATTTCCTGTTCGTCCTGGGTTTCGACTGGGGCGTCGAGGGCGTCGCCATCGCCACGCTGATCGCCGAGTGGACGGGGCTCGCGCTGGGGCTCTGGCTATGTCGCGACGCCTTCGCGGGCGGTCAGTGGCACGATTGGGCCCGCGTGTTCGACCGGGCGCGGATCCGGCGGATGATGCAGGTCAACGGCGACATCATGGTCCGCTCGATCCTCTTGCAGGGCGCGTTCACGACCTTCGTGTTTCTAGGCGCGCGCTTCGGCGACGTGACACTCGCCGCGAACCAGGTGCTGATCCAGTTTCTCGAGATCACGGCCTTCGGGTTGGACGGCTTCGCCTTTGCGGCGGAATCGCTTGTCGGCCAGGCGGTCGGCGCGCGGTCGGTGACGTCGGTCAGGCGCGCCTCGGTCGTGGCGAGCCAGTGGGGCGTCGGCGGGTCGGTGGCGCTTGGGCTTTTCTTCTGGTTCGCCGGCCCCTCGATCATCGACCTCATGGCCACCGAGCCGGAAGTGCGGCTGGCGGCGCGGGCCTATCTGCCGTGGGTCGCGCTCGCGCCCATGATCGGCATCGCGAGCTGGATGTTCGACGGCATCTTCATCGGCGCGACCCTGTCGCGCGAGATGCGGAACGCGATGCTGGTATCCGTCGCGATCTATGTCGTGGCGCTTCTCACGTTCCCGGGGCCGCTCGGCAACCACGGGCTCTGGGCGGCGCTGATGGTGTTGAACCTGGCGCGGGGGGCGACGATGGCGGTGCTGTACGGGCGGGCGGAGCGGGCGGCGGCGTGACCGGCCGGGGGCGCTGCCCCCGGACCCCCGAGGTACTTGGGCAATGAAGAAGCTCAAAAGAGGGCGAGCGCCGATTCCGGCGGGCGGCCGAGCGCCGCGCGGCCCGCATGCAGGACGAGGGGGCGTTCGATCAGCGCGGGATGGGCGGCCATCGCGGCGATGAGCCGGTTATCGTCGCTATGTGTCGTCAGGCCGAGCTCCTTGAAAAGCGCGTCCCCCGTGCGGACAAGCGCGATGGCGGGGCCGTCGAGTGCCTTCAGCGCCGCGCGAATCTCCGCCTCTGACGGGGCGTCGGTCAGGTAGAGGCGGATCGTCGGCGCGATGCCCCGGGCCCGAAGCAACGCGAGCGTCTCGCGCGATTTCGAGCAGCGCGGGTTGTGCCAAATCTCCGTCACAGCCAATCCGTCCGTCCCGTGCCGACCGCTTGGGCCACGGTGGCGAAACCCTCCCGCGCAAGACGCGCGTCGATCCCCTTGGCGATGTCGGTGACGAGCGAGAGGCCGTGATAGACCATCGCCGAGTAGAGCTGGACCGCCGAGGCACCTGCGCGGATCTTCTGCCAGGCGTCCTCGGCCGAGCCAATCCCGCCCACGCCGACGAGCGGCAGGCGGCCTTCGGTCAGCGCCGAGAGGCGGGCGAGGACGCGGGTCGAGCGGTCGAAGAGCGGCGCGCCGGAGAGGCCGCCCGTCTCGCCCCGGTGACGGCTTGCCAGCCGGTCGCGCGCGAGCGTCGTGTTCGTCGCGACGATGGCGTCGATGCCGGAGGCGAGCGCGACCTCGGCGATGTCGGCGAGTTCGGCTTCGGTGAGGTCGGGGGCGATCTTGAGGAAGACGGGGATCGGCCGGGCGAGGGTGTCGCGGGTCTCGATGACGCCCGCGAGCAGGGCCGAGAGCGCGGTCTTGCCTTGCAGGTCGCGGAGCTTTTCGGTGTTGGGCGAGGAGACGTTGACGGTGACGAAGTCGACATGGGGACCGCAGCGCGCGAGCACTTTCGCGAAATCGGCCGCCCGGTCGGGCGAGTCCTTGTTGGCGCCGAGATTGAGGCCGACGGGCACCCGGCGCGTGACGGTTGCGAGCCGCTGGGCAATCGCCTCGGCGCCGTCGTTGTTGAAGCCGAAGCGGTTGATGACGGCGCGGTCTTCGGTCAGCCGGAAGAGCCGGGGCCGGGGGTTGCCGGGCTGCGGCCGGGGCGTCGCCGCGCCGAGCTCGACGAAGCCGAAACCCGCGCGGGTGAGCGCGTCAGCGGCTTCGGCGTTCTTGTCGTAGCCGGCGGCGAGGCCCACGGGGTTCGGCAGGTCGAGACCGGCGAGCCGGGTCGCGAGGCGGGGCGTCGTGCAAGGGCCCGGCAGCGGCACGAGCCCGGCTGCGAGCGCCCGGAGCGAGAGGCCATGCGCCGTCTCGGGATCGAGCCGGTGGAGCGCGAAGAGGCCCGCGCGCTCGATCAGCGTCACAACACGCCCTCGGGAAAGATGTGGCCCGTCGCGCCGAGGGGGAGCGACTTGTCCCAGACGACGTCCGCGAGCCTTAGTTCACGGTAGAGATGGGGAAAGAGCGCCCCGCCGCGCGACGGCTCCCATTTCAAATCGCCGCCGAGCGGGGCGGCCTCGACGGCGACGAGGACGAGGTCGCTTTCCTTGGCGAAATGCTTTGACGCGGTTTCGGCGAGCTGAGGTGCGGTCGAGAAATGGATGAAGCCGTCGGCGAGATCGACCGGTGCGCCGAGGGTCTCGCCCGCGGCGCGGAACGCATCCCATTCGGAGCGGCGGAGGATCTTGAAGATCAGCATTGCGTTCTCTTGCCCGCTCGGGCCATGCCGGTCAATCCCGCGCCGTCCTCGGGTCGACATGAAATGGCGGCGCCCGGCGCGCCATGGGCTTTGACACATGCCCGCCAAACCCTCAGTCTGGCGGGATAAAGTTCCAACGGGAGATTCCAGCCATGATGATCCGTGCACGCCGCATTGCTGCGATGCTTTCGACCGCGGCCGTACTCGGCGCAGGCGCCTTAGCGCCCGCCGGAGCCGAGACCGTGACGCTAACCATTCTCGGCGTGGGAGACACCTACAACTTCGCCGAGGAGGACGGGCGCGGCGGCTTCGCGCGGCTCAACGCCGTCGCGAAGGCAGAGCGCGAGGCCAACCCGAACACGCTCTACGTCTTTGACGGCGACATGCTGTCGCCCTCGCTGCTCTCGGGCTTCGACAAGGGCCAGAACACGATCGACCTCACGAACCTCGTGCCGTTCGACATCGCCGTGCCAGGCAACCACGAATTCGACTTCGGGCCGGAGAACTTCATCGAGAAGATGAAGGCGTCGAAATATCCCTGGGCGGCAATCAACATCACCAACGCCGACGGCTCGCCGATCGAGGGGCTGGGCGGCGTGATGGTCAAGGAGGTGGGGGGCCTCAAGGTCGCGCTCATCCCGGTCGCGCAGGACACCTCGCCCGAGGTCTCCTCGACCGGCGATCTGAAGTTCCTGCCGACCGTCGAGACCGCCGTCGCCGCCGCCAGGCAGGCGCGCGACGAGGGCGCCGATCTCGTCGTGGGCGTCGTGCAGACCGATATGTCGAACGACCGCGAGCTGATCCGCAGCCACGCCTTCGACGTCATCATGTCCGGCGACGACCATTCCTACGCCACCGCCTACGATGGCGTGACGGCCTATGTGGAGACCTCGATCGACGGCCAGTTCCTGTCGCCGATCGACCTCATCGTCGAGATCGGCGAGGACGGTGACGGCAAGCGCACGATCGACTGGGTGCCGAATTTCCGCTTCATCGACACCGCGATGGTGGAGCCCGATCCGGAGAGCCAGAAGCTTGTCGACGAATTCCAGTCGAAGCTAGACGAGAGCCTGGGCGTCGAGATCGGCGCGACCGAGACGATGCTCGATTCCCGCCGCAACGTGATCCGGGCGGAGGAATCCGCGATGGGTAACCTCATCGCCGACGCGCTTCGTGACGCGACGGGGGCGGATGTGGCGATCACCAACGGCGGTGGTATCCGGGGCGATACGACCTACGATCCGGGCACGGTGCTCACGCGGCGCGACATCCTGACCGAGTTGCCCTTCGGCAACGTGACAGTGGTGACCGAGCTGCCGGGGTCGCAGATCCTCGCCGCGCTCGAGAATGGGGTGAGCGAGGTCGAGAACGGGGCGGGGCGCTTCCCGCATGTCTCGGGGATGAGCTACGCCTTCGATCCATCGGCGCCGGCGGGCTCGCGGGTGTCGGAGGTGATGGTGGGCGCCGCGCCGCTCGATCCCGACGCGGTCTATTCGGTCGCGACCAACGACTACATGCTCGGCGGCGGCGACGGTTATTCGGCTTTTGGCGGCGGCAAGGTGATCGTCAACGCCGGCAACGGCAACCTGATGGCCAATGACGTGATCGACTACATCGCGAATGCCGGCGGGGTGACCGTGGACGTCGAGGGGCGGATCAAGAATCTCGGTGCGAACTGAAGCCCTCGGGCCGCGGATTAGCGCCCTGTCGCATTCACGGCGCTGTGCCGCGCGCGCGGACCGACCGAAGCAGGATAGCGGTTGGCGGGCCGGTCGCTCGGCCCGGCAAGACCCGAGCCAAGAGGGTCCGCCACGCGGAACTCTCGCGCCGCGCCTGAGGGTGCCGCCACCCGCCCGCGGGCCGTCTGCCGTGAATGGACTTGATTTTCGCGCCTTACGGGTTCATTAAGCTTCCGCGACGTTGCCTCTTTCGACCACTGTCTCCTTAATCGGCCTCAGTTCCTCGATTGCGACTGACTGCGCCGGGCCGCTGCATCCCGTGGGCGGCACTAAGTAAGGAATATCACGATGGCTACGGGCTCCGTGAAATGGTTCAACGCTACCAAAGGCTTCGGCTTCATTGCTCCGGACGGTGGGAAAAAGGACGTGTTCGTTCATATCTCGGCTCTTGAGCGTGCCGGAATCAGCGAACTGGCAGATGGTCAGAAAGTGACCTTCGATATCGAAGCCGGCCGCGACGGCCGGGAATCGGCGACCAATCTGCAGCTCGCCTGAGGCGACTGCGTTCGGAATTCGGAAAAGGGCGGGGCGGTTGCCTCGCCCTTTTTCATTGCGCCCGGGGCGTCTGCCCCACGTCGGCGAAACGTATGGCATGCGTATGGCATCCGTCCCGACACTTCGCCGGGCACGCCCGCCTCGCCCTCAGTGCAGACGGGCGTGGACCAGGTAGCCCTCGATCGTCTCCTCGCCGAGCGCCTTCAGGGCCTCGAGCCGGTGCAGCCCCTCGACCAGCACGAAGTTCTCGCCGTCGGCCCGGACACTGATCGGGGTGAGCTGGCCCTCTTCGAGAATGCGTTCCGCAAGTGCTGTCACCTTCACCGGGTCGAGCGTCTTCGCGCGCTTGACGGGCACGCGGATGCGGTCGATCGGGAACGTGGTCTTGTTGAGCATCGGGCGGGGCTCCGGGAGGGGAGGGGCGTGGGGGTAGTGTAGCAGGATCGGAGGCGAGGCGGGAGAGACTAAGGGCGTGGCTGCCAGGCCCGTGGCGGGCTGAGCCTATCCGTATGCGAGCGCGCGGCGAAAGTCGCTCCGGTCCAACGTTCAGGTGCTGCGCCGGCGTCCCTCGGAGATGGAGAAACGCTTGAGGGAATCGCGTATTGCGCGTATCGTTTCCAACAATTCGCGTCAATCTGCTGAATTATTTTCTTTCAGAACTTCAACCCTTTAGAGGAGCACGACATGTCTGCTCATTGGAAAATTATGCCGACTTGCACCATCACTTCGGCTCTGACTCCGATCTTCGGAACGAGCGGGAACGACATCCTCGCAGCTACCGCGGAATTCCAGGCGCTGTTCGGGCGCGCGGGCAACGATGTTCTGTCCACTCAGTTCAACAACACCGCGCTGGATGGCGGGGCCGGGAACGATCAGCTTGACGTGAGCCTGAACCTCATCGAAACCGCGCCGGTTCCCCTGTTCGAGGTTCATTCCTGCGCCGAAGGCGGGTCGGGCAATGACACGATCACTGTTGACATCACGGCATTCTCCGATTCAGCGCCGATCACAATAAACGCCTTCGTGGACGGTGGGTCGGGCAACGACGTCATCATTGTGTCAAGCGTATCGGATGCGCTGCTCGACAGCGTGGTCACGAACGTCATTCTGGGCGGCGCTGGCAACGATGTGATCGACGCGCTGGCGATCGGTGGGGACTTCTTCGGCAATGAAAGCACGGCAATCAACAAGATCGACGGGGGCTCCGGCAACGACCGGATAACCGCCACGGCGGTGGTCTTTTCGAACAGCAGTCTTCTCGCCGCCAACTACCTGAACGGCGGGTCGGGAAACGATTTCCTCTCTGCCAGTACCTCGGTGGATTCGAACGTCGCCGCGCCTGAAGGGAAGAACGTGCTCAAGGGCGGCGCCGGGAACGATGAACTCGTCGCGGACCATCAGACCGACGGCGAAAACTTCGTCACCACGCTGACCTCGGAACTCTTCGGTGGGACGGGCAACGACACGATGACCGCCACGATGCTCGCGCTCGCCGAGGATATCGCGACCGGGAAGAACATGCTCGACGGCGGAGCCGGGAACGACGTGATGTCGGCGAACATCGTTGCGGGGACCTGGTTCAATCCGGGCGCCACTGCGTGCAACACGCTCCACGGCGGGGGCGGCAACGATACGCTGACCGCGTTCGCCGACACCAATTTCTACAACGACATCTTTCGCGGCATGGCGCACAACGTGCTTCACGGAGGGACGGGCAACGATCAGCTGACCGCGACGATCGCGGCCAACAGCGATGGCAAGAGCGAGCTTTACGGTGGCTCAGGACGGGACACCCTCACCGCAATCGGCGGGGCAGAGAACATTCTCGACGGCGGTTCGGGCAACGACACGATCACGGGCAGCAACGGAACGGATTTCGTTCGCGGCGGCACCGGCGACGACTGCCTGACCGGCATGGCCGGAGCGGATGAATTCATCTTTGCGACGGGCGATGGCAACGACGAGGTGAAGGATTTCGAGGATGGGGCGGATCTCATCCGGATAACCGCGGGGGCGACGAGTTTCGCCGATGTGGCGATCAGCGCGCAGGGCAGCGACACGCTCATCCAGTTCTCGAACGTCTCGGTTCTGCTGCTGAACATCGACCCGTCCGTGATCGATGCGAGCGATTTCGTGTTCGGGTAGGTGCCGGAAGCAGGTGAAACCCCGCCCTACGCGCGCACTCCCGCGAAGCGCATCTGCCACTCCTCGCGGTCCTCGTCGGCGATCTTGGCGAAGAGCACCTCGGGCGTCTCGAAGGCGTGGCCTGCCGGCAGCGCGGTCAGCGCCTCGGCGATGGGGCCGGGCCAGGTGCGGTCCTCGGCCTTCATCGCGTCGAGCATCGTCGCGGCGGCGTCGGGGATGAAGGGCTCCGACAGGATCGCGTAGAGGCGGACGAGGTTGAGGCCGAGGCGGGTGATGGCGGCGGCGCTCTCGGGGTCCTCCTTGAAGACCGACCACGGAGCGGCGGATTGCAGGTATTCGTTGCCCGCGACCCAGATCGCGCGGAGCTCGGTCGCTGCCTTGCGGATCTCCATCGCCTCCATATGCGCCTCGTAGGCGCGGGTGCGGGTTTCGAGCTCTTCGATCAGCTCTTGCGCGCGCTCGCCGGTCTCGCCGCCTTCGGGCAGCGCCTCGCCGAACTTGGAGCGGCAGAACTTGGTGATGCGGCTGACGAAGTTCCCCAAGACGTCGGCGAGGTCCTTGTTGACCGATTGCTGAAAGTTCTCCCACGTGAACTCGCTATCGGCGTTCTCGGGCGCGTGGGAGAGCAGCCACCAGCGCCAGTAGTCGGCGGGCAGGAGGGCGAGTGCGTCGTCCATGAAGACGCCCCTCCCTTGGCTCGTGGAGAACTGGCCGCCGTCGTAGTTGAGGTAGTTGAACGACTTGATGTAGTCGACGAGCTTCCAGGGCTCCTCGCTCCCCATGATCGTCGCGGGGAAGGAGAGCGTGTGGAAGGGCACGTTGTCCTTGCCCATGAACTGGACGTAGCGCACGTCCTCCGCGCCCTTGTCGGTCCGCCACCAGCGGTGCCAGGCGGTGTCGGGCAGGTCGTGCGCGTCGGCCCATTCCGCCGTGGCGGCGATATATTCGATGGGCGCGTCGAACCAGACGTAGAAGACCTTGTCCTCCATGCCGGGCCAGGGCTGGCAGCCGCGCCTGACCGGCACGCCCCATTTGAGGTCGCGGGTGATGCCGCGGTCCTGCAGCCCGTCGCCGTCATGGAGCCACTTCTTTGCGATCGAGGTGGTCAGGATCGGCCAGCCGGTCTGGCTGTCGATCCAGGCGTCGATCTTGTCCTTGAGGAGCGATTGGCGGAGGTAGAGGTGCTTGGTCTCGCGCACCTCGAGATCGGTCGAGCCCGAGATCGCCGAGCGGGGATTGATGAGGTCGGTCGGGTCGAGTTGCTTGGTGCAGTTCTCGCACTGGTCGCCGCGCGCGCGTTCGTAGCCGCAATTCGGGCAGGTGCCCTCGATGTAGCGGTCGGGGAGGAAGCGGTCGTCGGCCTTCGAGAAGACCTGCTTTTCGGTCACTTCCTCGATGTAACCGTTCTCGGCGAGCTTGCCCGCGAAATGCTGGGTGAGGCGGCGGTTCCGTTCGGACGAGGAGCGGCCGTAATGGTCAAACGACAGGCGGAAGCCCTTCGCGAGCTCGGATTGCTCCTTGTGCATCCGGGCGCAGTAGGCCTCGACCGGCTCGCCGGCCTTGGCGGCGGCGAGTTCGGCCGGGGTGCCGTGTTCGTCGGTGGCGCAGATGAACATCACCTCGTGGCCCCGGGCGCGCACGTAGCGGGCGTAGAGGTCGGCTGGAAGCTGAGAGCCGACGAGATTGCCGAGATGCTTGATGCCGTTGATATACGGCAGAGCCGAAGTGATCAGTATCCGGGACATTGCCACGCGCCTTTCCGTCCGTGCCGGGCGCCGATCTACCGGCTTTGGCCAGAAAGGGCCAGAGGGATCAGTCCGCGTCGCGGCCCCGGCCGAGGAGGCGGCCGACGAGGAACGAGGTGCGCGGCGTGTAGATATAGGCGGTGCGTTCCTCGGGCACGGGGCGGGCGCGCATCCTGAGGAGGCTGAAGGCGAGAAGTGCCACATGGGTGAGCGAGAGGAAAACGAACATCGCCGACGCACCGAACGCTGCGATGAGCGTGGAGGCGATGAGCGGCGAGGCGATGGCGCCGACGGCGTAGAGGAACATGAGGGCGGCGGAGAGCTCGACCCGTTCGGAGGCTTCGGCGAAGTCATGCGCATGGGCGGCCGAAACCGAATAGATCGGCATGGTCGCCGCGCCGAAAAAGGCAGCGCCGGCGAAGACGCTGACGGTGCCGAGTCCAGCGAGCCCGATCGTCAGCGCGCAGGACAGGGTCGCGGCGACCGAAAGGCCGATCAGCACGTGACGGCGATCGAACTTGTCGGCAAGCCAGCCGAGCGGGATCTGCGCGACCGCGCCGCCGAGCACATAGGCCGCGAGAAAGAGCGCGATCATGTCGGCGGAGAGCCCGACCTCGATCCCGTAGATCGGGCCGACCATGCGGAAGGCGGCGGCGGTGATGCCGGAGACGACGACGCCCGCCGCCGCGAGCGGCGAGCGCGCCCAGGCCATGGCGGGACGCAGGCGCGGCGCGTCGGGCATCTCGGGCTGCTCGACGCGGCTGACGGTGATCGGCAGGAGCGCGGCGCAGCACAGGATCGCGAGGAGGTTGTAAGAGAAATAGACCGCCGGGCTCAGGATGCCGATGACGAGCTGCGCGCCGAGCGAGCCGCCGATATCGACGACGCGGTAGATCCCCATCGCCCGGCCGCGCGTCTCGTTCGTGACCTTGGCTTGGAGCCAGGCCTCGATGATGGTGTAGCAGCCCGCCACGCACGCCCCGGACCCCATGCGGAGGAAGGCCCAGGCTACGGGATCGACGATCATCATGTGGGCGATGAGCCCGATCGTTCCAGCCGCGGTGAAGGCCGCGAAGGCGCGCGAATGTCCGACCGCGCCCATGAGGCGCGGCGCCCACCAGCAGCCGATGAAGAAGCCGAAGAAATGCGCCGAGCCGAGCGTCCCGATCTCGGCCTTCGAGAAGCCAAGCGCGACGCCCGAAAGCGCGTCCAAGGGCGCCACGCCGCCGGTGCCGAGCTGAAGCAGGATGACCGACAGGAAGAGGGCGGCGAAGGAAATGAGAAGGCGCATGGTCTTGAAGAATTTCTGTGTTCGGCTGCACCATGAGTGCATTGCGCATGCAATTACAGCGGAAAATCATGCCAGAGCGCAATAATCGGGCGGTGGCGCGGAGCCGTACCGGCCTGCGATGCGGAGCCTTGCGAATCCGGAGCACCTGCTTGCAAGGGTCGTCCGGCGGCCCTCGGCCCTTTGCCCCTACCGTCGTCCGGTCAGCCGGTCGAGAACATCTGCCGCCGGCCCGGCGGTGCCATGTCCGACGCCAGTTCCGGCGAGCATTGGCAGATACTCCGAGAATGCGTCGCCGCGCTCTGCCGCGGCTTCGCGCAGCGGCGCGGTGAGCATCGCCTGGACGGGAAAGTCGGGAATTTCCGCGTCGCCGTCCAGGTCGTCGGTGAACGCGGTGCGAAGCGCTCTGGCGGGCCGGCCGGTATAGGCCCTGGTGATGACGGTTTCGCCACCCTTCAGAACGCGGGATCGATAGGCCCCGGGAATCGCGGTTTCGGCGCAGGCCAGAAACAGCGTGCCGATCTGGACGGCCTGCGCCCCCAGATCCATGATCCGGGCGATCTGCCTGGCATCGGACAGCCCGCCGGAGGCGATGACGGGCAAATCGATTGCGCCTACGATCTCGCCCACCAGTGACGGCAGCGGGATCATGCCGTCGTCGAAGCTGTGGGCGAACGTGGCGCGGTGCCCGCCCGCCTCGAGCCCCTGGGCGACGACGGCGTCCACGCCGGCCGCCGCCAGCTGGCGGGCTTCGGTGACGCTCGTTGCGGCGCCGATGACGAAGGTTCCCGCTGCCTTCAGGCGTGCGATCGCGGCTGCGCCGGGTATCCCGAACGCGAAGCTGAAGACCGGGACACGCTCCTCTACCACCACCTCGAGCTGATCGGCGAAGCCGAAGGGCGGCGGCGACGGAGGCGGGATGCCGGCCGGGTCGATGCCGAGCCGTTCGAAGTGCGGGCGTAGCCGCGCGCGCATCCGCTCGATCCGGGCCGGATCGATCAACGGGGGAGCAACGAGAAGCAGATTGATGCTGAACAGGCGGTCTGTCGCGCGTCTGGTCTCTTGGATCGCCTGGCGGATTGCATCCGGCGGCATGAGCGCCGCGCCGAGGGAGCCGAGGCTGCCCGCGCGCGACGCGGCGCTGGCCAGTGCCGGCGTGCCGGCCCCGGCCATCGGCGCCTGGATCACCGGATTGGCGAGCCCAAGCCGCGTCATGAGTTCACTTGGATCCGGCATGCCCACTCCACCGCTCGGACAGTTGAGTCTCGGCAATCTGCGCCATTCGGGCCGTGCGCCGCGCAGTTTAGCTCAATTGCGGCACGGGCTCCAACAGTTGCGAGTACGACGAGGGCGCGCGCGTCCGCGCGTCGATGAGCGTACTGGCGAACAGCCCCTCGCCAAGGCCACGGATGTAGTTCGCCCGGCGCTCTGCGAAATCGGCGCCGAGCACGACCGCATTCGCTTGCGTCAGTCCGGGCGAAGGAACACGGCCAGACGCCTTCACCTGCATGACGAGGTCCAGATGCGCGGCGGTCTCGTCCTCGACGCTCAGAAGTTTGAAGCCGGCACTTGGGAACTGGCCGATGAGCGTTTCGCGCGTCCGGACATGGCTGCCTTCTTTGGTTCTGGACCATGGCAGGGGATAGTGCGCTTCGCCCGCAACCTCGGTGACCTCGGTCCAGAGCAGCCTTCCGCCGGGTTTCAGCACGCGGGCGCATTCCCGCAATACGGCCGGTTTGTCCGTCAGGTTCATGCCGACATAAAAGCTGTAGGCGTGGTCGAACGTGTCATCGCCGAAAGGGATGCGCCCGGCATCCGCCTCGACGAAGGTGAGCAGGTCGCCGAGCCCGCACAGATCGCCAAGCTCTTGCGACGCCGCGACGAAGTCGGATGTGAGATCGACGCCGGTCACGCGGCAGCCGAAGGTGCTTGCGAAATAGCGCGCAGGTCCGCCCACTCCGGACCCGATGTCGAGAAGATGGGCGGTCCGCGCGGGGTTCAATCTTGCCGCATGCTCCCGCGTCGCGATCAGTTCCCGGCCATGCAGCTGATCGAATGGAAATAGCTGCTCTGCCCTGAGTGCCGGGTCGGCGTCGCGCGACCACGGAACCGCTGCAAGGATGCGTGCGGCGATGCCCGCGGCGCCGTAGTGCTCCTGGACCGAGGCGGTCAAGACAGGATGCCGTGGCCTGCAACCGGCTTTTCGGACCGAATTCTGGCGAACATCCAGAACATCAACAGCGTCCCCAGCACGACGATCATCGAGCCGGGAGCAGCCAGCCTCCCAGCGCCGCCGTTGTCGATATCGTATTTCGCCGCCACGAGGACGACTGCGCCCACCTGGTAAAGGGCGAATTGCGGCATGGCCAGCCGGTGTGACAGCAAGACCGGCCAACCGCGGTAGATGAGACCGAAGAGCACGGATATCACGAAGCCGAGCAGATTGGCATGCGCGTGCGAATTGGAGAACTGCAGCTGATCGGTGATGCCGAGATAGATCCCGAACACCATGCCGAAAATCAGCCAGACAAAACCGGTCATTACATAGAGACGATCCATCTTCACGACCCTCACTTCTTCACCCGAAGCTGGCCGCTGGTCACGCTCGCGGGGAGGCGCACAGACAGTCGCGCAAGTGTTGCGCCTGTTTTCAGGAATAAGCAATTTGAATTCTTGCGGGCGCGACGGCCCTAGCCCTTCAGCATCCGGCGGAGCGTGCCGTCGCGTGCGCCGAGCGCGCGTTTGAGGGCGCCCGCGACATGCAGTCCGACGAGGGCAAGGAAGGTCCAAGTGAGCGTTCGGTGAAGGAGCAGGAGCGCGTCTTCCCACGCTTCGGAGACCGGAGCGATGGGCGGCAGCGTAACGCGGCCGAATATGAGAACGTCGAGCCCGGTGGCCGAGGCGTAGGCGTAGCCGCTGACCGGCACGGCGAGCATGAATACGTACATCGCCCGGTGCGTCACCCGCGCGAGTGTCATCTGCCATTCGGGCGGCCCGGGAAGGGGTCCGGGCGGCGGGGCGATCCGGTGCCAGACAAGGCGCAGGAGCGCAAGGGCGAGAAGGCTGATGCCGATCGTCTTGTGCAGCCCGAAAAGCCACAGATTGGAAAGCCCCACCTCCATCCGCGCGACATATGCGCCGAGCGCGAAGGTGCCGAATATGCCGACCGCCATCACCCAGTGCAGCGCGCGCGTCGTCCGGCCGAACCCATGGGTACCCTGGCTCATCTCAGGCGGCCCGCATGATCCGGGCGATGATCTCGATCCGGACCTCGTCGCCGACCATGTCGGGCCAGCCGGTCGCGCCGAACGCGCTTCGGCGGACCGCGCCGACCAGGCGGATCGTGAGCCGCGACAGGTCGCCCGGCTGGCTGCCCGTCTGGCGGAAGATCGTGGCGATCAGCGTGGCGGGGCGGGTCACGCCGCGGATTGTCAACGCGCCCTCGATCCGCGCGTTGTCGCCTTGCCGCCGAACCGAGATGCTGTCGAAGGTGATGAGCGGATAAACCTGCACGTCGAGCACTTTCGGCCCCTTCAGCGCCTGCGCGGCGAAGGGAAAGCTCGCCCGCGCGCGGGTCGCGTCGAGCACGACGCTGACGCGGGAATTTGTCACGCGTTCGAAGTCGATGGCGAGGTCGGCGCTGGCGACGGGCATGTTGCCGGTGATCTTGTCGGGGCCGAAATCGGTTTCGAATCCCACGGTCGAGTGCGCCGCGTCGAGCGCGTAGCGCACCGGCGTCGCGAAGGCGCGCGCCGCGGGCAGCAGTGCGGCGGCGGCGGCGACGAATCGTAGAAAAGTGCGGCGGCGCATTGTGTTCGCTCACGGGCTCCGTCGGCCAGGGATCGCCGCGCGAGTATAGTTGCGCAGCCGGATGATCCGCATCATTTCCGCGTGAATGGGCACCGACTTGCCCCTTGCCCTCGCCCGCTCGGGCAATAAGGTGGGCGCGGGTACCGCAAGGGGGCGAGATGCGACAAGTGACGCTTGGAGGCGACGGCCCGGCCGTTTCGGTCTTCTGTCTCGGGACGATGACCTGGGGCACGCAGACGCCCGAGGCCGAGGCGCATGCGCAGATCGACGCGGCCGCCGCGCGCGGCGTGAATTTCATGGACACCGCCGAGATGTACCCGGTGAACCCCGTCCGCAAGGAGACTGTCGGGCGTACCGAGGAGATCATCGGCAACTGGATCGCCAAGGGCGGACGGCGCGCGGACTGGGTGATCGCGACCAAGATCGCGGGCGAGGGCTCGGTGGCGCGCGACCCGGGCGAGGTGATCGACGGACGGTCGATCCGCAAGGCGCTCGAACGTTCGTTGAAGCGGCTCAGAACGGATCACGTCGATCTCTATCAGTTCCACTGGCCCAATCGCGGCAGCTACATGTTCCGCAAGCACTGGCGCTACGATCCGTCGACTCAGGATCGCGAGGCGGTCATCGCCAACATGATCGACTGCCTCGAGACGCTGGCCGCACTGAAAGCGGAGGGCAAGATCCGCCATTGGGGCCTGTCGAACGAAAGTGCCTGGGGGATGGCGCAGTGGCTGCGCCTTGCCGATGCCGGGCACGGGCCGCGGCCCTTGTCGGTGCAAAACGAATATTCGCTGCTCTGCCGGCTCTACGACACGGACTTGGCCGAGCTTGGCCACAACGAGAAGGTCACGCTTCTTGCGTTCTCGCCGCTCGCGGCGGGGCTTCTGACGGGCAAGTACGCAGGCGACGTCGTTCCCGCCGGATCGCGGCGCGAGCACAATCCCGAACTCGGCGGCCGGATCACGGCGCGGGTCTGGGAAACGGTCTCGGCCTATCTCGGGATCGCGGGCGAGGCCGGGCTCGATCCGGCGCAGATGGCGCTCGCCTGGACGCTGACGCGGCCCTTCCCGGTGGTGCCGATCTTCGGGGCGACGACATTGGCGCAGCTGGAGCATGCGCTGGGCGCGGCCGATCTCAGCCTGTCGGGCGACGTGCTGGACGCGATCGCGGTGGCGCATAAGGCGCATCCGATGCCCTATTGAGCCCGCGGCTCGCGTGGCGCAGCGCCGAGGCGGTCGTCCCGAACCGGGAACGGAAGGCGCGCGCGAAGGCGGCCTGGCCGGAAAAGCCGGTGCGGAGCGCCACGTCCTGAAGAGGAAGCGCGCTGTCGGTGACCATCCGCCGCGCCTCGTCGAGCCTGAGGTCGAGGAAGAAGCGGCCGGGGCTGACGCCGATCCGGTCGGCGAACAGCATCTCGAGCCGGCGCTGCGAGAGGCCGAGCCGCTGAGCGATGGCGGCGACGGCGGGCGGGTCCTCGATCGCGTCTTCCATGAGCTGAACCGCCCGGCCGAGCGCGGGATGGAAGCGGGCGAGGCGGGCGGCCGAGACTGCCTGCTGGGGCACGGCGGCGGCGTGCAGCGGATCGTAGACGAAGGCGCCGGCGACGCGCAGCGCAAGCTCCGCGCCGTGGCGGGCACGGATCAGTTCGAGCATCATGTCGAGGCAGGGCGCCGCGCCGCCGGTCGTGACCATCGGGCCCGAGACGACATAGCGGTCTCGGCGCACGTCGATCGCGGGGAAGCGGTCGGCGAAGCTCTCTAGATCCTCCCAGTGCACGGTCGCGGCATGGCCGTCGAGGAGCCCCGCGAGGGCGAGAAACCAGGGCCCGCCGTCGATGCCGACCATCGCCCGGAGCCGGGGGGCGAGGCGCCTGAGCCGCGCGAGGAGCGGCGGCGTCGCCTGTTCGGCGAGCCGGAACCCCGCCACGATCATCAGGACGTCGGCGCGGGTGGCGTCGGTCAGGGGCTCGGTCGCGATCTCGAACCCGGCCGTGAGCGGCACCGGGCCGCCGTCGGCGGAGTGGTAAGCCCATGTGAAGAGCGTCCGCCCGGCGCGCCGGTTCGCGGCCCGCATCGGGTCCACCGAGGCCGCGAGCGACAGTGCGTTGGTGTCGGCCATCACGAGGATCGCGACGGATAACGGCTCGGGGCCCGGGGCGAAGACGGGGGGTTCGGGTTTCATCAAGGGTTTCGTAAATCGGCAAGCGCGGCGCGGCAAGCGCCTTGCCAGCGTTCGCCGCTTCGGCGAGGGTGGCGCGGCCCGCCCCCTCCCCTCGCGCGCGGAGACGACGATGCTGAAACGTGCCCTTCTGATCCTTCCGCTGCTCGCCGCCTGCGCCGCGCCGCCGGGGCCTTCGCTGCGCGACGCGGCCGCGCCGATTTCGTCAAACGCCGCCTTCGACGCGGGCCGCTTCGCCGATGTCTGGCATGTCGTGGCGACCTATGGCAGCGAGGCGCGGTGCGGTCCGCTGGCCGAGACATGGGTTGTCACCGGGCCGCGGCGCTACCAGGTGACGGGCACCGGTTGCGGACCGAATGGCGCGCGCGCCTTCGCGACCGAGGCGCGGGTCACCGGACCGGGGCGGATCGCGCGGACGGGACTGGCGGGGCCGGAAGAGTTTTGGGTGCTCTGGGTCGATGCCGATTACCGGATCGCGGTGATCGGCACGCCGTCGGGTCGCTTCGCGCGCGTGCTCTCGCGGAGCCCCGGCGCGCGGGGTGACCTGATGCAGGCCGCGCGCGATGTATTGCGGTTCAACGGCTACGATCCCGCCGGGTTGATCCCGATCTGAGCCGGCGGAAGGCCAGCTGATTCCTGTACGGGCCGAGCGCGGAGATCAGCATATGCCCTCAAGGTCCGGACCATCGCGTCCGGCGTTGCGAACCGGTGCCCCGCGCCCGACGCGGACGCCTGAAGGTCGCTTCAGGTGTTCAAGATGGCATGCAGGCGGTAAATCGCGCCCGGCTGTTTCGCGAGTTCGACCGGATCGGAAAGCTGGCTGCGCAGCTCCTTTATGACGGCTTCGCGGCGAACCAACTGGTCGATGTCGTCAGCCGAGCAGATAAGCGAGCCAACCGCCGCTTGGATTGATTGTTGCTGTTCAAGTCTCATGACTGGATACCCCACAAGCGTTCGATGAAATCAGATTGCCCAGAAACAATGGCGGCGAGAGGGCGGGATAGTGCCGATTCGAGTGTCTTTTGACGCTCAAATCTGGGCGGTTCGAAGGGTCGCGCAAGGTGTCGTCACCCACGAAGTCCGGCCTCGCCCGCCAATTCGTCAAGGACGGTCGCGAATTCGCGTGCGCCGGATTCGGCCTCTCGCACGAGCCAGTCGAAATGCGCGGTGAAGCCCGCCACGCGCGCCGTATCGCGGAAGGCGATGTAGTGGCGGCCCATGTAGAGAACGGCGAGGAGCGGGCCGAAGACGGTGATCGGGGCTGAAAAGACGCGCCGGGCGTCGAAGACGTAGATGCGCAGCGCCGGGTAGAGCTGTTCATAGAGCGCGCGGAGCCGCTCGATCTGCTCGGTGCGGACTTCGGCGGGCAGGCCGCGGTAATAGCCTTCCGCCCGGACGAAGGAATCGATTTCGTGCCGGGGCAGGGCGATCTCGTAGTCCGAGCCCGAGCGCCGCATCCAGTTCAGCCGGTCCTCCGAGGCGCCGATCGCCTGATCGGCGGTCCGGCCGAGCTGCGGTTCGTATTCCCACCGCAGCATCGTCTGTGTCTTCAGCATGTCGGGCAGGGTCGCGGGGACGTGGCGCACCTTGAAACCCGCCGCCTCCTTGTGCCAGCCGAATATCGTCTCGTCGATCAGCGCGCGCGGCGCCTCGGTCATGGTGAGCGATGTGGCGAGCAGGTCGGCAAGCCGTTCGGGCCGGTCGGTCAGCCCGAGGAGCCAGTCCGCCGAGACGTCGAGCGCGGCGGCGCATTCGGCCACGACCTGCGCGTTCGGAAGCCGTGCGCCCTGTCCGGACAGAAGTTGCGAGATGGTCGAACGGTCCACGCCAACGTCGCGCGCCAGTCCGCTTTGAGTCATGGATTTTTCGTCCATCGCCTGGGCGAGCCGGGCCCGGAAGAGGCTCGCACGGTCGCGTTTGTCGATATTTATGCTCATATGGTGAAAAATATCACATCACGCGAGTAAAGTTAACCATATTCCGAATTCGCAAACCGCCTTGCCCGGAGTTAGCTGGAGATGGGGAAGGAGCTTGAATGGACACTGGCAAGCGTACGATTCTAAAAGCAATTCTATGGAACACCCTGGGGCTCGCTATGATGTCCGTCGTGGGGTTCGTAATGACCGGATCCGTGTTTCTCGGCGGCACGATAGCGCTCACGAACACGATGATCGGGCTTTTGACCTACATCCTCTATGAGCGGATCTGGTCGCGCATCGCATGGGGCCGCCATGTCTGAGCGCGCGTGGGAAATCGAGTGGCCGACGCTGGGGCTGATCGCCGCCTGCTATCTCGTATGGGCGCTTGCGACGACGGTGATCGCGGCATTTTGGCTGCCGCTCGCGGCCGTGATTCTGACGCTGACGATCACGCTTCACAGCTCGCTTCAGCACGAGGTGCTGCACGGCCACCCGTTCCGGAGCCGCGCTTGGAACGAGGCGCTGGTCTTCCTACCGGTCGGGCTTTTCTTTCCTTATGGCCGGTTCCGCGACCTGCACCTCGCGCATCACCGGGACGAAAGCCTGACCGATCCCTATGACGACCCTGAATCGAACTACATGGACCCCGCCGACTGGGCGCGGATGCCGGGCTGGGCGCGCGCGCTCCGCAGGCTCAACAACACGCTCGCGGGTCGGATGCTGTTCGGGCCGGCAGTCTCGCTCTTTGCGGTTCTGAAGGCCGACACGAGGGCGATCCACGCCGGCGACCGGACCGTTGCGCGCGACTGGGCCCTGCATGGGGCGGGGCTCGTCCTCGTCGGGCTGTGGCTGTCGCAGGCGGCGATGCCGCTCTGGGTCTATGTCGCGGCGGCCTACGCGGGCTTTTCGATCCTGAAGATCCGCACCTTCCTCGAGCATCGCGCGCATGAGCGGGCGCGCGGGCGCAGCGTGATCGTCGAGGGCGGGCGGATCCTGCCGTTCCTGTTCCTCAACAACAACCTGCACGTCGTGCACCACTCGAAGCCCGGCGTGGCCTGGTACCGCCTGCCGAAGCTTTATTCGGAGAACCGCGACACTTATCTCAGGCGCAACGAGGGTTACTATTACACCTCCTACGCCGAGATCTTCCGCCGCTACTTCTTGCACGCGAAGGACCCGGTGCCGCATCCGCTGCGCCCGCCGCGCTGACCGCGCGGACTGAACGCGGTTTTCTCCGCTCTTTCCTCGAATTGGCGCGCGTGACAGAACGGGCCGATGAGTGCCTGGGTGATCCTGACGCTGACGGGGGCGGCCGTTCAGACCGTCCGCTTCATGCTGCAGAAGCAGCTGAAGGGCTTGGGACTGTCGACGGGCGGGGCGACGTTTTCGCGCTTTCTTTACGCCGCGCCGATCACGAGCGTTCTCGCCGCGATCGTCCTCTGGCGGCTGGGCGGGGGGCTGCCCGCGCCGGGCCCGGGCTTTTGGGGGTTCGTCGTGCTCGGCGGGATCGCGCAGATCGTGGCGACGTTCCTCACTGTCGCGCTCTTTTCCCTGCGCAACTTCGCCGTCGGCATCGCCTTCACCAAGACCGAGGTCGTGCAGGTCGCGGCGTTTTCGGCGGTTCTGCTTGCCGAGGCCGTGTCGCTTTACGGCTGGTTCGCAATCCTTCTGGGCTTCCTGGGCGTCGTGCTTTTGTCGAAGGGGCCCGAGCCTGGCGCGCGGAACTTCGGACGCCCGGCGCTATACGGAGTGGCGGCGGGGGCGCTCTTCGGGCTTTCGGCGATCGGCTACCGGGGCGCGACGCTCGCGCTCGAGCCCCTGCCGTTCTTCGCCCGCGCGCTCGTGGCACTCGCCGCCGCGACGGTGATCCAGACCGTCGTCATGGCGGTCTGGCTCGCTTGGCGCGAACCCGGCGAGCTGACCCGCGTCACCGCCGCATGGCGCAGGACGCTGCCCGTGGGCGTCACCGGCATGGCCGGCTCGCTCTGCTGGTTCGCGGCCTTCGCGCTTCAGAACGCCGCCTATGTCCGCGCGCTCGGGCAGGTGGAGATCGTCTTCACGATGCTCGCCTCGGTGCTTTTCTTTCGCGAACGGCTGCTACCGCGCGAAGGCGCGGGCATCCTTCTTGTCATTCTTTCGGTGGTGGCGATCGTGCTGGGCTTCGGCTAGGGGCCGCGGTTTAGACGAGGCGACGGAAGCGCGGCTCGGGTCCGGAATTGTCGAAGAATGGCACGCCATCTGGCGGCGGGCCGTCGCGGTCGAGACTGGCCGCGACCTCGGCCAGCACGACCTCGGTGATGAAAGGCAGGTCGAGCCGCCGCGCCTCGGCCAGCGGCACCCAGTGGAGGTGGCTGAGCTCGTCGGAAGCGCGCGAGAAGTCGTCAGGATCGCCCTTCAGCCGGCCGGCGTCGGCAAGGAAGAACCGCGCATCGAAGCGGCGCGGGCGGCCGGCCGGTGTGATCGCGCGGAAGACGAAGGTGAGGCCCGATGCCGTCGGACGGTGCCCGGTTCCGGCGAAGTCGCGCCAGTCCTCGGGCGGCTCGGTGTCCCAGCGTCCGGGATGGCCGAGGATGAGGCCGGTTTCCTCCCAGAGTTCGCGCGCCGCGCTTGCGGCAAGCGCGCGCGACAGTTCCGGCGGGGCTTCAATCACCAGACGGGCCTCGCAGGTCGCGCCGAACCCCTCTGCGAGCGGCACTGTGGCGTCGTCCGGATCGACCGCGCCGCCGGGAAAGACGTACTTGTTGGGCATGAAGACCGCGCCCGCGCCGCGCTGGCCCATGAGGACGGCGGGCTCCGCCCGGCCCCGGCGCAGGAGGATCACCGTCGCCGCGTCGCGGATCGGCGCGGCGTCAGGCACGCTCATGCGGTGCGGCCCCGAAACCGTGCATGCGCTTGGCCCATTGGATCGCCACCATCAGCCCCTTCATCCGTGGAAGCAGGTAGAGCGACAGCGCCACGCAGCCCATGGCGAAGACCCCCGACAGCACCAGCGGATCGGGCCGGTAATGGATGAAGGCCCAGAGGATCAGCGGCGCCATCAGGTGACCGACGATCAGGATCGTGAGATAGGCGGGCCCGTCATCGGCGCGCTGGTGGTGGAGCGCCTCGCCGCACGACGGGCAGGTGTCGCGGACCTTGAGATAGCCGGTCAGCAGCCGCCCCTCGCCGCAGGCCGGGCAGCGCAAACGCAATCCGTTCAGCAGTGCGGGCTTCAGCGGGCGGTCGTCATGGACGGGTCGGGATGCGATGTCGGTCATGGGCGTCTCCTCGTGGCGGTACGTGTAGCACCGATGGCCCCCTTCGCGAAGGGGAGGGCATGCCCGCCGCGCGAAAAAGTCGCGCCGGCGGCGACGGAATAGCGGTCCGGCGGCGTGTGATGGTCAGACGGCGGGCGGTTCCCGTCGGGCAGATACGTAGAAAGGAATTTGGACATGACGAGGAAACCTGTTCTTGCCGCGATGGTTCTGGCGCTAGCCGGTGCGGCGGTCGTCCCTGCGGCGCTTAGCGCTCAGGATCAGGACGGCACCGGCATGATGCGCGGCGGGCCCGGATTCGACTTTTCCGAGGTCGACGCTGATGGCGATGGCAAGGTGACGGAGGCCGAACTCAACGCCTGGCGCGCAGGCCGCGTCAGCGAACTCGACTCGGACGGCGACGGGCTGGTCTCGGCCGAGGAGCTGACCGCGCGGATGATGGCGCGGGCCGAGGAGCGTATCTCCGCGCGGGTCGGGCGTCAGATGGCGGCGCGCGACAGCGATGGAGACGGCAAACTGTCGGCGGCCGAGATGATGGCCGCGCCGGTTCCGGCGCGCCTTTTCGAGCGCGCCGATGCCGATGGCGACGGCGCGGTGACCGAGGACGAGATCGCCGAACTGCGCGAGGAAATGGCCAAGTGGATGCGCGACGCGCGGGGTCGCGGTCACGGTCGGGGCGATCACGGTATGCGGGGCGATCATGGAATGCGCGGCGGCCATTCCTTCTGGGGCGACTGGGACGAGTGACCGGTCGCTGACGACGCGGCGGGGCGGGGCGACCCGTCCCGGCCCTTCGCGGCAATTGCCCGGCGGGGTGATTGCGGATACGGCTTGGAGCGATGATGGCATTCGACGCCGAGAGCGGGCGCACGGACGAGGCGCTTCTGGCGCTTTACGCGCGGGGCGACCGCGAGGCGGCGCACCTCCTGACGGCGCGGCTCGCGCCCATGGCGTTTCGCGTCGCGAGCCGCATGCTGCGCGACCCGGCCGAGGCCGAGGACATCGCGCAGGAGGCGATGCTGAGGTTGTGGCGCGCAGCGCCCGACTGGCAGGAGCGCGGCGCGAAGGTCTCGACTTGGCTCTACCGGGTCGTGTCGAACCTCGCGACCGACAGGCTGAGGCGGCGACGGAGCGTGCCGCTCGACGCCGCGCCCGAGCCCGAGGACGGGAGGCCTGGTGCGGTCCAGGGGCTGATCGAGCGGGACCGGGCGGCGGCGCTCGAGGCGGCGCTGCAGGATTTGCCCGAGCGGCAGCGGCAGGCGGTCGTGCTGCGGCATCTGGAGGGGCTTGGCAATCCCGAGATTGCCGAGATCATGGACGTGGGCGTCGAGGCGGTCGAAAGCCTTGTCGCGCGGGGCAAGAGAGGACTCGCCGCGGCGCTTGCCGGGCGACGGGAAGAACTGGGATATGACGATGCGTGAACAAAATCCCGACGACGACAGGCTGGAGGCGTTCTTCGAGGCGGCACGGAAGCGCGCGCCCGAAGCCTCCGACGCTTTGATGGCGCGGGTCGCGGCCGACGCCGTCCGCGAAATGCCCCGCGCGCGGCCGGCCGGGCCGTCGCTCAGGTCGCGGTTTCTGGACGTGATCGGCGGCTGGCAGGGGATCGGCGGGCTTATGACCGCGACGGCGGCGGGGCTCTGGATTGGCTATGCAGGGCTCGCCGATCCGGCCGGGCTGGTAACCGACACCTGGTCGGATGCGGCGGAAAGGGTCGAGCTGATGCCGGGCGCCGAGGTGTTCGCGATGGCCGCGACGGAGGGGAACTGAGATGGCGAAGACTGAAGGGCAAGGACCGCGGATGCGGGCATCGGTGAAATGGCTGCTGATCCTGTCGCTCGGCCTCAACCTCTTCGTCGTGGCCAGCGTGGCCGGCCGGGCGCTGGGGCCGCATGGCCGGCATGACCACCGGCGCGGGCCGGATGTGGGGTTCGGCGCCTATACCGAGGCGCTGTCGTGGCGCGACCGGTCGGCGCTGCGCGACGCGTTCCTGAAGGCGGCGCCCGATTATCGCGAGCGGCGCGAGGAGATGCGGGCCGATCTGGGCCGCATCGTCGCGGCGCTGAGGGCCGAACCTTGGGACCAGGCGACGGTCGAGGCGATCATCGCGGCTCAGGGCGCGCGCGCGGCCGAGCGGCTGGATCTCGGGCGGAGGCTCTTCGCCGAACATCTGGCCGGCATGTCGCCAGACGAGCGGCACGCCTTCGCCGAGCGGATCGAGGAGGCGCTGGAGAACCGCCGGCGCTGACCGCCCGGCCTCAGGCGGCGGTGCGGCCCACGGTTACCTGATTCCGGCCTTCCGACTTGGAGCCCAAGAGCGCCCGGTCGGCGAGCCCGATCAGGTCCCCGACCGGCAGCGCGCCCACCCCGTCGCCGAGCGCGAGGCCGATCGACAGCGTGACCGGGACGTTGCCGCCGCCTCCGGGCAGGGCCACCGGCGCGTCGCCGACCACCCGGCGCAGGCGTTCGGCCGTCGCGTGGGCGGCGTTCAGACTGGTATCGGGCAGGGCGACGAGGAATTCCTCGCCTCCGATCCGGGCCAGCAGGTCGACGGCCCGGAGGTTGGATTTCAGCCGTTCGGCGATCTCCACGAGGACGGCGTCACCCGCGGCGTGGCCGTAGGTGTCGTTGACCGATTTGAAGCGGTCGAGGTCCATCACCATGACGGCGAACATGCGCCCGGATTCGCGCGCGCGCTCGGCAATCCGTGCGAGATGCGGCAGCGCGTAGCGGCGGTTGTGAAGCCCGGTCAGCGGGTCGGTCATCGCGAGCCTCAGCCCGTCGGCGACCGAGGCGCGCAACCGGTCGGACTGGCGCTTGCGGGCGATCTGGGTGCGGATCCGGTGCGCCATCTCGGCCGGGTCGGCATCGGCTTCGATCAAGTCGTTTGCGCCGAGATCGAGCGCGACTGCGGCGGTTTCGCGCGCCTCGGGGGGCAGCATCACGCAGACGGCGGAATGCCGCGTCACCGCGCGCGAACGGAGTTCGGACATGAGCCGCAGCCCGTCGCCCGGGCGCACCAGATCGGCCTCGACCACGAAGACGTCGGGCACGTCGGGCGGCTCCATATCCGCCAGCGCGCCATGGCGGTCGAGAGTGATCAGCCGGTCGGAAAGATGGGGCTGAAGCTCGCGCTTCCAGGCAAGAGCGGTATCGACGCGGCCGGCCACGAGACCGACGAGGGCGGGCGTCTCGAACCGATCGGCCCCTTCCGCGAAGCCGAGCGCGCGGTAGGTGCTGTCCCTGAGCCCGAGCTGCGCGGCCGTTTCGCGGGCCCGGAGGAGGCTGCGGAGACGCGCGAGCAGAACGACCTCGTCGAGGGGTTTCCAGAACACTTCCTCGGCGCCGGCGTGCAGCGCCTCCATCTTGCGGGCGGCGTCGTGGAAGGCGGTGATCATGACGACGGGAATGTCGCGCGTCTGCGGATCGGCCTTCAGCCGTTCGCAGACTTCGATCCCGCCCATGTCCTTCAGTTCGATGTCGAGCAGGACAAGATCGGGGCGCATCTCGCGCGCGAGCGCCAAGGCCTCCGCGCCGTCGGACGCCTGCACGGTTTCGTAATGCGCGGTTGCGAGCTTCACCTTCAGCACGATGCGATTCGTCGCAACGTCATCGACGATGAGGATTCTGCCGGTCACCTTGGACCCCGTTCGCTTTACTTGTACGTCCCTTGCGCTCATCATCCGTTCGCAATGGTTAAGAAATGCTTTCCGCGCGGGTAACGAATGCGAAAGAACATGGGCTTCGGGCGGGAATTCGCCGACACGGTGGCGCTGAAGGCGCTGGGATGGCTCGTGGCACAGGAGGAGATATTGCCGGTCTTCCTCGGCGCGAGCGGCACGGCGCCGGCGGAGTTGCGCGAACGGGCGGGCGAGCCCGACTTTCTGTTGTCAGTACTTGATTTCATCGTGATGGACGACGCCTGGGTGACGGCGTTCTGCGATGCCGCGGGGCTGGACTATTCCGCCCCGATGACCGCGCGGGCGGCGCTTCCAGGCGGCGGCGACATGAGCTGGACCTGAACCGGCGAGGCGCGGCGCGCTTGCCTTGGCGCCTCTGCTCGGTCAGGTTCGGCGCGCGGGGAGGGAGGACCCCGAAAGGACTCATGAACGGCATTCACGGTCTCGTCTTCGACAAGGACGGCACGCTATTCGACTTCCGCGCCACCTGGGGCGGCTGGTCGCGGCGCATGCTGGAAGAGCTGTCCGGCGGGTCCGACGGGCTGGTCAGAACGCTCGGGGAGGCGATCGGCTACGACCTCGAGACGGGCAGCTTCGCGCCGGACAGCCCCATCATCGCCCATACCGCGCCCGAGATCGCCGCGCATCTTTTGCCGCACCTGCCGGGGGCTGACGGCGCGGTGCTCGTCGCGCGGATGAACGCGCTTGCGGGCGAGACGGATCTCGTGCCCGCCGCGCCGCTCGTGCCGCTCTTCGAGGCGCTGACGGAACGCGGGCTGAGGCTTGGCCTTGCCACGAACGATTCGGCGGCGCCCGCCGCGGCCCATCTCAGGATGGCCGGGATCGCGCAGTTCTTCCATTTCATCGCGGGCTTCGACAGCGGCCATGGCGCCAAGCCCGATCCCGGCCCGCTTCTGGCCTTCGCCGAGGCCACGGGCCTTGACCCGGCGCGCGTCGCCATGGTGGGCGACAGCCGCCATGACCTCGTCGCCGGCCGCGCGGCGGGGATGCGCACCGTCGCCGTCCTGACCGGGATCGCCGAGGCTGACGAACTCGCGCCCTTTGCCGATGTCGTCTTGCCGGATATCGGCCATCTGCCGGGCTGGATCGACACGCAGGAGATGGCCGAGACCTGAGGCACTGCCGAAAAACGACGCTATCACGTCGCGGAAGGCGGGGATTCGAAGCCCCTTGGCCCCGATGCTGACACCGACCGGCAACGGAGGACGGGCATGTCGAGCGAAATGAGACGCAAGCGCGCTGGCGGACGGGCGGGCCATGCGGAACGCGCGGGCGTCAGGGCCATCGACCAGATGTCGTGGCGCATTCCGGTCAATCCCGACCGGCCGGTCGAGCCCCTGGGCCCGGACGGCGTGGAGGCGATCCACAAGGGCGCGATGCGCATCCTGAAGGATATCGGCATCCGGTTTCTGAACGACGAGGCGCTGGAGATCTTCAGGAAAGCCGGCTGCAAGGTCGAGGGCGACACCGTCCGAATGGACGAGGATTTCGTGATGGAGATGGTCGCGCGCGCGCCGTCCGAGTTCACTGTCACGCCGCGCAACGCCGACCGCGCGCTGCCTTTCGGCGGCAAGCACATCTTGTTCGGCAACGTCTCGTCGCCGCCAAACTACTGGGATCTGGAGCGGGGCAAGGTGTCCGGCTTCATGGACGGGTTCCGCGACTTCATCAAGCTCACGCAATACTTCAACTGCATCCATTTCGCGGGCGGCTATCCGGTCGAGCCGGTGGATATCCACGCCTCGATCCGCCACCTCGACTGCCTATTCGAGAAGCTGACGCTGACCGACAAGGTCTGCCATGCCTATGCCTTGGGCCGCGAGCGGGTCGAGGACGGGATGGAGATGGTGCGCATCGCGGGCGGGCTCACGCCCGAGGCGTTCCGCGCCGCCCCGCACATGTACACCAACATCAACTCGGTCTCGCCCCTGAAGCACGACTTTCCGATGATCGACGGGGCCTTGCGGCTTGTCCGGAACGGGCAGGCGGTGATCGTCACACCCTTCACGCTGGCCGGTGCGATGGCGCCGGTAACGATGTCAGGTGCCGTGACGCTGTCGATCGCCGAGGCGCTGGCCGCGATCGTGCTTCTGCAACATGCCGCACCCGGCGCGCCGGTGGGAATCGGCACCTTCACCTCGAATGTCGACATGAAGTCGGGCGCGCCTGCCTTCGGGACGCCGGAATACATGCGCGCGACGCAGATGACCGGCCAGATGGCGCGGTTCTACAAGCTGCCCTTGCGCTCCTCGGGCGTCTGCGCGGCCAACGTGCCGGACGGGCAGGCGATGTGGGAGACATGCAACTCGCTCTGGGCGGCGATGCAGTCGGGCACGAACATGGTCTATCACGCGGCCGGTTGGCTCGAGGGCGGGCTGATCGCGAGCCCGGAGAAGTTCGTCATGGACTGCGAGGTCCTGCAGATGTTGCAGCGCTACATGGAGCCTGTGATCTGGGAGACGGGTCCAGACGAGATCGCGATCGACACGATCGCCGAAGTGGGGGCCGAGGGCCACTATTTCGGCTGCCAGCACACGCAGGACCGCTACACGACCGCCTTCTACCAGCCCATTGCCTCTGATTGGCGCAACTTCGAGGCCTGGCAAATCGACGGATCGGTCTGGACGGCGGAGCGGGCGCACCGGATCTTCAAGGCAATCATCGCCGAATTCGAGGCGCCGCCAATGGATGAGGCTATCCGCGAGGAATTGAAATCCTTCGTCGAGCGGCGCAAGGCCGAGGGCGGCGCGCCCACCGATTTCTGATCCCGTTCAGCGGCATGCGCGGGCGGGCCCGCGCACGCGGCTTTCCTCTCGCGGCCTTCGCGGGACGCGAAGCCCGCTCGGGTCTTGCGTCGTGACAGCGAAACCTTCGTCACTCCGAACCGGATCGGTGACGCGCAGCCCGCGTGGCTTTGCCGTTTCTTAACCGGCGCGGGCATAGCCTCTCCCGGACAGAAGAGGGGCGGAGCATGCACGGTCTCGTCAACCGGTCGATCCAGAGTTTCCTGCGCGAAACCTATGGGGCGGAGACCTGGGCCGCAGTCGCGGCGCAGGTCGGAGTCGGGGCGGAAGGATTCGAAGCGCTTCTAAGCTATGACGACGCGCTGACCGATGCGGTGATCGACGCTGCCTCCGCAGTGCTCGACAAGCCGCGGGAGGCGCTTCTGGAGGATGTCGGGATCTACCTCGTCGGGCTCGAGCCGCTGCGCCGTCTGCTGCGCTTCGGCGGTGTGGACTATGTCGAATTCCTGCATTCGCTCGATGAGTTGCCCGAGCGCGTTCATCTTGCCGTGCCCGATCTGGAGATGCCCGATCTTGCGCTCATCGCCTCCGGCCCGGGGCGCTACGTGCTTCTCTGCCGCGGCGCGCATCCCGGCTTCGGCCCGGTATTTGCCGGCATCCTCGGGGCGATGGCGGATGACTACGGGGCGCTCGTTCTGATCGAGGCGGGCGGGCCGGACATCGATCCGGATACGGTGTATGTCGAGCTTCTGGAGGCGCAGTTCGCCTCGGGCCGCCGCTTCGACCTCGCCCGGCCGGAGCTGCCGTGATGGATGGCGGCGCCGCTTGCTCCGATCCCGCGCTCTTGAACGCGGCGGCGCTCGGGCGGCTGATGCCGTTGAGTGTCTGGGTGGCGCCGACCGGGCATATTCGCGCGGTCGGGCCGACACTTGCAAAACTTTGTACGGGGCAGCGGCTCGAGGAGCGGCGCTTTCTCGAAGTGTTCGAGATTCGCAAGCCGCAGACCGCCCAGTCGATGGAGGATGTCCGGCGGCTGGTCGGTCGGCGTCTCGACCTGAAGCTGCGCGAGGCACCCCGCACGGGGCTGCGTGGGCTTTGCGTGGCGCTGGCGGACGGACAGGGCTTTGTCGTAAATCTCTCGTTCGGGATTTCCGCCGCCGAGGCGGTCAGCAAGCACGGGCTCACGAACGCCGATTTCGCGCCGACCGACCTGACGGTAGAGCTGCTCTATCTGACCGAGGTCAAGGCCGCCGTGATGGAGGAGCTCGCCGCGCTGAACCGGCGGCTTCAGGCGGCGCAGCGCGCGGCCGAGGAGCAGGCGCTGACCGACGCGCTGACCGGGCTCGCCAACCGCCGTGCGCTGGACCTCTCGCTTGCCGCCGCGATCGACCGGGCAGGGCGAGGCGGGGCACCCTTCGCGCTGGTGCATCTCGACCTCGATCACTTCAAGGCCGTGAACGACACGCTCGGTCACGCGGCGGGCGACCTCGTGCTCGGCCATGTCGCGCGGGTCCTGCGCGGCGTGGTGCGCAAGCACGATTTCGTGGCGCGCGCCGGCGGGGACGAGTTCGTGCTTATTCTCGCCGCGCCGGTCGAATCCATGCTGCTCGAGCGGATCGCGGCCCGGATGATCGCCGGGATCGAGGAGCCGGTCGAATTCGAGGGCAAGCCGTGCCGGATCTCGTGCAGCGTCGGCGGCACGATTTCCGACCTTTACGATGTCCCCGACGCCGACCGTATGCTGAGCGACGCGGACACCGCGCTTTACGTCTCCAAGCGGCAGGGGCGTGCACGGTCAACGATCTACGCGCCGGGACTCTCGGTGCCGGAGGACGGCGCGCCAGCAACCGACAGCGTGCGGCGCTGAACGCCCGGCGCGGCGAAGTGGTCGGGGCCCGAACCTTCGGGACGAGGACGAACTAGTCGGTGCGCGCGGCACGTTTGGCCGCCGCGACGGCCTTGCCGGCGTCGAAGGCCGCGCGGCGCGCGATGATGTCCTCGGGCGTCAACCGGGCCGCGTTGCAGTAGCTGGCCTTCCAGGCGGGATCGCCCGTCCATCGCAGAGGCGATCGGACGGTCGTGCACGGGCCGCGCGCGCCGTCGAGCAGGTCGAGCGCGAGGCCGAGCGTTTCGTCCTGAGAAGCGACATCGTGCGGCCGGCCGGCGGAATTGCCAAGCGGGAAGTCGCTGAACAGAAATCTGGCCACGCCCACCCGCTCGACGATGTCGAGCGCGCATCCCATCACCACAGCCGCGATCCCCGCCTCTTCGAGCGCCCGCGCCGCGAGCGCCACGGATTGGTGGCAAACGGGGCAATTCGGGACGAGAAGTGTTGCGTCGACGCCGTCCGCGCGGCACATCGCAACGAGCGCGGGGCAATCGACATCCATGGTGGTGGACTGCGACCGGTTCGTGGGCAGGCCGTAGAATCGCGGCCCGACGCGACCGATCCGGCCAGCCGCGGCGGCGCGCGCGAGGGCCGCGAGCGGAAAGTAGGTCCCGATGTCCTCCGCCGTCGTGTGATCGCGGTCGATCGCGACATGGGAGATGTGCAGATCGGGCATGGACGCGGTAGGGCCCGCATAGGCTTCGTAGAATTTCGCTGCCGCGTTATAGGCCGCGGCAGTGGTGATGATGGCGACGGTCGCGTCAAACAGGGGCCGTGGCAGCGGCGCAAAGGGAACTTCTTCTAAGCGCGCCCAGCGATAGGGAGCGCCGTAGCCGAGCGCGAGGTAGTAGTCGCGGGTCCGGTCGATGTAGCGGATCGGGTCGTCGGATGCGCGCGCCATCGGTTCCTCCGTATCGCCTGCTGCGATCGGTTTCTCGGCGTGAGCATCGTCGCCAGGTTCCGCGCAGCAGCCTCGTATTGTGCCCTGCGGTGTCGCCATGAGCAAATGCCAATGGTGGGGGCGTCGCGGAGCAGGAGCGTTCGAGAGAAACGTCTTGACAGGAATTGGAACGTTCCAGACAATATTGGAACGATCCAAAAGAGGGGCCAGCAATGAAATGGGCACTGATCGGCGCGAGTACGATTGCAGCGCAGCACATGATCGGCGCCTTCCGTGCACAGGACGGAGGCGAGGTCGTGAGGGTCGTCAGCGGTTCGGCCGATCGCGCGGCGGCTTATGCGGGTGAACATGGCATTCCCGGGTCGGGCAGCGATTTGGCCGAGGCGCTCGCCGATCCGGAGGTCGATGCGGTCTACATCTCCTCGACAAATGAAAAGCACCACGCGCAGGCGCTGGCCGCAATTGGGGCGGGCAAGCACGTCCTGTGCGAAAAGCCGCTCGCGATGAGCGTCGGGGACGCGGTCGAGATGGTGCGCGCCGCCGAAGACGCGGGCCTCGTCTTCGCCACGAACCACCACCTGCGCTGCTCGGGCAGCCACCGCGCCGTCCGCACGCTGATCGAGGACGGGCGGATCGGGCGGGTGCTGTCGGCGCGGATCCATCATGCGGTGCACCTGCCGGCCAATCTTCAGGGCTGGCGGATCAACGCCGCCGAGGCGGGCGGGGGCGTGATCCCCGACATCACGGTGCATGACGCCGATGTCGCGCGCTTCCTTCTGGGTGAGGACCCCGAAACGGTCGCTGCCCAAATGGGGGCGTCGGGGATGGGGCAGGGGGTCGAGGATTCGGCCATGTCGGTCTGGACCATGCCATCTGGCGCGATGGTGATGGCGCATGAGAGCTTCACGCATCCCTTCGCCGGATCGGGGCTGGAGGTGCACGGGACCGAGGGGTCGGTTTTCGCCCGTGGCGTGATGACCCAGCGGCCGGTAGGCGAGATCGAGTTGGTGACCAAGGCAGGACGCGAGCCGGTGCCGTTCCCGGACCATGGGCTTTACGGTCAGGGTGTCCGGCAATTCGTCGATGCGGTCGCCGGGAAGGGCACCCCCGCCGCGACCGGCTGGGACGGCGTCAAGTCGCTTGCCGTCGCGCTCGCGGTTCGCGACTCCGCCCGGACGGGCGCCCGCGTGACGGTGGACTACGGGGGCGCGGCATGAGCAAGGTGGTCAGCGCCGCCGCAGCAGTGGCACGCATCGAGGACGGGGCCATCGTCACGGTGTCGTCTTCGTCGGCGCTCGGCTGCCCGGACCTCGCGCTGAAGGCGCTGGGGGAGCGCTTCGCGGCGGAGGGCCATCCCCGCGGCCTGACGACGCTTCACCCGATCGCGGCGGGCGACATGTATGGCGTCCGGGGGATGGACTACCTCGCGCAGGACGGGCTTCTGAAGAAGGTGCTTGCCGGGTCTTACCCGTCGGGGCCGTCGAACCTGCCGATGCCCGAGATCTGGAAGATGATCGTCGAGGACCGGGTGGCGGCCTACAACGTGCCCTCGGGCATCATGTTCGACATGCACCGCGAGGCGGCCGCGCGCCGTCCCGGCGTGTTGACCAAGGTCGGGCTCGAGACCTTCGTCGACCCGGTGCGCGAAGGCTGCGCGATGAACGCGAAGGGTGCGGCCGAGCCGATCGTCGCCCGGGTCGAGTTCGCGGGCGACACCTGGCTGCACTTCCCGAACATCGCGCCCAATGTCTGCATCCTCCGGGCGACCACGGCGGACGAGAACGGCAACCTGACCTACGAGCACGAGGGCGCGTATCTCGGCGGGCTCGAACAGGCGATCTGCGTGAAGAACCACGGCGGCCTCGTCATCGCGCAGGTCGAGCGCGTGACCGCGCGGGGGAGCTTGCGTCCGCATGACGTGCGGGTTCCGGGGCATCTCGTGGATCTTGTCGTGGTCGATCCCGACCAGAAGCAGACCTGCGAGACGCCCTACGACCCGGCGATTTCCGGCCAGATCATGCGGCCCTGGTCGAGCTTCCACCTGCCCGAGCACGGGGTGGAGAAGGTGATCGCGCGCCGTGCGGCGATGGAGCTGAGGGCCGGGATGACCGCCAATCTCGGCTTCGGCATCAGCGCGATGGTGCCGCGCATCCTACTTGAGGAGGGCTACCCCGAAGCCGTCACCTGGGCGATCGAGCAGGGCGCGGTGGGCGGCATGCCGCTGACCGATTTCGCCTTCGGCTGCGCCTCGAACGCGGACGCGTTCGTGCCCTCACCGCAGCAGTTCATCTACTTCCAGGGCGCGGGCTTCGACATGTCGTTCCTGTCCTTCCTCGAGGTCGACCGGGAGGGCAACGTCAACGTCTCGAAGCTCGGCAAGAAGCCTTACCTCACCGCCGGTTGCGGCGGCTTCGTCGACATCACCGCGCATGCCCCAAAGATCGTCTTCTCGGGCTGGTTCGAGGCCGGCGCGGAGATCGAGCTGTCCGAGACCGGCCTCAAAGTCGCGCGCAAGGGCAGGTTCACCAAGATGGTGGAGACGGTCGAGCATGTGACCTTCTCGGGCGCGCGGGCGCGGGCGCAGGGGCAAGAGGTTCTCTACGTCACCGAGCGCTGCGTGATGCAGCTGGGCGACGGCGGGCTTGTCGCCACCGAGATCATGCCGGGGATCGAGCCGGAGGTCGACATCGTCGCGGCCTCCGAGGGCCGGGTGATGGTCGCGCCCGAGGCCGTTCGGATGCCCTTGAGCCTGTTGGCCAGCGAACCGATGGGGTGGACGCCATGAGCCGGGTCCATCTCGATCTGCACGGCCGGGTGGCCGAGGTCAGGCTCGACAACCCGGCGAAGATGAACGCTTTCACCGTCGAGATGCTGCGCCAGCTCGAGCGACATCTCGAGACGATCGAGCGGGACGGGTCCGTCGCCTGCGTGCTGCTGACGGCGGAAGGCGATCGCGCGTTCTGCACAGGGGCGGATATCAACGGCTGGGGCGACCTCACGCCCGCGGAATTCGCGCGCCACTGGGTCAGGGACGGCCACCGCATCTTCGACCGCCTCGCGCGCCTGCCGAAGCCGACGCTTGCGGTTCTGAACGGCCACGCCTTCGGCGGCGGGTTGGAGCTCGCGGCCGCCTGCGACATCCGGGTGATGGCGCCGAAGGCGACGCTCGCGCTGCCCGAAGCCGGTGTGGGGATCGTGCCGGGCTGGTCGGGCACTCAGCGGCTCGCGCGGCTCTTGCCCGAACCGGTCGTCAAGGAAATGGCGCTGTTCGGACAGCGCATCGGCGCGGAACGCGCCTTGGCGGTGGGCTTCGTGGCCGAGATTTCCGAGGACCCGCGCGGGGCGGCAGACAGCATTCTCGAGCACGCCGCGGGCCTCTCGCCGCGCGCCGTCGAGGTTGCCAAGTCGATGATCCATGCGGGCCGGGGAGAGGACCGGGGCGCCATGGTCGAGGCGCTCGGCAGCGCCGCCATCGCGGCGAGTGCCGACCGGGACGAGGGCGTGGCCGCGTTCCGCGAAAAGCGGAAGGCCCAGTTCCCAGGGACGTGAGGCGATGACGGAGCACGGGCCTATCAACGTGGACAACTTGACCGTGCCAGCACCGCCAGGCGAAATCGGACTCGCACCATGACGGACCCCGACCTCATCATCATCGGATCCGGGATGGGCGGCGCCACGCTCGCGGCCGCGCTCGCCTCGTCGGGGCGGCGCATCCTGATACTCGAGCGCGGCGAACGGCTGCGCCCGTCGTCGAAGGACCGCGATCCGGAGGCCATCTTCGCGCACGGCCATTATCGGCCGTCCGAGGAGTGGCTCGACGGCGATGGGCGGCTATTCAACCCCGGCAACTACTATTGCGTGGGCGGCAACACGAAACTCTACGGCGCGGCGCTGATCCGCTTCCGGGCGGAAGACTTCGCGCCCATCCGCCATCTTGGCGGCATGACGCCGGGATGGCCGATCGGCTACGACGAGATCGAAGCTTTCTACCAGAACGCCGAGGAGCTCTACCGCGTCCGGGGAGAGATTGGCGAGGACCCGAGCGAACCGCCGCATTCGGGTGGCTATGCGTTCGCGCCGGTGCCTGACGAGCCGCCGATCGCCGATCTGCGGTGGCGGCTTCGCTCGGTCGGACTGAATCCGGCCTCGCTGCCGCTCGGCGTGGATATCGAGCGCTGGCTCGCGCACGGGCAGACGCCGTGGGACGCGTTTCCCGATACCTGCGGCGGCAAGATGGACGCCGAAACGGTGGGGCTGGCGACGGCGCTGGCGCACGATAACGTCGCATTGCGGACGCGTTGCGCCGCGCGGCGTCTGATCGCAGACGGGGAAGGCCGGATCACGGGCGTCGAGATCGAGGCGGACGGGCGGACCGAGGTGCTGACGGCGCCTGTGGTGGCGCTGGCGGCGGGCGCGGTGCAGAGTGCTGCGCTGTTGCTCGGCTCGGCCGATGCGGAGCGGCCAAACGGTCTGGCCAACTCGTCCGACCAAGTCGGGCGCAACTTCATGAACCACAATTGCTCGGCGGTTCTCGCGCTGCACCCGTTCCGCCGCAACGGCGCGGTCTATCAGAAGACGCTGATGGTGAACGATTTCTACATGACCGGCGGGCCGGGCGGCGCGCCGCTTGGCAACATCCAGCTTCTCGGCAAGATTTCCGGCCCGATCCTGGCTGCGAATTCGTCGCTTCCCGCGCCGCTGGCGCACTGGGTCGCGAACCGTTCGGTCGACCTTTACGCCATGTCCGAGGACCTGCCGAACCCCGAAAGCCGGGTGACGCTGAGCGATGGAAAGATCCGGCTCGACTGGAAGCGCTCGAACTGGGAGGCGCATCTCGCTCTCGTCGCCCGACTCAAGCGGTTGCTCCGCAAAGCGGGCTATCCGATCGTGCTGTCCCGTCCCTTCGATCGCCGGACGCCGTCGCACCAATGCGGCACCGCGCGGATGGGGAGGGACCCGCGCACGAGCGTCGTGGACCCATATTGCCGCAGCCATGACCACCGCAATCTCTTCCTTACCGACGCCTCGGTCCTGCCGACCTCGGCGGCAGTCAACCCCGCTCTGACGGTCGCGGCCCTGTCGCTGCGCACGGCGCGGCACATCATGGAAAGGGAGTTCGCATCTTGACTCCTGTTGCTCTCATCACGGGTGGCCAGCAAGGGATCGGGCTCGGCATTGCCGAAGCGTTGGCGGGCGCGGGTTTCTCGGTTGCGCTGACCGCGGAAATGCCGCCCGACTCCGCACCGGTCAAGGGCGCGCTCGAACGACTAGAGCCCTTCGCGCGTTACTTTCAGCACGATCTGCAAGACATTGATCATGTGCCGAAGTTGCTCGATTCCGTTCGGGCCGAGCTGGGGCCGGTGACGACACTCGCTTCGAATGCGGGCGTTCCGGCCAGTGTGCGTGGCGACATGCTCAACCTTACGCCGGACAGCTTCGATTTCGTCCTCGGGGTGAACCTGCGGGGTGCGTTCTTCCTCGCGCAGGAGGTGGCCCGGCGAATGGCAGCAGAGCCGTCGCCCCATTACCGTTCGATCACGTTCGTGACCTCGGTCAGCGCGGCGATGGTCTCAGTCGAGCGAGCGGAATACTGCATCTCGAAAGCGGGCGCGGCGATGATGGCTGGGCTCTTCGCCGCTCGCCTCGCAGCGGACGGGATCGGCGTCTTCGAGCTTAGGCCCGGCATCATCGAGACCGGGATGACCGCCGGCGCGCGGGACAGATACACAGCGCGGATCGAGGACGGGCTGGTGCCTGCCGGGCGCTGGGGACAGCCCGCCGATATCGGGTCGGTCGTGGTGCCGCTGGCGACGGGGAAGATGGCGTTCGCGACTGGCGCGGTGATTCCGGTCGATGGCGGGCTTTCGATTCCTCGGCTGTAGGAGAAGGACGGCAATGGCGCACGGATACGATTTCGTCATCGTCGGAGGGGGCTCGGCGGGCTCCGTGCTGGCCTCTCGTCTCTCGGAAGACCCCGACGCGCGCGTCTTGCTGATCGAGGCCGGGCCGCGCGACTGGCATCCGCTCTACAAGGTTCCGGCGGGCTTCGCGAAGATGACCAAGGGCATCGGAAGCTGGGGCTGGTCCACGGTTCCGCAGCGGCACATGAAGGACCGCGTGTTCCGCTTCACGCAGGCGCGCGTGCTTGGGGGCGGCTCGACGGTGAATGCGCAGATCTACACCCGGGGCAACGCGCTCGACTACCACGAGTGGCGGCAGATGGGCTGCACCGGCTGGGGCTATGACGACGTCCTGCCCTACTTCCGCAAGTCGGAGGACAACGACAGCTTCGACGACCGCTACCACGGTAGGGGCGGTCCGCTTGGCGTGAGCCGGCCCGCCGCGCCCTTGCCGATCTGCGAGGCCTATTTCGAGGCCGCCGCGAAGCTCGGCATCCCGCGCAATGACGACATGGCGGGGGCGAGGCAGGACGGCGTGGGCTATTACCAGCTGACGCAACGCAATGTCCGCCGCTCGTCTGCTTCGATCGCGTTTCTCGATCCGGCTCGGAAGCGGCCGAACCTGACGATCCGCACCGGGGCGGAGGTGCTTCGCGTCGTCGTCGAGCATGGCCGCGCCACCGGCGTCGAACTTGCGGGAGAGGGCGTCGTCCGGGCGGAGGCCGAGCTGATCCTGTCCTCGGGCGCGATCGGGACGCCGCGGCTGCTTCAGCTCTCGGGCATCGGCCCGGCCGATCATCTGCGCGCGGTCGGCGTGCCGGTCGTGTTCGACCAGCCGGGGGTAGGCTCCGACCTTCAGGACCATCTCGACCTTTTCGTCGTCGCGGAGTGCACGGGGCCACACACCTATGACCGCTACGCGCGGCCACTTTGGTCCGTCCTCGCCGGGCTCCGGTACCTGCTCACGCGGTCAGGGCCAGTGGCCTCGTCGCTCTTCGAGACCGGCGGGTTCTGGTACGCGGACCCCGATGCGCGGTCGCCCGACATCCAGCTTCATCTCGGGCTCGGCTCGGGGATCGAGGCGGGGGTCGCGGCGCTGAAGGACGGCGGGGTCACGTTGAACTCCGCCTATCTTCGCCCGCGCTCGCGCGGGACCGTGCGGCTCGCCTCGGGCGATCCCGCCGCCGCGCCGCTCATCGATCCGAACTACTGGGCCGATCCGCACGACCGCGACATGGCGATCCGGGGGCTGAAGCTCGCGCAGGAGATCATGCGCCAGGATCCGCTGAAGCCCTACGTCATGGCGGAGCGGCTGCCCGGGCCGGAGGTCCGGACGGAGGCGGAGTATTTCGACTACGCCTGTGCGCATGCCAAGACGGACCACCATCCCGCCGGCACCTGCCGGATGGGCGCGGACGAGGGCGCCGTCGTCGACCCGGAGCTGCGGTTCCGGGGCATCGACCGGCTTCGCGTCGTCGACAACTCGATCATGCCGAGGCTTGTCTCGGCGAACACCAACGCGACGGCGATGATGATCGCAGAGAAGGCGGCCGACATGATCCGCGCATCGTCCTGCGAGGCCGATCCATGCTGACCCTGCCGACCCGAGACAACCGACTGGAAGCCTACCGCCTTGTCGGAACGCCGCTCACCCGGCGCGCGCCCCGCGTGCCGCTGACGCGGACGGCCTTCGCGGCCGCCCATGTGGTGTCCGACCCGCTCCGCGGGCGCAGCCCGTGGGATACCCGCCCCGCGATCGATTGGAAAGCCACGTTGGCCTTTCGGCAGCGGCTCTGGGATCAGGGGCTGGGGCTGGCCGAGGCGATGGACACCGCGCAGCGCGGCATGGGCGTGGATTGGCCCACCGCTCGCGAACTGATCGAACGCACGATGGCGGCCGCGAGGGCGCATCCGATGGCGCCGCGTGTCGCCTGCGGCGCGGGCACGGATCACAAAACGCTGGCCGAGACCGCGAGCGCGGATTCCGTCCGTGCCGCCTATGAGGAGCAGATGGAGGCGATCGAGGCGGCCGGCGGGCAGGTGATCGTGATGGCGACCCGGGCGCTGCCGGCAATGGGGGCGGGGCCGGACGCGTACCGGGCGGTCTACCGCCACCTCATCGACGGCGCGCGGGAGCCGGTGATCCTGCACTGGCTGGGCGAGATGTTCGATCCGGCGCTGAAGGGCTACTGGGGGTTTGACGACGTCACCGCCGCCTCCGACTTCGTGCTCGATCTCATCGCCGAGAACCCGGCCAAGGTGGACGGCATCAAGATCTCGCTCCTCGACCGGGCGCATGAGGAGGCGTTCCGCGCGCGGCTGCCCGATGGCGTGCGGCTCTATACCGGTGATGACTTCAACTATGCCGATCTGATCGCCGGGGACGGCGTGCGCTACTCCCATGCGCTCCTCGGCATCTTCGCCGCCATCGCGCCCGCCGCCTGTCAGGCGCTCGAGGCGCTGGCAGAGGGCGACATGGCGGCCTATCACCGGATATTCGCGCCGACCGTGCCGCTGTCGCGCGAGATCTTCCGCGCGCCCACCCGCTATTACAAGGCGGGGATCGTGTTCCTCGCCTGGCTGAACGGCGATCAGCCGCATTTCATCATGCCGGCGGGGCTCCAGTCGAGCCGCGACATCGTCCATTATTCAGAGGTTTTCCGGCTGGCCGATGCCGCGGGCCTTCTGTCGCGGCCGGGCCTCGCCGAGGCGCGCATGCGCGTTCTGCTCGCGCTCCACGGGATCGAATAGGCGATGACGGAGCGCCGGCCGACAATCGTCGATGTTGCACGCGAGGCGGGCGTGTCGAAATCCACCGTCAGCCTCGTTTTGCGGAACAGCCCGCTCGTCCGGTCCGAGACGCGCGCGCAGGTCCGCGCGGCGATGGCCGAGATCGGCTATGTCTACAACCGGGCGGCGGCGAACCTGCGTTCGGCCAATGCCGGGCTGATCGGGCTCGTGATCAACGACCTCCGCAACCCGTTCTTCACGGAGTTCGCGACCTCGCTGCAGATGGCGCTTTCGGCGCGGGGATATGCCGCCGTGATGGCCAACACGGACGAAGATGCGCGCCTCCAGGCTCAAGTCGTCGGCGCGATGATCGAACACGGCGTCTCGGCCTTTATCATCTCACCCGCCTACGGCGAGGAGTCTGCGACCTTCGGCGCCATCGAAAGGGCCGCCATTCCCGCGATGCAGGTGCTGCGCGGGGTCGAGCCGCGTCGGGAGCTGTTTCCGTTCGCCGCGCCCGACTACGTCGCGGGGAGCCGGCTGGCGACGGAGCACCTCGTGCGGGCGGGGGCCAGGCGCGTTGCCTTCGTCGGCGGCCTTGAAGGCCGTGACGTGACGCGCGAGCGCATGTCCGGTTACCGGTCCGTGCTGTCAGAGGCAGGTATGGAACCGCTCGTGCTGACCGGCCGCGCGAGCCGTGCCTTCGGGCGCGAAGCCGCCCGGCGGCTGGCACATGAGCATCGCGGCGTCGATGCCGCGCTTTGTTTCAACGATCTCGTCGCCCTCGGCATGCTCTCAGGCTGCGCAGAGATCGACCGCGATGTCGGCCGCGAGTTCAAGATCGTCGGCTTCGACGATATCGAGGATTGCGCCCAGACCTGGCCGTCCCTGAGCTCCGTCCACTGCGACATCGCCGGCTTCGGCGCGCGTATCGCAGCGACCGTCGTCGACTGGCTGGAGGAGGGGACCGCGCCGCCTGCCGATCTGCGCACGCCGGTCGAGCTGATCGTCCGCGACTCGAGCCGGGATCGCGGCTGACGGGCTCGAGATGCGCCCGCTGGGAGATCGGATTTCGGGTTCCGGTCGGTCTCCCGCCCGGATCTTCGATTGTCGCCGAGCGCGGCTCCGCCCTATCATCGCGGCAAAGGAGGCCCCATGGAGTTCACCCTGCCGTCCCGCGTCGAGGATTATCGCACGCGTATCGCCCGTTTCGTCGAGGACGAGATCCTGCCGCTCGAGGCTGATCGCGGCAACTACGATGCGCATGAGAATATCACGCTGGAGGCGATTGCGCCCTTGCGCGAGAAAGCCAGGACCGAGGGGCTCTGGTGCCTGCAGCTGAAGCCCGAGACAGGCGGGCAGGGTCTCGGCAAGGTCGGCATGGCGGTCTGCTACGAGGAGATGAACCGGTCGATCTTCGGTCCCGTCGCCTTCAACTCCGCCGCGCCCGACGACGGCAACATGATGGTGCTGGAGAAGGTGCTGGATCAGCCGCGGCAGGACCGCTGGCTGCGCCCGATCGTCGAGGGCCGCGTGCGGTCCGCATTTGCGATGACGGAGCCGCATCCGGGGTCGGGGTCGGACCCGTCGATGATGCAGACCACCGCGACGAAGCGGGGCGGCACATATGTCATCGAGGGCCGCAAGTGGTTCATCACGGGGGCCGAGGGGGCGCAGCATTTCATCCTGCTCGCCCGTACGTCGGACGATCCGAGAAACGGGCTGACCGCCTTCCTGTTCGATGCGGACCAGCCGGGGTGGCGCATCGAGCGCCGCATCCCGATCATGGGGCCGGAGGAGCATGGCGGGCACTGCGAACTGGTGTTCGACGGGCTCGAGATCCCCGAGGAGAACCGGCTTCTGAACGAGGGCGACGGGCTGCGGCTGACGCAGATGCGGCTCGGGCCCGCGCGGCTGACGCATTGCATGCGGTGGTTGGGCCTCTCCAAGCGCTGCGTCGAGATCGCACAGGGCTACGCGAACGAGCGCTTCGCCTTCGGCGAGCGGCTGGCCGCGCGCGAAAGCGTGCGCATGATGCTGGGCGATCTCGCGATGCAGATCGAGATCGGGCGGCTACTGGTAATGAAAGCGGCGTGGGAGCTCGACCGCGGCGGCTACGCGCGCAAGGAGGTGTCGATGGCGAAGGTCCATGTCGCGAACCTTCTGCACAGGGCCGTCGACACCGCGATCCAGATCAACGGCGCGCGCGGATATTCCAAGGACACGGTCCTGGAATGGATCTATCGCTATGCCCGGCAGGCGCGGCTTGTCGACGGCGCGGACGAGGTGCATCGCATGGTGCTGGAACGCAGCCTTGGCAAGCACGGGCGCCACTTCTGGCGCTGGGACGTCGCCGAAGGTGCCTGAGATGGCAACGCATGTTGAGTTCGACCAGGCGCGGCTGAAATCCTACCTCGACGGCCGTTTCGGCAAGGTCGCCAGTTGCGGGATCGAACGCGTTACTGGCGGCCAGTCGAACCCGACCTATTTCGTGACCCACGGCACCCGGCGCATGGTTCTGCGCAAGCAGCCGGATGGTCCGATCCTGCCCGGCGCCCATGCTATCGACCGGGAATTCCGGGTTCTTCGCGCGCTTCTGCCCACGGACGTGCCCGTTCCGCGACCGATCCTGTTTCACGACGATCCCGATCTCATTGGCACCCCCTTCTATCTCATGGAGCGCGTGGAGGGCCGCGTATTCGGGTACTGCGCGTTGCCCGAAGTGCCGGTCGTGGAGCGTCGCGCGCTCTGGATGGGTCTTGCCGAGGCGATGGCGCGGCTTCACGTCGTCCGGCCGGACGACGTCGGCCTTGGCGACTACGGTCGCCCCGGCAACTACTTCGAACGCCAGATCGGCCGGTGGACGAGGCAATGGCGGGACTCGGCAAGCGAGCCCATCCCGGAGATTGGCCGGCTGGCCGAATGGCTGCCGGCAAACCTGCCCGAAGATGATGGGGCGGTGAGCATCGCGCATGGCGATTTCCGCATGGGCAACATGATCTTCGACAGGACGAAGCCGCAGGTGGCGGCGATCCTCGACTGGGAGCTTTCGACGCTTGGCCATCCGCTCGCCGACCTCGGCTTCTGTGCGCTCGCCTGGCATCTCGCGCCGGACGAATATGGCGGCATTCGCGGACTTGATCTGGCGGCCGAGGGGCTGCCGAGCGAGGATGAATTCGTCAGGCACTACATGACCTGCTGTCCGGGGGCGAGCCCCCTGTTGCCGTTTCACAAGGCCTTCGCGCTCTTCCGCTTCGCCGTCATCTTCGTCGGTATCGCCGACCGCGTCCGGCAGGGCACTGCCGCGGCGGCGAATGCGGCGGACGTGGCGCCGCTCGCCCGGCGTTGCGCGATGCGGGGGATCGAGGTGATCGACGGCGGGGGCCGATGACGCCGTGCTTTTGCGAGGTTCAGTCGCTTCGAAGATGCGAGAGCGTGATGTGACTCCATTCGACCGAAGCCGCGGAACTCGCGGGATGGTTGCAGGTGATCGCCGTGAAGTGAGCGCACAGGAAATGGGCGCGCGCTTGCGAAACGCGCAAAATTGCATCGACCGCGTGAACATCTTCTTGGTGGAACAAAATCCCGAGCGGGCCTGCATGATCGTGGATCGGAGCGACCACCAGCCTACCCACGCGGCGATCGACCATGCCGCCGCGGTGTTCGGCCTCTGATGCAGTCCTGCCGTCTCCGCGATCCGGCCTGATCACATCGAGCGGTTCATGCGCGGTTCCCAAGCCCGCGCGTTTCTTGGTATACCAAAACAGGAATGGCCAAAGGGGGTGAGCGGCGATGGGCTCCAAGAAGAAGATTGCCGTCATCGGTCTGGGGTCGATGGGTTACGGGATCGCCTGCTCCGCCCTCAAGGCAGGTCATCGCGTCTGGGGTCATGATATCGACGCCGCACGGATGACCGCCTTCCGGGCCGAAGGTGGGGCCGAGGGAACGCTCGCGGATGCGGCGGCCGGGCTCGATGCGGTGGTGGTCGTCGTCCTCAACGCAGCTCAGACCGAGAGCGTCCTCTTCGGTGAGGAAGGTATCGTCCGGAATCTGACGCCGGGTGCGGTCGTCCTGTCTTCGGCGACGGTCGCGCCGGACTTCGCCCGCGAGATGGAGGCGCGCTGCGCGGCGTACGAGGTTCTTTATCTCGACGCGCCGATCTCAGGCGGCGCCTTGAAAGCGGCGAGCGGCGAGCTTTCCGTGATGGCGTCGGGGTCGGCTGCGGCCTTCGCGGCCGCGAGGCCGGTTCTTGAGGGGTTCGCCACAACGGTGTTCGAACTGGGCGATGCGGCTGGCGCCGGTTCCGCGATGAAGGCGGTCAACCAGCTTCTCGCCGGTGTCCATATCGCCGCGATGGCCGAGGCGCTGACTTTCGGCATGACCCAAGGCGTCGCACCGGAGACCTTCTTGAAGGTCATTCCGAAATGCGCGGGGACGAGTTGGATGCTCGAAAACCGCACTCCGCATATCATTGCTGGCGACTATGCGCCGAAAAGTACGGTGAACATCTGGCCGAAGGACCTTGGCATCGTGCTCGACATCGCGCGCGCATCAAGCTTCAGCGCGCCCATCACCGCGGCGGCGTTGCAGCAGTTCCTCGCAGCCTCCGGGATGGGGCTCGGCGGCGAAGATGACGCCGCCGTGGCCAAGGTTTACGCCCGCAACGCCGGGCTGTCCCTGCCGGGAGAAAAGGCGTGACGACGGTACTTGGCTGCATCGCCGACGACTTCACCGGCGCGACGGACCTTGCGGGATTGCTTGCACGCAGCGGGTTCGGAGTGTCACTCCGGATCGGCGTGCCGCCGCAGCCGCCCGGCGATACATCTGCGTTCGAGGTGATCGCGCTCAAGATCAGGACCGCCCCCTCCGACAGGGCGGTAGCCGAAGCCCGCGCGGCGAGATCATGGCTCGAAGCAGCGGGCGCACGGCGGTTCTTCTGGAAGTACTGTTCGACCTTCGATTCGACCCCGGAGGGTAATATCGGCCCGGTCGCCGAGACATTGATGGCGGATCTCGGGGCCACCCAGACGATCTATTGCCCCGCTTTTCCGGAGAATGGCCGGTCGATCTTCATGGGGAACCTCTTCGTCGGGCGCCAGCCGCTCGCGGAATCCCCGATGAAGGACCATCCCCTCACTCCGATGCGCGACAGCAACCTGATGCGTCTTCTTCAGCCGCAGGTGACGGGCAGCGTCGGGCTGGTGGACCGATTGACCGTCGCCCGCGGAGTCGAGGCGGTGCGTGCGGCACTCGGCCGCCTCGCGGCCGAGGGTGTCGCGCATGTCATCGTCGATGCGGTGGCGGACGCGGATCTCGCGGTGATCGCCGAAGCCTGCCGCGACATGCCGCTGTTGACTGGCGGATCCGCCGTCGCGATGCCGCTTCCCGCGCTTTACGCACGGGAGGGGGTTCTCTTGGGCGAGGCAGGGCAGCCCGCCCGCGCCGCTCTTCCGAAAGCCTCTCTGGTTCTGTCGGGAAGCTGTTCGGCGATGACACGCGCGCAGGTGGCGGCACACCTCTCGTCGGGGCGGCCGGGCTTGCGGCTTGACCCGGTGACAGTGGCCGATGCGGGGCCCGGCGCCGCGCTGAGCTGGCTGGCGGCGCAGGACTTAAACCGCGCACCCATCGTCTACGCGACCGCCGAGCCGGACGACGTTCAGGCAGCGCAGGCCGCACTGGGCGTCGCTCGCGCGGGCGAAGTCATAGAGGCGACGCTCGCAGCGCTCGCGGTCGCCGCGCGGGATCGGGGTGCGCGCAGGTTCGTCGTCGCTGGGGGGGAGACATCCGGTGCCGTCACGAAGGCGCTCGGCGTCGACCGGCTCGATATCGGCAGAGAGATCGCGCCCGGGGTGCCGTGGTGCTTCTGCCGATCCGGCGGCGAGGAGATCGCGCTGGCGCTGAAATCAGGCAATTTCGGTGCCGAGCGGTTTTTTGAAGACGCCTTTGCGAAGCTGGAGCAGCCATGAATAAGGAAACCCGCCTGCGCGAGCAGATCTGCCTTCTGGCAAAGTCGATGTTCGACCGGGGACTGACCGGCGGCTCGACGGGCAACATATCAGCCCGAATCCCGGATGGCGGGCTTCTTGTTTCACCGACCGGCACCTCGTTCGGGCGGCTCGATCCGGCGCGGCTATCGCGCTTCGATGCGGGCGGGAAGCTGGTCGATGGCGACCAGCCGACGAAGGAAATGCCGTTGCACAGCGCGTTCTACGACACCCGCTCCGGGACCGGCGCGGTAGTGCATCTGCATTCCTGCCACGCGGTCGCATGGTCGATGATGCCCGAGGTCGACCCGGACGACTTCCTGCCGCCGCTCACTCCCTACGCCATCATGAAACTCGGCCGCGTGAAGCTCCTGCCCTTCTTTCTGCCCGGCGATCCTGCGATGGGCGAGGCTGTACGCGGGCTTGCAGGCAAGCGCGCGGCGGTGATGCTGGCCAATCACGGTCCTGTGGTCGCGGGCAGGGATGTTGAAGCCGCATGCAACGCTATCGAGGAGCTTGAGGATACCGCGCGGCTGGCGATGCTCACGCGCGGCGCTGACGCGCGCCGTCTGACCGAGGATCAGGTCAGGGCCGTCGTCACCATGTTCGACGTGGAGTGGGAGGCGTGAAGTTCTCCGCCAACCTCGGCTTCCTCTGGGCGGACCGGCCGCTTCCCGCCGCGATCCGCGCCGCGAAGGCCGCCGGGTTCGACGCGGTGGAGTGCCACTGGCCCTACGCGGTGCCCGCGGCCGAGGTCGCCGCCGCGCTCGCCGGGACCGGGCTTCCGATGCTGGGGCTGAACACCCGGCGCGGCGACGTCGCGGCCGGAGAGAACGGACTTTCCGCGCTTCCCGGTCGCAGTGACGAAGCCCGGGCCGCGATCGACGAAGCGATCGCCTATGCGCAGGCGGTGGGCGCCGGGAATATCCATGTCATGGCCGGTTTCGCTTCGGGCGAGGCATCGCGGGACTGCTTCGTCGCGAACCTGGACTACGCCTGCCGCAATGCCGCATCGCACGGCATCACGATCTTGATCGAGCCACTGAACCGCTACGACGCGCCAGGCTACTTCCTGACCACGACCGACCAGGCGTTGCAGATCATGGATGCCGTCGGGGCGCCGAATCTCAAGCTCATGTTCGACTGCTATCACGTTCAGCTCATGGAAGGCGATCTGAGCCACAGGCTCGAAACACTTCTGCGGCGCATCGGCCATATCCAGTTCGCCTCCGTCCCCGACCGAGGCGCGCCGGATCATGGCGAGGTGAACTTCGCCCATGTCTTCGCGCTCGTCCGCGCACTCGGCTGGCCGGAGCCGCTTGGCGCGGAGTATCGGCCCGGCGGCGACACTGACGGGACGCTCGGCTGGCTGAAGGCCATGCGGCAGGGGTAGCACCGGGGGCACGCGCACTCGGCGCAACTCACGTCTGGCATTCCGTCCGGATCTCTGCTATTTAGCTGGTATGATGAGTGTACCAGAAAGCATTCGACCGCGGAAACTGTCCGACGAGGTGCAGGAACGTCTCCTGCGCCTGATTTGCGAGGAGCGGCTCACGCCCGGCGATGCGCTGCCGTCCGAGCGCGAGCTGATGGCCCGCTACGAAATCGGTCGGCCGGCAATTCGTGAGGCGATGCAGAGCCTTCAGCACATGGGCGTGATCGAAATCCGCCATGGCGGTCGCCCGCGCGTGGCCGCCCCGTCGCTCGATGCGCTCGTGGAGCAGATGGGCACGGCCATGCGGCACCTTCTCACCCATTCGCAGTCCTCGCTCGGACATCTCAAGGAAGCGCGCGTGTCGCTCGAGGCGGAATTGGCACGGATCGCCGCCGCCAAACGCACGGACGAGGATATCGCAGATCTGACCGCCCTTCTGGCCAAGCAGAAGTCGGCGCGCGCGGACGGGGAGGCCTTTCTCGAAATCGATGGCAGGTTTCACCGCCGCATCGCCGCGATGTCCGGCAATCCGATCTTCGAGACCGTCGCTCACGGCATCTTCACCTGGATGCGGGCGTTTCATGTGGAGCAAGTCCGCAAGCGCGGGCTCGAGGCGCTGACGCTGGCTGAACACCGTACCATCCTCGACGCAATCGCCGCAGGCAACGGAGAAGCGGCGGCACGCTCGATGCGTGATCACCTTGATCGAGCAAACGCCCTTTACCACCAGGAAAACGCGACGTGAGCGACCGGATCGAGGCCGATTATCTGATCGAAACGCCGGTCGATCCTGCGGCGGCCGCTGCGGCCATGGCGGGCGAACAAAGTTCCGGCACGTTCGTAGCAGTACCAGGAGAGACGCCGGAACTTCGCGAACGCCACGCCGCGCGGGTCGAAACGCTGGATGTGCGGGAAACGGTCGCCGCACCTTCGTTGCCCGGCGGGACGACGGGGGAGCGCTATGCGCGAGCCAGCGTGACCCTCTCATGGCCGCTGCGCAATATCGGCCCCGACCTACCAAACCTCATGGCAACTGTCGCGGGCAACCTGTTCGAATTGCGCCAGTTCTCGGGTTTGCGGTTACTCGATATCCGGCTTCCCGAAGCTTTCGCGGTGGCCTATCCCGGGCCGAAATTCGGGATCGACGGCACGCGGCGGCTCTCGGGCGTCGCACGGGGGCCGCTGATCGGCACGATCGTGAAGCCCTCCATCGGCTACAGCCCGGAGGAAACCGCAGACGTAGTGAAGACGCTTTGCGAAGCCGGCGTCGATTTCATCAAGGACGACGAGTTGCAGGCCGACGGGCCAAACTGCCCGTTCGACGACCGCGTCCGAACCGTGATGCGAGTGATCAATGCGCAGGCCGACCGGACGGGCAAGAAGGCAATGTTCGCCTTCAACCTGACCGGCGAAATCGACGACATGCGGCGGCGCCACGACCTCGTGCGCGAGCTTGGCGGAACCTGCGTGATGGCGAGCCTCAATTCGGTCGGTCTCGCCGGGATGATCGCGCTTGCGCGCCATACGGAGCTTCCGATCCACGCCCACCGCAATGGCTGGGGCTATCTCACGCGGGCGCCCCTGCTCGGCTGGGACTACCGGGCCTGGTCGAAGCTCTGGCGGCTGGCGGGGGCTGACCACATGCATGTCAACGGCCTCAGGAACAAATTCAGCGAGCCCGACGACAGCGTGATCGCCTCGGCCAAGTCGGTGCAGACGCCGATGTTCGAGACCAAGCCCTGCGTCGCAATGCCGGTCTTTTCGTCCGGCCAGTCCGCCTTGCAGCCGCCTGAAACATATCGCCGCTTGGGCAACGCCGACTGCATCTATGCCGCCGGTGGAGGGATCATGGCGCATCCCGACGGGCCGGCGGCGGGCGTGCAGTCGCTGCGCGAGGCGTGGGACGCAGCGATGGCAGGCGTTTCGGCCGAGGACTATGCGCGCGGCCACCCCGCACTGGCGCGGGCACTCGAAAAGTATCGCGGATGACTGCCCTGCCTGACGGCATACTCGTCGGCTGGTACGGCGACGATTTCACTGGTTCCGCCGCGACGATGGAGGTGCTGGAATTCGCGGGTGTTCCGTCGGTGCTATTCCTCGACATTCCCAGCCCCGACCTGCTCGCCCGATTCCCGCACGCCCGTGCCGTCGGAATCGCGAGCACGGCGCGCAGCCACGGGCCGGACTGGATGGAACGGCACCTGCCGCCTGCGTTCGAATTTCTCAGCGCGACTGGCACGCCGATGATTCACTACAAGGTTTGCTCGACACTCGACAGCGCTCCGCATGTGGGATCGATCGGCAAGGCAATCGACATCGGTGCACCGATCGTCGGCGGTGAGTGGGTGCCCTGTCTGGTCGCCGCGCCGCCGCTCAGACGTTATCAGGCGTTCGGCCACCTGTTCGCTGGTGCGCCGGAAGGCGTCTTCCGGCTCGACCGTCACCCGGTGATGGCCCGTCACCCGGTCACGCCGATGGACGAATCAGACGTGGCCCAGCACCTGTCCAGACAGACCGGCCGGACCTTCGGAGTAATCGATATCGAGGATATGGAACGAGATGCGCGGGCTGGGCTGTCACGCGAGATCGGCCGGGGAGCGGAGGTGATCTGTCTCGACACGATGAACGCCGCGCACCTGCGGGTCTGCGGCGAGCTGATCTGGGAAGGGCGCGAGGGGCAGGTCTTTGCCGTGGGCTCGCAGGGCGTCGAATACGCGCTCGTAGCGCATTGGCGCGGGCAGGGCGCGCTTCCTTCCCCGGATCGCAAGAAAGGGGCAGGGGCGGTTGAGCAGATGCTCGCCGTGTCGGGGTCGGTCTCCCCGGTCACGGCGGCGCAGATCGACTGGGCCGAACGGAACGGTTTTGCCTGCATTCCACTCGATGCCGCCGCAGTCGCGCATGGCGGCGGTTCGGCGGAGGATGCGGTCTTCGCAGCGGCGATGACGGCGCTCTCGAAGGGGCAGGACCCACTCATCCACTCTGCGCGCGGGCCGGATGATCCCGGGGTGGCGCGATTGCGGGCGGCTGTGGGCAAGGCCGGGCTGGATGAGGTCACAGCCAACCAACGGATCGGCGCGGCGCTCGGCAGGGTGCTGGCGCGGTTGTTGCGCGAAACCGGCATACGTCGCGCGGTGATCTCCGGTGGTGACACATCCGGCCACGCCGCGCGGCAGCTTGGCCTCTGCGCTTTCACCGCGCTTGCGCCGACGATCCCGGGTGCCGCGATCTTGGAAGCGCATTCGGATGATCCCCAACTGGAGGGCCTGCAACTCGCATTGAAAGGCGGGCAGATGGGAAGCGCCGATTACTTCGGCTGGATCAAGCGCGGCGGCGGCGCCGCAAGGTAGAAAGGAACCATGATGACTAAGATCGCTTTGCTCGGCGCCGGCGGAAAGATGGGCGTGCGGCTCGCGCGGAACCTCAAGGCGTCGCGCTTCGATATCGATCCGGTGGAAGTGTCCGAGGAGGGGCGCGCGCGGCTGCAGTCCGATGTGGGGCTGGTCGCGGTCGACAGCAACACCGCGCTCGCCGGAGCCGATGTCGTCGTGATGGCCGTGCCCGACCGCCTGATCGGCAAGATCGCGCACGGTTTCATCGACAAGGTCCGTCCCGGTACCGCGCTTATCGTCCTGGACGCCGCCGCACCCTATGCGGGTGAAATGCCCGAGCGCGCGGACCTTACCTATTTCTGCACGCATCCGTGCCATCCCAACATTTTCGACACCTCGCCCGATTTCGAGGCGCAGAAGGACTACTTCGGCGGGATCGCGATGCCGCAGGGCATCGTCTGCGCGCTGATCCAGGGTCCGGAGGCCCACTACGCGCTTTGCGAAGAGATCGCGAAAGTGATCTACGCGCCGGTCGCCCGGTCGCACCGCTGCACGCTTGAAAACATCGCGGTACTCGAGCCTGCTCTGTCCGAGACCGTTGCGGCCACGCTGTCGCTTGCGCTTCGGGACGCGACCGACCGCGCCGTCGCGATGGGGGTTCCCGAGGCCGCCGCGCATGATTTCGTGCTGGGCCACCTGAAGATCGAGCTGGCGATCGCGTTCGGGATCTTCCCCGAGGGCAAATTCTCTGACGGTGCTCTCATGGCGATCGACAGGGCGAAGTCGGTGATCTTCCGCGACAACTGGCTCGATGACGTCTTCAGCCTGGAGGCGGTGCGCAAGTCGGTTGAAGAAATCTGCGCCGGTTGACAGTTGGGCGGAACCGCATAAACGTTGGTATACCATTTTTATCCCCGATTGCCGGAGCATCTCATGACCGCCACTCTTGTCATCGGCCCCTATAGCGACACCGACCTCGACGCTCTGGAAAAGACCTTCAAACCGGTCGCCATCGCTGATCCCTCGGGGATCGCTGGCCTTGAGAAAAGCACGAGGGCGGCCATTGCCGCCGTCGCGTTCAAGGGCCACCTTCACTTTGGCGGAAGCGAGATGGACCTGTTGCCCAATCTCGGGATGATCGCAAATTATGGCGTCGGCTACGACGCGATCGACGTCGCCGCGGCCAGCGCGCGGGGCGTGAAGGTGACGAATACGCCCGATGTCTTGAACGACGACGTGGCCGACATAGCCGTCGCGATGCTTTTCATGCAGGGGCGCGAGATGGAACATGCCTCGCGCTGGGCGCGCTCTGGCCAATGGAAGGAAAAGGGCGAATACCGGCTCAACCGCAAGATCAGCGGCGGCAAGGCGGGGATTGTCGGACTTGGCCGGATCGGGCGCGAGATCGCCGACCGGCTCGCGGCTTTCAAGATGGACATTCATTACTTCGCGCGGTCCGAAAAGGACACGCCGGGTTGGACCTACCACGCCGATCCCGTCTCGCTGGCGCGTGCGGTGGACTATCTGGTCGTCGCGCTCGTTGGCGGCAAGGAGACGGAGAAGTTCGTCTCGGCCAAGGTGATCGACGCGCTCGGTCCGCTGGGCATTGTCGTCAACATCTCGCGCGGATCGACAGTTGATGAGGCGGCGCTGCTCAACGCGCTGGAACAGGGCCGGATCGCCGGGGCGGGGCTTGATGTGTTCCTCAACGAACCGGACATCGACGCCCGCTTCTACGCGCTCGACAACGTGGTGATCCAGCCGCATCAAGGCTCGGGCACCGTGGAAACGCGCGCGGCGATGGGCCAGCTGCAGCGGGACAACGTTTCCGCCTTCCACGCGGGCGATGCCCTGCTCACACCGGTGAACTGACATGGACCTGCCAAGAAACGCCCTCAAGCATGCCCTCGCCGAGGGCCTGCAACAGATCGGGATATGGAATTCGATCCGGGACAATGCCGTGGTCGAGATGCTCGCCGGTTGCGGCTTCGACTGGATGTTGATCGACTGCGAACACACCCCGAGAGGCGAGGCCGAGGTGATGGCCATGCTTCAAGCCCTGCAGGGATACGACATCGCGGCGATGGTGCGTCCCAGCCGGCTCGATGCCTCGGAGATCAAGCGCATCCTCGATGTCGGGGCGCTGAACATCCTCGTTCCGTACGTGGAAACGGTCGAACAGGCCGAATTGGCCGTGGCGTCGGTCACCTACGCACCCAAGGGCATCCGCGGGGTGGGCGGGTCCACGCGGGCAAGCCGTTACGGAGCGATCCCGAACTACACCCAGCGCGCCCGCGAGGAGATCGGGCTGTTCCTGCAGGTGGAAACGCGCGCGACGCTAGACCGGATCGAGGTGATCGCGGCGGTGCCGGGCGTGGACGGCATGTTCGTCGGACCGGCTGACCTTGCGGCGAGCCTGGGGCATCCGGGCAACATGAACCATCCCGAGGTGCATGAGGCCATCATCGATGCGATCCGCCGCATCCGCGCGGCCGGCCTCGCGGCCGGGTTCCTGTCGGCCGATCAGGGTCTTCTGGAAAAGGTCGTGGAGGCGGGGTCGAACTTCACCGCCGTCGACGTCGACCTGCCCTTGCTGCGACGGTCAGCCTTGGAGCGGCTCGACGCCTGCAAGCACTGGAAGACCGGCTGAAGAAATCCCGGCGGCCTCACGCCGACGGTTTGTCGTCTTCAAGGTAGTACCGGACGTTGTCCTCGAAGCTCTCATCCGCCGTCAGTCCGAGTTTCAGCGACTTTTCGGGCTGCAGGTCGAAGCGCCATCCCTTCACGATGCGCTGAATCTCGGGCTGCGCCTCCCACCGGATAAGCTTGGCCGGTTCCGGCCCGGCCACGGCGGTCATCGCGTCGATCAGCTGGCGGATGGTCCACATCCGGCCCGGCATCATCATGCAGCGGTTCTGCCCAAGCGACTGTTCTTCGATCTCGCCGCTCTTGATCAGGTTCTCCACACATTTTCGGGGAGACAGGTAGTAGTGCGGGAAATCGTCGTCGACGGGGCAGATCGCCTCCTGCCCGTTGAGCGGTTCGCGCAGGATCGATGACATGAAGCTCGACGCGGCACGGTTCGGCTTGCCTGGACGGATGGAGACTGTCGGCAGGCGAAGCCCGCGTCCGTCGATGAACCCCTTGCGGCTGAAATCGTTGAGCAGCAGCTCTCCCATCGCCTTCTGCGCGCCGTAGGAGGTCTGCGGATTAAGGAGCGTGTGATCGAGGATCGGGTCGGGCACCTCTCCGCCATAGACAGCGATGGAGGATGTGAAGACGACAATCGGCTTCGTGCCCAATGCCCGCGCCCTTTGCAGCACGTTGAGCGTGCCCATCAGGTTGATGGTCATGCCGGCGTCGAAATCCTCCTCGGCATGGGCCGAGACGATTGCCGCGAGAAGGTAAATCACGTCGGCATCCGCCGTCACGCAGGCCGCGACCGACGCAGGGTCGGCGATGTCGCAGCGCACGGCCTCGACCGGAATTCGGGCGTCGGCAATGTCGGCGGGAGTGCTTATATCTGCGAGCGTGATCCTGTTGATGTTCCGGCCCCGAAGCACGCCTCTCGCCGCGAGAGCACGCCCAAGCTTCTGGCCGACGACCCCGCCGCCACCGATAATTAGAATTTTCATCCCGTTGCCCCCTCAAACACCTCCGGCACGAGCGCGCCGCGCGCCTGAATGACCTTGGCCGCGAGCACCATCGCCGCGCGTGCGGCTTCGTCCGCCGACTTGCCCACGGCGAGATCGCTTAGAAACGCCGCGGCGAAACTGTCGCCAGCCGCTGTCGTGTCAACAACCTTGCCGACTTGAGGTGCGGGAAAGCTGCGCGCGCCATTTTCTGCGTCCCAAAGCGTCAGCTCGCCGCCGCCGTTCTTCACCGCGACGATCCTGGCCCCGCCATCGCGATAGCGCGCGACGGTGTCGGCGGGTTTGGCGTCGTCGAAAAGACCGGTTTCCTCGTCGAAGGATGGGAGCACGATATTCGCGACCGAAGCGCCGAGCGTGATGCCGTCCTTCATCGCGGCCTCGCTTCCCCAGAGTCGGGGGCGGAGATTGGTGTCAAAGGCGACGATCGCGCCTTTTCCGCGCGCTTTTGCAATCGCAGCGCACAGAATTTCTCGGTGGTCAGCCGGCAGGATCGCGAGCGTGATGCCGGAGAAGTAGAGGACGTCGCGACTGCTCAGCACACGGGCGAGCCATGCTGGATCCTCAGTGATGGCGCGCGCGGCGGATTGGCTGCGCCAATAGGAGAAGCTGCGCTCCCCGTTCTCGGTGGAAATCATGTAGAGCCCGACCGTACGGTCGGGCACCCGGCGCAGGGTCGAGGTATCGATGCCTTCGCGTTTCATGAAGGCCTCCATCTCGTCCGAGACAGCGTCGGAGCCAATGCAACTCGCGTAACTCACGATCCAGTCGGGCAGCAGCAGGCGGCGGGCATACCAGGCAGTGTTGAACGTGTCGCCAGCGAAGCCGCGCCGATAGGTGTCATCGCCGATCTGCGCCAGTTCCACCATGCATTCGCCGATCGACAGAAAGCGCTTCGTCACAGGATCACCCTGTGTTCTTTCTGCCCCGTTGCATCGACCTCGGCACGATATGTGCGGCCATCGTTTTCGGTCGGCTTGGCCATCTCCTGGCTGGCTGTGGTTACGAACAGCGTCTGCAATTTCTCACTCCCGAATGCGGGGCACGTGCTGCGTTTGCCGGGAACCCCGAAGCTGTGCAGTTCCCGGCCGTCCGGGGCGTGGACCGTCACCTTGCCGTGGCCGTAATGCGCGCACCATAGATTGCCGTCGGCATCGACGACTGCGCCATCCGGCCGGTACGCATCGGCGGACAGGTCGAGGAACAGGTCCGGCTCACCCTTCGGCCAACCTTTCGGGTCGAGCGGCTGCCGCCAGATCCTGCATTTCGGCGTGTCGGCCAGATAGGCATGTCCGCCATCGGGCGTGAAACACATCGCGTTCGGAATCGACCAGGGCGCGTACAGCTGGCGCAATTCGCCCCGGTAGTAGCGGTAGATCGCCCCCGCTTCGCTTTCCTTGTTCTTGCCCATCGTGCCGATCCAGAACCCGCCATAGGGGTCCGCGCGCCCGTCATTCGAGCGGGTCACCGGATTGTCGGCTTCGAGCGGGCAGATCACCTCTTTCGCGCCGGTCTCGATGTTGAAATCGATCAACGCGGTTTCACTTGCGACCATGAGCCGGTCCGAGTCGATCCAGCCCGCGGCCGAGACGTATTCGCCGAACTGCCACAACCGCCGTCCCGCCTCCGTTCGGGAGTAGAGCCTGTGGGTGTTGATGTCGAACCAGAAAAACTCGCCACGCTCTGGATGCCAGAGCGGTCCTTCGCCGAGCGAACACTGTGTATCGTCGAAAACCTTCATCCCCGTCATAGCAACCCCCGTCCTGCCAGATTGCGCATCAGTGCCGCCGTGCCGAATGTCCATTCCGGACATTCCGTTGACAGCCGCACGGTGTTGCGAAGCTCGCCCAAAGCCGCTTCAGAAATCGACACCACATCGCCCGCGTGATGAGTGAAGCCCTGGCCCGGTGCATCACGGTCGTCTACGGGCGCGAACATGGTGCCAAGGAACAGGAAGAAGCCGTCGGGATACTGATGGTGCCGTCCGATGGTCTGGCGGACGATGTCGGCCGGGTCGCGGCTGATCTTCGTCATCGAGGAATGGCCCTCGAGCGTGAACCCGTCCTCGCCCACGATCTTCATGGACAGCTCCGCCCTGCGTACGTCGTCGAGGCCGAAACCGGTGTCGAAGAGCCGCAGGAACGGCCCGATGGCGCAGGAGGCGTTGTTGTCTTTGGCCTTGCCGAGAAGAAGCGCGGATCGGCCCTCTAGATCGCGCAGGTTCACGTCATTGCCGAGCGTGGCGCCGACGATCTTGCCCTTTGAATTGACGGCGAGGACGATTTCCGGTTCGGGATTGTTCCATTTCGAGATCGGGTGTAGCCCGACGCCTGCCCCCCAGCCAACCGAGGCCATCGGTGGGCACTTGGTGAAAACTTCGGCATCGGGGCCGATGCCGACTTCGAGATATTGCGACCAGAGCCCTTCGGCCTGAAGCACCGACTTCACTTTCATCGCCCGATCGGAGCCTGGCTCGATACCAGACAGGCTTTCGCCAATGATCGCGCCGACCTTGGCACGGACCGCCTCGGCCCGATCGGGATCGCCGGCGGCCTGCTCCTCGATCACCCGTTCGACCATGCTTTCGGCGAAGGTCACGCCGCTCGCCTTGATCGCCTGCAGATCGGCGGGCGACAGAAAGTGCAGCGAGTCTTCGCCCGCCGCCTCTGTCGAGCCCGCGACGAGACCGGCCAGCGTACCGATAGTGTGACCTTGCGCGTCGCGCGCCGTGGCGGCCGGGTCGGGCGTCTCAAGCAGCGCCTGCATGGTCGGCACGGCGCGGCTTGTAATGTCGATCACCGCTTCGCCGTCCAGGCGGACCAAAGCGGGGCCGATTCCGGGCCGCCAGACGCGGCCCACGAACGCGGCGTCTGATGTCGGGTTGGAATGGGGCAGCATCCGCACCTCCTAGTTCACCGGCGGCAGCATTCTGCCGGGGATTAGACTACCTTTCGTGTCGGAGAATACCTTCCCCGCCGGCGCAGCGCCGCGTTCGGCCAGCGGCATCTCTTCCGGCTCGCTGGGGCCGATCCTAGGTCCGGCATGCAAACTGCCGCCCCGGTCAGCGGTCGGTTGGATTTGCGTGCTCTTGCCGTTGGCGACGGTCATCGATCCTCCAGCTTCGAGATCTTTCGCGTTGTGGTGAAGGCGCGGTCCAGATCGGGGATGAGGTCAAGTCCGAGCCCCGGACCCGGCGGCACGGTGATCATGCCACCTTCCACCGCCGGAAGGGCAGTCACCAGATCGCGGTACCACGTGCGATAGAACGCGCGGACGCTTTCCTGAACGAGCGCGTTCGGTGCCGCGAGCGACAGGTGCGTCGAGGCCGCCAGCACGACGGGACCGGTGCAGTCGTGCGGAGCGATCGGCAGTTTCTCGGCTTCGGCCATCGCGGCCACCTTTCGTGCGGTGGTGAGACCGCCGCACCAGCTGAGGTCCAGCATCACGATGCCTGCAGCGCCGGTCGCCAGAAGGTCGCGGAATGCGCCGATGCCGCTGAGCGTTTCGGAGGCGCAAACCGGCGCCGTGCTTTCGGCCGCGTAGCGTTTCAGGAGGTCGAGGCTGTCGAGCCGGATGGGATCTTCGTGCCAGTAGGTACCGAAAGGGGCGAGCGCCTTCGCAATGCGGATGGCGGGCGTGAGCTGCCACATCGAATGGAATTCGACCATGATGTCCATCGCGTCACCCAGGGCGCGGCGAATCTTCTCGAAGGGCTCAAGTGCCGCTTTCAGCTCGTCCAACGAAATGTGAGCGCCCCCATTTGCCTCGGCGGCGGCATCGAAGGGCCAGATCTTCATTGCCGTGATGCCGTCGTCGAGGAGCGACTGGGCCAGCTCGTCGGCCCGGTGAAGAAATCCATTCAGGTCGTCGTACCGTCCACCGGTGGCCAGCCCGTAGTTGCCGGTCTGCTGGCCCGAGTCATCCTTGATGTATTCGGTGCCGGCGCAGGTATTGTAGGTGCGGATCCGGTCCCGCGTGAAGCCGCCCAGTAGCTGTGCGACGGGCTGATCGGTCGCACGACCCCAGAGGTCCCACAACGCGATGTCGAACGCCGAATTGCCGCGTGTCTCGACGCCGGTCGAACGCCAGCCGAGATAGCCTTCGACCTTCGCCGCGAGGTGTTCGATCCGGCGGGCGTCTTCTGCAAGCACCAGGGGGGCGAGCGTTTCGTGGACATAGGCTTCGACCGCGCGCGCGCCATAGAACGTTTCGCCCAGGCCACTCAGCCCCTCATCGGTGTGAACGTGGAGCCACAGAAGGTTCGGGCGCTCGGCAATCCGGACGGTCTCGACCGCATTGATCTTCATGTGGCCCCCTTCAGCGCGGACAACATCGCGAGCGCGACCACGCCCAGCATTGACAGCGCCATGGCAACGTTGATCACCCGATGGGTTCGCTCCGGCAGGTCAAGCCGGTGCAGCATGACGCCTGCCCAGAGCCACGCGAGATGGATGGGGATCCAGATGGCGTTCGTGACAAGGGCCTTGGTCGTGACTTCGAAGACCGGATTTCCGGGTGCGTAGTTGAAGCCAGTGATCAGCGACGTGTTGACCGCGTAGGCCTTGGGGTTCATCGCCTGAAGAAGCAGCCCGCCGCCGATCCCCGGCGGCGCTTTCGCCTCGATGAAGGCGACGCGCGACCCGGCCAGCGCGATGCGGGCGGCGAGGTAGAGGAGATAGCCCACCGAGGCTATCATCAGGATGGTGCGCAGCCACGGGATGGACAGAAGAATGGCCGCCAGCCCGGTGATCACGGCTAGCATGACCATGTTTGTTCCCAGAAACAGGCCAAACACGTAGCGCAGAGACGGCCGGAATCCGTAGGCCGCGCCGAAACCGGCGGTCGTCAGCACCCCGGGACCGGGCGTGATGATGAGGAGGATGACGGCCGCCGCGAAGGTGAGCATCAGGCGAACTCCAGCTGCACCTTCATGGCCTGCGCACGATTCGATGCGGTGGCGAACGCCGCCTCGAATTCGGCGAGCGGGAAGCTATGCGTGACGAGCGGTTTCACGTCGATCTGCCCGGCGCGCATCATTTTGACGGCAACAGCGAACTCCTCATGGAAGCGGAACGAGCCTACAAGTTCGATCTCTTTTGCGGTGAGCTGCATCATCGGGACCGTCATGTCGCCAGACAGGCCAAGTTGCACAGCCCGACCACGCGGGCGAAGGGCCGCGATACCTGCGGAAAGGGCGGGTTGCGCGCCCGAGCACTCGAACAGAACGTCAAGAGTGCCCTTGCCCTGCGAATAGGCGGTGAGCGCCTGAGGTTCCGCGCGTGTGTCGAGCGCAACATCCGCCCCCACCGCGCGCGCGAAGTCGAGCACGTTGGCGGAAATGTCCGTCGCGACGATTTCGCCAGCACCTGCTCGCCGCGCGGCGAGGATGACCAGAGCGCCGATCGGCCCACAGCCAGTAATCAGAACGCGCCGGCCGAGCATTTCGCCCGCCCGGCGGACCGCATGCAATGCGACCGAAAGCGGTTCGGCCATCGCGGCTTCGCCGGGTGACAGGCCTTCGGCCGGGACGCATTGCGCCGCATCCACCACGAGCTCTTCCCGGAAGGCACCCTGGATGTGGGGAAACGGCATCGCGGAGCCGTAAAAGCGCATGTTCAGGCACTGGTTCGGCAATCCGCGCAGGCACTCGCCACACTTGCCGCAGGGCCGCGACGGCGAGATCGCGACGAGGTCGCCCTCGGCCAGTCCCTCGACCGCCTTCCCGACCGCTGTGACCACGCCCGCGACCTCGTGGCCGAGGATCATCGGTTCGCGCAGCTTAACCGTGCCGAAGCCGCCATTATTGTAATAGTGGAGATCGGACCCGCAGATACCGCCGCGCTGCATCCTGACCAGCACCTCTCCCGCACCGGGTGACTGGGCGGGACATTCGGTCAGGCGCAGATCGCGCGCCGCATGAGCGTAAAGCGCTTTCACGAGCAGAAACCTCCCGCTGGGGCTTTGGCTTGCATCACCTTCAGAATGGTATACCATTTTCATCAAGGCGGGTTTGCCCGGAGATGTCAACTCCGGGTCCGCAGAACGGGGAGACAGTATGCGACTATTCGACCTGACCGGGCGCACCGCGCTCGTCACAGGTTCCTCCATGGGGATCGGCTTTGCCTTGTCGCGGGGGCTTGCGTCCGCGGGCGCGCGGCTGGTCCTGAACGCGCGAAACGGCGGCCGGCTGGAAGAGGCGGCCGGAAGGCTTCGCGAGGCGGGGGCACAGGTCGCGACGCTGGCCTTCGATGTGACAGATGCCGACGCGGTGCGCGCGGCCGTGGACGGATACGAGGCGGGCAATGGTCCAATCGATATCCTCGTGAACAATGCCGGAATGCAGCACCGCCGGCCGCTCGAGGAGTTTCCCGTCGAGACCTTCGACCGCCTGATGCGGACCAACGTCAACTCGGCGTTCTACGTGGGGCAGGCAGTTGCACGCCACATGATCGCGCGTGGTGCGGGCAAGATCATCAACATCGCAAGCGTCCAAAGCGCGCTCGCCCGGCCCGGCATCGCGCCCTATACAACATCCAAGGGCGCGATCGCGAACCTGACCAAAGGCATGGCGACGGACTGGGCGAGGCATGGGCTCAACTGCAACGCCATCGCGCCGGGCTATTTCGACACTCCGCTGAATGCGGCGCTGGTCGCGGACCCGGAATTCTCCGCTTGGTTGGAAAAGCGCACACCCGCCGGGCGCTGGGGCCAGGTCGAAGAGCTGGTCGGCGCCTGCGTCTTTCTTGCCTCCGACGCTGCGAGTTTCGTCAATGGCCACACGCTCTTTGTCGACGGTGGCATCACGGCAAGTCTCTGAGGGAGGACATCATGGGCGACAAACCCGTCATCGGCTTCATCGGGGTGGGCTTCATGGGCCACGGCATGGCCAAGAACATCCTGAAGGGCGGATATGAGCTTTGGGTCAAGGGGCACCGCAACCGTGCACCGGTCGACAGCCTGGTCGGCATGGGCGCCACGGAGGCTGCCTCGCCGCGCGAGATGGCCGAGAATTGCGACATCATCCACATCTGTTTGTCGAATTCGCCGCAAGTGGAGGCTGTCATTCGTGGCGCGGATGGCATTCTCGCAGGTGCGCGAAAAGGGCTGATCGTGATCGACACGTCTACCTCCGATCCTACCTCGACGATGGCGCTTGCGGGGGAAATGACCAAGCGAGGCGTGACGATGGTCGACGCTCCGTTGGGCCGCACGCCGAAGGAAGCCGAGGAAGGCACGCTCGACGCCATGGTCGGTGGCGATGAGGAGACGTTTGAGAAAGTCCAGCCGGTTATCGAATGCTGGGCCGGCAACATCAGCCACATGGGCCCGACCGGCAACGGGCACAAGATGAAGCTCCTGATGAACTTCATAAGCCTGGGCTACGCCGCACTCTATTCCGAGGCGACCGTGCTCGGCGCGAAGGTGGGCATCGCGCCGGTGCAGATCAGGGACGTGATCGGGTCAAGCCGGCTGGGCAATGGCTTCTTCGACACCTTCATGCGGTACACGGTCGATCGCGACCGCGATGCGCACAAGTTCACCGTCACAAATGCAGCGAAGGATATTCGCTACGCAAACGCGATGGCGATGGATGCAGGCCTCGTCAACGTCATGGCCGCTGCCACGCGGCACTACTTCGCCCATGTCGAGGCGATCGGTGCGGGCGCGGACTACGTGCCAATGCTGTCCGACCACGTCGCGCGGCTGAACGGTCTCGACATGGCGAAAGAGGCGAAGAAGGGCCGCTGACCAGCGCCCGCGATCAACCGGGAGGGTTGGCAGATGCTGACGCGGGAACAGAAGGACTTCTACGCCGAGCACGGCTACCTGATGGTCGAGAATGCGGTCACGCCCGACCAGCTCGCGCGACTGCGCGCGATCACGGAACGGCTGATCGACGCTTCGCGCGGGGTAAGCGAAAGCAACGAGGTCTACGACCTCGACAGGGGGCACGCCCCGGATGCGCCGCGCCTCACGCGGATCAAGATCCCGCACAAGCGCGACCCGTATTTCTGGGAGGTCCTGCGCAACTCCGCCATGACTAAGGTGCTGACGGATCTGCTCGGGCCGGACACGGCGATCCTGACATCGAAGCTCAACACCAAGGCGCCGGGCGGCGGCGCGGCGGTGGAGTGGCACCAGGACTGGGCTTTCTACCCGCATACCAACGATGACGTGCTTGCGTTCGGGCTGATGCTCGAGGACGTCGGCGTCGATAACGGGCCGCTAATGGTCGTGCCGGGCACCCACAAAGGGCCGGTTCTCAGCCATCATGTGAACGGGGTTTTCGCAGGCGCGATCGACCCGGACGACCCGCTGTTTGACAAGGACAGGATCGTGTCTCTGACCGGCAAGGCGGGAAGCATGACGGTGCACCACGTCCGCCTGCTGCACGGTTCGGCGCCCAATGTCAGCGACCGCCCGCGGCTGATCCTGTTCTACGAGATCGCCGCAGCAGATGCCTGGCCCATCCTCGGCGCGAGTTCCTACATCCATGCGCTCGGGCAGGCGAGGTTCTGGGAGGACCTTCAGGACCGCACGATCACCGGTAAGCCCTGCCTGACCCCGCGGATGGAAAAGGTCCCGGTCCGCATGCCTCTCCCGCCCGCGCCCGACAACTCTTCGATCTTCAAGACGCAGGAATCGGCAGGCGCAAGAAGCGCATTCTCGAAAGCGCTGTGACGCACAATCCTGCGCGTCGCAATGCTCGCTGGCGGATTCCGTCTTTGCGCTTGCTTTTGGTATACCAAATTGAAATGCTATTCGCAGGCCGCCCACGCGACGACCAGCCTTGCAGGAAATCCCGGGAGGAGAAAAATGTCCGACACCCGCGCAAACAAGCGTTTCCGCTCGCAGGAATGGTTCGACAACCCCAACAATCCCGGCATGACCGCGCTCTACGTGGAGCGCTACCAGAACCAGGAGTTCACGCGCGAGGAACTGCAAGGCGAACGGCCGATCATCGGCATCGCCCAGACCGGGAGCGACATCGCGCCCTGCAACAAGATCCACGTCTTCCTCGTCGATCGGATCAAGGCCGGCATCCGGGAGGCCGGCGGCGTCCCGATGGAATTTCCTGTCCATCCGATCCAGGAAACCGGAAAGCGGCCCACGGCGGCACTTGACCGGAATCTCGCCTATCTCTCGTTGGTCGAGGTGCTGCACGGCTACCCCCTTGACGGAGTCGTGTTGACGACCGGTTGCGACAAGACCACGCCGGCTATGCTGATGGGCGCGGCGACCGTGGACATTCCCGCGATTGCGCTCAACGGCGGCCCGATGCTGGACGGCTGGTGGAAGGGCAGGCGCGCAGGGTCGGGCACCATCGTTTGGGAAAGCCGGCGGCTCTTGGCGGAGGGCGAGATCGACTATGATGAATTCATAAGCCGCGTCTGTTCATCGGCCCCCTCGCTCGGCCACTGCAACACGATGGGCACGGCCAGCACAATGAACGCTATGGCCGAGGCGCTGGGCATGTCCCTGACCGGCAACTCCGCGATTCCGGCCCCCTTCCGCGAGCGCATGGCGATGGCCTACGAGACCGGCAAGCGCATCGTGAAGATGGTTTGCGACGACCTGAAACCTTCGGACATCCTGACCCGCGCAGCGTTCGAAAACGCCATTGTCGTCAACGCGGCGATCGGCGGGTCGACCAATGCGCCGCCGCACCTCCAGGCGATTGCGCGCCATATCGGCGTCGAGCTGAGCGTGAAGGACTGGGAAGCGGTCGGCTTCGACGTGCCGTTGATGCTCAACATGCAGCCCGCCGGCGAATATCTTGGCGAAAGCTTCTTCCGCGCCGGGGGCGTGCCAGCGGTCATGGGCGAGTTGAAGAAGGCGGGCCGTCTCCACGAAGGCGTGATGACGGCGACGGGCCGAACCATGGGCGAGAACCTGGATGGATGGGAAAGCCAGGACCATGGCGTCATCACCACTTTTGACGCGCCGCTTCGGAAGAATGCCGGGTTCAAGGTGCTGTCCGGGAACCTCTTCGATTCCGCGCTGATGAAAACCAGCGTGATATCTACCGATTTCCGGAAGCGCTTCCTTTCCGAGCCGGGCAATGAGGGCGTGTTCGAGGCGCGCGCCGTCGTTTTCGAAGGGCCGGAGGACTACCACGACCGGATCAACGACGCTTCGCTGAAGATCGACGAACGCACCATCCTATTCATCCGTGGCGTCGGCTGCGTGGGCTATCCCGGCTCGGCCGAGGTAGTTAACATGCAGCCGCCCGACGCGATCATTCGGCAGGGAATCAATCACTTGCCGACGGTCGGCGACGGGCGCCAGTCGGGCACATCGGAGAGCCCGTCGATCCTGAACGCATCGCCCGAAAGCGCGGTGGGCGGCGGGCTTGCCTATTTGAAAACAGGCGACATGGTTCGGCTCGACCTCAACAGCTCGACGATGAACGCGCTGGTGGACGAGGCCGAATGGCAGGCCCGCATCGATGCCTGGATCCCGCCCGAAATCGTCAGCCAGACGCCGTGGCAGGAGATCTACCGGACCCATGTGGGCCAGTTGGCCGACGGCGGCTGCCTGGAGCTCGCGACCGCCTATCAGAAGGTGGCTCGGGCACTGCCTCGCGACAACCACTAGGAGGAGGCGATGCAAAGCATCATCATTACCGGTGCGGGTTCCGGCATCGGTCGCGCGACCGCAGAGGCATTTCTAGCGGCCGGCTGGCGTGTCGGCCTAATAGGCCGCCGCGCCGACGCCTTGCAAGAAACTGCGGACGGGCGCGATGCGGCGCTTGTCCTGCCCTGCGACGTGACCGATGAGGCTCAGGTCGCGGATGCCTTCGGCAAGGCGACCGCAGCTTGGGGCCGACTCGACGCGCTCTTCAACAATGCCGGGATGAGCCTGCAGGGCGCGCCGATCGACGAGATCGCGGTTCATGACTGGCGCAAGCTCATCGACGTGAACGTGACCGGAAGCTTCATCGTCGCCCGTGCCGCCTTTGGGATCATGCGTCACCAGAGCCCGCAGGGCGGCCGGATCATCAACAACGGATCGGTGTCGGCCTACGTGCCGCGCTGGGGGTCCGCGCCCTACACCGCCTCCAAACACGCGATCACGGGGCTCACGCGGACGATCAGCCTCGACGGGCGGCCATTCAGTATCGCCTGCGGGCAGATCGATGTCGGCAACGCGCTGACCGAGATGGCGGCGAAGATGCAGAAGGGGGTGCCGCAGGCCGATGGATCGATCGCGGTCGAGCCGGTGATGGACGTGAAGCAAGTGGCGAGTTCGGTTCTGCACATGGCCTCGCTGCCGCTTGATGCGAATGTGCTGTTCATGACCGTAATGGCGACGAACATGCCGTATGTCGGGAGGGGCTGAACGATGGCGCTCGTCAACCGGCTACTGATGACAGGGGCCGCCGGAGGCATCGGCAAGCAGATTCGTGAGGGTCTTCGTGATTTCGCGACCCATTTGCGGCTTTCGGATATTGCTGATCTGGGAGTGGCAGGTCCGGGAGAGGAACTCGTTGATTGTGATATTACCGACGCCGAAGCTTTGCGTGCATTGGTCAAGGGCTGCGATGCGATCCTGCATTTCGGAGGAATCTCGACCGAGGACCGGGCCGATCTGATCCATCGGATCAACATAGAGGGCAGCTATCACCTCTACGAGGCAGCGCGGAAGGAAGGTGCCCGTCGCATTCTGTTCGCAAGCTCCAACCACGTGACCGGCTTCCACCCGCGCGAGACGCGGCTTACCGCGTCCTCGCCGATCCGGCCGGATTCGAACTACGGCGTTTCCAAAGCCTATGGCGAGGCGCTGGCGCGGCTATACTGGGACAAGTACGGAGTCGAAACGCTGATCGTTCGGATCGGGTCGTGCTTCCCCGAACCGAAAGACCGGCGCATGATGGCCACCTGGATGAGCGCGGGCGACATGCTGCGGCTCATCGAACGGATGCTCGCGGCGCCGCGTCTCGGTTGTCCCATCGTCTATGGAGTTTCTGACAACGACGAAAGCTGGTGGGACAATTCCGAGGCTGCATATCTGGGCTGGAGGCCCAAAGACAGCTCCCGGCAGTTCGCGGGCATGTTCGATCATCTGCCACCCGAAAATCCGACGGACCCGGCCGTCGTCTGGCAGGGCGGGGGCTTCGCCAAGGCAGGGCATTTCGATGACTGATCGGGTCAGCAGCGAGACGCCTGCCGTTCGCGCTGCCAGATGTAGAGGCCGGAGCCGATGATGATCATCCCGCCACACAGCGTCCAGACGGTTGGCCACGTCCCGAAGACGAAGATGCCTGCGATGGTGGCGAGAAAAATCTGGCCGTAGATCATCGGCGCGAGGATCGACGCGTCAGCCCAACGGTGCGCGATCGTAGCGAAGATGTGGCCGATGGCGCCGAACGCGCCGATTGCGCAGAGGACAGCCCATTGCCCGGCGCTTTCGGGCCAGATCCAGACCCGGGCCGCGAAGGGCGCGAGAACGACGGTGGCGAGCGCGCTGGACCAGACCTGCTGGGTCGCGTTGCGTTCGACGCCTGCTAGCATCCGCGTCATGATGAAATACATCGACGCAAGAAAGAGCGTTCCGAGGCTGAAGAACATTGCTGGGTGAAATTCCGCCCCCCAAGGCTGCACAACGACCAGAATGCCGAGAAACCCCGCGCAAACCGCGAGAAACCGGCGCAGCCCGACGCGTTCGTTCAGAATCGGGATCGCCAGCACCGTGATGACGATGGGACCGGCGAAGGCGATTGTCGTCGTCACCGTGATCGGCAGGTGTTTCAGCGCCAGAAAGTTCAGGGTCGTGCTACTGAACAGAAACAGCGAGCGCAGGAACTGCTTGAGCGGAGCATTGGAGCGGAACGCGGACCAGCCCTCCTGCGGAACGTAGAGCGCGGTCGCATAGACCAGATGGCCCACGTAGCGCGCGAATACGATCTGCATTACGGGAAGACCTGCGAGGCTGAGCCATTTCGCGGATGTGTCAATGCAGGTGAAGAAAACCACTGCCAAAAGCATTGCCAAGATGCCGGCAGCGGTCCGATCTTCGCGCGGTAGGACGCCGCTCATCGCTGTCTCACACGGTCATGCCGCCGTCGATCACGACGCATTGTCCCGTCATGTAGGCGCTTTCGTCGCTGGCGAGATAAACCACCAGACTGCCGATCTCGTCCGCCGTCCCGAGCCGACCCATGGGTTGGCGCGCCACGAATTCCCGCATTGCTTTGTCGTAGTCGCCCGTTGCCTGCAGGCGGCCGTGCAGGCTGGGGCTGTCCACCGTCCCGGGCGCGACGCAGTTGCAGCGGATTCCCCGGGTGATGAAATCGCGCGCGACAGACTTGGTCAGTCCGATCACGGCCGCTTTCGTCGTGCCGTAGACAAACCGGTTCGCAACACCCATCACCGACGACGCGACCGAGGCGATGTTGACGATCGACCCGCCGCCACGCTCCAGCATCCCCGGAAGTGCCGCGCGGATTGCGTGGAAGTGCGGGCGCACGTTGAGGTTCATGGCAAAATCGAAATCGTCATCGGTGGATTCCAGGATCGTGCCCGAATGAACGACACCCGTGCAATTGACGAGAACGTCCGGCGCGGCTGCCCGCACCGCTTGGGTCAGGCCCGCCTTGTCGGTCGCGTCAAGCGCAAATGCATCGGCGACGGCCAGTCCCTCAAGCAGTGCGCCTTTCAGATCGGTGGCGGTGACATGCGCACCCTCGCGCGCAAGAGCTTCGGCGCTCGCCCGGCCGATGCCCTGTCCCGCTGCTGTGACGAAGGCACGTTTGCCCTTCAGCCTCATTGCTGTTCTCTCCGCAAGTTTTCGCTCATCCAGTCGACCATCTCAGGCACCATCCGGTCGCCGCTGCCGGTGTCGAGTGCCTCGCGGAATGTCGTGTCGGCCGAGCCGGACATTCGGCTATGCAGTCCGAGATCTTCGGCCATCTGCCTGTAGTAGCCGACATCCTTCGCGGCATTGGCAACCGAGAAGGCAAGGTCAATCTTTCCGTCCGTCGCATAGTTCTTGATGAAATCCATCATGCCGGAATGGTTCGGACCCGCCGCCATGACATCGTAAAGTGACTGACGCTCTATCCCGGCCGCGTCGACAAGGGCGAAGGCCTCTGCCATCGCGCAAACGATCGTCTGGGAATAGAAATTGTTGACGAGCTTAATCGTGTGCCCGTTGCCGAGCTTGCCGAGGTGAAAGACATTCTCGCCCAACGTGTCGAGCACCGGCTTCACCCGGTCGTAAGCCGTCTTGTCACCCGAACACATGATATTCAGAAGCCCGTCCTTCGCGTGCGCCGGCGTGCGGCCCAGCGGGGCGTCGAGGTAGAGAGCACCCTTCTCAGATAGATCGGCGCCGATCTTCACCGTTGAAGACGGCAGCGACGTTCCGAAGTCGATCACCACCAGACCAGGCCGCGTACCGGCAAGAACACTGTCCTCTCCGTAGATGCGGCCTTCGACCTGATCCGAGGTTCCCATGCACAGCATGACGATGTCGCAGGTCTCGGCCAGCGCCTTGGCCGATGTGGCCTCGGTCCCGCCGCGCGACAAGGCCTCTTCGATACCCGTGCGGTCCCGATGGCCCAGAACCGTGACGTCGTAGCCCGCCTTCTGCAGGCATTCGACCATCGCCCGACCCATGAGGCCGAGCCCGATGAATCCAATTTTTTCAGCTCTCATCCCGTCCTCCGTCAAGTTCCATTGTAGCCGCCCGGAACCTCGCCTGCCGCGACCGGTTTGCCAATCTTGCCCGATAGCGCCGCCGCGAGCGTCATTTCCAACGCCGCGATCCCGTCCCGCCCGGTGCACAGCACCTCGTCTTGCGCGCCGCCGACGACCGCAGCGAAACGGTTCACCTGTTCAAAGAGGGGATCGACGCGTTTGAAGTCCGGCCCGCCGGTTCTCAAATGAGGCTTCGACCACTCGATCTCTCCGGGACCGGATCGGCCCCAAGCCGTAAGGGAGGGGAATTCCAGCGCGCCCTCGGCCCCGATGATCCGGATGTAGTCCTGCCCCGAACTGGCGATGGCCGGATTCTCGCCGCACGCCGCCTCGAATGCCCATGGAGACACGCCCGCGTCGGAGATGAGGAACGAACCCAATGCCCCGTTCGCGAAGCGGAAGGCGAGCGCTGCGGTATCTTCGATCTGAAATCCGCGACGGGCGGACGAGGTTAGCGCGACGACCTCTATCAGATCGCCGAGGATGAAGCGCATAAGGTCGATCTCGTGCGAGAGGTTCGTCATCAGCGGTCCGGCACCGGGCCGACGCCGCCAGTCCACGTCATAGTAGCTGTCGTGCTTGCGAAGGGACCACAGACCCTGGACACCGACGACGTCCCCCAAATTGCCGACCGCATTTCGCGCAGCCTGCGAGAACGGGTGGCAGCGGCGGTGGTGTCCGGTGAATAACGGCAGGCCTTTGTCATTTGCCGCAGCGAGCAGCGCGCGCGCTTCGTCGAGCGTCGCGGCGACGGGTTTCTCGACGATCACGGCCCAGCCTTTATCGAGCGCGGCCGTGGCACTTTCGAAATGCGCCGGGGTCGGTGTCGCGACGATTGCCGCGAGCGTGTCGCCCGGCACATCGGCCGTCTCTGCCACGACCGGGAACCCCATCGCGTCGAGTTCTTTCCGGCGCTGTTCGAAAGGTTCGACAATGGCTGTCAGGCGCACCTGTTCGGAACCTTGGCTCACCTCGACATGGCGCATGCCGATCGCGCCGCCACCGACCACGCAGAGGGGCAGCGGCACGCTCACATCACGGCCCCGATTTGCCATGGCACGAATTCGTAGTCTCCAAGCCCCTGCGCCTCGGACTTCGACGCTTCACCCGAGGCCATGCGGAGCCACATATCGTAGATCTCTCGCCCGACCTCTTCGATGCTCGCGCCATCCGTCAGGATACGCCCGGCATTCACGTCCATGTCCTCGGTCATGCGGGTATACATTTCGGTATTCGTGGCGATCTTCATCGATGGGGAGGGCTTGGCGCCGAAGGCGGAGCCGCGCCCGGTGGTGAAAGCCACGAGGTTGCAGCCGCTGGCGATCTGACCGGTGACCGAGGCGGGATCGTAGCCGGGGCTGTCCATGAAGGTGAACCCCTGCGCGGTCACGGGCTCGGCGTACTTGTAGACGCCGGTCAGAGGGGTGGTGCCGCCCTTCGCCGCCGCGCCGAGGGATTTTTCGAGGATCGTCGTCAGGCCGCCCTTCTTGTTTCCAGGTGAGGGGTTGTTGTCCATCGAGCCAAGATTGCGGGCGGTGTAGTCCTCCCACCACCGGATCAGCCCGATGAGTTTCTCTCCGATTTCGCGGCTTGCGGCGCGGGCGGTCAGCAGATGCTCTGCGCCGTAGATCTCGGGCGTTTCTGCCAAGACACCAGTGCCGCCCTGGGCCACGAGCAGGTCGCAGGCATATCCAAGCGCCGGGTTGGCGGTAATGCCGGACCACGCATCAGAACCGCCGCATTGCAGGGCGACCATCAGGTCGGAAGCGGGGCACTTCTCTCGCGTCGACTGATTGACGAGGGGAAGCATCGCCTCGATCTTCTTGACCCCAAGCTCGACCGTCTTTCTCAGCCCGCCCACGTCCTGAATATTCATGGACTGGAAAAGCGGGCCGGGTGTCAGACCGTAAGCCTCGACCAGCCAGTCGATCTGGTTCATCTCGCATCCGAGCCCCGCCATCAGCACAGCGCCGACATTGGGATTGCGGGCGTAACCCCACATGACGCGCTGCAGCGCCTCGAACCCATCACCCGAACCTGCCATGCCGCAACCGGTGCCATGCACGAAGGCGACGACACCGTCGACGTTGGGGTAGGAGGCGAGCCTGTCGGGCGTGAAATGGGCCGCGATCATCCGGGCGGCGGTGGCCGAGCAGTTAACCGAAGTGAGCACCGCGATGTAGTTGCGCGTCCCCACCCGACCCGATGCCCGCCGATAGCCCATGAAGGTGTCGACGGTATTTGCGGGTTCGACGGGGCGAAGATTGGTCGAATACTCATACTCGGTGTCGACGTGCCGGAATTCGAGGTTGTGGGTGTGGACGTGTGTGCCCGGAGAGATGTCGCAGGCGGCATAGCCGATCACCTGCGCGTACTTTCGCACTGGCTCGCCCGTCGCGATTTCGGAGTTCGCCATCTTGTGTCCGCGCGGGATGATCTCACGCGCGCCTTCATCTCCCGGGGCGAGTTGGACGATGGCAGTGACAACATTGTCGGCATTCGAGAGGCGAACGGTCTTCATCAATGAACCTCGAGAACGGGCGAGCACAATGGCCCTCCGAAGTGACCGGGCGCCGGGATGATGCGGGGCAGACCGCGCGAAGCCCGTAAATCTTCCGGGGCGGCCTAGTCCGCCCTCGGTTAGTCTCAAGCCGCTACTTGAGGAACAGCGACACGATCGGCGGCCAGATCAAGAGCACCGACAGCGCAACAAGCTGCAGTACTATGAAAGGCAGGAACCCCCGGAAGATCGCCGTCAGGGAAATGTGCGGCGGAGCCACCGATTTGAGGTAGAAGGCCGCTGGGCCGAAGGGCGGCGACAGGAAGCTGACCTGCATGTTCATGCAGAACACCACGCCGAACCAGATTGCCACATGCTTGGGCTCGAGACTGCCAAACATCCCGATCTCTTCCACCGGCAGCTTCAGCACGATGGGCAGGAAGACCGGCATGATCAGCAGCACGATGCCGACCCAGTCCATGAACATCCCCATGATGAGGAAGATGACCATCATCACGAGGATGATGCCCATGGTCGGCAGTTCCGCCGCGACAATCATGTTGGCGACATAGGTCGGCCCACCCGCGAGCGTGTAGGCGGCGGCGAGCGAGGCGGCGCCGATCGTCACCCAGATGATTGTCCCCGTCGACTTAAGCGTCCGCATCAGACTGTCCCACACGATCTCGAAAGACATCTCGCGGCGGATGAGGCTGATTGTGAAGACCGCGACGACACCCATGCCCGCGGCTTCGGTGATGCCGGTGATCCCCATGTAGATCGAACCCAGCACGACGCCGATGACGATGACCGGCGCGATCAGGCCCTTGCCCATTTCCCAGCCCTCGTTCGTCCGCTCGCGGCCGACGAGGAAGATGAGGCCGAGCGCGATCACGAAGGCGCCGACGATGTAGGGAATGTCCGACACCATGCCGAGCGCGATGGGATCGACGCCTTCCTGGACCTTGTTGTCACCGGTCATCGTGAAGAAAATGGCGCGCACGAACAGAAAGCCCGTGATCCAAAGCGCAAAGCGCGACAGGAATCCGACGAAGCGCAGGAACTTTTCACGCCCCTTGGGGTCGTCGGGATCGTCCTCGGGCAGGGGGGCTAGAGACGGGTTCAGGTTGGTGCGGACCAGAATGTAAATAATGAAGAAGGATGCGAGCATGAAGCCCGGCAGGAAGGACGCGGTAAAGAGCGCTTTGATCGATGTCTCGGTCACCAGACCATAGAAGATCAGCACGATTGAGGGCGGGATCATGGTCCCGAGACTGCCGGATGCACAGATCGTCCCGATGGCCAAATTCTGGTTGTAGCCGAGCCGTAGCATCTGCGGCAGCGCGATCAGACCCAGAAGCACAACTTCGCCGCCGATGATCCCCGACATGGCGGCCATGATCACCGCCATGATCGAGGTCACGATCGCGATGCCTCCGCGGGTTCGACTAAGCCAGCGGTTGAGCGAGGAATACATGTCCCGCGCGATACCGGACCGCTCGAGAAGCGCAGCCATGAATATGAAGAGCGGAACCGATATGAGGACGTAGTTCGTCATCTGTCGGTAGACCGCCTGGGCGAGCACCGAAAGCGGCCCCCTGCCGAAGTTGCCGAAAAGCAGTTCGGGGCCGAATTTCATGACCAGGACGGCGACGGCCAGGAAGGCCGAGGCGAATCCGAGCGGCATGCCGATCGCCAGAAGCACGAACATGCCGATCAGAAGGAGCACGCTGAGCGTGGCGATGTCGTCCACCTTCATCCAGGCGAAGAGTTCGAGGAATTCCATCTCAGTCCCCCAGGGTCCGGCGGATGTTCTCGATCTCGGCTTCGTCGACCTCCTCGAGGCCGTGATGTTCGGGCAGCTTGTTCCAGTCGGCGATCAGGTTCGACACCGCCTGCAAGGCGACGAGAACGATGATGATGAGAATCGCGGGCTTCACGATGCCCGGGATCGGCGGATCCCATGCGGTGCCAAAGGTCTCCATCCGCAGGAGCCGGGTCTCGGCGTCGGAATAACCGCCCCAAACCAGCGCGAGGGTGAAGGCCAGGAGCAGAAGCAGCGAGACGACGTCAGCGGTCTTCTGCATCCAGCGCGGCATCAGGTCGTAGATCACGTAGATGCGGATATGGCTGCGCTGCTGCATCGCATATTGGCCCGCGAACAGGAACACGAAGGCGGCGATCCAGAGCGAGAGCTCATTTGCCCAGAGCGTAGGGCGCGAAAAGACGTAGCGAGAGACGACTTCGTAGAACATCACGATCACGATGAGCGCGACCATGATCATCGCCATCCGCGAGGTGATGAGCGATAGAAAGTCGAAAATGCCGTGCGGCTCGCGCTCAATCACGCCATGAAAATCGGATAGATAGAGTGATGCGAAAAGGATCGCCCCACCGATAGAGCAAAGCATGGCGGTCACGATGGGCCGCCCGGCGGGCCGGATCATTTCATGCATGCCGATCGCGTCTGCGGATAAGAACCGGTTCAAAACCAGCCAGGCGAAAATGAGAAAGGTTAGCGCGGTGAAAACCAGCATGGCCAGCCGAACCGGTCCCCTGAACCGCCCAAGCCAAACGCTTTCCTTCTCCATCGCGTGCGCCTCCCTGCGGGTCCGGATGTTTCGGCTGAAAGAAACGGTGAGCCCCATTGCCGGGACTCACCGAGGTCAGCAGGCCGCTGCCGGCGGCATCGACCCGTTAGTTGATTAGGCCGAGCTGCTTCAGGTATGCCTTGTGGCTTTCCAGAAGGGCGCCGGCTTCGGGCGAACGGGTGCCCCAGTCGTCCCATGCGGCCTGCGCGGCCTTGCGGAACTCGGCACGGTCCTCGGCCGACCAGTTGTAGAGCGTCACGCCGTCGGCCTGCAGCTTGGCCGCTGCCTCGGCGTTGTTCCGTTCGTTCGACAGCGCGATGTGAAACGACAGTTTCTGCCATGCGGTGTCGATGATGCGGCGCTGCTGCTCGGTCAAGCCGTTCCAGACGTCGAGGTTGCAGGCCAGGTGGTCAGACGGCATCGAGTGGAAGCCGGGGTAGGTTGCGTGCTTCACGATGTCGTAGAGGCCCAGGCCGACGTTGTTCGCCAGACCCGATGCGTCGGCGCCGTCGATGATGCCGGTTTCCAGTGCGGTGAAGATCTCGGTGAAGTCCATCACGATGGGCGAGGCGCCCAGCTTTTCAAAGATCTCGGTTTCCATCCCGGGGGGCGAGCGGAACTTCCAGCCCTTCAGGTCTTCGAACCCGGCGATTGGCTTCGACGAGGACAGCGATTCCTGGCCATAGATCGCCCAGCCGATCAGCTGCATGTTCTGCGCGTTGTATAGCTCCTGCGCGGCGGCGTAGCCGTCACCGTAGTAGAGCCACGAATATTGCTGCCAGGGGGTGTCATAGCCGCCCATGATGTCGCCAACGAATTGGAAGGCCGGGTTCTTGCCGGTCTGGTAGGCGCCGCCGGTTGCGTCGCAGTCGACAATGCCGTTGATCGCAGCGTCGAACGTTTCGGTCGTGGCCACGACCGAGGACGAGTAGAACATCTCGACGGTGATTTCGCCATTCGACATCGTCTGCACATCGTCCATCCACTCCGCGAGCATTTTTCCCGTCGGGTGCTCGGTCGCGTAGTGAGTCTGGATCCTCAGCGTGACCGGATCAGCCATAGCCGCGGTTGCCATCGCGACAGTGGCTCCGGCCGTCGCAAGCAGGGTCTTGAGCGTCATGTAACTTCCTCCCTTGGCGTCCTGTTTCGGCCGCCCGTTCCATTTCGCGCGTCCTCCCACGCGCGGCGAAAGATGGTATACCATCTTGGGGAACGCTAGCGAATGCCGGGTCGACAATCAACATATTTTGGTATACCAAACTGGAAAACCTGACCATGAGGGTGGCGGCGCAAGCTCGCTCGGATAAGCCCGCAACCACCTAAGTAAACTCGGAAAAGGGGCCCGATGGCCGAACCAATTCTGGCCGAGCAGATAGCGAACCACCTGCGAAGAGACATTCTTCGCGGCAAGCTTCCTCCGGGAACATCCATCAAGGAACGTGACAACGCGTCGGAACTCGGCGTGAGCCGCACGCCGATGCGCGAAGCGATTCGCATTCTCGCAAAGGAGGGCCTCGTCCGCCTGCGCCCGTCGCGCAGCCCAATCGTCGCGCAACCCGACTTCAAGGATGTTTCCGATCAAGCCGAAGTGCTGATCGCGCTGGAGAAGCTTTCGGCGGAGCTCGCCTGCAGGGACGCAACCGAAGCGGATATCGAGCGGATCGGCGGGATCGTCGACTACATGGCTGAGCACTTCGCCGAGTCTGATCCGCTTGACATGTTCGAGATCGACATGTCCTTCCACACCGCCATTGCTGAGGCATCGCACAACCATGCGCTTGCCGAGACGCATCGCACCTTCCTGCAACGGCTGTGGCGGGCCCGCTATCTCGCCGCCAGCCAGCGGCGCAACCGCGAACGGGTGGTGAGCGAACACACCCGGATACTCGACGCTCTGAAGGCACGGAATCCTGACGCTGCACGGGCCGCGATCGATAATCATCTATGGCGCTTGGCCGAGGATATCCGCGCGGTGGTCGAGGCGGAAATCAGCGGCGGCGCAAACAACAACTCAGAAGTCGGAGAGCCCCTATGAAACTGCTGCGATACGGACCTGCTGGTAGCGAAAAGCCTGGGCTTCTCGATTCGAACGGGCAGGTCCGCGATCTGTCGGGCAAGGTGCCGGATCTAGCCGGCGCCGGCGTCTCGTCCGAGGCGCTGGACCGGATCCGCGCGCTCGATCTGGACAGTCTGCCGATTGTCGCAGAGCCGGGCCGGATCGGCAGCTGTCTAGCGTCGGTGCCGAACTTCTTCTGTATCGGTCTGAACTACGCCAAGCACGCGGCCGAAACCGGAGCGGAGCCGCCGAAAGAACCGATCGTCTTCTCCAAGGCCTCGTCGGCTTTGTCCGGGCCTTACGATCCGGTCATCATCCCCCCCAATTCAGTGAAGACCGACTGGGAGGTAGAACTGGGCATAGTGATCGGGCGCGAGACGCTCTACGTCGGCGAAGCCGATGCGCACGGCCACGTCGCTGGCTATTGCACGATCAACGACGTCTCTGAGCGCGCATTTCAGATCGAAATGGGCGGGCAATGGATCAAGGGCAAGTCCGCCCCGACATTCGGGCCCATCGGCCCGTGGCTCGTCACGGTGGACGAGGTGCCCGATCCGCAGAAGCTCGGTCTCAGCCTGTCCCTGAATGGCGAGATTGTGCAGGATTCGAACACAGACGACATGATCTTTGGTGTGGCAGAAATCGTCTCCTACATGAGCCGCTTCATGAAACTGGTGCCGGGCGACATCATCGCGACGGGTACCCCGTCGGGTGTCGGGATGGGGATGAAGCCGCAGCGCTTCCTGCGCCCGGGCGACGTGATGGAGCTTACGGTCGAGGGGCTCGGCAGCCAGCGCCAGGAGGCCATCGCCGCCGTTTGACCGGGCTCCGGGCCCTGCGCGCCTTCGGCTGACTGTCCCATGGCACGCAGCGCGAACCTGAACGGCATCCTCTAGTTCGAAATCGTCGCACGGCACGGAACCGTCACGCGCGCGGCGGAGGAGCTTTCTGTTTCGCCATCGGCGGTAAGCCAGCAGATCAAGTCGCTCGAACAGGAGCTTGGCCTGAAGCTGTTTCGCCGCGACGGCCGGCTGCTGACCCTCACGCTGGAGGGTGAGCAACTTTTCCAGAAATCGGCCAACGCCCTGGGCATGCTGCGAGACGCGCGGGAACCGCAAGTTGATCCTGATACGTTCCTCGATGGCGCTGCAAATGGCGGTCGACAGCGCTGGCATCGTGCTGGAATCGCTTGCGCTGGCGACACAGGAAGTGGCTGATGGGCAGCTCGTACCGATCCCGCCGACGCTGCCGATGCAGAGCTTTCCGGCCTATTGGCCGATTTGTCCGTCCCGCTTCCTGAATCGCCGCGGTGCGGCTGTTCTTGGCTTGGCTGCAGGAACAGCCGGACCGGCACGAGACCGACAGAGGCCGGATCGCCGCCGAGCATGGATTGAGCATCGAGGAGATCGATGTCGTGAGCGAGCTTTCGCGCAATCCCGACTAGGAAGGTCGCGCGAAGCCCCCTTATCAGTGGATGAGCGAGCCGCCGTTCACATCGACTTCCGAGCCGGTGACATAGGCCGAAAGGGCGGAGGCGAGAAATAGCGCGCACCCCGCGACGTCCGAAGCTTCTCCCGCGCGCCCCATCGGGATACCGGCGAGGATTTGGACCCGCATCTCGGGCGTCAGTTTCCCGGCGGTGATATCGGTTGCGATAAAGCCGGGGCAGATCGCGTTCGAACGGATCCCGTCGGGCGCGAGTTCACGCGCCATCGCCTTGGTCAGGCCCAGCACCCCCGCCTTGGCGGCCGAGTAGTGCGGTCCGCCGAATATGCCGCCGCCGCGCTGCGCCGAGACCGACGACATGTTCACGATCGACCCGGTCCTGCGGTTCCGCATATGGGGGATGACCGCCTGGCTCATGTTCAGCGTGCCAAGCAGGTTTACGTCGAGCACCGCGTCGTAGTTCTCATGGCTGATGTCCATGATCCTCAGGGGCTGCGTGATGCCCGCATTGTTCACCAAGATGTCGATCTGAGCGAATGCGTCAAGCACGGCCGCCACCGCGGCGTCGCAGTCGGCCTTGCGGGTCACGTCGCAGGCCAGGCCGATATGGTCTTCGCCGATGTCACCGGCGGCATCTTCGGCCTGCGCCGCGTCAAGATCGAGAATCGCGACGCGCGCGCCATGCTCCGCAAACAGCGTCGCCGTGGCTTTGCCCAATCCGCGCGGGCTCGCAGCGCCGGTGATGATCGCGGTTTTCCCTTCAAGAAGTCCCATTCTCCACTCCTCTCGCGCGATCGCTCGCCGCCTCAGCTTTCGTGCACCGTCTTGCCCGTCAGCGCCTCGTAGACTCTCACGACCATGCTGTCGTCCTCCGATCCGAGGCCCAGCCCCGCCGCGGCAATGAGCATCTGGTGCGCCGCGGCGGCGAGAGGCAGCGGAACATTGCTTTCGCGTCCAGTTTGCAGAACCAGCCCGACATCCTTGACGAAGATATCCACCGTCGAGGTCGGCGACGGATCGGCAGACATCATGCGGGGGACGCGGTCGTCGAACATCCAGCTTTGGCCCGAAGAAGATGATACGATCTCATGCAGCATCTTGGGATCGCAGCCGGCGCTGACCCCGAGCGACATGAGCTCCGCGGCGGCCACGAGGTGCACGCCTGCGGCCAGCTGGTGCACGACCTTGTAGGTGGCGCCCATGCCGGGTTCGCTCCCCACCCTGTGAACCTTCCTCGAGATCGCAGCAAGCAGCTCTCCTGCGCGGGTGAAGGCGGCGTCTGGCCCGGCCGCCATGATCGTCAGCGCGCCCGCATCGGCCCCGGTCTGGCCGCCGGAAACGGGCGCGTCGAGCGTCACGTGGCCCGCCGCACTCAGCGACTGAGCGAAGACTCGCACGTCGGTCGGGGCGATGGTGGACGACAGCACCACAGTCGATCCAGGCATCAGCGCATCGACCGCACCGGACGCGAACAGGGCCGCTTCGACCTGCAGGGCGGTTTGGACCATCACCAGAAGCAGATCGCATCCCTCCGCCGCCGCTTTCGCACTCTCCACCGCTACTCCGCCGGCTTCGGAAAAGCGCTGACGTGCGGGTGCCGAGATGTCGTAGCCCTTGAGATCGATGCCGGCTTTCAGAATGTTTCGGGCCATGCCCTGGCCCATCATTCCCAAACCGATTATCGCGGTTCCGGCCATGACTAGTTGTCCATCCAGGACTTGACCCGCCGCGTGACCTGGTCAACGGACAGGCCGTATTGATCGTGTAGCGTTGGCAATGCGCCTGCATCGAGAAACTCGTCGGGCAGCGCGATGGACCGGAACGGCACAAGGACGCCGCTGCGCATGAGCGCCCCTGCCACCGCTTCGCCCAGGCCGCCGACGATGGTGTGGTTCTCGGCGGTGATGACAAGCCGCCCCCTATTTGCGGCCTCAGCCTTGATCGTTTCCACGTCCAGCGGTTTCAGCGTCGGCACGTGCAGCACGGCGCAATCCACGCCGTCCGACTTGAGCATTCGCGCCGCGTCGATCACCCGCATCGTCATGAAGCCGGTCGAGATGAACAGCACGTCATTGCCGTCGTGAATGAGCTTCGCCTTGCCGAGTTCGAAGCGGTATCCGAACTCACCGAGCACGTTCGGTACTTGCCCGCGCAAAAGCCGCATGTAGACGGGGCCTGGATGATCCGCGATGGCGTGCGTCGCCTGTTCGATCTCCACCGCGTCGCAGGGGTCGACGATGGTCAGGTTCGGCATGCCGCGCATGATCGCGAGGTCTTCGGTCGCCTGATGCGAGGGGCCGTAACCGGTCGTCAGGCCGGGCAGGGCGCAGACGATCTTGACCGGCAGATTTTCCTCCGCGATCGCCATGACGATGAAGTCGTAGGCGCGGCGCGACGCGAAGACGGCGTAGGTCGTGGCGAAGGGCGTAAATCCCTCGCGCGCGAGTCCGGCGGCAGCCGAGATCATAACCTGCTCGGCCATGCCCATCTGGTAGAAGCGGTCGGGATACGCCTTCGCGAACACATGTAGGTCGGTGTACTTCGACAGGTCCGCTGTCAGCCCGACGATGTCCTCTCGTATCCGCGCCAGTTCGCAGAGCGCATGGCCGAAGGGTGCGGCAACCGTCTCCCTCCCTTCGGCGTCGAGCGACGCGATCATCGCGGAGGTCCTGAGTCGCTCTCCGGTCTCCGAAACGGGAAGGGTACGGGCTGTGTGCTTGGGTTTGCGGCGGGACAGCGCGCCTATGGGGATTTCATGCGTCATTGCGGCTTGTCCTCGTCCAGAACGGCGAGCGCCTTCGCCCATTCGTCCGCCTCGACGCGGATGAAATGGGTAATCTCGCGGGCTTCGAGGAAAGGTATACCCTTGCACATCTTCGTCTTGCAGATGATCACCCGGGGCTTGGCGCTGGGGTGGTTGCGCGCGTTGTCGAACGCCTCGACCAGCGCGGACATGTCGTTCCCGTCGACCTCCTGCGCATACCAGCCGAAGGCTTCCCACTTTGGGGCTTCGGTCCCGGTCGCGAGCGCATTGGTCGTCGGACCGTCCGCCTGCTGGTTGTTGAAGTCCACCACTGCGATGAGGTTGTCGAGCTTCCACTGGACCGCACTCATCACCGCTTCCCAGGTCGAGCCTTCGCCCAACTCGCCGTCCGACAGCATGTTGTAGACGAAGGCGGGGTTTTTCTTGCGCTTCAGCCCGAGCGCCATGCCGACCGCGATGCCAAGCCCGTGGCCGAGCGAACCGCCGGTGATCTCCATGCCCGGCGTGTAGGCGGCCATGCCCGACATGGGCATCCGGCTGTCGTCCATCCCGTAGGTTTCAATCTCGTTTTCGGGCAGAACGCCAGCCTCGATCAGCGCCGCGTATAGCGCAATCGCGTAGTGGCCGATGGAGAGAAGAAACCGGTCGCGCGCCTCCCATTCAGGGTCGTTCGCGCGATAATTGAGGGCGTGAAAGTAGGACACGGCGAGCACGTCGGCGACCCCGAGCGCCTGGCCAATGTAGCCTTGGCCCTGAACCTCACCCATCAGGAGCGCATTGCGCCGGATCGCCCAGGCACGCTGGGCAAGGCTTGTGTTCGATCCAGATATCTCCCGTTGGCGTTCCAATCCACGCCTCCTTCGTAGGGGCTGTTGCTGGCCGTTTGGTAATCGCCTTCTTAGCCCGGCCTTGGCAAGCGCGATTTCTCTAACACTCCTTTGGCTAATCCCAATGAACAAGTCGAAAAAAGGGATGGTCCGGAACACGTGTCACTGGCTACCGTGTCGCATGAACGAGGACGAATAGGACCGCCCGATGAATCTGTCATCCATGCTGGCCGAGCGCAACGCCGAGGGCAAACCCGTTCGCATCGGCCTGATCGGCGCAGGCAAGTTCGGATCGATGGTGCTGGCGCAGGCCAAGCATATCCCGGGCTACCACGTCGTCGGAATCGCCGATCTCGATACGGGCAAGGCGCGGGAAGCACTGAGGCGCGTTCACTGGGAGGATGAGCGCTTCGCGGCAACCTCGCTGGGCGACGCCTATGACAGCGGCACCACTTTCGTCACTGAAGATGCCGCCGCGCTTTTCGCCTTTAGCGGTATCGAGTGCGTCATCGAGGCTACCGGTCATCCCATCGCCGGAATACGCCATGCGCTGGCGGCGATCGAGGCGGACAAGCACGTGGTTATGGTGAATGTCGAAGCCGACGTACTCTGCGGTCCTCTCATCGCCGAGCGTGCCCGGCAGAAGGGCGTCGTTTATTCCATGGCCTACGGTGACCAGCCCGCGGCGATCTGCGAACTTGTCGACTGGGTTCACGCCTGCGGGTTCAAGCTTGTGGCTGCGGGCAAGGGCATGAACTTCGCACCACCCTATCGCTACTCCACCCCCGATACCGTCTGGGGGTTCTACGGATGGACCGAGGAAGAGGTGGCGAGGGGCGATTTCAACCCGAAAATGTACAACTCCTTCACCGACGGTACCAAGGCCGCGATCGAGATGGCGGCGGTGGCCAATGCGACGGGGCTCGATTGCCCCGATGATGGGCTCGCGTTCCACCCATCGGGGCTGCACGATCTCGCGCAAGTCTTCAAACCCCAGGCCGATGGCGGGCGTCTGCCGAAGGCGGGGCTGGTGGATATTGCGGCCAGCCGTGAACCCGATGGGCGGGTCGTCTTCAACAACATCCAGTACGGGATGTTCGTGACGTTTCGCGCCCCGGACAAGTATACCCGCGCGTGTTTCCAGCAGTACGGTCTGCAAACTGACGAAACCGGCTGGTACGGATCCATGTGGCGTCCTTTCCACCTGATCGGACTGGAAACCAGCGTCTCCGTCCTGTCCGCCGTGCTACGCAGAGAGCCCACCGGCAACTCGGCCCGCTGGCGTGCCGATGCTGTGGCGACCGCGAAGGGTGATTTCCAGGCCGGCGAAATGCTGGATGGCGAGGGCGGCTTCAAGGTCTGGGCAAAGGCGATCCCGTCCCGCCTGTCCGCCGCTGCGGGCGCCCTGCCCATCGGGCTGGCGCACCACATCAAGCTCAGGCGGCCAGTCAGCCGCGATCAGGTCATCACGCTCGACGATGTTGAGGTCAAGGATGATCTCGACATCTTCGCGCTGCGTGAAGAGCAGCGTAGGCTGGCTAACGGCTGAACCTGCGAAGGTCGATCGACCATGAGTCGTATGTCGTTATAATAACACGGATTCCTAAGGTAAGGCGAGCGATGACGAAAGCCAAGACTTACAGCGACCTCCGCTCCGCCCGGTGGATGGCGCCGGACGATCTGCGCTCGTTTGGGCACCGTAGCCGCGCCATGCAGATGGGCTATGGGCCCGAGGATTGGGAAGGCAAGCCGATCGTCGCGGTCCTCAACACGTGGTCCGAAGCGCAACCCTGCCACATGCACTTCAAGGACCGGGCGGAGTGGGTGAAGCGCGGCATCCTCCAGAATGGCGGCATGCCGATGGAACTGCCTGCGTTGTCGCTTTCGGAAACCTTCGTGAAGCCGACGACGATGCTCTACCGCAACTTGCTGGCGATGGAGACGGAAGAGCTTCTGCGCTCCCATCCTGTCGACGGCGCGGTCCTGATGGGTGGATGTGACAAGACCACGCCCGGGCTGGTCATGGGCGCGGTCAGCATGGGTCTGCCCTTCATCTATCTTCCGGCCGGTCCGATGCTGCGCGGCAACTACGCAGGCAATGCCCTTGGGTCCGGCACGGACGCGTTCAAGTACTGGGACGAACGCCGTGCGGGCACGATTTCGAAGGAGCAATGGGTTGGCATCGAGGGGGGTATCGCGCGGTCCTATGGGCATTGCATGACGATGGGCACGGCTTCGACCATGACCGCGATCGCCGAAGCGATGGGACTGACGCTGCCCGGGGCGTCCTCGATCCCGGCTGCGGACGCCAACCACCAGCGGATGAGCGCCGAATGCGGGCGCCGGATCGTCGAGATGGTGTGGGAGGACCTGACGCCGGGCAAGATCATCACGCGTGAGGCGGTGGACAATGCCGTGGCAGTGGCGATGGCGACGGGCTGCTCCACGAATGCGATCATCCACGTCATCGCCATGGCGCGGCGGGCGGGGATTCCGCTGGAGCTCGACGATCTCGACCGGATTGGGCGGACGACGCCGGTCGTCGCCAACATCCGGCCGTCGGGCAAGAACTATCTGATGGAGGATTTCTACTACGCCGGGGGACTGCGCGCGTTGATGAAGCAAATCCGCGAAAAGCTTTCGGATAAGCCGATTACCGTCACGGGACGGCCGCTGACGGAGGGGCTGGATCATGTGCAGGTCTGGAACGACGACGTGATCCGGCCCATGTCGAACCCGGTCTATCACGAAGGCTCGCTTGCGGTGCTGAAAGGCAACCTTGCGCCTGACGGCGCGGTCATCAAGCCCGCCGCCTGTGATCCGAAGTTCCACAAGCATTTCGGCCCGGCCATCGTGGCCGACAGCTATGCCGAGATGAAGAAGATCATTGACGATCCAGACTATCCGATGACATGCGACCATGTCCTGGTTCTCAGAAATGCAGGCCCGCAGGGCGGGCCGGGAATGCCGGAATGGGGGATGATCCCGATGCCGAAGGCGCTTCTGAAGGATGGGCATCGCGACATGGTGCGGATCTCGGACGCGCGCATGTCCGGCACCTCGTTCGGAGCTTGCGTGCTGCATGTCGCGCCGGAAGCCTTCGTCGGCGGCCCGCTCGGGCTCTTGCGCGATGGCGATATCATCGAACTCGACATCCCGAACCGGACATTGACGATGCGGGTTTCCGAAGTGGAACTGGAAAAGCGCCGCGCGGCATGGACCGCGCCCGCTCCGCGCTACGAGCGCGGCTATGGCCTCATGTTCACCAAGCATGTCGAGCAGGCCGACAAGGGCTGCGACTTCGATTTTCTCCGCGCCGAGTTCGGCGGGCCGATCGGAGAGCCTGAGATCAACTGATGGCACTTGGACGCTGGCGGAACCACACTTCCGCGTATCAGCCCTGGGCTGCGACGCTTGACCGGGTTAAGCGTCGGCCAGCAGGAAATCAGCTAGTTCCTCGAACTTGACGGGCTTGTAGAGCACTCCGACGCTGGCGGCGGCGCAACGCTGCACGATCTCCGGAGATCGGTTTGCGGTGATGATGCGGGCGGAAAGGCGACCGTGGCGGCTTTGCAATCTCTTGATGAGATCGAGCCCGCTCATCCCGGCGCCGAGTTGATAATCGACGAGGAAAACATCTGGAACGATGTCGATTTCGTCCAGCAGAGACAGGGCACTCTCGCCGCTTTCGACGTCGATTACGTCGAAGCCCCATTTCTCCAGAAGTTGGCACGTTGCAGCGCGGAACTCCGCGTCGTTTTCGACGAGGCAGACGATACCGTCTGTGGGAACCACAAGCGGCGTGAGCCGCTGAGCAGAGGGTGCGGCGGTGTAAGGCGCGTCCGGGTTGACAATCGGCAGCGAGATCGTGAAGCACGTCCCTTGTCCCACGGTCGACCGCAATTCAAGCGCGTGTTCAAGGAGCGCACAGGCGCGTTCGACAATGGTCAGGCCGAGCCCCATGCCGTCACTTGCGGACGCTTGCGCGTTCAGCCTGTGGAATTCACGAAAGACATTGGACTGCTCGTCCTCGGGAATACCGATGCCGGTGTCGATTACGCGCACGTAGATGTGTGCACCGTCCCGTTCGGTTTCGACCCTCACAGAGCCGTCCTTGGTGTAGCGGATGGCGTTGGAAACGAGGTTCTGAAGGATCCGGCGAAGATAGAGCGCATCGCTATTTACGACAGCTGCGCTGCCGGAAAATTCGAGTTTCAGTCCCTTGCGCGCCGCGATTGGCGCGAAGTCTTCGTGCAGCCGCGACAGCAGGGCGCCGAGATCGACGGGCTTGACGTCGACCGCGGCATGGCCGGATTCCAGCCTGGAAATGTCGAGAAGCGCGTCGAGGATGCTCTCGACGCTCGTCAGCGCGTTATGCGCCTTTTCTAGCGTGCGCCGGGCGGTGTCAGCCAGCGCTTCGTCCGAGATCGACGCTAGGTAGAGCTTGGCGGCCGAAAGGGGCTGAAGGAGGTCGTGGCTCGCGGCGGCGACGAAGCGCGACCGCGAAGCGTTGGCGCGTTCCGCGCGCCTCAGGGCGTCGGCCAATTCTGTCGTGCGGTCGTGGACGCGCTGCTCCAACGTCTCGTTCGCCTCGCGGATCGCACGCATCGCGTGCCGTTCGGTCGTGATGTCGGTGAAGCTCATCACGAAGCCCCGATCCGGCATTTCCTGTGCGAACACCGCAAGTATAAGGTCGTCGCCGCGGTTCAATTCGAACGACAGCGGCTCGCGGCGGTACTGTGACCCCGCCCAAGCGGTCAACGCCTCGGTCGACACCGTACCGCTGAAATGCATCTCGGCCGAAAGCCGCAAGACGAGCGTGTCGAAGGACGAACCGATTTGGACCCGGCCAACGGGTATTTCCAGAAGCCTTCCAAGCCGGCGGTTCCAGTCGACGAGCCGACCCTGTGCATCGAAGATGCAGACCCCTTGATTGAGGTGTTCGAGCGTCGCGCGGATCATCCGAGCCTGGTTATCAAGCAGCTTGCCGCGCTCTTCGCGCTCGAGGCGGATGATGTCGGTCACGTCAGTCTGCAGGATCACCGTGCCGCCGTCCCGGGTGCGGTGTTCGGAGACCTGAACCCAGCGGTCGCCGGAAAGCCGGACATTGAACATGACGTGGTTGTCGTCATGCCGGCGCATCCGCCGGCCGGCCCAGCTTTCAGGCGTATCGTTTTTGGGCAGAGCCAACTGCGAGGAGCGGCTGACGAGGCCGACATAGTCAGCAAAACTCAGCCCCGGCACGAGAGCGCCGTGAATGTCGGCCATGTGCATCCCGAAGCGGGAATTGCACATGATCATCGTGTCATCGGCGTCGAATAGTGCAAATCCTTCCTGCACGGTTTCGATTGCATCCGCGAGGTTTTGGCGCGCTGCCTGTGCCTCCCGCGTCGCTTCGGCCAGAAGGCCATTCGATTCATTCAGAAGATCGAGCGCATGTTCCAGTTCCGAGGTGCGCTGCCGCACTTCGTCCTCAAGCATGACTGCCCGCTGGAACTGCGCATACGCCGCGCCGCTGTCATCGGTGTCCTGCTCTACGCGGCGCATCAGGACCTCGACGATCTGCAGAAGCTTCTCGTTCTGACGTGCCGGAGGGTCGGCGGGATTCATGAGCGTATCGGTCATCGCGAGCGTTCAGGCGGAGGATAGATCGCGACGCCAGTCATGGTCTGATTGACGTGCATGGCGCCGTGCTGCTCGCCGTAGGTGGAGAACCCCACGACCCGATGTCGGCGCAGCGTGTCGGATATCTGGCCGAACATCTGCTTATCCTGGGCCTCGATCCGGCGTAGGATGCAGTCGCAGGCGAGAATGGCCTCTGGTGCAACCTCCGCGCCGAGCGCAGTCAATTCGCGATCGAGATGCTGCACCATGTGTTCCGGCTCGGCGAGCGTCAGGACGAGCCCCTCGTCGATGGCCGAGAAGAACACGAGGTCGCCGTTGGGTCGCATCTGCCGGATAGAGCGGACATGGTGCTTTCCTCCGATCCGGACGACGACGGGATGGGCAGCAAAGGTGAATGTGGTAAGCTGGGCGGGGTCCTTCCCGAGAATACGCGCATATTCGAACGCCGCCGGTTCCGCGTTGATCTGGTGGACGATGCGGCGGTCAGGGTCCGCTTCTGTGACTATCATCCGCCGTTCGGTCGGCCGAAGATGGTCGAGGCTGAAGACGCGCACGGCGCAGGACGAACGCACGAAGGTCAGGATTGCGGCATTCTTCAGTATCTGGCCATCGTGGAACAGGAGCGTTTCGCGGAACCGGGTTCCGTCGCCGGCCGACCCTCCGAATAGCGGAACCGGGCCGAGCCCGGAGGCAAGCGCCGACGTTACCTCGTCTTCCTTGATCGACAGGCCGTCAACCAGCAGGAAGGCGAATTCGCCCGACCAGTCCGGATTGCGCCGAGCAAGAGTCTGCCGGCTTCTGATGAGGCGTCCGATCAGGTCCTCGCTGTGGAGCGCGGAAAGGTCGGGGATCAGGATCGTATCGACTGCAAAGTGACTGGCGGGCAGGCCGATCGCGACAATCTCATTCTCCGCGTAGCCCTCGGTGGAAATTTCTCCGGCGGTGGTGCAGCCGATGACGGGCGTAGCCGGGAAGAGCGAGGCTGCCTTTCGCGTTAGGATCGAAAGGTCCGCCGACGGCGCGGCGAAGAGCACGACAAGCGCGAGCGGCGCGTCGCCAAGATCCATCGCGAGCTGGTCGAGTGCACCTGGGTCGGTCGCTTCACAATGCGCCGTGCGGACGAAATTACCCGCCCGCGCGACCTGCGTCAGCGCCTCGGCGCTCTTGTCCATCGCGTCTCCTCCCTGACGCGAAAGCGTAGGCTTTCTAGCCGTACTCTGGCAAGAGACTCGCGAAGTTTGCCTGCTGTGCGATCAGCACGGCCTGGGTCCTGCTACTGACACCTAGCTTGCGCATGATCGCCGTGACGTGCGCCTTGACGGTTGTTTCGGCGATCGAGAGATCGAAGGCGATCTGCTTGTTCAGTTTTCCCTCGCAAATCAGCTGCAGAATTTTCGACTGCTGCCGGGTCAACAGGTTCAGTCGGGCGATCGCATCTTCTTGCGGCGTCGCCGGCTCTCCCCCGTCCGCCAGGTAACCTTCAGGCGCGTAGCTTTCCCCTTTGGCGATGGCAGCGAAGGCGGTGCGGAAGATCTCCCGCTGACTATGCTTCGGGACGAAGCCTGACGCGCCGGCCCTGAGCGCCGCGCTGATGACCTTCGGATCAGCGAGTGACGAGACCACAATGATCGGCGTCGCTGCCGCCGCTTGACGCAGGCGCACGAGCCCATCCATTCCATTCACGTCGGGAAGATTGAGATCCAGCACGATCACGTCCGGTGCAGTACCGGCCTCGATCTTGTCGAGCGCGATCTCCAGGCGGTCGGCGCTCTCGATTTTGGCGATGCCGACGAAGGCTTTCAGCGTCATCGACAGAGCATCACAGAACAGCGGATGGTCGTCCACGATAAGTGCCGACGTCATCGCGATTCCGCTTTCCCGTGGTGCTGGAGTCATGGCGTTTGTCTCCCGACGCGGTCCGACTGTCGGTACTCAGGATAGCAAACGCTTGACGGCGCGTAACTAGCCCAATCGTCGAACGCGAATGCGCCCGCCCGTGGCGCGCGCTTGGGTCGCCTTGCCTTGAAAGTCGCTCAGTTGTCCATGGCGAGCTGTTTGGGCGGCGCGACGGTCCAGACAAGGCTGCGTTGGGCGGATCGCGGGACGGCTTTCCTCACTACAGATTGGGCGGCCGTTTATCGCCGCCCTCCCAAGTTCTCCGTCCTTGATCCGGGACAGCCCCATGTGCTGCGTCGGACCCAGGCGCAACATTCGTTCGACGGGAGCGCTTCGATATTGGCCGAGGGGCGTAGGAGGCTGCGCCGGACCGGCGCGGTCAGGCCGGAACGGGGCCGCGCAAGCGGCGATAGATGAAGGACGGGGGCACATCGTAGTCCGCCTCGGCCGCGACAATCGCGTCGAGCCGGGCGCGCTGGGGCGACTTGCGGCAGACCGGATCGGTTGCGGCGGGATCGCCCGTCAGCGCCATCGCCTGGCAGCGGCAGCCGCCGAAATCCACGTCGCGGCGGTCGCAGGACCGGCAGAGCTCGGGCATCCAGTCGGTGCCGCGGAACGCCATGAAGGCGGGGCCGCGATACCAGATGTCGGCGAGCGCCTCGGTGGCGACGCTCTGGAACTCGAGCCCCGGGATGGTCTGCGCCGCGTGGCAGGGCAGGACCGTGCCGTCGGGCGCGACATTGAGCCCGGTCGAGCCCCAGCCGCCCATGCAGGCCTTTGGAAAATCGGCGAAATAATCCGGCGGCACGAAGTCGATCACCAGCCGCCCGGCCCGGCTCTTGCGCGCCTCCGCGACGACGCGCTTGGCGCGCTCGACCTGCTCGCGCGAAGGCTGAAGCGCGGCCCGATTCCTCAGCGCCCAACCCTGGAACTGGACGCAGGCGACCTCGATCCGGCGGGCGCCAAGGCGGAGGGCGAGGTCCAGCGTCTCGGGCAGATCGTCGAGGTTGTGGCGGTGCATGACCGCGTTCAGAGTGAGCGGAAAGCCGAGCTCTGCGATGTGTTCGGCCAACTCCATCTTGCGGGCGAAGCCGCCCTTGTAACCGCCGATCCGGTCGGCGATCTCGGCCCGGACGCCCTGGACCGAAAGCTGGATGTGGTCGAGCCCCGCCGCCTCCAGCGCCTCCAGCCGGGCGCGCGTGAGCCCGACGCCCGAAGTGATGAGATTGGTGTAGAGCCCGGCCTCGCGCGCGCGGACGACCAGCTCCTCAAGGTCACGCCGCGCAGCGGGCTCGCCGCCCGACAGGTGCAGTTGCAGGACGCCGAGCGCGGCCGCCTCGCGGAACACCCGGCCCCAGGTCTCGGTCGAAAGCTCCGTGTCCTTGGACGCCAGTTCGAGCGGATTCGAGCAATAGGGGCAGGCGAGCGGGCAGCGATGCGTGAGCTCCGCCAGCATCGCGATCGGGGGCGGGATGCGCGGCTCAGCCATCGGTCAGGTCCACCAGCCGCTTGTCGGCGAGGTCGCCGAGAAAGTCCGCGACGTCGGCGCGCACCTGATCCTCGGGCGCGCCGAAGCGCCGGGCAAGATCGCCCGCGATCACCTCGACCGAGCGGAGCCCGTCCACCTCCTTCAGGATCGCCGCGCCGATCTGGTCGAGCATGAGCGCGCGCTCCGGGCCGAGCAGGACGTCGGTCCGCCGCACGCGGTCGAACTGCATCCGCACGCCGCGGGGCAGGACGGGGATCGCCGTCGGGGTCATGGTGCAAGCCCCTCGCCGGGCCGCCAGGCGCCGGGCGGGATGTTTCCCGGCGCGATATAGGCCGAATAGAGCGCATCGAGCTGCGCCCAGAGCACGTCGGTCTTGAACGTCAGCGCCGCCGCCGCCGCATCCTGATCGGCTGGCGTCACCGCGTGGTCAAGCACCCAGGTGAGCCCGAACTGAACATCCTTCGGCGCCTCGTTCAGCCGGTGGCGGAAATAACTGATCGTCTCGGACGTAGCGAATTCGTAGTGCTCCAGCAGCCCGGCGATGCGCTCGGCATGAATTTTCGGCGCGAAGAGCTCGGTGAGCGAAGAGGCCACCGCCTTGAGCAGCGGCTCATCACGCACGAATCGCACATAAGCGTCTACCGCGAAACGCGTCGCAGGAAGGACACCCTTGGCCGAGGCGACATATTCCGGATCGAGCCCGACCGCTTCAGCCAGCTTTAGCCAGCGCGCGATGCCGCCTTCGCGGGCCTCGCTGCCGTCGTGATCCTCGATCCGAGACCGCCACGCGCGGCGTAGGGCCGGATCCTCGACGCGGCTCATGAAGGCCGCGTCCTTCATCGGGATCCGGCATTGGTAGTAGTACCGATTTACCACCCAGGCCCGCACCTGGTCGATCGTGCAACCGCCCGAATGCAGCAAAGCGTGGAAGGGATGGCGGTCGTGGTAGCGCTCCTCGCCGATGCGGCGTAGGCGGGCCTCGAAGGCGGCGCGCGCGGCGGACATCTCGTTCATAGCCGAAACTCCATTCCATCCTGGGCGATCGTCCAGCCCGCCGCCTCGATTGTCCGCCGTTCCGGACCGTCCGGCTGCAGAACCGGATTGGTGTTGTTGATATGCACGAAAACCTTGCGACCGTTTGTGAGCGGCGCGAGACGCGCGAGGCTGCCCCTGTGCCCGTTCATCGCGACATGGCCCATCCGCGCGCCGGTTTTCGTGCCCGTGCCGGTGGCCTCCATCTCGGCATCCTCCCAGACTGTCCCGTCAAACAAGAGAAGATCGGCGTCGGACAACCTTTGAACCAGCCAGTCGGGGATCGTGGCGCAGCCCGGCACGTAGTAAACCCGCGATTGATCTTCCTCGAGGCAGAGACCGATCGTCTGTTCGCCCATCGCTTCTGTATCCGGCGCCTCGTCCTCAAGATAGAGCGCGACCTTGCCAGGCACGGCAAACGGAGTGATCGTCAACCCCGCGGTCGGAGTGAACGACGTGTCGAGCACAATCGTTTGCCGCTCAACAAGCGCAGGATCGAGCACGCCGAAGATCGGATTGTCTTCGAGCGCCGCGAGGATCTCGGCCGAGGCGAAGACCGAGAAGCCGGTTTTCTCACGCAGTGTCAGGAGACCCGCGACATGATCGACATCAGCGTTCGTCAGCACCACGGCCCTGATCGGACTGCCGCGCAGCCCGGGCGGATGCAGGGATGGTGTTCGATCAAGTTGATCGCGCGCGTCCGGCGACGCATTCAATACCACCCAATCTTCACCGTTCACGGAAACCGCCACGGAGGACTGCGTCATCCGTGGCAGTCGGCCGTTCCGCGCGTCGCGGCAGTTCCGGCATCCGCAGTTCCATTGAGGAAGACCGCCGCCGGCACCTGCGCCCAGCACGGTCAGGAGCATCGTGGCGACTCAGAACAGATCGCGCTCGTCGTCCTCGGCCGGCCCGTACATGTTGATCTCCATGCCGCAGCGAATTTCGACTGCTTTCGGCTTCGTCCAGCTCATGTCATGTCCTCCCTAACAACGTCCGGAAAGACTAGCCCTATGTCCGTCCGCGGCAAATAAGACCAAAGCATCGGTTAGGCGCATGTCCTTGACGAACATCTCGCGGTGGCACTGCCGTGTTCCGGACGCCTGCCTTATCTCGGCTCGCGGGTGGGTACGATGCGCAAGGAATCCTACCTTGTCAAAACACCCAATACCGTCCCACCGGCGCTGACGTCAGGCAACCGCCAGTGCCACGAACAGCGCGCGAGAGGGAACAGATTGTGAAGGCGGAACCGGGCGCGATAAAGGACCAATGTCGCAACGATCGGCCCCTCGCTGCGAGATTTCGGCAGCGCGTCGGCGCTGCCAGATCCGGATCAAATACTCACACCTCTGTCGGATACCAACGCGAAATCCCTCACGATTTTGCCGTCTGAGAGTTCAATGGCCCGGTCGGCGGACTTTATGGTTTCGGGTCTGTGGGCAACGATCAGACGGGTAATGTCGGCCGACTTGACGGACGTGTTCACGCTGTTTTCCTTGCCAAGATCGAGGTGGCTGGTGGCTTCGTCCAGAAGCAGGAACCACGGCTTGTGGTAAAGCGCGCGGGCGATCAGAACCCGCTGCTTCTGTCCGCCTGACAGGACTGTGCCCATGTCGCCGATCAATGTGTGATAGCCCATCGGCATCTCTGCGATATCGTCATGGACGGCGGCAAGACTGGCACATTCCTTGATCCGATCGAAGTCGTACTGATCTGCGAAGAAGCAAATGTTGTCCGCAATCGATCCGGCGAAGAGTTGATCGTCCTGCATGACCACGCCGATCATGCTGCGGTACTTTGTCAAGCCGAAGCGCTTTATCGGTTCACCGTCGATCAGGATCACGCCGTCGGTGGGTTCCATAAGCCCGGCCAAGAGCTTCAGGAGGGTCGTCTTGCCGCAACCCGACTGCCCGATGATCGCAACGGATTCCTTTGCTTCGATCTTGAAATCAATCCCGTCAAGGACGAACGGATCATTTTCGCTGTAGCGGAACCGGAGGCCCTTCACTTCTACGCTGACTGGAGCGCTGATGGGCCGGACGCCTCCAGGTTGCTCGTCTTCTGGTTCTCGATCGGTCAAGGCAATGTCGGCCAAACGCTCCGCATGCAGCTTGAGCATGGTCAGATCGACGAGCCGGTCGATCAGCGCGCCAGTTCTCGACAGGAACTGATCCTTGTACGAGATGAATGCCAGCAACATGCCAACGGACATCTCGTTTTCCATCACGCGCAATGCGCCCAGCCAGATGACAATGATCGCGAGAGTGCCAATCAGCAGCGATCTCGAAGTTCTGAAGAACAACCTGAGCTTCTGCGTCGTCAGCTGCCGGTTTACCGACTCGACGAGCAGATAGAGCCAATGAGAGCGCCGGCGATCCTGCGAATTGAACAGCTTGATGGTCTTGATCCCGCGCAGGCTCTCAAGAAAGTGGCTGTCTCGCTTCGCAGACCACACGATGGCTTCCGCGGACGCCTGGCGCAGCGGAGTGTAAGAGGCCCATCGCAGCAGAAGATAGAGGAACGCGCCAATGACGACGATCCCGGCCAGAAGCGGGGCGTACAGGATCATGATCACCAAGGTGAAAACAACCATGATACCGTCGAGAAGGCTCTCAATCAGCTCCGTGGTAAGTGCCTGAAGGATGCTGTCCTGCGACTCGAACCGGGACATGACGTCGCCCAGATGCCGCGCCTCGAAGAACGGTGCGGGCAGGTTGATCAGGTGCGAAAAAAGGTTGGTGCGCGCCTGAACCTTGAGAGAAGCGCCAAGCACCATGAGCATCCATCCCCGCATGGCCTGAATGGATATCCGGATCAGCATCACCATCAGGAACCCGAAGACCAGGACGTTCAGGAGGTCAAAGTCAGCGGACACGATGGCCTGATCGACCACCCATTGCATGAACAAGGGGCTTAGGATCGCGAACATCTCGATGGCGAAGGCCAGGATCAGAAGCTGCAGAAGCGACCGTTTGAATCCGACGAGGCGCCCGAGCATATCCCGGATTCTCACTCGCGGCGCCGGTGCGTTTGACGCGAACTTGCCGGTGGGCGTCACTTCCACTGCGACGCCGGTAAAGTGCTTCGAGAACTCGTCGCGCGAAATGTAGCGAATGCCGACGGCCGGATCATGGACCACGAGCTGCTTTCGGCCAACGCTCTTCAGAACCACGAAATGGTTGAGGTCCCAGTGCACCAGGCAGGGCAGCTTCAACAGGTGAAGTTCGTCCATCTCAAGCCGGACGGAGCGTGTGGCCATCTCGATCTGATCCGCCACACGAATGATGTCGGTCAGCGTCGCGCCCTTGAGCGACAGCCCGAAACGACGCCGCAGGTCTGAAAGGTCCGCGTGGTGTCCAAAATACCCTGCGAGCATCGTCAGACAGGCGACGCCGCATTCGGCCGCTTCGGTCTGAAGGACCATAGGCAGGCGTCGTCCGACCCCGAAACTGACCCCCTCGAGGATGTTCATGCCTGCGCCCCCATCATGGAAAACAGGGGATCGAGAAACCACTCGTACAACTTGCGGGTTTCAATCTTGATGTTCGCCTCAAGCTTCATTCCCGGCTGAAGCGGTATCTCCTCGCCGTAGGCGATGGCGTTCTGAAGCGCGAGCTTGACCTTGACCAGATAGATCGGCTCGGTGAGTTGTGTGGCCCCTGAGATCCCGGGTGAGCCCGGCGCGAGCTCACTCTGCGGCACCGCCGCGGGGGCGATTTCGGAAATCTTGCCGTCATACTGCCCGAATTTCTGAAACGGGAACGCCTGATAGCGCAACAATACGTCCTGACCGGTGCGGATGAAACCACGCGCGCTGCTTGGCAAGAAGAGCTCGGCTTCCAGCTCGGAGCCGCGCGGTATGATACTGAGCAGAGGAAACCGGGAGTCCACGCTTCCGCCCAGTTCGGCCTGAAGCGCGGTGACGGTCCCGGCTTGCGGCGCAACGATGACAACCTGTCTGCGTGCCTCTGCTTCGGCCAGAGATTGCTCAATCGAGGCGATCTCGCGGTCGATTGCCGCTAGTTTTATCCGATGCTGAAATGGTTTCGCCTCGATCTCGGCCAGAAGATCGGCGAATTCGCGGCGAGCTTTGATGCGGTCGCGTTCCATCGCCTGCAGCTGTGCGAGCTGATCGAACTGTTCCTGCTCCAGTTCCTGAATTCGTTGCACAAGGACGTTGCCCGTATCGACCAGAGGTTTCAGCCGTTCGAGCGCCTCGGTCGCGGCCTCGGCCCGACGGCCCTGCAGTTCGAGTTCCCGTTCACGCAGGGCCAGATCCTCGGTCAGATTTTCGCGCCGCTTTTCGAGCGCTGCCATCTCCTGGACATGCAGATTTTCAGTGACCTCGTGTTCGTCCCGCAGACTCTGTCTGCGCGCCTTCAAGCCTTTTACGACTTCTTCCTGTGTAGCTCCGATTGCGGTGCTGTGAAGCTCGGTGGACAGTGATAATAGCATGTCGCCATTATTGACCACATCACCGTTCTTAACATTTAGTTCTGTGACCACGCTTTGCTGGGGTGCGGTGATACGGATCATTCCTTGCTCTGGAACGATCCATCCGCTAACGGATTCCTTTCTGGAATATTCTCCGAAGGTAAGAAACGCCAAAATCGCAACCGCGGCAACGAGGCTGAATAGCACGAATAGCCGGTGTGATATCGACGGTGCCAACAGTACCGTGCCAAGGCGCTTTGTCTGTTGACTTTCTATGGACTCGCGCCGGAAGAGCTCTGAACTGCGTTCAGACCTATCCTGCCTTCTTTCAGGCGCGCTTTCTGGGCCCGAACTATCCATCCCCCACCTAAATTCGAACTGAATATTCCCGTATGTCGAAGGAAATCTCTATGACCTTGCGCTTCTTGTAGACTTCGAAGCTCCTGCAAATCTTCGAATCGAAGTAATCCTTCAAAAGTGGCGGGCGCGCGGCGCGGAAATAAAAGCCGGTGTCCTCGTCCACGCCTTCCGCAGCCGCCAGTCTCAGTTCATCCATGCGGGTCACGGTTCTGACAATACATGGAGCATGACTGATTCCGGCGGAACGCAAGGCATGCGCTCGGTGGTAGCCGTTGTGAAGCAGAATCCGGTCGCCATACCGGATCCCGGTGAAGTAGTTCGACCCGTATCCCACGCCGAGCCCGACCATGCCCGCCAGCGTTCCCGGAGTAGCATGATCTAAGAGCTGCTCAGGCTGCAGATGGGCTGCGGAGTAACTCTGGAAGTCCGTGGAGTCGCTGGAAAAAACATACTTGCTTCCCATCTTGCGACAATCGACCGAGGCTTCCGGGCTTTCGGAGGGTAGGCAAAATTTCAGCAAGTCCGCTTGCGAGGGTGATCGCCCCAGCATTCTCTGCCGAATTTCCGAATAGGTGCGCGTTACGCGCACCTGAAAAAGGACGAGCTTGTCCAGCTCGACCATCTCGAACTCGGTCGGAAGCTCGTCGAACATGCGACTGTACCGAGGGTCCTTCTTGGCCGCGTCGATATGGGGCCGCATTTCCTCGCTTATCGGCAGCTGTTTCATTGAGTCGGCCAGTCCCGCCTCACGTTCTTCCAATTCTCCATAGTAGTCATTCGCTGCGCGCCACTCGTCGATCAGAGCCTTGCGCGACATCGATTCCCCATCAACGACGGAGCGTTCAACGAATGAGAGAAATTCAGACAGCGGCGGTTGACCCAACAAATAAAGTTCTTGAATTGTAGCAAGGCGCCCGCCCACTGGTTGGTTGGCCAAAGTATCCATAATGCTTTTGCAAACCTTTTGCTTCGATAAATTCGCCCCGAATGAAATCATCCGGGGCGACGTATTAAGAGTTGGCTTCGCAACGTTCAACGTTGTGCGAAGCTGGGCATTTGATCATGCGTGTTGCGATCTGTGCCTAGTAGCCGCCGCCACAGCTGCGCCCGCTTCCGGACTTTCCGGACTTGTGCGACTTGCGCGACTTGTGGGATTTCTTCGATTTGTGCGACTTTTTGGACTTGCGGGAACCATCACAGCCGCAGTCGCGCTCGCGCTTGCCTCTGCCGCCGGCACCGTAGACTTTTTCGATTTCGTGCTGCTGAAGATCTCTCATGTCTATGTCCCTTCAAATAGTTTGAGTCCAAGTCCAGTGCCGACAGAATCGAAACAATGATTCTGCCAGAGCAATATCATTGCTAAAGCTCTATGAATCTGCAACAATACTTTCGTCTGAAGGTTGTTGTTTCGCATAGGGGTACAACCTCTATGCGTTGTTTCGGCCTTGAGGTTTGGCGCGGTCAGGGCGCGTGTATATTGCTCTTTTCTTCCTTGATGCCAGCGCTCCGAGCGAGCTTGTTCGTCACGTCGAGCGCTCGAGAAGCTTTCGCGCCATGCCTGGCATCGGAAGAATGTACGCCCATGGCCAAGTCGTACGCGCGACACACTGGCTGGACGGAACCGGATATCGTGTTGGATCAGGCATCGAACATCGGCGGCATGATGGGCTGCCCGATCGCGTCGCGCCGCATCGGGCGGCTGCGTGGGCTCAACCAAGCGGTCAAGCGAAAAGGCATCTGCGATGCAGATTCGGAGCCGCGAGCCGCCACGGCCGAAGACTGAGGTCCAGCCACGCTCTTGTTCTCACTCGCACAGTGCTCGTTCCAACCCGGGCGCAGCAATCGGAAACAAGGCCCTGACGCGGAAGTTCACGGCACTCGCCGCCGACCACCTTTACCGGCCAGGAGTCGCTTCCCCGAGTTCCATCTCGACAAAGCAAATAAGGTCGGGACTTCACCAGCAAACGCCTGGCACCCTGTCCCGCGTCGCGCAGACTGGCTCAAGTACCGTTGTGAGGGTGATGAAGTGACAGTGCTTGAACCCGAGGGAAATCCGGTCTCTGCCTTCCGGAAATCCGTGTTTGCAGGGAATTTAGCGTGTTTTCTCGCCGCGAGGACGATTTGTTGCCCTGACTGATGGCGCCTTCTCATGAGCAGCCCCACATGAGTGGTCCGGTTTGATTATTAGTGCATGACCGGCCTCGGTGCCACCGGGATGAGTGTTTCCGGGGCCAGTGGTCTGTGGCCGAGGGAACTGTGCGGTCGCTTGGTGTTGTATCGCCGGCGCCAGCTTTCGATGATTTTCTTTGCTTCCCGGAGCGAATAGAAGATCTCGCCGTCGAGCAGTTCATCCCGCAGCCTGGCGTTGAAGCGCTCGCAGTAACCGTTCTCCCAGGGTGATCCTGGTTCGATGTAGGCAGTCTTTGCACCGACCGCTGCGATCCAGTTGCGAACGTCCCCAGCCACAAACTCCGGACCGTTGGCAGAGCGCATATAGGCGGGTGGTCCGCGCAGGATGAATAGGTCGGTGAGCGCGTCGATGACATCGGTCGAGTTCAGCTTTCGCCGGACTTGGATCGCCAGGCATTCCCGGCTGAACTCGTCGAGGATGTTCAGGGTGCGGAAGACCTTTCCGTCATCGGTGCGGCAGTGAACGAAGTCATAGGACCAGCCGTGGTTGCGGTATTGCGGTCGCAGGCGAACGCAGGAGCCGTCGTTCAGCCAGAGCCGCCCCTTCTTCAGTTGCTTCGTTGGCACTTTCAGCCCCTCGCGTCGCCACAGCCGCTCAATCCGACCATCACTGACCTGCCAGCCCGCATCCCGCAGCAGGGCGGGACGCGGGACCGCGTCGGGGTGGGAACTTGGCAGACGGATGAGGTCGCAGCGAATGGCCGGACTTTCTCGCCGGGACAGCAACGCTCTGAACTGTCCTATGCCCGTTCATACACCACGTCCCCGCCGACCATCGTGGTCACCACCTTCGTGCTGCCGATCTCGTGGGTGGGACAGGTAAAGATGTCGTCGTCGAGTACGATGAGATCGGCATGTTTCCCAATGCCTAGCGTCCCGGTATCTGACGAACGCCACGCCGCCGCTGCCGCTTGGGTGGTATAGCCGGCGACCGCCTCTGCCCGTGTGATGCGCTCGTCAGGCAGGAAGGGCGGCACGCGGGCCGACGCGGCAGGCGGCTGGCGCGTCACGGCGGTTTCGATGATCTCGAACGGATTCAGCGTCGAGACGCCCCAATCGCTCGAGAGAGCCATTGCCGCGCCTGCATCGAGGAGCGAGCGAAAGGCGTAGATCCAGTGGCTGCGGTCGTTGCCGACCATCGGAACGGCGATGTCGGTGACCGATGGCTCGCTCCGCGCCCAGAGCGGTTGCACGTTCGCCATGACGCCAAGTTTGCGGAAGCGCGGCAGGTCGGCAGGGTCGATGAACTGAATATGGGCGATCTGGTGCAACGATGGCCAGTCTCCATTCGCCGCGCGCGCGGCCTCGACGCCGTCGAGCGCGGCGCGAACCGCCAAGTCGCCGATGGCATGGACGTGGATCTGGAACCGCGCGGCGTCGAAGGCGGTGAACATCTGGGTGATCTGGTCCGGCGTGAACATGAGGGGCGCGTTTCCGCCCTCGGCGTCTGAATAGGGCACAATCATTGCCGCCGTCCGGTTTTCGACGACGCCGTCGAGGAAGAACTTGGCGGAATGGACCTTGAAACGGCCGCCACTGTTGCCCGCGCGGAGGTCGCTGAGCCGTTCGACCGCGCCCCAGGTCGTGTCGTGCGCGTTGACGAGCGCGGTCGCAGCCACGCGCAGCGTCAGCGCATCCGCCGCTTCGAGCGAGCGGTAGACGCGGACGTGCCGCTCCTCCACCCGCGCGTCGAGGATGCCGGTGATGCCGTGGCGGTGGGCGAGCGCCTGGGCCCATTTCACGCCGTCGGCGAAGTCGGCGTCCGAGGGTGTCGGCATCCGCGCCTCGGCCCACATCAGCGCATTCTCGTAGAGCATGCCCGTAGGTTCGCCCTTCGCGTCGCGCACGAAGTGGCCGTTCGGGGGGTCGGGCGTGTCGGCGGCAAGCCCGATCGCCGCGCAGCCGGCCGAGTTTAGGCAGGCGTTGTGGCCATCAGAGGCGACGATCAGGCACGGCCGATTCGGGACTGCGCGGTCAATCAGATGGCGGTCGAGGTTGTCGGTATGAAAGATGCCGGAATACCAGCCCGTCCCGTTGACCCATGCCCGGTCATGCGTCTTGGCGAAGGCGGAGAGGATGCGGACAATGTCGTCCTGCGTCCGCGCCGACGAGAGATCGGCGTTTTGGCTGTAATCCTGTCCGCTGTCCTGTAGGTGAATATGGGTGTCTTGAAATCCGGGCAGGACGAGCCTGCCGCCTGCGTCGATGACCTTCGTCGATCGATCGGCGAGTTCTCGGATCTCCTCGTTCGAGCCAAGTGCAGTGACACGTCCGTCACGCACCGCGAGCGCCTGCGCGTAGGGTGTCGCCCCGTCCATCGTCACGATTCGGGCGTTTATCACAATCGTGCCGACCGGTTCCATAAGCGCGCCTTTCCGAGAAGCGAACTGGTGTCAGATTGACGCCGGAAGCGCGGTTCTGACAAGCGGGAAAGCGCAACCTCGGGAAGCTGATAAACCCTCTTTCCGAAACGAAAAGCTCGTGTAACAATCCGTCATTCATCCCCTGTTCAGAGGCATCCAAATGCAACGCGTCAAGTTCATCGATCGGATGGCGCAAGGTAGGTTGTCGCGCCGTCAAATTCTGCAGTCGGCGGGCGCATTCGGCGTCGGTATTATGGTTCTCCCGCGCCGCGTGCATGCGGCGGGAGAGCCGCTTACTTGCCTCGAATGGGGCGGCTACGACGTGGCCGAGTATATTGAGCCTTATGTCAAGAAGCATGGCGGGCTGCCCGACTTCTCGATCTTCAGCGGCGAGGAGGAAGCGCTGGCCAAGGTCCGCGCCGGGTTCGCGGCCGACGTCATGCATCCCTGCAACTATTCGGTCAGCCGCTTTGTCAATGCCGGGCTGGTGAACGAGATCGACACGTCTCGGCTGTCAAACTGGGCCGATGTGTTCCCGTCGCTCAAGACCGCCGAGGGCGTGCTGCTCGACGGCAAGGTGGTGATGGCGCCGGCGGATTGGGGCAATTCCTCCATCGCGTATCGCAGCGATCTGGTCGATCCGGCCTTCGCCGCCGATCCGACCTGGGCGATCTTCTACGACGAGGCCTATGCCGGAAAGGTCTCGATGCTCGACAACGAACTCGTGATCCAGATCGGCGCGATGGTCGGTGGCATGGGCTATGATGCGGCCTATGCACTGACCGGCGACGCGCTTGCGGCGGCGGCCAAGGACTGGGGCGCGAAGGGCGTGAACGTCTCGCGCTTCCTTTGGACCGACGCGTCGGAGGTGCAGCAGGCCATGGCCTCGGGCGAGATCGTCGCGGCCTATGCCTGGAACGATCTGGTGAAGAACCTCAAGGCCGAGGGGATTCCCGTCGAATACGCCGTGCCGAAAGAGGGCATGTTCACCTGGTTCTGCGGGCTGACGCTTCTCAATTCCGGCAAGGCTGATTCGGAGCTGGCCTATGACTTCATCGACGCCTGGCTGAGCCCCGAGACAGGCAAGTATCTGATCGAGGCCTCGGGCTACGGCCACGCTAACCGCAAGAGCTTCGAGATCGCCGATCCGGCCGAGGTTGCCGCGATGGGCATCACCGATCCCGAGGCGCTGATGTCCTCGGCGATCCTCTTCCGCACGCCCACGGACGAGGTGCAGGTCGAACAGACCCGGGTGTGGGGCGATACCAAGGCGCTGAAGATGTAAGACGCACCGGATGTCGGCTGGTTCCACGCGCACCGGTCTGTCGCTGCTCTCGCCGGCCTTCCTAGTGATGGCGGCGACGTTGCTCGCGCCGGTCGTGGCGCTGGTCGTCATGTCGTTCTGGAGCCAGTCGGGCTTCGACATCGACCGGAGCTTCACGCTGAAGAACTACGCCCAACTCGTCCGGCCGGGCGAGGGCGTCGTCTGGTACGGCATCCGCTTTCCCTTCGCCTATCCGGTGCCCGCGGTCCTGATGGTCAAGTCGCTGGCCATGTCTCTGGTTGCCACGATCTGCGTGATCGGCGTCGCCTGGCCGATGGCCTATTTCCTGGCCTTCCGCGTCACGCGCAACAAGGCCATGTGGATCATCCTTCTCACGATCCCGTTCTGGACGAGCTACCTCCTCAGGGTCTTTTCGTGGAAGATCGTGCTCGGCTTCAACGGCGCGATCAATTCCGGGCTGATGTGGCTCGGCGTGATCGACGCGCCCCTCGAATTCCTGCTCTACAACCCGATCGCGGTGATGATCACGCTCGCCCATAGCTGGATCGCATTCGCGGTGCTGCCGATCTATGTGAGCCTGGAGAAGATTGACCGGTCGCTGCTCGAAGCCGCGTCGGACCTCGGCGACAGCCGCTGGGCGCGGTTCCGGCGGATCACTCTGCCTCTGTCGATGCCCGGCACGATCGCCGCGACGCTTCTCGTCTTCATCCCGACCGTAGGCGACTACGTCACCCCGACGCTGGTCGGCGGCCCCGGCGGCACGATGATCGGCAGCCTGATCCAGCAGCTCTTTCTCCGGCAGGACAACGCCCCCCTCGGCGCGGCAATCTCCATCGTGATGATGCTGATCATCGCAGCCTTCGTCGGGCTTTTCCTCTGGCTCATCGGCTATGGCCGGATGCGGCGGAGGGTCGGGTGATGCGGCGCCTGGACCTTCTGCCCGTCTACGCGGTGTTCTTCGTGCTGTTCCTCTACGGTCCGATGCTCCTCATGCCTCTCTTTTCCTTCAACGACGCGAATTTCGCGACCTTTCCGCTCAAGGGTTTCACCGCTCGCCACTACGCCGGCATGGGCTCTAACACCTCGATGCTGACCGCGCTCGAGAACTCGCTGATCGTCGGCGTCGCGGTGTCGGTCGTCGCGACCGCGCTCGCGCTGCCGGCGGCCTTGGCGCTCACGCGCTACCGGGTGCCGGGCGGCGGCGCGATCCTGTCGTTCATGATGCTGCCGCTCGTCGTGCCCTCGATCGTCCTGGCCGTCGGGCTTCTCGTCGTGGTGCTGCGTGTCCTCGGCGTGCCGCTCTCGCTCTGGACGGTGGCTGCGGGCCATCTGATGCTCTGCATTCCCTTCGGAATGACGGTCCTCATGTCGCGGCTCGAAGGCTTCGATCGGAGCCTCGAGGAAGCTTCGCGCGATCTCGGGGCGGGGGGCTGGGACACGTTCCGCCGGGTGACGCTGCCGCTCGCCGCGCCGGGGGTTATCTCGAGCCTTCTGCTCTGCTTCATTATCTCGTTCGACGAGTTCGTGATCTCGTTCTTCCTGACCGGCACGGACAACACGTTGCCGGTCTTCCTCTTCTCCCAGCTCCGGTTCCCGAACCGTCTGCCGGGCACGCTGGCGCTCGGCTCGCTCATCCTCGTGGGCTCGGCGGCGCTCGTGATCCTGGCCGAGATCGTGCGCAAGCGCGGAGTCGCGTCCGACAATCCCGGGGACCTGTGATGAACGGTCCGATCATCCGGCTTGAGGGCGTGGAGAAGGTCTTCGGCGAGTTCCGGGCGCTGAAGGACATCACCTTCGACATCGCGCCCGGCGAATTCTTCTCGCTGCTCGGCGCGTCGGGTTGCGGCAAGACCACGCTACTGCGCATCCTCGCCGGGATCGAGCAGCCGACGCGCGGCGAGGTGACGATCGACGGAAAGCCGATGGCGGGCGTGCCCGCGAACAAGCGGCCGACCAACATGGTCTTCCAGAGCTATGCGATTTTCCCCCATCTCACGGTGCGCGAGAACATCGGCTACGGCCTGGTCTACCAGAAGCTCGCCAAGGCCGAGGCGAAGGCGCGCACCGACGAGGCGATCGAACTCGTCAAGCTCGCCGGCCTCGGCGAGCGGAGCGCGCATCAGCTCTCGGGCGGCCAGCGGCAGCGCGTGGCGCTCGCCCGGGCGCTCGTCTGCCGACCCAAGGTGCTGCTTCTGGACGAACCGCTTTCCGCGCTCGACAAGAAGCTGCGCGAGGAGATGCAGCAGGAGCTACGCTCGCTCCAGCGGACGGTCGGGATCACCTTCGTCTTCGTCACACACGACCAGGAAGAGGCGTTGACGCTGTCGGATCGCATCGCCGTCATGTCCGGTGGAAGGGTTCTGCAGATCGACACTCCACAGGGGCTCTACGAACGACCGAACTGCCTAGATGTGGCAGGATTCGTCGGCACTATGAACCTTTTCCCGGCGAAGGTGACGCGCGCGGAGGGCAGCCGAACCGTCGCAAACGGCGCCGGGATGGGCGAGCTTGTCGGACATTCGCATGATCGCCCCTCAGCCGTCGGCGCCGCCGTTTTCATTGCTGTCCGGCCTGAAAAGATAGTGATCGAGGTCGGTGCGAATATGCCGGGACTGAACCGCTTGGTGGGACGGATTTCCTCGATTTCGTATCTCGGCGACCGGAGCCACTACCTCGTCGAGGTCGAGGGGCTCGCCGAGCCGGTCGCGGTCTATCTGTCCAATCCGGCGGGGCGGGCGCTGCACGGAGCCGCTGGCGCCGAGGTCACTCTATCGTGGGACGAAACGAGCGCGCTCGTCCTTGAGCGGTAGCGTCGGCCCTTGGGATATGCGCCGGAGATGGGGCTCACTCACTCACGCGGGTTGTTCAGTTGCCTGCTTGCGCAAAGTCACGCCTTCGCCTCACGATGCGGCACACGCAGGACTTCGGCATCGTCGGGCACATTTCCTCGACAACCCGGTTGAGCGTGCCAAGATTGCCCGAAACAGGCGAGGTTATCGCAGATGAAACCGATAGAAAGCTCAGAACGCCGTGTCGCCAACCTTAAAACGGCGGAGTTTCGACCCTGGGACGAAACTGGCGTGACAGAGCGCGGCACGTCGATCTTGCAGCTCAATCCAGATGCGCCGCGCGGAACCGGGTTCTACATCTACAAGATGGAACCGGGCGCCCGGTCCGCGCCGCACCGCCATGGCGGCGCCGAGGAGTTCCTGATCCTGGAAGGGACGCTGATCGAAAATGACGGCACCGTCTATGTACAGGGCGATGTCGTCTGGCTGGCGCCCGGAACCGAGCACACATCGTATACCGAGACCGGGTGTCTGATCGCCGTCTACGCCGAGACGGAGGAGACCACCCTGCCGGGCTAGGGTTTCTGCCCCCGGAAATGGTGTGGGCAGTGTTCACCCGACTCTACGACCTGCACCATCGCGGTCCAGGTCTTGATTTGATCGGCCACGGCCTGGGCCCCGAGAATGTCCACAAACCGTTGCCTGCCGCCACCGGATAGCCAACCCAGTTCCTCCTGCGCCCGTTCGCGATACCACTGATTGCGGTTCGTCAGGCGCACCTTCGTGAATCCCGCCTGCCTGAGCGCCCGCTCGTAGCGGACCGGCGAGGCCATGCCGAAGTCGAGGTCTTCGCATGTCAGATAATACGCCATCTCGGGCGAGGGGGCGCCGTCATGCGAAATCATCCAATCCGACGCCGCGAACCAGCCGCCGGGCCTGAGGACGCGGAACGCTTCGGCGGCCAGCGCTTCCTTGTCCCGGATGTGAACGATGGAATCCTTGGAAAAGATAATGTCCACTGACGCATCCGGCAGCGGAAACGGGCCGGGCTCGACGCGGCGGAATTCGATCCTCTCGGCAAGGCCTGCTTCCGCGACCAGTTGACGTGCCGCTTCGCAGACATCGTCCTCGACATCGATCCCGACGACACGGCCCGCGCCGTGTTCACGGACCAGCGTCATTGCGACACCTCCGGCACCAGAGCCCACGTCGAGAACGGTCTTTCCCGCAAGGTCGAGACCCTCGACAATCCGAGCGACCTCCTCCGGTCCACCGGGCGAGAGATACCCTTCGCCCCAGAGTTCACCCAGGAACGCGATAATGCTGCGGTTGTAGTGCTCCGTCGCGCTCATACCGCGTCGCTCTTGATGCCCAACCCGGTCCGAAAGTGATCCGTGTGCGCCGGGAAGGCCGCGGAAAGATATGTGGCCGCCAGGCGCATGGGGCGGTCGAGATCCGGAGCCTGGTCAGACAGATACATCGCGAGCCAGAGCCCGTCGGTCATCGCGTCGATCCCGACCGCGATATCGTCGGCCGCGGTGACGGACCTTCCCTCGGCCTGCAACAGTGCCGTGCAGGCGCTGCGCATGGCCAGCGCGCGCTCGGCCTCGAACGAACCGGAGATCTCGCCATAGATTGGGCGTGCGTTGGCCTCGCCCCAGAAGGCATGCCAGATGATCAGCGATTCCGCATTGCAGATCGCGGGCGAGAAATCGGACCGGATCAACGCGACGATCTGCGCCGCCGGATCCGGACCCGCCTCTGCGACGGCGGTCTGCCAATGGACCTGGTATGTTTCATACTGCCTGCGCAGTGCGGCACCCAGAAGCGACTGCTTGTTACGAAAGTAGAAAACCGCAACCCCTTGTGACAGCCCGGCCTCGTCGGACACGCTGGCCAGCGTTGTCCCCGACAGTCCGTTCCGGACGATCGAACGCAAGGTTGCGTCGATGATCTGGTCGCGCCGGCGCTCTGCGTTCTCGGCCCGCTCCTTGCGCGGACGCTCAGTCATTTCGCGTCGGGTCACCAACTTCGCCTCCCGTGTCATCGTAGTTGCAGTATCGCGCGCGTCTTCGACTGCCACAATATCCGAGCATGGCAAAGCGAAGAAAGAATTTATTTGAGCGCTCAATGAAATTAAACTAGACTTGCCCCGTTATATCCCCGGCTGCGGTTTCGCCGGAAGTACGAGGCACCCCATGTCAGACCTTTCCTCCAACGCCGCAATTCCCAGCGCCGTTCCTGCTGAAGTTGTCCGCGGCTGGGACAACGAACACTGCCTGCATCCTTGGGAAACCATGGGGACCAGCGACCCTGACAGGGATATCGCCGCCGGCGCGGAGGGCATATACATCCTGGACCCCAGCGGACGGCGGTTCATCGACGGCCCGGGCGGCATGTGGTGTGTTCAGATCGGCTACGGCCGCAAGGAAATGGCGAACGCGATCGCCGAACAGACAATGCGGCTTGCCTATCACTCGCCTTGGGCCTTCGCGTCCGAACCCTCGGCATTGCTGGCGCGGCGGATTGCGCAGATGGCGCCAGGCGATCTCAACACCGTCTTCTTCGCGACCGGCGGATCCGAGGCGGTCGACAGCGCGCTGCGCTTCGTCCAGTTCTACAACAACCTGAGGGGACGGCCGGAGAAGAAGCTGATCATCGCCCGCGAGAAGGGATATCACGGGTCGACCTATCTCGCGGCCACGGTGACGGGGAAAGAGCGTAGCCGCTCGCGCCTGGATATCGAGAGTCGGCTGGTCCGCTTCATCGGCAACGTCAATCCCTATGTCCGGCCCAAGGACATGCCCGTGAACGCCTGGTGCGACGCCAAGGTCGCCGAACTGGAACAGGCGATCCTCGACGCCGGCCCCGAGAACGTCGCCGCTTTCATCGCGGAACCGGTGCTCGCATCGGGTGGCGTGATCGTGCCGCCGCCCGGCTATCATGCCCGGACGCTGGAGGTCTGCCGCCGTCACGACGTGCTCTACATCTCGGACGAGGTCGTCACCGCATTCGGGCGCCTCGGCCACTGGTTCGCGTCCGAGGACGTGTTCGGCATCACGCCCGACATCATCACCTGCGCCAAGGGGCTGACCTCGGGTTACCTGCCGCTCGGCGCGATGATCCTGTCGGACAGGCTCTGGAACGAGATCGCGTCAGACGACCGCGAGCACATCATGTTCTCGAACGGTTACACCTATTCCGGTCATCCGGTGTGTTGCGCCGCGGCGCTGAAGAACATCGAGATCATCGAGTCCGAGGGACTGCTCGAGCATGTCAGGGCCGTCACACCGCATTTCCAGGCCCGGCTGAATAATCTGTCGCGGCACGAGATCGTCGGCGACACCCGCGGCATGGGCCTGATCGGCTGCGTCGAGGGCGCCGCGGCGCCCGACCTGCCGGAGGAAAAGCGCCTGGCGATCGATTCCGAGTTCGGCGCCCGCGTCGACGCGAAATGCGACGCGATGGGCCTGATCGTCCGCCCACTGATCAACATGTGCGTTTTCTCGCCGCCGCTGATCATCACGGAAAGCCAGGTCGACCAGATGTTTGACATCCTCGATCGCGCGATCGGCCAGGTACAGAAGGAGATGTTGTGACTGGGTCGCCGTTCCGGCTGGTCGATCGAAGCGGCGTTTCTCGTGTGAAGATACGGCTTGTTGGCAAGTCCGTGCAGTCCTACCGTTTTATCAGAGGGGCAGGCGGGTGCATCGCTCAGCCCCCAAAACAGGGAGCGTAACATGAAACACATATTTGGATTGATCGGCTGGACCGCCGCCGGGGTATTGACCGCGTCGACCGCGCTGGCCGAACTCGTGGTCTTCGACTGGGCCGGCTACGAGGACCCGGAGTTCTACGCGAGCTACACGGCCAAGCACGGCGCTGGCCCGACCTTCGCCTTCTTTGGCGACGAGGAGGAGGCATTCCAGAAGCTGCGCGCCGGTTTCAAGGCCGACTTGGCGCATCCCTGCTCGCAATCCGTCGTCAAGTGGCGTGAGGCGGGGCTGCTGGAGCCGCTCGACACGTCGAAGATCGCTGAGTGGGACTCCGTCATCGAAGGATTCCGCGATATGCCCGGCTTTTCGGACGGCGGGCAGCAATATGTGCTGCCTCTCGACTGGGGCGCGACCGCGATGACCTATCGGACAGACCTTGTGACCGAAGAGGAATCCTCCAGCCTGCAAAGCTTCGCCGATCCGAAATGGCAGGGGCGTATCTCCATCGGTGACAATGTCGACGATGCCTATGCGCTCGGCTTCCTCGCGATCGGCGTGACCGACTGGACCACGGCGACCGATGAGCAGTTCAAGGCCGCCTCTGATTTCCTGCGCAAGGTGCACAAGAATGTGCGCGCCTACTGGCAGGACGGCGCCACGCTCGCGCAGCTGATGGCCTCGGGCGAGGTCGCGCTGGCCTGGGCGTGGAACGAGACCACGGCCCAGATGCAGGCAGAGGGCCACCCGGTCGAGATGAAGCGCGATACGCAGGAGGGCTCGTCGACCTGGGTCTGCGGCTATGTCAAGCTGAAGGGTGGCGAAGGCTCGGAAGAAGAGATGTACGACTTCCTGAACGCCTGGCTGGAGCCGCGCACGGCGGAATACATCGTCAGCGCCTGGGGTTACGGCCATTCCAACGGGGTCGCCATGAACGCGATCGACACCGAGACGCTTCAGGCCACGGGCTTCGATGATCTCGACCGCTACAAGGCCAATACGCTCTGGCAGGCGCCGGTGCCCTCGGCGCTGCGCGAAAAGATGATCGCCGAGTTCGAGCGCATCAAGGCCGGGTTCTGAGGGCGGCGTCTTTCGCTTGGGGAAAGCTGGTAATGAATGACGGGCCCGTTCTGAAATCCGGCTTCAACGGACTGACGCGGGCACAGCCCGCGCTGCCGGCTTCGTGGTACATCGACCCCGCCCACCATGACCGCGAGATGGCGCAGATATGGGGGCGGAACTGGGTCTATCTCTGCCGGGCCGAAACACTCGCGGGCCCGCGCGCCTTCCGGACCTTCGATATCGCCGGCCAGCCGGTGCTCATCGTGCGTGACGCCGGGGACGCGCTGAAGGGGTTCTTCAACACCTGCCGCCACAGGGGCTCGATCCTCTGCACCCAGGCCGAGGGAACCCTGAAGAAGGAGCTGATCACCTGCCCCTATCACCAGTGGACCTATGACCTGAAGGGCCGCCTGCGGGCCACGGGGCCGATGCGTCCGGTGGTCGGGTTCGAGCGGGCGGACCATCCGCTGCTGCCGATCGCCGTCGCCGAATGGGGCGGCTTCGTCTTTGTCAATCTGGACCCGAAGGCCGCGGCGTTCGAGACCCTCTACGGCGCCGAGACCACCTATGTCGCGAATTGGCCCTTGGCCGAGATGCGGGTCGGGCATACCTACTCCAAGTCGCTGAACTGCAACTGGAAGATCTTCTGGGAGAACTTCAACGAGTGTTTGCATTGCCCAAATATCCATCCGGAGCTCTGCGATCTCGTGCCGATCTACGGCAGGGCAATCATGGCACGCCGGGACGACCCGGACTGGCAGGCCCATGCCGATGACATGGCGCCGCATGTCTCCGGCGGGCTGCGCGACGGGGCGGAGACCTGGTCGATGGACGGGGCCGCGCAAGGTACCCTGCCGGGGCTGACCGAGGACGACCTGGTGCCCGGCCAGCGCTATGTGACCGTCACGCCGTCGTGCTTTTTCGCCCATCACCGCGACCATGTGCGTGCTGTCCGGATCACCCCGACGGGACCGGAGACGATGGAGCTGTCCGCCGAGTGGCTCTTCCACCCCGATCTGCTGGCGCAGCCCGGCTTCGATTTGGCCCGGATCACCGATTTCGGCACCCTCGTCATGGAGCAGGATGGCGCCGCCTGCGCGTTGAATCAGGCGGGGCTCAGGGCGCGCCCGTTCGGGCACGGCGTCCTGATGCAGGAGGAATACGAGGTCTTCCTGTTCCAAGACTGGGTTCGCGGCCGGCTGGGCGAACCGATGCGGGGGCAGGGTGCCGCCAGCCGGGCCAGCCGACGGGCGGAGCACCCGAACAAGGCGTAGCCGCCCGATGATCAGTCAAGCAGCACGATCGAATCCGGGCTCCAGGCCACGCGCGCCATGTCGCCCTGGGTCAGGATCCGGCGTCCGGCAGTGTTCCGCATCGAGATGGTCGCGGGCGCTTCGACACCTGGCAGACGGACGACGTAGTAGGTCATGTCGCCGTAGTAGGCGGCGTCGACCACTTCACCCGTGACCTCGCGCTCGGCGCGCTCGTCCTCGTCCAGCAGGACCGTCAGCATTTCGGGTCGAATGCCTGCCGACACCGCCTTGCCGTTCGGGCCGCCCGGCGCTTGGTCCGCGGTGATCTCGATGGCGCCCAGCCCGGCCACGTCGAGTGCGATGCGGCCCCCCACCTCGCCGGTCACCGCGGCCGGCAGGAAGTTCATGATTCCGATGAAGCTGGCCACCTGACGCGACACGGGCCGGCTGTAGAGCTCTTCGGGGCTCGCGAGCTGGGCGATCCGGCCGTCGAACATGACGCCGATGCGGTCGGACATGGTCAGCGCCTCTTCTTGGTCGTGGGTGACCAGCATGAAGGTGATCCCGACCTGGCGTTGCAGGCGGCGCAGCTCCGTCTGCATCTGCTCGCGCAGCTTCTTGTCTAAGGCCGAGAGCGGCTCGTCCAGAAGCAGCACCTTCGGCCGCATGACAAGCGCCCGTGCGAGCGCGACGCGTTGGCGCTGGCCTCCCGATAGCGTGTGGCTGGCGCGCACCCCGTAGCCCGCGAGATCGACCATGGCAAGCGCCTCGTCGACCCGGCGGGTCTCCTCCGCTTTGCCGAGGCGCTGCCTCTTCAGGCCGTAGGCGACGTTTTCGGCGACCGACAGGTGCGGGAAGATAGCGTAGGACTGGAAGACCATGTTGGTTGGACGCCGGTTGGCGGCGACGCCGGCCATGGACTTGCCGTCAATCATCACGGTGCCCGAGCTCGGTTCCTCGAAACCCGCGATCACGCGAAGGAGCGTGGTCTTGCCGCAGCCCGACGGGCCGAGGAGCGAGAAGAACTCGCCCTGTCTGATGGTCGCAGAAACGCCGGCCAGCGCGGTCACCTCGCCAAAGTGCTTTTCGACCCTGTCGAGGCTGATGATGGGTTCCGTCATATCGGCCCTCCGGCGGTACCCATACCCTGACGGCGGTTCGCGCGACGCCGGAAAAACTCGGCGGACGCCAGCAGAGCAAGCGAGACCAGAAGCATCAGGAATCCCAGCGCCATGACCGAAGGCAGCTTGGCGGTGAAGCGCAGCTGGCTCCAGATATAGACCGGCAGAGTCGGTTCGATCCCGGTCAGGAAGAAGGCGATAATGAACTCGTCAAGCGAGATGGTGAATGAGATCAGCAACGACGCGATCACGCCGGGAAGCACTAGCGGGAATGTCACACGGCGAAAGGTGCCGAAGCGGCTCTCGCCGAGGTCATAGGATGCTTCCTCGAGCGACTGGTCGAGGCTCTGAAAGGCGGATGACAGGATTGCGATGGCAAACGGCGTGCAGATCAGCACGTGACCCAGGATGACGGTCCAGAGGGACAGGTCTAGGCCGAGCTGGATCAGGACCACCAGAAGCGCCACCGCGATGATGATCTCGGGCAGCACCAGAGGCAGCATGATGAAGCCGATCAGAGGCTTCTTGAACGGGAAGTCATAGCGGGTGGAGGCGCGTGCTGCACAGAGGCCCAGGATCGTCGCCAGAACCGAGGACGCGACCCCCACCATCAGCGAGTTGATGACGGCGGCATGAAGCGCCTCGGTCGCCCAGAGCTGCTCGAAGTTCCTCGTCGAGAAGCCCTTCAGCGGGAAGGCGATGATCGCCGCGTCGTTAAAGGCGAAAACCGGCAGCAGGAAGACGGGGGCGTAAAGGAAGACAAGGCAGGCCGCCGAATAGGGCCGCAGCCAGGTTCCCCGGCGCGCGCTCATTGCGGTGCGCCTTTCACTAGCGTGCGTTGGAGCCGGGCGATCAGAAGCGCGATGGCGCCGACGATCAACATCGACGAAATCGCGAGCGCCGCACCCAGCGGCGCGTTGTTGGCCTTGCCGAACTGGACCTGGATCATGTTGGCGATCATCAATCCGTCTGTTCCGCCCACTAGCCGCGGCGTGACGTAGTCGCCGACGGTGGGGATGAAGACGATCAGCGTCGCGGCCAGAACGCCGGGCATGGCCAGCGGCAGCGTGACCCGGAAGAAGCGACGGACCGGGCCGTCACCCAGATCCTCGGCGGCCTCCAGATACGCGCGGTCGATCTTGTCCAGCGCTACGAAGATCGGCAGGATTGCGAAGGGCGCCCAGGCATGGGCCAGGGTCAGCACCACCGCGTTGGCGTTGTACAAAAGGAACGTCAGCGGCTTCTCGATGATCCCGAGGCCGATCAGGCCAGAATTCAGCACCCCGTCATAGCCGAGGATCACTTTCCAGAGGAACACGCGCAACAGGTAGCTGGTCCAGAACGGGATCGTGATCAGGAAGAGCCACATCGCCTTTCTGTCGGACCGCACATGAAACGCGACGAAATAGGCGATGGGGAAGGCCAGCAGAACCGTCGCCACGGTCACGAGGCCTGAGATCACTAGGGATCGCAGCATCAGCACCCGGTAAAGCGGATCGGTCCAGGCTACGACGTAGTTCCTGAAAGTTGGCGTGCGGTCGAACTCCAGATAGGTCTGGGTCCAGAAGCTGATGACCACCACGGTAGCCAGCGGCACTGCCAGAAGCAGGAGCGCATAGAGAAGCGTTGGCGAGAGCAAGGTCAGCCCCCGGCCCGCCTGAGTCGATTTCCATCCGCCCCCAGGTTTGCCCGAAGGGCCCGCGACCGGCCCAGTCGCGCGGCGCGCTGTCATGATCGCTCGACTGGACCGACGGGCCCGTCGTCGCCTGCGCCTCCGCCCATTCCGCTCTCGCTATTCACACACTTGCGCCAGCAACGCCGCATTCAGATCGGCCATCGTGTCGGGTGCCGGCTCCTCGTCCAGATTGAGCACGGGAAGAACGGAGCGCAAGTGGTCATGGTGGGTCTTCACCCCATACTCCAGGTCCGAGAGGATGATTCCGTCATAGGCCGACGATTGCGCCGCCTCGCACGACCAGATCGTCAGCAACTGGTCCTCGGCCGATGTGATGGCGTCGATCCGGCCCGAGAGATAGCGGGCGAGCCGCATCTCGCGGCTTTCTTTGCTACGGCGGTAGATGGCGCCGCGGAGCTTGGTGTTGCCGACGCCGTCGGGAAACTCCTGATAGAAGATCGTCGAATCCGGGTAGAGCCCGATCACCGTGTTCGGGAACATGGCAACGTAGAGCCAGGCGCGCCGGTGGCTCTCCGGCAGCCAGGACGCTTCCGGAAGGATCGCCTTGTAGGCCCTCACGGACCAGAGCGAACCCGGCCCCGGGTTGAACGTGGCGAAGGAGCGAGAGGCGCCGCTGACGAAGGGCTCATCGACATAGCCCTGGCCGTAGAGGTCGTGGAGCGCCGGGTGCGCCTTGGCGACGTGGTAGCCCTCGTTGTCGACATCGCGCACGGCTTTCCAATTGACCGCAGTCTCGTCGCTCCACTGGATCTTGTCGACGGGCACCATGTCGGGCAGCGCGTAGGGCGCCAGTTCTGCGTCGAACCGGCCCATGATCCGAGCGACCGAGGGTTGGTCGCTTGTCTTGAACCGAATAAAGATGAAACCCTGCCAGATCTCGGTGTCGAGAGGCTTAAGACCCCATTCAACGGGGTCCAGATCCGGAAGGGTCTGCGGCTGCGCCGCACCGCGAAGCGTCCCGTCCAGATTGTAGGCCCAGCCGTGATAAGGGCAGATCAGCGCGCCGCGGCAGCTGCCGCGTTCTTCGGCGACCACCCGGCTGCCGCGGTGGCGGCAGAGGTTGTGGAAACCGCGCACCTTGCCATCATGGCCGCGCACGATCAGCGCACGTTCCTCGCCGACATCGAAAGTATTGTAGTCACCAGCGTCCGGCACGTCGCTGACATGGCAGGCCAGCTGCCAGTGCCTTCGGAAAAGCGCATCCTTCTCGAGCTCGAGCAGCTCGTCCGAGAAATAGGCCCAGCCGGGCAATCCAGAGCGGTCCCATTTGGGGGGAACTTTGAGTTCATCTTTTGCGGGGATCATGGTGAACAAGTTATAATGAGCGCTCAAATAAAATAACAGACGGATGCGAGCCGCGCAAGCGTTGAAGGCCACGATATGTTTCAGTCCGGTATCGGCCCTCTTCATTTGATGACGGACGACTATCGTCCCACAGGTCGCTCGTTCGCAGGGCAAGTCCGCGGCGTTGATGCAGCACAAGGTGGCAAGGGCCGCTTACTGAATGCCACAGGTCGGCGCGGGTTCGGGGCGAGCGTCAGCTAAGGGCTGTTCAATACGAAAGCGGTGGGACACAGGAAACGGCTCCGCCCCGGCGGCATGCCGAGCTGGCCGCGATCGCAGCGGCATTTCGCGCTTCGCCGGCAACCTCTGGAACGGGCGATGGCGAATTTTCGGACATCCTGGGGCCGGCGCTTTCAGGCGGAAGCCCAGCAGCGATATGCCCCTCGCGCTAGTGTTTCGGCAAGTATGTACATGATCCCCGAGCCCGGTAAGACGATGTGACAGATTGGCAGGACCTTGAGCGGCCGGTCGATCTGCTTGAGGGGTGGCCTTGTCGTGACGGATCCAGTCAGCTTGAAGACAGTCTGTGTGCAGCTGCGTTTTTTTGGCCTAGGCGGCCGCAATCCTCTCGTTCCCTAGGGGCGCGTCGTCATGCAAGGGACACACGGTTGAGCGCGGTCCAGACAGATGGCACTGTAGTCGAGCCCGCCAGCCAAGGCGATCTTCAGGCCCGGCGACAGGCGCGAATCCGGTTCCGCCCGGCGATTTGCGGCGTGGTGTTCCTTGCTGTCTCCGGCAACGCGGTCAGCGTGCGGCGTTGGCGTGGATACCTTCGCGCGGCGCGGCGGTGAGAATTTCAGATCGAAACCGCGGCGTCCCGAGCGATCGCATCGAGGTCAATTCCGGTCGCGGGGCCAACCACGACATAGGACGCAGCGCGGTCCTTCCACACCACCATGTCGATGTCGCCGAAGTCGCGAACAGTGAAGGCTGTAGGCCCGTCGTCCGCCGCCGCATCGCCCCCCGCGATGAAGCAGAGAGCCACGACCTCGCCCCCGGAATCGGTATACATGAGCTGGCCTACGGGCTTGCCGGCCGCGACCAGAAGACGCCCGCCCTGGAAGGTCAGGCCCAACCGGCTCAGGTCGGGGATAGCGAAGCTCACTCCTGTCGTGTCTGCCAGCCAGGTTTCCAAGTGGGCCGCCTCGGTCGCCGGAACTTCGGCGAGGTGGCGCTTTTCGCGCGCGTATACCCTGTGGTAGTCGGCCACCTGGTCGAGCCAGCCGGGCGCGGCCGCCACCTCGACCGGCGCTGACAGGAGTCGCGTCAGGACCGAACCCGCACCTGCACCGATCATCAGAAGCGCGATCGCCGCGGCCGCCGTGCCCATGCCCCAGTGGGGCCTTCGGGACACGTTGGCGGGCGCGGCGATGCCCGGCGCCTCTTCGATCACGCGGATGAGCTTGGGCGGCACCTGCGCCTCCAGCATCGCCGCGAAGGCAGACCCGATCGCTGCATCGGCCCCACTCAGCGCGCCAAGTTCATCGGCCATCGCAGCATCCTTTGCGATCAGCGCCTCGATCTCGGCGGCCTCGGACTCGGAGAGCGCGCCGTCGAGATAGGCGCTGAGCCGGTCGGTCATCTCTGGGGTCAGCTTGCCCGTCATGTCTCCGCCATCCCGCCCGCCTGGGCGAGCCTTTCCTTCATGAGTTGCCGCGCCTTCGACATCCGGCTCATTACCGTGCCGATCGGGATGTCGAGGATCTCGGCCGCCTCCTTGTAGGAGTGGCCTTCGATGCTGACCAGAAGGAGCGTCGCGCTCATGCCTTCCGGCAGCGCCATCACAATCGCGATCAGCTCATTGCCATAGACGTGATCGGCCGGGCCGACGGGGTTCGATAGTTCGCCCGCCTCGGCGGCCTCCACCTGGCCCTGGCCGACCCTGACCCGTCGTTTTCGGATTTCCGATGTCCACAAGTTGCGCATCATGGTGTAGAGCCAGCTATCGAGGCGGGTTCCCTCCCGCCACTGCGCCATCCGCAGGATTGCTCTTTCGCAGGTCATCTGCACCAGGTCATCGCCGTCGGCAGGATCGCGGGTCAGCGTCAGCGCAAAGCGGCGGAGCCGGGGCAGCAGCCCCACGAGTTCGGTTCTGAATGGAGCGTCATCCGTCACGGCGGCGCGTCCCCGGTTGCCCACGATCATCAGTCTCAACCGCTGGACAAAGGGAACACGATCGTATGCGCACGCGCAACCGCCGGCCGGAAAGGCCGGCGGAAACGCGTATCGTGGGCAAGGGCCCACCGGATCACCAGTCCGAGGGTTCCCCGCCAAGCGCCTTGTCAAGCGCTGCGTAGGCCCAGGTGTCTCGGCCGCCGCGCTTCTCGATCTCGGCGAGCTGCGACTCGGCGCCGAGGATATCGCCGTCGGCGATCAGCGCCTGGCCCATGTAGGACCGCGCGAGGATATAGTCGGGGTCGATCTCCAGCGCTGCCTGGTAGAAGGCCATCCCGGCCTCGACCCGTCCCGCCTTGCGATTGGCGAAGCCCTTGTAGTTCAGGACGCGCGCGTCGTTTTGGTTCTCGGCCACGTCGAGGACCTTGAGCGCGTTTTCGTACTGCCCGTCATAGGCCAGTTCGCGCGCCGCATCGTAAAGGTCGTCGTCGCTAAGCGCGCCACTCTGGGGGTTGACGCATTTGGCCTTCTTCTTGTCCCAGATCTTGCCGCCCTTGCATTCCTGGGTCGTCTGGGTCTTGACCGGCGGCTTGGTGGAATCGGAGCCCGCGGCAAGGGCCATCGAGGAAACAGAGGCTGCCGCGATGGCGGCAAGAATGGTCGTCGTGCGGTTCATAGGTCTTCTCCGTAATGCGATAAACTCGGTCGATGAGCGGCCACTGCGTCAGGCAGATCAATTGGCCGTTCGGAGGGGAAACGCACGGGGTAGGCGGAATATTCGTGCGGGTCAGGGGATTCTCTCGCGCGCGCTGCCGACCTGCCGACAGCGACGCCGGTAGTGCCGTGTCCCTTGGCGAAAGGCTCCGGTTGACCAACTTCAATTTGATCGTGATGGCGATCGCGTGACAGCCAGCATCTGTCTCCCGTCAGCGCCAACGTGACAGTTTGGGCCGACTGCGAAATAGGGGATTTCAGGCTCATCGTGCCCGTCAAGGAATGAAGATGGGAATGACATCCGGGTCGCTCGAGTCGTCTGCCGAGAAGGCCTTCAACGGCGTCCATCGGCGGGCTGGACATCTGAGATGTCCGGTCGTCAGCACCTGATGGAGTTCCGCTGCGACGCGGAGGAGGCCCGTGCAGCGCGCGCGAGGCCTAGCCGGACGGAAAGGCGGCGAAGATATCCGTCGCTATGGTTTCGCTTCGTCCACAAGCGGGCACGTCACAAGAACTCACATTTTTTCGAATTGGGTGCGAATTTTTCTGAACCACTGAGCGTTGTACCAGGTACGAGCGGCCACAACACGCCGTTGGCCAATTAAACCAAACAGGAGCTCGCGAGACGAAGTTCTGAGAGCGTCGCAGTGACCGCCCTTGCAGTGGCGAGAGCCGCGCCCTCGGTAGGACCGTATAAAACACGAGCTCCGAGATTGCTGAGCGAGGCTAGCATGAAATTTCTGAATACCCTCATTGCGACGATCTTTCTGGCCACCCCTGTATACGCGGCTCCTCAACCCTACGAACTTCAGCAAGGCGACAGCAGCGTCGGCTTCAGCTGGTTCCTGGGCAGCGAAGAAGTCCGGGGCAGCATGCCTGTTGCCGGAGCAGACATCGTACTGGACCTCGACCGATTGCAGAACAGCAAGGTCAGAGTTTCTGTCGATGTAGCGCAGGCTCGGGCCGGCTTTCCTTTTGCCAGTCAGGGCATGAAAGGCAAGAAGGTACTATGGGCGCAGAAGTATCCGCAAATCACCTTTGAAAGCACCGGGTTCCGTCGGAGCGGTGACGGCGCGATCGTTGACGGCAACCTGACCGTGCGTGGCGTGACACGTCCTGCCACGTTCACCGCCCAGCTTTTCCGTCAGGCCGGTACAGAAGTTGGCGACCGGAGCCGCCTCTCGGTGCGGCTGAACGGCAGCCTGTCTCGGGCGGCCTTCGGCGCGAACGGTTGGGCCGATATGGCCGGTGACGAGGTCAGGCTCTCGATCATCGCGCGGATGCAGATCGCGGGGCGGTGATGAGCCTTCGCAACACCTCAAACGCATTTGGCGTCGTGACCCGGGCATTGCACTGGGTCACGGCGGTGCTGGTTCTCTTGGCTTTGGCGTTGGGGACCTGGATTGCCAATATGGAAATCACACTCTCTGCATTGAAGTACTTCGCATACCACAAAACACTTGGTTCAGTGGTTCTGTCGCTCGTCGTTCTCAGGATTGTCTGGCACCGGGTCAGCGCTCCGCCTCCCCCTTTGTCACACGGCATTCCCTTGCGGGACGATCTGGCTCGCGTGGTGCATCGTGCCTTTTACGTCCTCCTTCTGGCCATGCCGATTTCAGGTTGGGTGGCAAGCTCCGCGAGCGGCATTGATACGTTGATCTTCGGGCGCTGGACGCTACCCGCCATCGCACCGGTCTCGGATACTTGGGAGGAGGTTGGCTTCCTGATCCATGACATCATCGGAAAGGTGCTGGTGGCAGTAATCCTTCTGCACGTGGGCGGAGCGCTGTTTCACGCTGTCGTAAGGTGCGACGGTACGCTACGCCGGATGGTGAGCGGGCAATCGATTTGAACCGAAACCACGAGGTTGCTCGCCGCTGTGTGCAGCAAACCCGCCGATCGTGGAGGTACAGGACGCTGGAGATGACAGCGCGGGTGTGTGCTGGGATGCCAGCGGTGGGATTCTGACCTCGGACTATCCTGGTTTCGATCTGGTCATGGTCAACGAAGTGGCCCGCAGGCGTCCGGATTCTGGTTGAAGTTCTTTGCACCGAAATTGCCCGCCGGAAGAGGAACGGAAAGCCTTGAACGCATGGAGTTTCATGCACGCCGCAAGTGGCGGTTCTCGCCACCCATTCGAATTCAACGCGTCGTGAAGCGGCATGGCGAGTCATGCGAAAGATTGAGGGCAACGGCAGAATCGTCTGCGCTCTTTTGTCTGTTGAGCCTTCATGTTGATGCGTGATCGACGAACGGCCGATTTAGTGGACCGCGGTGCAGCATTGCACGCGGCTTCGAACGGCAAGTGTGGGCCGTCGATTATTCGTCAGCAATCAGCGGTACGTCCATACGACCAGGAAGCGGGGGCCGCTCAGCACCTGATTGACCTGCAATGTTGGCTCGCCGTCAGCTGGTCTCATGGCAAGGTAGTTCAACAAGACCCCTGTCCAGTTGGGTCAATGCCTCGGGGCCAGTTGCCGTGACCATCAGCATGTCCTCTATGTTAAAGCCGCCTAGATCGGGTGGGTAGTAGGGCAGCTCCAAGCAAATCATCATGTTTTCCGACAATTCGGTATCGTTTGGCCCAAGGAACGGAGGCTCCTCCGTCTGATCGTCAAGGCCGATGGAATGTCCGACGTGGCCGCGGGAGTAGTTGGGCAGACCATTCTTGCGCACGGCAGTAATCGCCGCCTCGAATACGTCGCGGACGCGGGCGCCGGGCCGGATCAAGACAAGCGCGGCGTCAAAGCCGGCACGCAATGCATCGTGCACCAATAATTGCTCCGCGGAGGGCGGACCCAAACTGAAATGCCGGCATCCGTCGCTCCAGTATCCGTTCACGCGGACACCGCAATCCAGCTTAATGATGTCGCCTCGTCGAACGATTTGACTCTCACCCGTCCCGAGATGCGGGAAAAAGAAGGTCTTGTCGAACGGGCCCAGTTCCGGATCGCACCTAACGGCGTCCCGCAGCGCCGCCTCGAAGATGACTTGGAGGTCTGCGGCGGTCAGCCCCTCCTTGATCTTGTCGACCGTTCGGGCAACGCCGATGTCAAACAGCCGGGCGGCTTTCCTGAGGCTGCTGATCTCGCCCGGTTCCTTGATGCTCCTGACCCGATATGCGATCTGCCTGCAATCCACGAGCCTATGGCCCAAAAATGCACGTTCAAGCGCCATGAAAGTCTCGTGTTTCATCAGCGAAAGATCGCTGCCCACCACCGGCGATACCAAGCCCCGCTCGGTGACGATCTTGCTCACCAGCGCAAATATCGCTTCCGCATCATATTGTTCCGGTCGCTCGACCACGGCGCCACGCGGGCCCGCGACGGTGCGGAAATCGCGGTTTTCAGTCCACATCGGATAGGTGCGAATGTCGGCAATGTCGGTTGCGTGCCGTGCGTCCTGCTCGGAATACTCGCTGACGACAACCGCCGGATCATGACTGGAGTCGGCAAACAGAACGACGAGGTCGGTTCCGGACATCTGCCACGACAGATCGATGAACGCACTCTGATAGCCGGAAAGGTAATGGAAATTCGAGGGCGTGCACGCGATGTAGACGTCGACGCCATCCCGCCGTAGCGCCTTTCGAAATCTCTCCCGTATCGCCGCGCGCATGACATCCCGTCCTTCGTCTCGACATTGGAAACTGCCATGGCGGGGCACAGCTCGTGTGCAGTGAATCGACATCGCGCGTGACGGAATGGACAGCAATGTGCGAGTGTCGCAGCGACTCCGATAACGGACTCGCTGCGAACGGCCATGACCTCGACGCAAGGTTGCACCTCACCGGACATCAATCGTCGCCGCAAGCGCGTGTTTGGTTTCTTGTTGCTCGACCAATATCCGCTGCTTCCGGTCTCGGGAATGATAGACATCTTGCGGGACGCCGAGTACGTCACCGGCCGCCGCAACTTCGAGTGGTTCACGATCTCCGCGGACGGAGCGGAGGTCGCGGCGATGAACCATCTGCGGATTCGGGCGGACTATTCGATAGAGAATACCCCGGCATGCGATGTCGTAGTCGTCTGCGCCGGCCTCGGAGGTCACTTGATCGACGACGACAGGGTCTTTCGCTGGTTGCGCAAGCAGTATTCGGACAATGTCGTCGTCGGGTCGATTGCAACGGGCACATGGGTCTTGGCCAAGGCGGGGCTACTCCACGATCACAAATGCACTGTTCACTGGGAAGACATCCCTGCCTTCGAAGAGACGTATCCGAGAATCGACGTAGCTCGGATGCTCTACGTGCGGGATAGGCAAATATTCACCTGCACCGGCGGCACCGCGGCAATCGACCTGTTTCTTCAGTTCGTGACGGAAAGTCTCGGCGCCGAGGTTTCTTCCGACGTTGCCCGTCAGATCATCCATCAGTCTGTTCGAGTAGGCTCCGACTTGCTGCCGATCAAGGACAGCCCCTATCTGAACATTCCCAACCGGGCGCTGCACGACGCGACGGTGATGATGCACGACAACCTCGAAAATCCGGTCCCGATTTCCGATATCGCCAAACGGGTGGGCGTGTCGCAGAAGCATCTCGAACGGCTCTTTCGCAGCTTCTTTCGGTCCACACCGCAACTTCACTACCGGACCATCCGGCTTGATCATGCCCGCGCGCTGGTGCGGCTGACGAAGTTCGAGATCTGGCAGATCGCGATCATTGCGGGGTTTTCCAGCGCGCAATATTTTTCGCGCTGCTATCGGAGCAAGTTTTCGATCACGCCGACCGAAGAGCGCAGGATGCTTGTGCAGTACGCGATTCCAGGCCAAGCCGCGGCGCGCTTGACCTGAGCGGCATGGCCTCTGCTGACAGATGTCGAATAGGCATCGCTATGGTGTCGAATGGCTGCACGTGACAATGCGGCGGACCGGTACACTTATCCTAGTTCTGGGCTGTGATGCTGGGAGGGGCCGAAAATGCCACATTCACGAAATCAGTCCTTGCGAGAGGCGCGAACAGGTAACCATCATTCCGGGTCGTGTCCCAATCGACGTCAAGTGCTGGTTGGCGCGTCCGCCCTGGCGGCGGTGACGGGCGCGGGAGCGTTACTATGCGCCAGCCCGAGCCATGCGCAGACCCCGAAGCGAGGCGGGCGGCTCCGAATCGGCGTTTCCGGCACCTCGACCACAGACTCGCTCGATCCGCGAGCGATTACCGGGGCGATGGTGGGGGTCATGATCGGGCAACTCCGCAACGGATTGATCGAGGTAAATGCCGATGGCGAGCTCGTCGGTGAACTCGCGGAAAGCTGGGAAGCGACAACCGAAGGCGCCGATGTCTGGCGGCTGAAAATCCGTCAGGGGGTCGAGTTCCACTCCGGAAAGACGCTGGGCCTGGATGATATCCTCTATTCATTGAACCTGCACTTAGCCGAGGAATCGGGCTCCCCCCTTAAAACCGTTCTGAGCGGGATCTCTAATCTGGAACGGGACGGCGACGACGGCCTCACTATCACGTTGTCAACAGGCAACGCGGATTTTCCGAGCCTGTTGTCCGATCCGCGGCTGCAGATCATGCAAGATGGCGACACGGACTATGAGAAAGGTAACGGCACTGGCGGCTATGTGCTTCAGGATTGGGAGCCCGGCTTGCGCGCTTTCGCAACGCGACATCCGAACTACTGGAAAGCAGATCATGCGAACTTCGATGAGGTGGAAACGATCGCGATTGAGGACGCAACCGCGCGGGTCACGGCCCTTCAGACCGGCAGCATCGATGTCATGAACAGCGTGGATCGCGCGACCGCACATCTGCTGACCGCGCAAGGCGATTTGGAGCTGGTAGTTCAGAACGGCTACAAGCACTACACGCTGCCAATGCGCGCCGATACGCCGCCCTTTGACAACAACGACGTGCGGGAGGCGGTCAAATACGCGATCAATCGGCAGGAAATCCTCGACAAGGTGCTCTACGGGTTCGGCTATCTCGGCAACGATCACCCGATCCCCGCCAGCCTTCCGGTTTTCGCGACGCCCGAGGAGTTGCCGCAGCGCGAATACGACCCGGACAAGGCGAAGTTTCACCTGAAGCAGGCGGGGCTCGAAGACCTGACCGTCCAGCTCAGCACCTCCGAGGCGGCGTTCGACGGAGCAGTGGATGCGGCACAGCTAATCCAGGAGAGCGCCGCGCCAGCAGGCATCACGGTCGATATCCGGCGCAAATCGAGCGACGGATACTGGAGCGACGTCTGGCGCAACGACCCGTGGGTGATGTCTTATTGGAGCGGACGCCCGACGGCTGACTGGATCTTCAGCGAAGGCTATCACAGCGCGGCGAGCTACAACGACGCGTTCTGGAAGAACGAGCGCTTCGACAAGCTGCTGATGGAGGGCCGGACTGAGCTCGACCCTGTCAAGCGCCGCGACATCTATGTCGAGATGCAACGCATCGTCAGCCGCGAAGGCGGCCAGTGCATCCCCGTCTTTGCGGCGGATGTACTGGCCAAGTCCACGAAACTCGCCCATGGGCCCGTCGCGGTGAACTGGGACATGGACGGCTACAAGCTCGCAGATCGATGGTGGTTCGCATGATTGCGGGCTGATCGATCGGGTTCGCGCCATATGGCCAATTCCGTCCCCGGCCAGATGGATGCGCGCATGGTGCGAAAGGACTTTCCCGAAGAGGTCCGCATCGACGCGGACCTGCGCATTCCGCTGCCCGATGGCAGGCGCCTTTCGGCGCGGATGTGGAGCCCGGCTTCAGCGAACAAGACCCCGGTGCCTGCGGTGGTGGAATATGCGCCGTTCCGGCACCGCGATTTCACCTATCCGCGCGACGCCCTCATTCATCCCTGGTTCGCAGGACACGGCTATGCTGCGATAAGGCTCGAACCCGCGGGTTCGGGCGAGTCCGATGGTCTCCCGCAGGACGAATATGTCCTGCAGGAGCAGGAGGATTGCGTCGCGGCGCTGGCCTGGATCGCCCGGCAGTCGTGGTGCAGTGGCACGACTGGCATGTTCGGGATGTCCTGGAGCGCCTTCAGCGCGCTCCAGGTGGCCGCGCGCCGTCCGCCATCGCTGAAGGCTATCATTCCCGTAAATGGCACCGACGACCGGTTTTGCGATGACATTCACTTCATGGGCGGATGTGTTCTGACAGCGGGGCTGAGCTGGGGGGCTTTGTACCAGACCTACATGATGCGTCCGCCCGACCCGGACGTGTTCGGGGAAGATTGGCGCCGCATCTGGATCGAGCGCATGGAGAAGGCGCCAAACGTTCTAGAACGGTGGCTGAGTCACCAGAGTCGTGACAGCTTCTGGAAACATGGCTCCGTGCGCGAAGACTACCGCGCGATCAAAGCCGCCACCTATGTGATCTGCGGCTGGGCGGACGGCTACACCAATGCGGCCCTCCGGATGGCGGCGGGTCTGAGCTGTCCCAATCGCGTGCTGGTCGGCCCCTGGGGGCACACCTATCCGCATATCGCCCTGCCGGGACCGCAGATTGGCTTCCTGCAGGAGGCGACGCGCTGGTGGGATCGTTGGTTGAAGGGCCACGACAATGGCATCGATGAGGAGCCTGCGGTCGTCTACTACATGCAGGACTACACCCCACCCGCAACATCCTACAGCCATCGCGAAGGCCGCTGGATTGGTGAGGCGGTATGGCCGTCCGTGCATACATCGAACCAGGTTCGCCACCTGAATCCGGGCCGCCTCGACCGCGACCGGAAACCACAGTCCCGCCTTGCACTCCGTTCGCCTCTTGGGATGGCCACACCAAGCTGGGAATGGCTGCCGCACGGCGTTGGCCCCGAATTGGCCGGCGATCAGACTGCACTGGATGGCGCCGCTCTTTGCTTCGATACCGAACCTCTGGAAAAGCCTACGGAACTTTGCGGCCAGCCGGTCGTATCGCTGCGCATGGCCTCTGACACTGAACTGGGCACCCTGCTTGTCCGGCTGTGCGACGTCGCGCCCGACGGAAGCTCTGCCCTGATAGCCTACGGGTTGCTCAATCTGGCCTTTCGCAATGGATTCGAGACTTCTGTTCCCATGCGCGTCGGCGAGGTGTTCGACGTCGAGGTGGGTCTCAGCTCCATCGCGCAATGCGTGCCCGCGGGTCATGTATTACGACTCGCCGTCTCGACCCAGGCGTGGCCCCTCGTCTGGCCTGCTCCAGAACACATGACCGCTACGGTGTTGACCGGGGCAAGCGCAGTGAAGCTTCCGATCCGGCATCTCGAAGCACCGGACGGTGCCGTCCCCGACCTGGGCGTTCCCCAGATTCCGTCGCCGCCGGAGATGACCCGGACGCGCGCCGTCAACCACGAGAAGTTCCTGGATCGAGACCCTGCAAGCGGTTCCTGGACACAGCGACACACGAAGGATGACGGCGCTTTTCTCATCAGTGAAAGCGGCAGATTGGTCGATTCCAGTTCGGTTCTGACTCATGGCTTGAGGGGCGAGGACCCGCTGTCTGCCACGGCCGAGTACCGTTTCGAAATCACCATGGGTTCCGATACGCGGCGGATCAGGCTGACAACACTTAGCACCGTCAAAGCGAGCGCTACGGAGTTCGTTGTTCGTACCGACACGCATGCTTGGGAAGGCGAGGAGCTTGCCTACAAGGGTTCGCGGGTCTGTCGGGTGCCCCGAGCATCGAGTTGAACTTATGCAGGCGGCCCGTCTGGCGGCGTCTAACCGGCGAGAACGAACGAAGGCGGGTGCGGACAATGTCTTTGAAACCTAGCTCCGTCGCGTGTGATCCGGCCCATTCCCAAACTGGAAATATGAAATCCGCAGAGAGAGAGAGAGAGAGAGAGAGAGAGAGAGACCTCGCGAATTTGCGCGCTCCCTGTGCCAGAAACGCGGTCTCCGGAAAGCACTGAGTCACGCAAGTTACGGATAACGCGCCACAGTACTGCGCTCGGGGCAGGAGTCTCGGGAAAAGCGGGGTGAGTGGCAGCCCGTAGGGGAGTCGAACCCCTCTTTCCAGGTTGAAAACCTGGCGTCCTAACCGATAGACGAACGGGCCGCAATTGGCGTGCGGCGCTGTTTAGGCCAGCAAACGATGACTCGCAAGAGAATATTTGCAGATTCTTGTGCAGCGCAGCGCATCAGGCGCAGGCGGCATCTTCCAGTCTGAGCTGCGGTTTGACCCGACCTTGCCAGTGATTGATCTCGAGCCGTCCGGCAAGGTGAAAACGCCCGCCACCGTGCTGCTCGAGCAGGGGGCCGAGAGCTGTGTCGAATGCGCCGAATGCGATCGCCTCGACCGGCGCGGATAGGCCGTCGGTGAACGCAAGGCGCAGATGGTTCTCCCCGACACGCCGGGCGAAGGCCAGGCCCATCTCGGCGAAGGCGAAGCGCGGCGCGGGGGCGCCTTGTCCGAAGGGGCCCGCGCGCTCGATGTCCTCGATGAGGCCGGGCGTAGCGGCACCGGGCATGAGAAGCCCGTCGAGGCGCAGGTCGCGCGGGCCAATCTCACCCGCGCCCTGTTTCGCCAGCAGTTCCGAAAGGCGCGCCATGGCGTCGTCGAGCCGGTCTCGCGCGACCGTGAGGCCCGCGGCCATCCGGTGTCCGCCGCCCCTGATCAGCAGCCCCTCGGCGCCGAGCCGCTGAATCGAGGCGCCAAGGTCGATCCCTTCGACGGAGCGGCCCGAGCCCTTGCCCTCGTCGCCCTGAAATCCGATCACGATGGCCGGCCGGTTCGTCGCCTCCTTGAGCCTCGCGGCGACGATGCCGACGACGCCAGGATGCCAGCCCTCGGCCGCCGCCCAGACAAGCGGCGCGTCGAGTCCCCGGGCTTCGGCCTGCGCAAGGGCGGCGTCGCGGACCCGGTTCTCGATTTCGCGCCGTTCAGTGTTGAGCGTGTCGAGCCGTTCCGCGAGCGCCTGCGCCTCATGGGGATCGTCGGTCGCGAGAAGCCGCGCGCCGAGATCTGCTGCGCCGATCCTTCCTCCCGCATTGACACGGGGACCGAGGAGGAAGCCCAGATGATACGGCGTGGGGGACCGGTCCATCCGTGCGACATCGGCAAGCGTCGTGAGGCCAATCCGCTCGCGCCGCGCCATGACCTTCAGTCCCTGCCGGACCAGCGCGCGGTTGACGCCAATGAGCGGCGCGACATCGGCCACGGTGGCAAGCGCGACAAGGTCGAGCATCGACATGAGATCCGGGCCCTTCTCGCCGCCCTCGCGCAGAAGGCGGTTCGCCTCCACGAGCATCAGGAAGACGACCGAGGCCGCGCAGAGATGGCTAAGCGAACCGTTTTCGTCCTGCCGGTTGGGGTTAACGACGGCAAGTGCGGGTGGCAGCGTCTCAGCCCCAAGGTGGTGGTCGAGCACGATGACATCGGCAGCCTTCGCCGCCGCAATCGGTTCGTGTGAGAGCGTCCCGCAATCGACGCAGAGGATCAGATCGTGATCATGTGCGAGCGCTTCCATCGCGGGCACGTTCGGCCCGTAGCCTTCGTCGATCCGATCGGGAATGTAGAGCGTCGCATGTCGCCCCATGGCCCGAAGCCAGGTCATGAGAAGCGCTGCCGACGACCCGCCGTCGACGTCATAGTCCGCGAAGACCGCGATCTTCTGGTGATCCTTCACCGCCTTCAGGAAACGGGCAGCCGCCACGCCCATATCCCTTAGCGTTCGCGGATCGGGCAGGAGATCGCGGAGCTGCGGTTCGAGAAAGCGTTGGGTCTCGGCCGGATCGATGCCCCGCGCGACGAGAATTCGCGCTAACGCGGCAGGCAGACCGGTTTCCTGGACCATCGCCTCGGCAAGGCGGTCGGCCTCGGCCGTGGGTCCGACCCAGCGCCGGCCGGTCGCCGAAGATTCAACGCCGAGAAATGCGGGTCTCGTTGTCACTTCACCGGGTTGCGGTAGATCATGCGGCGGACCGAGCCGGTCTTCGAGCGCATCAGGATCGTTTCGGTTTCGATGAAATGCGGCTCGCGCTTCACGCCGCGCACGATGGACCCGTTCGTGACCCCGGTCGCGGCGAAGATCACGTCGGCCTGCACCATCTCATCGCGCGCATAGACGCGATTGAGGTCTTTGATCCCGGCCTTCGCCGCGCGGGCGCGCTCATCGTCGTTGCGAAAGAGGAGCCGGCCCCACATCTGACCGCCCATGCACTTAAGCGCCGAGGCGGCGAGCACGCCTTCGGGCGCGCCGCCCGACCCCATATACATGTCGATGCCGGTCAGTTCGGATTCGGCGCAGTGGATCACGCCGGCCACGTCGCCGTCGGTGATAAGTCGGATCGCTGCACCCGTGGCGCGAACTTCGGTCACCATATCCTCGTGCCGGGGGCGTTCGAGGATGCAGACGGTGATGTCGGTTGGCTTGCACTTCTTGGCCTTGGCGAGCTCCACGATTCGCTCCGTCGGGCTCATCTCGAGGCCGACGACGTTCTTCGGCAGGCCGGGGCCGATGGCCAGCTTGTCCATATAGACGTCGGGCGCGTGCAACAGGGTCCCTCGCGGGGCCATCGCGATCACGGTGAGCGCGTTCGGCATGTCCTTTGCTGTCAGCGTGGTGCCTTCCAGGGGATCAAGTGCGATGTCGACCTCGGGTCCGTTGCCGGTGCCCACCTCCTCGCCGATAAAAAGCATCGGCGCCTCGTCTCGTTCGCCCTCGCCAATGACAACGGTGCCTGTGATGTCGAGAAGGTTGAGTTGATCGCGCATCGCGTTGACTGCGGCCTGGTCAGCCGCCTTCTCGTCACCGCGCCCGATGAGGCGGGCGGAGGCGTGTGCGGCGGCCTCGGAGACGCGGGCGAGGCCCAGAGAGAGCATGCGGTCGTAGAATTCCTTGGCATTGGCCATGATCGATCCCTGTCGAAGTCCTTTTCCCCGCATCTAGCCGGTCGGACGGCCCGGGGGCAAGGGCGAAGGGACGCGCCACTCAGTGCATTCCTGCTGTCCGGACGACGCTGAAAAAGAAGCGCCCCTGCGGGCTGCCCCCACACCGTGTTCAGACCGTCTCGATACGGATTGCGACAGGATCGCCAAGGACGACAGCCGTTGCGGGTAACCGGCGAAGCGCGTGGTCGACGGCCTCTCGTGTCGTCTTGTGCGTAACGATGAGGACGGGCGCGGACGTGTCCGCATGGCCGTATTGCCGCATCCGGTCGATCGATATCCCTTCCTCTCCGAGAACCGTCGCCACCTTGGCCAGCGCGCCCGGTTTGTCCGTCAATCCCATCCGCAGGTAGTACGGCGCGGGTGCGGAACTGCGCGCCGGCGTCGGCTCCGTCAGGGTCGCGGCCGGTTGACCGAATGTCGACAGCCGGGTGCCGCGCGCGATTTCGATCACGTCGGACATGACGGCCGACGCCGTCGGCCCCGCGCCCGCACCCGCGCCCCTCAGCACGACCTGCCCGACGCTGTCGCCTTCAAGGACGACCATGTTCGTGCCGCCCTGCAACTGGCCGAGCGGGCTGTCGGCCGGGACAAGGCAAGGGGACATGCGCTGTTCAAGCCCGCGGCCGGTCATCTGCGCGACGCCGAGAAGCTTGATCCGAAACCCCATGTCGCGCGCGCGATGAATATCGTCGATCGAGACCCGGCCAATCCCTTCAAGATCGACCGCATCGAAGGACACTCTGGTTCCGAAGGCGATCGAGGCGAGAAGACTCAGTTTGTGGCCCGCGTCAATCCCCCCGACATCGAGTTCGGGATCCGCTTCCAGGTAGCCGAGTTGCCGCGCCTCTTCGAAGATATCCGTGTAGGGCAGTCCGGACTCCTCCATCCGCGTCAGGATGTAGTTGCAGGTGCCGTTCATGACGCCCACGACACGTCGGATCTCGTTTCCCGCGAGGCCTTCGGTCAGCGCCTTCACGACGGGGATGCCGCCCGCCACCGCCGCCTCGAAACGGATCACGTGACCTTTCGCCTCGGCCGCTTCGGCAAGCTGCTGGCCGTGATGGGCAAGCAGCGCCTTGTTGGCGGTGACGACGTCCTTGCCGGTTTCTATCGCGGCACGGATAGCGGCCAGGGCGGGACCGTCCGCACCGCCCATCAGTTCGACATAGACATCGACGTCCTCACGACGGGCGAGGGCGACAGGGTCGTCCTCCCATTCGTAGCAGGAGATGTCGGCGTCGCGGTTCTTCGTGCGGTCACGGGCCGAAATGGCCGCGACCGAAAGCCCGCGGCCTGCCCGGCGGGACAGCAATTCGGCATGGCGCTGCAGGATCTTGACGGTGCCGATGCCCACCGTGCCAAGGCCGGCGATGCCAAGACGCAAAGGTTCGGGCATGTGGTTCTCCGTCATCACAAGATCGGGCCAGCGCCTGCGCGCGCCTCGCGGCGTGTTAGCCTGTCGCGCGGCGGCTTGCAACGAGGGGCGGAGCGTGCGCCCTCAGAACTCTGCCGCGCGGAGCCGTTCCGCGCGCGCCTTGAGCGCTGCGGCGCGGGCGTTCACCGGTGCGGCCGGGTCGGATTCAGGCAGCGACGGCGTTCCCGCAACGAGGGTATCGATGGGAAGAAGCGCCGGGTAAGGCGCGTCCGCCACGGACGCGCTTTCGGCCGCCTCGACCTCGGGAAAGCGCGCGCATCCCGTGAGCACGGGCGCAATAAGGGTCAGCATCAGGAAGGTCAGGGCGCGCATTCGGCGATCCTCCGGCGGCATGGGCGCGAGACTAGTCCGCCGGGGTCAGGGCGCGCAAGCCGCTGTCGCGCCAGTGTTCGGGCCTTGTATTGAACGGGTGTTCAGATAACTTGGACCCATGGCACGCAAGACCGGTTCGCATTCGGAGATCACCGGCCCCCGCATCCGCGAGGCGGCTCTGAGGCTCTTTGCGAGGGATGGCTTTGCCGCCGTCTCCATGCGCCAGATCGCGGCGGAGGTCGGCGTGCAGGCGGGCGCGCTCTATCTCTACACGCCCGACAAGCAGACGCTTCTGTTTGACCTCCTCAAAGCCCATATGGACGACTTGATTGCGGCCTGGCAGGCGGAGCCCGTTCCGGCAACGCCCACAGATCGACTCGAAGCCTTCGTGCGCTTCCACATCCGCTTCAATCTCGATCGACCGGACGCGGTCTTCCTGTCCTACATGGAGCTGCGCAACCTGGAGCCGGATAACTTCGCCGAAATTGAAGCGCTGAGGCGCCACTACGAGAACCGGCTCGAGGGGATTCTGCGCGACGGTCAAGCGGCTGGCAGCATTGCCGCACCCGACACCAAGCTTGCCGCGCTTGCCATCATCGCAATGCTGACGGGTGTGAACACATGGTACCGCGAAGGCGGACGACTCAGCCGCGACCGCGTCGGGGATATCTACTGGGACATGGTGCGGAAGGCCGTGGCCGCCTGAGCCCCTTAGTATCACACTTTCTGCCCGGAAATGCTCTCCGGGGGTCCGGGGGTGGTAAACCCCCGGAACAGCTTGTTGGTCAAGCGGGCCGGATGAAAGTCCCGTTTCTCAGATCGGCCATCGCCTGCATCAGTTCGGCCTTGGTGTTCATGACGATGGGGCCGTGCCAGGCGACAGGCTCCTCGATCGGCGCGCCCGAGATCAACAGGAACCTGATGCCCTCGTCGCCCGCCTGGACCGTCACTTCCTCGCCCGTGCCGAAGCGGATGAGCGTGCGGTCGCCCGAGAGGTCGCGCATGTGGACTTCCTGACCCATGACCTCCTTCTCAAGAAGAACGCCCGTGGGCCGGCTCGCATCGGCGAAGCGGCCGGAACCTTCGAAGACGTAGGCGAAGGCGCGGCGGTAAGTGTCTATCTTGAAAGTTTTTTTCACGCCTGCGGGGACGAATATGTCGAGATACTGCGGCTCGGCCGCAATGCCGTCGACGGGTCCCTTCTTTCCCCAGAATTCACCGACGATCACGCGCACGCGGGTGCCGTCATCATCGACGATCTCGGAAATGTCGGCGCCCTTGACGTCCTGATAGCGCGGCGTGGTCATCTTCAGGTGCGACGGCAGGTTGGCCCAAAGCTGGAAGCCGTGCATCTGCCCCTTCGCGTTGCCCTGCGGCATTTCCTGGTGCATGATCCCCGACCCCGCCGTCATCCACTGCACATCGCCCGAACCGAGGCGGCCGGTATTGCCGAGCGAGTCACCGTGCTCGACCGTTCCCGCAAGCACGTAGGTGATCGTCTCGATCCCGCGATGGGGATGCCACGGAAAACCGCGCATGTAGTCCTCGGGCCGCTCATTGCGGAAATCGTCGAACAGGAGGAACGGATCGAGCTCGCTTGGGTCCTGAAACCCGAAGGCGCGGTGAAGCTTCACACCGGCGCCTTCAAGCGTCGGGCGGGCGGTGCGGGTTTCGATGACCGGTCTGATCGACATGGGGGCTTACTCCTGGTGTGCTGAGCGTAATATAGGACATACAGTCTCATCGCACAGCAGGGGCCGGGGTTCGAGGAGCCACAGAGTTTGTGCCGGAGCGCACAGAAGGGATTGAAGTATGGAGAGTGAAGATACCGCCGAGCCCGTCGTGGCAAGGGTCACGCCGTCGCCGGTCCGTCGCGGCTTCGCGCTGATCACGCTCGGCTTTCTCGGCGTCCTGCTGGAGCTTTTGGCCTTCCTCAGACCACCCCAGGCGTTTCACCTTCAGCTTTTTCTCATCGTCCTCGGGGTCGCGGTTCTGGTCCTGACTGCGCGACTTTTTCGGGCAACGGGAAAGGGGCTTGTGCTGACCGAGTCAGCGCTCCGCGACACTGCGGGGCAGGTCGTGGCGCCGGTTGACGCGATCCGCAAGGTCGAGCGGGGGATGCTCGCCTTCAAGCCGTCGAACGGGTTCCTGCTGCGGCTGAAGGAGAAACAGCCCCGGGCATGGGAGCCGGGGCTGTGGTGGCGGTTTGGCCGCAGCGTTGGTGTGGGCGGCGTCATATCCGGTGCCGAGGGCCGGGCGATGGCAGATGCGATCGGCGTCATCCTCGCGCGGCGCGGTTCGGCCTGACCGGGTCAGGCTTCGGGATCGACGAAGCCTTCACCGTCATTGTGAATGTTGCTGCCCGTGTCGATGTTGGGATCGTAGTTGCAGCCTGCCGTGGTGCCGTCCGAGCGCTCCCAAGGAACGCAGGCATTGTAGCGCGGCCGCGTCGTGATGAAGGTCGTATACCACTGCGCATTGAGGCCGATATTGAAAATCGGCTCATAGGCCATGTTGGTCTCGACGATCGTCACGAAGTCGCCGGCAGGCATCTGCGGGATGCGGTTTGCATTGGCCTGCAGCGATGCGGTGTTCAGGCGCTCGACTTCGCCCGTCGCGTAGGACCACTGAACCTCGAACCGCTGTTCGGCTTCGTCCCAGATGACGCTCGTGACGCGAACCCAGGTCGGCACGTTCGAATGCGTCAGGTAGTCGAAGAGCGTATTCAGACCCTCGACATAGTTGGCGTCGATCGCGTTCGTTTGGCGCGAAATCAGGTCAGCGACCGTGTATGCGGCTTTCAGGTTGATGTTCTTCTCGCGATAGGCGTCGAAGAACTGAAATGAAGCCACGTACCACCAGACGAGGAAAACCGAGGCGATCACACCTTCCGCGGGCATGTTGCCGGCTTCGTCCTTCGCAAACCGGATCGGACGCAGTTTAAGATTCTTGAGCAAAGACATGTTACTAACTCCCACGGTCCGGTTCGTTCACGAAGGCCGTCGCCGAGACAAGGGCATATGCGCCCGTATTGTCTTTCGGCAACCGCATGCCCAGCCCCGTCATAGGAAAGATTGGATCGAACTTCGCGCAGGCGCGGATCAGCATGATCTCGTCGCCCTCGCCATCGTCAAACTCAGGAAAGTCCTCAGGCTCCATCGGATTGGCGCGGTCGACGCAGACCGGCCCCGCCGACAGCGGCTCCCATGTAATGGTGCTGACCGGTCGAAGCTCGACTACCAGAACGTTTAGGCAGTCGGGAATGATGCCCGCCCGATTGCAGACGACCCGCTTGAAGTCGTCGTGGTTCGGATTGGTCCATGTGCCGAGGCGCAGGTCACGAACGGACTGGTCCACCGCACGCTCGAGCATGACATGCCGCATCGTCAGCATGCCCATCTCGAGCGATGAGACGATGAGCACCATGAAGAAGGGCAGGAAGATGATGAACGGGATCGTTGCCGTGCCGTCCTCTTCCCGCGCCTTTCTGACAAGCCAGGCGCGCATGATGTTGAGCATCCCCGACATCAGTGCGTCAGCCGCAGCTTGTTGATCGAGTTCACAATGCCCGAGAATGCTTCCTGAATGTCGAGCCCGGCGACGTTGTAGTAGTTGGAGTCGGAGCTCGCACAGCTCTGCAGGAGGTTCTGGCCCTGGGTGGGCGCCTCGAACGCAATCGTGTAGATCTTGATCTTGCGGCTGTCCAACTTCGCGGCATCGCAGACATCGAGCGTTCGGGCATCCTTCTCGTAGCGGATCCACTGCGTCGCGATCGGGTCGGAGACGGAGCCGGGACGCCACTGGTTGCGGAGCCAGTTGCTGTCGTAGGCGTCCTTGATGATGTAGTCGGCGAAGTAGTAGACTGACATCGTCGACCAAACTTCCTGCCACTCCATGTGGTGGTCCTTTGAACCCGACCCGGCAGGCGTGTCGTAACCGTAATCGCCCGGCTTCGCGCCGTAGGGTTCGTTGCGCCAGATATCGTGGCGGAAGACATAGTACTTGCCGCGCGATTCATCCCAAAGCGAGTATTGGTTCAGTGAGAAGTCGTCCGAGGAGCTCGAATTCTCCTGGTAGTAGCTGTTGCGGTGAAGCGGGCTCAGGCCTTCCTCGTAGGAGGGGTTCTGGTCGTCGCTGTTGCGGATGCGGTATTCGGTCGTGTTCGCGCCGTCGGTCATCAGCACGATGATCTTCAGCGCGTCGCCGTCGTCATAGGCGTAGGGCCGTTCGCCGAAGCTGCCCGGCAGCGATCCGGCCGCGATCATGCCGTCCACGACCGGCTGCATCGACGGGTCGAGCAGAGCCGCGCCCCATTTCATGCCGATGTCGATCGACGTATTGCCCGCCGCTGACAGCGCATCGATATAGGTCTTCAGCGCGTCGCGGTCGCCCGAGAAGGGCAAGACCTGTCGGTTGGACTGCGTGGCGTTGTCGGGGCAGTTGGTCAGGACCGGCGGACTCGCCCGGTAGAACGGATCGAAATGCGCGTTCTGTTGGTAGGTGCGCGCAGGTGTCGAGCCCGCGAGCGTGATTGCGGTCGTATCGAAATCGCCCGCGTCGTCACGGAACTCGATGCAAGTGGAGTACGTATGTTCGCCCGTGATGTCGAAGTAGCCGGCGAGGTCGTCGCTGATCGAGACCTGGGTGGCATAGGGGACGATCGAGATCGAGACCTTGCCTTCCTCGGTGCTGTCGAAGATCTGGTCGACGAACGACTTTGCGGCCGGCTTGAGATTTGTCAGCCTGTTGTTCGAGTTCATCGAGCCCGAGACGTCGAGGATGAGCGAGATTTCCACCTGTCCGATGCTTTCCTCGGCGGTCGAGGCGGCGGGCGTCGACATCTCGTTCACGCCCACGAGCTTCATGAACCAGGTGTCCATTTGCTCGGAGACGTTGATCTTCACCTTGCGCGAGGTGCCGAAGTTGCCCTCGGTCACGATGATGTCCTCGTCGGCCGGCGGCTTGAGGCCCGCCTTGCGGAAGTAATCCTTGACGACCTCCTTCGGCTGGAGCGACTGCTGAAGGTCGGCGGCGGCCAAGGCGGCGCGGTCGATCGTGTTCTGCAGCAGCGTGCGGCGTTCTTCGAAACGCATGAGATCGAGCGACACGCCCGCGAGCATCAGCATCATGATGAACGCGAACAGGCCGAATATCAGCAACGAACCGTCCTCTTCACGACGGAAGCGGCTGATAGCCGACAAAAGGCTTCGCCCCGTGACCCGCGTATCGGCGGCATCTATGGTCGTCAGAGCAAATCTTTTCATCACTCGTCCTTTCCCCAGGTCGGCCCCCGCCCACGAATCCGTGTGGCAGCGGCCGGACTCGTTAATCTGTTTCCGTATCACTTAAGGCGAAACTGGGGTCCAACATGAGGCAAAAATGGGGCAGCCGCCTAAAAAACCCTTAATATGACGTTTGCTAGCGGGTGATCCGGGCGCATTCGGCGGATCGTTGCCGGTTGCAGGACAATCGATATTTCACCCCTGAGTCGATCCACCCGAAAATCGCGCGGAGAATCGTATTATGCAAGCTTCACGCTCTCGGCTTGTGTTTCATAGGCTCTCTGTTACCAATTTCCCATAGCGTCACCGATGGTCGTCGCATTCGACTTGGGCGGGGCAGCGCCTCTGTTCAGGTCGTGTGGGGGGGCGGTGGGCAATTAGGGAGGTAACGAATGGCCTTTGATGGTGAACCAAGTTTCCGCCAGTCAGTCGATCTCATGTTCAACCGCGCGGTGTCTGTCATGGACCTGTCGCCGGGGCTGGAGGAAAAGATCCGGGTCTGCAACTCAACCTATACCGTTCGCTTCGGCGTCCGGCTCAGAGGCGCGATCCATACCTTCACGGGCTACAGGTCCGTTCACTCCGAACATATGGAGCCGGTGAAAGGCGGCATCCGCTTCGCGACGAGCGTAAATCAGGACGAGGTCGAGGCGCTCGCCGCGCTCATGACTTACAAATGCGCGCTGGTCGAGACGCCGTTCGGCGGGTCGAAGGGCGGGCTCTGCATCGACCCGCGCGACTATGAAGAGCACGAGATGGAGCTTATCACCCGGCGCTTCGCCTATGAACTCGTGAAACGCGACCTTATCAATCCGGCTCAGAACGTACCCGCCCCGGACATGGGCACGGGCGAACGCGAGATGGCCTGGATCGTCGACCAGTACAAGCGCATGAACACGACCGACATTAACGGTGCGGCCTGCGTGACAGGCAAACCGCTCAATGCCGGCGGCATCGCAGGCCGGGTCGAGGCCACAGGGCGCGGCGTGCAATATGCACTGCGCGAATTCTTCCGCCATCCCAAGGACATGGAGGCAGCGAAGCTCAAGGGCACGCTCGACGGCAAGCGGGTTATCGTCCAGGGACTCGGCAACGTCGGCTACCACGCTGCTCTCTTCCTCTCTTCCGAGGACGGCTGCAACATCACCGGCATCATCGAACGCGACGGCGCGCTCGTGAACCCAAAGGGGATGAGCGTTCAGGCCGTACGCGACTGGCTGAGTGAGCACGGCGGGGTCGAAGGCTGCCCCGAAGGCACCTATGTCGCCGACGGCGCAAAGGTGCTGGAGGAAGAATGCGACATCCTCGTTCCGGCGGCGCTCGAAGGCGTGATCAACCGTGCGAACGCCGGCAACATCAAGGCGCCCCTGATCATCGAGGCCGCAAATGGCCCGATCACAGCCGGCGCGGACGAGATGCTGCGAGTGCGCGGAACGGTCATCATCCCCGACATGTATGCGAATGCCGGTGGTGTGACGGTCAGTTACTTCGAATGGGTCAAGAACCTCAGCCACATCCGGTTCGGACGCATGCAGCGCCGCCAGGAAGAAGCGCGCCACCAGATCCTGATCGACGAGCTTGAACGGCTGTCGGCGGACAAGGGGCTCGGCTGGACTCTCTCGCCCGGCTTTAAGGATCAGTATCTGCGCGGGGCGGGCGAGCTGGAGCTGGTGCGGTCGGGTCTCGATGACACGATGCGCGCCGCCTATCAGTCGATCAGCGAGCTCTGGAAGAGTCGCAGCGACGTGTCCGACATGCGCATGGCGGCCTATATCGTCGCGATCGATCGGGTCGCCAAGAGCTACCGCTCCAAGGGGCTGTAGTCCGACAGCTCAGTACTCTAAGCTTGGCCCGCTGGGGCGAACCCGGCGTTTTCCACCCTCGGACTGCTGGCCATTGCGTGCGACCTCTGGCAGGGTCGCCGCAATCCGCAGCAAGGGACGACCATGGCCGCGCTCGACGATCTGAGTTTTTCCAATCTCGCCGTTTCGGCCGATGCCGACGGCATCGCGACCGTCACACTCAACCGGCCAGCCAAGCGCAACGCGCTCAACGCAGCCACGATCGAGGAGCTCGTGACGCTGTTCACGGCCCTGCCGAAATCGGGCGCACGGGCCGTCGTTCTCAGGGCCGAGGGCACGCATTTCTGCGCCGGGCTCGATCTTGTCGAGCACCATGCCGAGGACCGCAGCGCCGCCGACTTCATGCATGTTTGCCTGCGCTGGCACGAGGCGTTCAACAAGATGGAATATTCCGGCATCCCGATCATCGCCGCGCTGAAAGGCGCGGTCGTGGGCGGCGGGCTGGAGCTCGCCTCGGCGGCCCACATCCGGGTGGCCGACGCCACGACCTACTTCGCGCTGCCAGAGGGGCAGAGAGGTCTCTTTACCGGCGGCGGCGCGACAATCCGCGTCGCCGACCTCGTCGGCAAGGCGCGGATGATCGACATGATGCTGACGGGCCGCATCTACAAGGGCGAGGAGGCAGTCTCGGTCGGGCTGTGCCAGTATCTCGTCGACGACAGCGAAGCCAAGGCGTTTGCGATCGCACGCGCGGCCGCAGAAAATCCGCCGTTGTCGAACTTTGCGATCTGCTCGGCGATCAGCCACATGCAAAACATGTCGGCGCTCGACGCCGCCTACGCGGAAGCTGTCGTGGCCGGGGTGGTCAATACTCAAGCCGCGTCGCGCGACCGGCTTCGGGCCTTCGCTGACAAAACGGCGCCGCGGGTCAGGCCGGAATGAGCAACCTGGCCGAGCGCGGCGCCCAAGGCGCGATGGCGGCGAACCCTTTGCGCGGCATCCTTCTGAAGCTAGGCTCGGTCGCGGTCTTCATGACCATGGCGAGTCTTATCAAGGCGTCGTCGGACGCCGTGCCGCCGGGGCAGGCGGTGTTCTTCCGGTCCGCCTTCGCGATTCCGGTGATCCTCGTCTGGCTCCTTGCGACACGGGGGCTCAGAAGCGGGCTCGCGACAGAGAATTTCCTCGGCCATTTCTGGCGCGGGCTGGTGGGCACCGTCGCGATGGGCTTCGGTTTCGCCGGGCTTGGGCTTCTGCCACTGCCGGAGGTGACGGCGATCGGCTATGCCGCGCCGCTGCTCGTCGTCGTCTTCGCCGCGATGTTTCTGGGTGAGACGGTGCGCGTCTTCCGCATCTTCTCCGTCGCGCTCGGCTTCGCGGGCGTCCTCATCATCCTGTCGCCGCGCCTTACGGCGGTTTCGGGCGGCGAGATCGACACTGCCGAGGCGCTCGGCGCCGTCGTCGTCCTTGTGGGCGCCGTCTTCGCCGCACTCGCCCAGGTCTTCGTGCGAAGGCTCGTTCAGGTCGAGCGGGTTAGCGCCATCGTCTTCTACTTCTCAGTCAACTCGGCGCTTCTGTCGCTTATCTCGTTGCCGTTCGGCTGGGTGGTGCCCGATCCTGTCACCGCCCTGATGCTCGTGGCCGCGGGGCTATTCGGTGGCCTCGGACAAGTGCTTCTGACCTCATCCTACCGCTTTGCGGATGCCTCGGTCATCGCGCCGTTCGACTATGCGTCGATGCTTCTGGCACTCGCCATCGGCTACCTGATCTTCGGCGAAGTGCCGACCTGGGGTGTTGTGGGCGGTGCTGCGATCGTCGTCTTCGCGGGTATTCTGATCATCTGGCGCGAAGGGCGGCTGGGGCTCGCTCGCGATCGCCAGCGCAAGGCGATGACGCCGCAGGGCTGACGGAGCCGCGCCTAGACCTCGAGCCAGATCGTCACTGGGCCCTGGTTGACCAGGCTCACATCCATGTCGGCGCCGAACTCGCCGGTCTCGACCCGGATCCCTTGGGCACGAAGACACTCGGCGAAGCGCAGGTAGAGCCGCTCGCCTTCGGCCGGCGGCGCGGCGGTCGAGAAACCTGGACGGTTGCCGCGCGACGTGTCGGCGGCGAGCGTGAACTGGCTGACCACCAGCGCTGCGCCACCGGTGTCGAGGAGCGAGCGATTCATCTTGCCGTCTTCGTCCTTGAATATCCGCAGCTTCGCGATCTTGGTGGCGAGCTGGTCCGCCGCAGCGTCGGTGTCGCCCTGCATCGCGCAGACGAGGATCGTGAGTCCCGAACCGATCTCGCCGGTCGTGCGGCCCGCGACGGTCACGCTTGCCTCGCTGACCCTTTGAACGAGTGCACGCATATCTTTCTGCCCTTCTGATTTGCGTAGCGGCGAAGCGGCCCCCGGAGGCGGGATAGCGCGGGGGCTATGCCGGTGCAAGCTGGCGAAATTCGCGCGAGAGTTGACGCACGTCAAGGGACCGGTCCGGCCTCTGGACCATGATCCATTCGTTTCACAGAAGCAGGAGCCTCATCATGGTTGAGAAATCCCCCACGAGCTCATTCTGGCCTTCGTTCTACGAGCCATTCCGCCACGTCGGCACGCGCCTGTCCGAATGGCTTGCCCCCGCTTCCGAAGCCTCGTCCGACGACAAGGCCTACCGCATCGCTGTCGAGCTTCCCGGCGTCGAAGAAAAGGACATCGAAATCACGGTGGATGATGGTGTGGTCGCGGTGAAGGGCGAGAAGAAGGAAAGCCGCGATGAAAAGGGCGAGACCTGGTATTTCAGCGAGCGCCAGTACGGCAGCTTCAGCCGGTCGTTTCGGCTGCCCGCCGACGCCGACCCCGCGAGGATCGACGCCGATCTGAAGGACGGCGTGCTGACGCTGACCGTGGCGCGCGCTGGGCCCGAAGCGGCCAAGGCGCGCAAGATCGCGATCGGGCGGAGCTGACTTCGAGTGCACCACGGACGGTACGTTCCTACTTGGCTCAGTAGCCCTGCTGGCCATAGACATGCGTCAGATAGACACCTGCGGCGACGAGGATGCCGCTGAGGATCACTGCGACCGTAATCTTGATTGCCGACCACGGCCGTTCACCCGTCACGCGCCCGGTCTGGCCGTTCACGACGAAACGGAAGCTCTTGCCGCGATAGCGGTACGCAGCAGTCCAAACCGGCAACAGTATGTGCTTGAAGGTCGCGCCGGAAACGCTTGTTTCAATTGATTGAATCTGCTGTCTATCCCCACCGATGTCGAACCGCACATCACGTTCGATCATGCGGTCCATACGCGCACGCGCCTCGGCCATGCCGAGGTCGAGCGAAACTGTGTAGCCCTCCGCCCGGAAGCCGGCGAGATACTCGGGGTTGTAGGGCGCAAGACGCGAGAGGTCCCAAGGGTCCAGTGCATCCGTGTGGCGTTTCGGGAGCGCGTGCGAGGCGAGCACAAGGATATCATCGAAGAACCGCGCTACACGACCTGAGACCGGGGTCCAGCGCACCTTGGCAACGCGGCGATTCTCGCTCTTGCGGCGGCCTTGGGCGTCGCGGACATGGACGCGCTGCATCTCATAGTAGATTGTTCCGCGTTGGCCGGAATAACTCGATACGGTGTCGGCGTCGAACGTCCAATAGGGCACGTATATCCCGGTCAGAGCCCGGCCCTTGCGGGCGTAGTCGACCAGTCCCGACGGCGCGAACCAGAGCGATCCGAGCCACTTTGTCATGGCCGCGCGCGCCTCTGCCTCCGTCACAACGAACGGCAAGACTCCCTTTGGCTTGATATGGCGGCTCTCACCCGTGTCGGCGACGACCGGGGTTGCGCAGAACGGGCATTCGGCGGCGTGGACCGCGGGGTCGAACCGCACTTCGGCGCCGCAATTGGGGCATTTCGAGTATCGCGCGATCTCGATTTCGGCCTCAGGCAGCGCCTCTCTCAGACCGCGCCGAAACGCGGTTTCGGGGATCGGCTGATGCCCGCGCCCGGCGACCGCCACGGGTTCCTCATAGCCGCAGTGGTCGCAGATCAGCTTGCCTTCGCCCGGCGCGAAGCGCAGGTCCGCGCCGCATTGGCGGCAGGGAAAGCGATGCTCCTCAGCCGGGGACTGCATCCCGGGTTCACGCCCCCGGCGGCGGAGGCGGCATTACGGTGAAAAGCTGGGCAAGCTCGGGGATCTCTCCGGCCGGCTTCCAGCCGTCCTGTCCGGGCGCCCAGACGAGGGTGTCGCGCGTGAATCGGCCCTCCGTCACGAGACGGCCGAGATGACCGCGCCCGAACGGCCCCGAGACGGCACCGGATTCGGCGAGGTGCCAGACCTTCTCCACCGGCGGCGGGGGCGGACCGGCTTGTGGCGGGGAAGCGGATCCCCAGGGCCCCGCCTGACGCGTCATTTGCGCGCCCATCGCCATGCCAATGCCTGCACCGACGCCCGCTCCCATCGCTGCGCCGGCGGCGCCGTCGCCGCGCGCCATCGCCTCGGCGGTCGCGTACTGAATATATCGGTCGAGGTCGCCCACAATCCCCATCGAGGTCCGCTTGTCGAGCTTTGCTTCAACTGCTTCTGGTAGAGATATGTTTTCAATATAAAATTCTGGAATCTCAAGCCCGTACTTCGCAACCGTGAGTGAGATCGCCTGCGCGACAATCCTTCCCAGATCGGCCGTGTTCGCCGCCATGTCGAGGACCGGAATCCCTGAGGACGCGATCACACGGGAGAACTCCTGCACGATGATGTTGCGGATCTGGAAGCTGATTTCGTCGGCGGTGAACTCTCCGTCCGTGCCGACGATCTCGGAAAGGAACCTTGCGGGATCGGACACGCGCATCACATAGGTGCCGTAGGCGCGTATCCGGACCGGCCCGAATTCCGGGTCCCGCGCAATGATCGGGTTCTTCGTGCCCCATTTCTGGTCGGTGAACCGGGTCGTGTTGACGAAGTAGATCTCGGACTTGAACGGCGATTTGAAGCCGTGATCCCAATGCTGCAGCGTCGTCAGGATCGGCATGTTGTTGGTTTCGAGGAGGTAGAGACCGGGCGAGAAGACGTCCGCAAGCTGCCCCTCGTGGACGAAGACTGCGGCTTGGCCTTCGCGAACCGTCAGCTTCGCTCCGTATTGGATCGCGTGTCCCTCGCGCTCGAACCGCCACACCATCGTGTCGCGCGTGTCGTCGACCCAGTGGATGACGTCGATGAACTCGCCCGTGAGAAAATCGAGAATACCCATTGTCACCTCCTATGAAACCTCAGCTCTCGCCGCCCATTAACTCGGCGGCGATCGTCGCGACTATGGGCCGCGCCTCCTGCAACGTCATACCGGGCCTGAGCCGCGGGTCATAGAGCATCCTGAGCATCAACTCGTCCTGCCGGGTGAGGAGCGCGAATTCCTCGTTGTCGTTGAAGATCGAAGGGCGCGCCCGCGGATAGTCGGCAATCAGCCCTAGGCTCTGAGCAAGTTCCTCGTGGATGCACAGACGGCGCAGTCGCTCCGGCAACTCACCTCGTATGACCGTGATCGCGCGGGTGTAGGCCGCGCTCTGTCCAGGTGTGAAGCCGAAGACGGTGCAGTAGATATCGGGGCGCATTTCCCGCACCGACCGCACTGCAGCGGCCGAGATTCCGGGGACGAGCGCCCTGAGTTGCGGTTCTGTCGTCTTCCTTTCGTCGGTATTGAGAATAAGCACCGTATGATTGGCACGCCGCCCGGTCAGGCGGATGGGCAGGCCGGTCAGGCGCGAAAGCCGCTGGGCGTACGTCGCGATCTCGGCGCGGTCGGAGCTGCGCTGTACGGTTGGGATGGAAGCGCCGAAGACGACTTCGATCCGGACGGGCTGCTGCCACCGGTGCAGCCGGCTTTCTCCGCCACTCGAGACGAGTTCGCCGTCGCGCTCGGCGAGTTCTTCATAGAAAGCGATGCGCAGGAAGTTCTCGGCCAGATCGCGGGCCGTGAAGGGCGCGTCTTCGCTGCCGTCGTCTACCCGCAGGAGCCCCTGCGCCAGATAGTTTTGTTCGACCCGCGCGTAGTAGTCGCGCGCCGCGATGCTTTCGGCGCTCGGCGGGACCACGATGGGTTCGGGCGGTGCGATGTCCCGCGGCGCTGCCGCCGTGGGAGGGGACGAAAGCCCCACGGGTTCACAGCCCGCCAGCCCCGCGAACGCGAAGGCCGACAGTAGAAGTCGCAACTGGCGGGCCGCGCGCATTGTCTCAGACACTTGTGGCGACGGTGTCGCCGGTGCCGGTCGCGCGGGCCTTGGCCGCGGCGAGCGTGTCGCGCAGCTCCGCCTCCATCTTCTTCAGATCGATCTCGGCGGCGGCGCGCTTGCGCTTGCCCTCGTCGGCGATCCTCAGGGAATCCTCGATCGTGGCGATCAAATCGGCGTTGGCGGTCTTGACCGCCTCGATGTCGAAGACCCCGCGTTCCATCTCCGTGCGAACGATTTCATTGGCTTGCCGAAGATTCTTCGCGTTCGCCGTGAGAAGTTCGTTGGTCAGATCGCTTGCCTCGCGCACCGCCGTCGCGGCTTCGGCCGAGCGCTGAATTGTCACCGCTTGGGCAAGCTGAGTTTCCCAGAGCGGGACGGTGTTCACCAGCGTCGAGTTGATCTTGGTGACGAGCGACTTGTCGTTCTCCTGCACGAGTCGGATCGAGGGAAGTGACTGCATGGTGACCTGACGCGTCAGCTTCAGATCGTGGACGCGCCGTTCCAGATCGTCCCGCGCCGCGCGAAGGTCGCGCAACTCCTGCGCCACCATGACCTTGCGGTCCTCGGCGACCTTGTCGACTTCTGCCTCCTTCGCCGGGATGTCCTTTTGGTCGATATCCGCAAGCTTGGCCTCGCCCGCTGCGATGTAAAGCGCAAGTTCGTCGTAGAAGTTCAGCGTTTTCTCGTAAAGGACGTCTAGCGATTTGATATCCTTCAGTAATTTGTGTTCGTGATTCAGAAGGTTGCCGGTGATGTCGTCGATCTGGCCCTGCACATCCTCGAAGCGCGCGAGGAAGTTAGCGAACGGCGCCGTTCGCCCCAGTAGCCGTTCCCACCACGACCGCTTGCGTCTGACGTCGAGTTCCGAAACCGAGAAACCACGGATCGTCGTCACAATTTCGCGGAGGGAATCACCCGCCGGGCCGACATCTTTGTTTCGGACGTCGGACAACATCGCCTGGCTGATCTGCTGAAGCTCCGCCTGAGCGGCAGAGCCGAAGTTCACGATCGAACCGGTATCCGCCATGTCGAGCTCTTCGATCCGCCGGCGGATTTCAGAAGCCAAGGGGGTGGGCGCCTTCTCCAAAGGCACGACCTCTCGGGCCGGTTCGGGCAGCACAACGGCGGTCACCGCTTCGACGTCAGCGAGCGCCTTGCCGGCTTCTTCACGGATGGTTGCGGACATGTTCACTCTCCACTTCTACTGCGATTGGGGGTCGAGGCGTACGCCTTCGCGTTTCAGCCGGTCGCGCAGCACTCCGATCTCTATGTCCAGATCGCTGCGGTCATCCTCAAGGAGCGCGCGGGTGCGGTCGGCGAAATTGGTCTCCAGATCGGTCAGGAGCGCCTCGTAGTCGGCGCGTGTTCCGGGGTCGCGCGTCTTGGCCCAGAGGTCGACGAACTTGATCGTCGCGTCGCGCGCGCCCATCAGATAGACGCCGAGGTAGCGGCGCGCGGCAGTCAGGTCGCGCGGATCTTCTTCGACCGTGCGGAAGAGGTCGCGCGCGGTCATCGCGAAGCGTTCCACCCGCGCGGTGATACCGCGGTCGCGGGTCTGGGCCGCGGCCTCGCTCATCGTGCGCAGATGTACCTCGCCTTCCGCCACGAAGCGGGCGGCGCGGTCCTGCTGGAAGGTGTCGACATGCTCCATGCCCTTGTCGCGCATCGGATCGAGCCCGAAGGCCGCGATGTGCAGAACCGCACCGACGCCGCCGAGAAGGACGGCTGACAGCGGCCCACCGCTCCACGCGCCAAGCCCGAGCCCGAGCGCCGTCAGCGCGGCGCCGAACGCCTTGCGCGGCAGGGCTGGCCTGCGGGCGCTGCGCCGCGCCTCGTAGACTGCCGCCGCGCGTGCGCCCTCCCGTGTCAGCCAGGCGGCAAGAACAAGTGCGGAGAAGGCGGCAAGATTGAGCGCCAGCCCCTGCGGGTCCTGCCAGAACGCCTTGAACGCGAAGGGTAGGGCGACGAGGAACAGCAGCCGTGCGCGCCGTTCGCCGAGGCCCGGACCTGCAGGGCGCAGCGTATCGCCGCCCGGTCCGGGCGCGGGGCTGTACTTGCCGCCGAAGCGTTCGGCCATCATCCGCCTCCCGTCAGGGCGACATAGACGGTCAGGGCCAGAAGCAGGTTGAAGGCGATCCGCCTGATGCCGGATTCAGTCATCCCATCCCCCACCATTCCGCCGCCAGACTGCCATGCCGGGCGAGGCGGTCCAAGCCCCCACGCCCCCGGAAAGCGGCCGGACAAGCGGGAAATCGCACTTTAGACGGACCAAGTGCCTGCCGAGAGGGTCAGCGCTTGCGCGATGGGCCTCCCTTGCGCGGCCCGCCACTGCGCGGACGGTTCCCGCCCTCAGGGCGGGGCGCCCCGCCCGGGCGGCCGGATCCCTTGGCGCGGCCCGCCGCTCCGGACCGGCCTCGGTCCGCGCGGCCGGCCGGTTCCTTGCCGCCCGCTCCGGCTTCCTTGCGGTGTTTCTTCGCGGTTCGTGGCGCGTCCGCGCCCGGGCGCGCATGGCTCGCGGCGCTCTGCGCGGAAGCGGCGCGCTCGGGCCGGTCCGATGCGCGTGGCGCCCGCTCGTCAGCGCTGGCGCCGCCCTTGTCGTTCGGCTTTCCGACGCGATCCGGCCGCACACCTTTCCGGTCTTGCCTCGGCGGCCTGTCCGCCGTTCCTGCCTGTGTTGGTCGCGCGCCAGTCTTGCCTCGCCCGCCGCCCGAAGCTGGTGCGTTTCCGCGGCGTCCCTTGGCGTGAGCCTCGCTCGATGTCCGCGGACGACGCGGCTTGCGCGTCGCCTTTTCCTCTTTCTCGCCGCCGAGCAGGCTGCCCAGCTGTTCCCTGAGCACGCGGGCCCTCACCTCGACCACGTCTCCGGGCTTCATCTGATTTAGCCGGAACGGCCCGTAGCTAACCCGGATCAGGCGGTTCACGGTGAGACCGACCTCGGACATCGCTCGGCGAATCTCCCGGTTCTTGCCCTCGCGGAGGCCGACGGTCAGCCAGGCATTCGCGCCCTGCTGCTTGTCGAGCGTGATGTCCATCGGCAGGAAGTCCTCGCCCTCGATGGTGGCGCCGCGGCGGAGGGGATCGAAGGTCGCGTCGTTCGGGCGGCCGTTCACCCTGACGCGGTACTTCCTCAGCCATCCGGTCGAGGGAAGCTCCAGCCGTCGCTTCAGCGCGCCGTCATTCGTCAATAGCAGGAGCCCTTCGGACGTGAGGTCGAGCCGGCCGACGCTCATCACGCGCGGCATGCCCTCGGGCATCGTGTCGAAGACGGTCTGGCGGCCCTTCTCGTCCTTTGCCGAGGTCACGAGTCCGACAGGCTTGTAGTAGAGCCAGAGCCGTGCCGGCTGCGGCGCGTCGATGGGCTTGCCGTCGAGCGTCACCTTGTCGGCGGGCGTGACATCCAGCGCCGGGCTTTCCACCTTCTCGCCGTTCACCGCGACGCGGCCGGCGAGGATCATCCGCTCGGCGTCGCGGCGCGAGGCGATGCCGGCGCGGGCCATCACCTTGGCGATCCGGTCGCCCTTGGGCTTGTCTTCGGTCATGGCGATGTTCCCCGCAGGTCAGAGGCGCCGCTTCTACCGCCAATCGTGATCGGGGGGAAGCGCTTGCGTGGCGGCGCGGGGCAGGGCATCAGGAGGCATGGGCGGGTTTCGGAGCCACATGGAGGCGGCGCTGGCAGAGGCGCGCGCGGCGGGCGCGCGCGGCGAGGTGCCGGTGGGCGCAGTCGTCACAGGTCCCGACGGGCGGATCGTGGCGCGGGCGGGCAACCGGACGCGCGAGTTGGCCGATCCCACGGCCCATGCGGAGATACTCGCGCTGCGCGCGGCCTGCGCCCGGTCCGGCACCGAGCGGCTGCTGGGCCACGATCTTTACGTGACACTCGAACCCTGCCCGATGTGCGCGGCCGCCATCTCGTTCGCGCGGATTGCGCGGCTCTACTACGGTGCGGAGGACCCGAAATCAGGCGGTGTCGCGCATGGCGCGCGCGTTTTCTCGCATCCGCAGTGCCATCACGTGCCCGAGGTCTATGACGGGATCGGGGCCGAGGAGGCGGCGGCGCTGCTGAGGCAATTCTTCGAAGGCCGTCGCGTTTGAAGCAGATACCCGGCGGGGGCGCTGTCACTCGGCTCCGCTCGCCGTTCGAGGCGGCGACTGCCAGTTCGCACTGCCGCGCACCATGCCGTCGGAATTGAATGCGGCCACGAAGTTGCCTTCGGCGTCGATCGCCACGACCCCGCCTTCTCCGCCGATTCCGGTGAGCGAGCCGAAGATGGCCCCCCGCGTTGCTTCGGCAAGCGTTTCGCCGGCCAAAGTGATGCGCATCGCGATTTCGTGGGCGAGTGCGGTGCGCAGGAAGCTTTCGCCCTCGCCGGTCGCGGACACCGCGACGACACCGTTTTCGGCGTAGAGGCCCGCACCCGGGATTGGGCTATCGCCGACGCGGCCCGGCATCTTCGCCCCAAAACCTCCGGTCGACGTCGCCGCGGCGAGATTGCCGCATCGGTCGAGCGCCACCGCGCCGACCGTATCCGGATCTCGTTCCTCACCGGTGGAAGACATCGCACCGAAATAGTCCGGCCCGGCGTGTTCCGCCCCGTGCGCGGCGAGTACTTCGTCCGCAGAGGGCCCGGACAGAAGGACGTGCGGCGTCCAGCGCATCACCATCCGGGCCGCGCGCACTGGGTTTTTCAGCGCCCGCACGGCGGCAACGGCGCCCACGCGGCGGCCGCGCCCGTCCATGATCGCCGCATCCAGTTCGACATATCCTGCCGCGTTGGCCCTGGCGCCCTTGCCCGCGTTAAAGACGCCCGAATCCTCCAAGCGGGCGACCACCTCCTCGACCACGTCGAGCGCCGGTGCGCCCGCGTCGAGCCAACGGTCCCCCTGTTCGAGCGCGGCCCGCACGGCATCTTCGCGCCCGGACCCCTCCAGCTCACCCCAGAATGCCCCGCCGTGAATCGCAATCGCGTAGCGCTCCGACGCCTTGCAGCGCAATGCCGGATTAGCGATGCGCGCCTCGATCCAGACGGCGTCGCCGAGGGCGGACGAGACGCCGATCCAGAGAAACGCGAAGACCAGGGCAGGGATGCGCATCTTATTTGCCTCTGCTTGGCAGTTTGGCACGGACGCCGCCTTGGTCAACCGGATTGTTGCGTGAAGAACACGTACAATCTGATACCGATATAGGTACAATATCGCGCTTTGTATTTGCGAGAATCGGTGTATGTTGCGCGCGTTCCAACACCAGCCGATGGAGGAGTAGGATGACATACCATGATCTTGCGACGCTCCGCCGGGGTGGGGGGCTTCTCGAAGCGATGACATTCTCTTCGTTCTCAGCCTGCGCGACCCGCTTCTGAATCATTTGATATCAGAAGGATACGTGTCGGCTATCCCCGCGCATATCTCATAATTCAAACCGTTTTCGGCCCGGGCTTTGCCCGTTCCGTGCGCGGACCAATTCCGATTGAAACCAAGGGGAGCTTGGGTGCAGGAATGTGCCCGGCCGAGTGATACAATGAATGCACATTTGACCACCGACGACCGCTCGCCGGCGCTGGCGCTCGAAGCCTTAGTGGCGCGCCACGGTCTTGTCCGCGTCGCGCTGACACTGGCGCGTCTCCTCGCGCGCCGTCCGGCGCGCCCGTCCGCGCTCCACGACCACGACCTGCCCGACCGGCTACGCCGCGACATAGGGCTGGAGCGTCTGCCGGAAAGCACGCGCTATTGGCAGCTCTGATGGGCGCGGTCGGGCCGCGGAGGAAAGGGCCGGGGGATCCCGGCCCTTTTCACAGGGTGCGCTGCATTCTGACCGCGGGAAAGTCGATGCCCGGGCCAAGATTGATGCGGACCGGACCGAGCTCCGCAAAGCCCATCGCGCCGTAGAAGGGCACCGCCATGCGTGTCGCAAGACAATCGAGACGCGCGATGCCCGCGGCCTTCACATCGGCGAAGATGCGCTCCATGATTTCGCGACCGATCCCACGGCGAACATGCCGGTCGTCCGTGACGAAATGCCGGATGTCCGCATGCTCCTTGCGACGTGAGGGCGACCATCCGCCCGCTCCGAGGACCTGCCCGGTCCCATTCACCGCCAGATAGTAGCGCCCAGAGGCCAGAAGCGCTGGCTGCGCCCGCGCCAGATGCGGGACCGCCATGACCCGAAGCGAGGGCGGGTAGTGCTTCGCCAGCAGTCGCGGATACGCTCGCGCGAGAAGCGCATCGACGGCAGCGAGGTCCGACAGGGTGGCGATGCGGATTGTGGTCGTCTCGGCCATGGCCGGGATATGGGAAGGCCAGGCGGCAGGGAAAAGGCCAAGCCGGAAGGCGTGGCGCGGACGACATTCACCGCCAGACCGACCTTTAGGGGCGGCGTAGCTCTTCGAGTACCGGCGGGAGCTGCGATAAGAGCGGCTCTTGTCCAAACGCCGCGAATGTTCCCGCCATGAGACGAAAAAGGCCGCGCAGTCGCGCGGCCTCGGGCCTCGTCGTCGCGGCAGATCCTACTTGATCTTGCCTTCCTTGTACTCAACATGCGCCCGCTTCACGGGGTCGTATTTGCGCACGACCATCTTCTCGGTCATCGTGCGGGCGTTCTTCTTGGTCACGTAGAAGTGCCCGGTGCCCGCCGTCGAGTTCAGACGGATCTTGATCGTCGTCGGCTTCGCCATCGTATCTCTCCTGGTGCCGGACGGCGAGCCGCCCGAGGAATCCTTGAAGCCCGCCTTTTACGGATGGTCGCGCCAGAGTCAACAGCGAAACCGGGTCCGGGCGGCCAAATAAGACGAGGCTGCTGACCGAGCGATCAGGCGCGTTCGAAGACGATAACCCGGGCGCGGTAGGTTTCGGCCTCCGACCGGTCGAGGACGTCGATGGTGCGGCCGAGATCGCCGCAGCGCTCGTTGAGAAGTCCCATGAGCGCAGCCTCTGTTGCTCCGAAGGGATCGAGCGCGTTGCTCTTCTTCGGCAGGTGATCGCGCGTATGATCAAGCAGGATCACGCCGCCCGACTTCAGGCTGTCGGCCCAGGCGCGGAAGGCCATGACCGGGTCGTAGGCGTGGTCCCAGGAGTTCGAGTAGACAAAGTCTGCGCGGCCCCGCCATTCGGGGTTCGCCTCGTGGAAGTCCCACTGCACGGTATTGGCGAAGTCCTGCGCGGTTTCAGAGATGTCGGTGCCGATTACCTCGGCTCCCGGTAGCCTGCGCCGGAACCAGGCCTGCTCCTTGCCGCGCCGAACGCCGTGACAGAGCCCGAAATCGACCTCGTGACCGAGGGTTTTGAGCCAGTCGGCAAGAAAAAAGATGTGCTCCTTCTTGACGAACTGCGCCCCGAGCTTCGCCTTGTTGCCTTCCTCCTGGACGCGCCGATAGGTCTCGAAGTCGCTGTAGACGTGCTGGGCGATGCCGTCGCCCTCGATCCGCTGCGCGTCCGCGGTGCGCTCGGCCGCCTCTGCCGCCGCCTTGAAGTCCACGCGGCGCTTCTTTTCCTTCTCCGCCATGTTCTGCTGCCCGTCTTGCCTCGCCCCTCGCATCGAGGCATAGCACGCTCCGCGGAACGGGGCGAGCCCAGCGTTTGAAGGGCCAGTCTCAGGCGGTCGACGCCGGTTTTCCCATCGCGGCGTGCAGCCGATCGCGCGCAGACGCGTCGAGACCGAGCGAGGCCGCGAGTTGGTCGAGATAGGTCCGCTCGGCCTGCGTGTCGACGCTGATCGCCATGAGCGAGGTCGAGTAGATCTGCTCGCGCATCGCGGCGTTCGTCGCGGCCGCAAGTCCGGCAGGGTCGAGCGGCGCGCTCAACTCAGCCTCGACAAAGGCGATTTCCTCGTCGTTCGCGTCGCTCAGATGGTCGAGGATCTTCTGGCGCTCTTCCGCATCGATCTCGCCGTCGGCTTTCGCGGCCTGGATCATGGCTCGGATCATGAGCTTGGCGTTCTCCTCGGCAATGGGCGAGGCGGGCGTCGCTCCGGTCATCGATTCCATCATGTCGCCCATCATCTTGCCCCCTGCCGTCGCAGCGCTGGTCATGGACGAGATGAGCCCGCCCAGCCCCGCCTCGGCCGCATCGCCAGCACCGCCGAACTGTTCGTAGACCTGCCGCACCGTCTTCGCGCCACCCGGCAGGCCCATCTTCTCGACCTGCGCGCCCCAATGATCGACCGCGCCACCGGGCTCCCCGGCCTTCTTGAAGGCGTCCTTCACACCGTCCATTCCGCCAACCTTGCGGTACTTGTCGTAGCCGCGGGCGGCTGCGAATCCGATGGCCAAAGTGGCCAGTGTCTTGACGAAGCTCATGTCGCGTACTCCTTTGCAGCTGCGGCGAGTATAGCGCATCCGACGTGACAAGCATCCGAAGATCGGGGCGAAAGGCGGATATGCGCGGATGGCCTGTAAGCCGGATTCTGTCCCGGGGGTCGCCCCCCATGGATGGCCATTCCTCTTGGCCCGCCGTTACCGGCGCGCTCAAGCTGCCAACCCGGGCCTCTCGGGCTGAAGCGTCCCTGCGGGCGGTCTCCGTTGCCGGACCGGTCCCCGCGCGAGGCCCCTATTTGGCATTGCTCCCGGTGGGGCTTGCCGTGCCGTCCCTGTCGCCAGGTCCGCGGTGGGCTCTTACCCCACCGTTTCACCCTTGCTCCCGTCGGAACGGAAGCGGTTTGATTTCTGTGGCGCTTTCCCTCGGGTTTCCCCGGCCGGGCGTTACCCGGCACCGCCGCTTCATGGAGTCCGGACTTTCCTCGGCGGTCGCCCGCCGCGGCCATCCGGCCATCCGCGCAGCTGTTGAGGTAGGCCTTTCGCTGCGTATCGTCAATGAAAAGCAAGTGTAAGTGCGTCGAAGGTGATCTATGATTGCGGCGCGTAATCCGCATGAGTCGACCGATGCCCCGCGTCAACCGCCTCTTCTTCGTGCTCATCATCCTTCTTCTGATCCTGGCCCGCGCAGTGCGGTCCGATACCGTTCCCGCCGCGCAAACCGGCGCAACGGTCGCCGAGGGGCTGGTTGGCGGCCCGAGCACGGAGTAGCGATTCAACGCACTGCCGTTGGGTTCGCGAGGGGCCGTGCCATGGGATTGTTCCGCGTCAGCGTGACGGCGCTGCGCAGCGGCGCGCGTGAGAGGGCCGACGCGTCGCCGACCGAGCACCCGGGCTAGGCGTTCCCGCCGAAGCGTCGCGCGAGATTGGCCGCGAGCGACCTGTCGGTCGCGTCCTCGGGTCCTTTCGCCCACGGGCGGAAGCGCAGCCGGAAGGCATCGAGCAGCGCCGCTTTCGGCGCGTCGGGATAGCCGAACGCGCGGACGGACGTAGCGAACGGTGTCTTTGCTTCGCCGCCGTCTTCCGGCCACACCGACAGCCCGAGAGCGGCCAGCCGTCGCCAGTCGAAGAAGGGCCCCGGGTCGCGCTTGCGTTCGGGCGCCATGTCGGAATGGCCGATCACCCGCTCGGGCCGGATCGACCATCGCGCCATGACCTCGGCCAGAAGCCGTTCGAGCGCCGCGATCTGCGGCTCGGGAAATGGTGAGTCGCCGGGATTGCAGAGCTCGATACCGATCGAATGCGAATTGACGTCATCGATCCCGCCCCAGCCGCCCGCACCGGCGTGCCAGGCACGCAGCTCCTCGGGCACCAGCGCCTCGGCACGCCCATTCTCGGCAATAAGATAGTGCGCAGACACCTCTGACGCCGGATCGCAGAGCCGCGCGCGCGCTTCCGCCAAGCCAGGCATCGCGGTGTAGTGAAGAACGACAAGGCTCGGTTTCGCGTCGCCGCGCCTCGGACCGCAATTGGACGAAGGGCCGGGGGCGGGCGATAGGTCGGTTCGGGTCTTCGTCATCCCGTAGCCAGTCTCGGCGCGCGCCACCCGTCCGGTCAGTTGCGGACCGTCTGATACGGCGTCGGATCCCAGTAGCAGGCGAATCCGTCTCCATCGGGGTCGAGGTTCTTCGGATCGCGCTTCGGTCCGCCGGATCTCAGGAATGCCGCCTGCGCGGCCTCGGGCGTCGCGTAGCGCGCGCAGGAGCGATCGAAGTTCGAAAGCGTCAGCCCGGAGCGCTTGTAGATCGGTTGGCCGAGGCGATTCGGGGCGTTGATCGCATACTGAATGATCTCGGGTGCAATCGTGCGCGTGCGCTGTGGCAGTTCCGTCGGCTGGATCTGCTGATACTGCGCCCGGTTCTGGGCGATGCGCTCGCGGTCGGACTCGATGCTCTCGCGCGAGGACACTGCCTGGAAATCCTGCTCATCCGAAATGCCGGCGTTGCTCACCGGAGCGGTTGTTGCCGCCTGAGCCGGGGCCGATGCCTGCGCGGTCTGGGGTAGCGGCTGCGGGACAGGCGCCGGAGCGATCTGGGCGGCGCCCCTCACGCCGGCGGCGGCAAGTTCGGCGGCGGTCGGTGCGCCGGTGATGGGCGTGCTCGGCGGCGGGAAGGGAAGGGCAGGATTCTGCACCGGGCCCTGCACGGTCTGGACGGTCGCGGGTTGCGGCCCGCGCGCCTGCTGTTCGGCAACCCTGCGACGCTGGTATTCTCCGTAGCTTTCGAAGCCGACGCCGCTGGACCGGCTGTCGGGGATCGGCGGCTGGCACGCGGCCAGAAACACCAATGTGAGACACGGCAGAATGATACGCATTGATAACCCCGATGGCGCTTTGATCGGGCCCCTTACCACCATTTCGCGGGCTTGGAAACAAATCCTGCGGCGCGTTCCAGCACGTAAGCGTGATTCAGCAGGTCGCCTTCCTCCCACGGCCGCCCGATGAGCTGGAGACCAAGCGGCAGACCCTGCCGGTCGAGTCCGGCGGGCACCGAGATGCCCGGCAGGCCGGCGAGGTTCACAGTGACGGTGAAGACATCGTTGAGATACATCGCGATCGGATCGGCATCGGCCATCTCGCCGAGCCCGAAGGCGGCGGACGGGGTCGCCGGCGTCAGGATCGCGTCGATGCCGTCGGCAAAGACGTCCTCGAAATCCTTCTTGATCAGCGCCCGGACCTTGCGGGCGCGGTTGTAGTAGGCGTCGTAGAAGCCGGCCGACAGAACGTAGGTCCCGATCATCACGCGGCGCTGGACCTCGTGGCCGAAGCCCTCGGCGCGGGTCTTCTCATACATCTCGGTGATGCCGTCGCCCTGGGCGAGCTTCGCCCGGTGGCCATAGCGCACACCGTCATAACGGGCGAGGTTCGAGGACGCCTCGGCGGGGGCCACGACATAGTAGGCGGGAAGCGCATATTTCGTGTGCGGCAGCGAGATGTCGACGATCTCGGCGCCCGCGTCGCGCATCATTTCGGTGCCCTTGGCCCAGAGCGCCTCGATCTCGTCGGGCATGCCGTCCATGCGGTATTCGCGCGGAATGCCGATCTTCTTGCCGCGGATGTCGCCCGTGAGCGCGGCCTCGAAGTCCGGCACGGGGATGTCGGCGGAGGTCGAATCCTTCGGATCGTGCCCGCACATGGCCCCGAGCATGATCGCCGCGTCGCGCACGTCCTTCGTCATCGGCCCGGCCTGGTCGAGCGAGGACGCAAACGCCACGATCCCCCAGCGCGAGCAGCGCCCGTAGGTCGGCTTGATACCTGTGATGCCGGTGAAGGCCGCGGGCTGCCGGATCGAGCCGCCGGTATCGGTGCCCGTCGCGGCGAGGCAGAGGTCCGCCGCCACCGCCGAGGCCGAGCCGCCCGACGACCCGCCGGGTGTCAATTGCGCATCGTCATTGCCGCGCCGCCACGGATTCACGGCGTTGCCGTAACACGAGGTCTCATTGCTGCTGCCCATGGCAAACTCGTCCATGTTCAGCTTGCCGAGCATCACTGCGCCCGCGTCCATGAGCTGCTGGCTTACGGTCGATTCATATTCCGGGCGGAAGTTCCTCAGGATGTTGGACGCGGCTTGCGACGGCACGCCCTTCGTGCAGAAGAGGTCCTTGATGCCGACGGGAATCCCACACATCGCGGGCGCATCGCCCGACTTGATACGCGCATCCGCCGCTTGCGCGCGCTTGCGGGCGATCTCGGGGGTCTTGTGGACAAACGCATTGAGCGCGCCCGCGGCCTCGATCGCCTCGAGGCAGGCCTCGGTCAATTCGGCCGAGGTCACCTCGCCTTTCTGCAGCATGTCCCGCGCGGCGGCGATCGTCAGTTCGTTCAGCTGCGTCATTCCACCACCTTCGGCACCGCGAAGAAACCCTCGCGCGCATCAGGCGCGTTCGACAGGATCTTCTCAACCATTCCGCCATCCGTGACGACGTCCTGGCGCCGCTTCAGCCGCATCGGCGTGACCGAGGTCATCGGCTCGACGCCATCGACATCGACCTCGTTGAGCTGCTCCATAAAGGCGAGAACGGCCGACAATTCGCCCGCGAGCGACGGCAGGTCTTCTTCCTTCACGGCAATGCGGGCGAGATGGGCCACCTTGCGCGCGTCGTCTTTTGTGATGGACATCACTAGTTCCTTTCGGCTGGCGACGGTTTATCGCCGCCGCGCGGTGGCTTCAAGCGGTTGGCGGGCCGGATCCGGCCCCCGAAGACCGCTATCATGCGGGTTCGGGTCAACAGGGGTGCTGATGCGCCCCGCTGCGCGCCCCGGCTTAGCCGAAAACCGGTTCCCAGCCCCATGCGAAATGCCTACGCTTTGGCCAGGAACCAACAGGAGGATGCGATGAAGATCACCTGGCTTGGCCATTCCGGCTTTCGCCTCCAAATCGAGAATGCCGTCATCCTGGTCGATCCCTGGCTGACCGGGAATCCGATGTTCCCGCAAGACCGCCGCGCCGAGGCGATCCGGGGTGCGACGCATGTGCTCATCACGCACGGACATGGCGATCACGCCTCGAATGCCGTGGACATCGCCAAGGAGCTGGGCATCCCGATCGCCTGCATCCACGAGTTGTCGGCAATCTTCGGCTCGCAGGGTGCCGAGGTAATCGGCTTCGGCAAGGGCGGGACGATCACCCTCGGCGGGGCGAAGGTCACGATGGTGAACGCCTGCCATTCTTCCAGCATCGATTCCGCCGGCGGCCTGCCGCAGCCGGCCGGATCGGAGGCGGGCTTCATGATCGCGGGCGAAGGCCACGTGATCTATGTGACGGGCGATACCGACATCATGGCCGACATGGGCTGGATGGGCGAATACTACAAACCCGATATCGGCATCCTGTGCGCCGGCGGGCACTACACGATGGACATGAAGGCCGCAGCCTGGGCAGCCAGGAGGTTCTTCGACTTCACGACCGTGATCCCTTGCCACTACCGGACCTTTCCGCTGCTGGCCCAGTCTGCAGACGAGCTGAAGGCAGGTCTGCCCGGTGTCACAGTGACGGAACCGGAAGTTCTGAAGGCGATCAGTATATGAGCCCGCCGGGCGAGTCGGTCCCCTCGACCCCATTGACCCGACTCGGGGATTCGACCTATGAATTGAACACACGTTCATTTATCGGAGACCACCGATGTTCACCGCGTCCATGAAGTTCCATCTCGGCGACGAGATCGAGGCGCTGCGCGACATGGTCCACCGCTGGGCGCAGGACCGGCTGAAGCCGATGGCGGCGGAGATCGACCGGACGAACGAGTTTCCGGCGGAACTCTGGCGCGAGATGGGCGAACTTGGACTGCTGGGCATCACCGTCCCTGAGGAACACGGCGGCGCGGGGATGGGCTATCTCGCCCATGTTGTGGCGGTCGAAGAGATCGCGCGCGCCTCGGCCTCGGTGTCACTCTCATATGGCGCGCATTCGAACCTGTGCGTGAACCAGATCAAGCTGAACGGCACCGACGAACAGAAGCGGAAGTACCTTCCGCGCTTGATTTCCGGCGAACACGTCGGCGCGCTCGCCATGTCGGAAGCGGGGGCGGGCTCGGACGTCGTCTCCATGAAGCTCAAGGCGGAGAAGCGGAACGGCTATTACAATCTCAACGGCACCAAGTTCTGGATTACGAACGGGCCCGACGCCGATACGGTCGTGGTCTATGCCAAGACCGATCCCGCGGCCGGGTCGAAAGGCATCACGGCATTCGTCGTCGAGAAGGAGATGAAGGGGTTCTCGACCTCGAAGCATTTCGACAAGCTCGGCATGCGCGGATCGAACACGGCGGAGTTGATCTTCGAGGATGTCGAGGTGCCCTTCGAGAACGTGCTCGGCGAAGAAGGCAAGGGCGTGCGGGTCCTGATGTCCGGGCTCGACTACGAACGCGTGGTGCTCTCCGGCATCGGCACGGGCATCATGGCGGCCTGCCTGGACGAGGTGATGCCATATCTCGCAACCCGCAAGCAGTTCGGCCAGCCGATTGGGAACTTCCAGCTGATGCAGGCGAAGGTCGCCGACATGTATACCAAGATGAACTCCGCCCGCGCCTACTTGTACGAAGTCGCCAAGGCCTGCGACCGGGGCGAGGTCACCCGCCAGGACGCGGCGGCCTGCGTGCTTTACTCCTCAGAAGAGGCGATGACCGTCGCCCACCAGGCGGTGCAGGCTATGGGCGGGATGGGATTCATGACCGAAACCCCCGTTTCCCGCATTTTCCGTGATGCGAAGCTCATGGAGATCGGCGCGGGAACGTCCGAAATCCGGCGCATGCTGATCGGGCGCGAACTGATGGGGGCGACGGCATGACTAGAATTCTCTCGCTGGGCGTCTTCGCGATGGGTCTTGTCCTCTTTCTGACCGCCACGGGCGTGGCACAGACGCCGGTGCTGGACCGGGCGCAGGTCGAGGGTTGTTTCGCCGCGACCCCGGTCGGGTCGGTTGATCCCGACTGCCTCGGAGCGGCGGCCACTGCATGCCAGAGCGCGACGCCAGACGGTGAGACGACGCTCGGAATCACCGCCTGCATTCAGGCCGAAACCCAAGTATGGGACGAAATCCTGAATCGCGAATACCGCGAAACGCGTGGGCATATATCCTCCCAGCCTGGCCTGGCCGATCAACTCCTGGCCGCCCAGCGGGCCTGGATCGCGTTCCGCGACGCGGAATGCGGTCTCGCCTATTCGCTTTGGCTGGACGGATCGATGCGCACCATAGCGGCGGCGAATTGCCTTCTCGACCTGACGGCCCGGCGAAGCTTCGAACTGCGGGACATGGGCGGGTACTGAGATGAAGCTGACCTCGTCGGCCCTCCCCACCTCCGACACGTTCCGCGCCAACCGCGCGGCGCACGAGGCGATGCTCGCCAGTATCGCCGAGGCCGCTGGGCTCGCGGCCGCTGGCGGCGGGGAGAAGTCGCTCGCCCGCCACGTCGCGCGCGGCAAGATGCCGCCGCGCGAGCGGGTGGCGAACCTTTTGGACGCGGGCTCGCCCTTCCTCGAAATCGGCGCGACGGCGGCGCACGGCATGTATGGCGGCGACGCGCCCGCCGCCGGTGTCATCGCCGGGATCGGTCGGGTGCATGGGCAGGAGGTCATGGTCGTCGCCAATGATGCCACCGTGAAAGGCGGCACCTATTACCCGATGACGGTGAAAAAGCACCTCCGCGCCCAGGAGATCGCGGAAGCCAACCATCTGCCCTGCGTCTATCTCGTGGACAGTGGTGGCGCGAACCTTCCCAACCAGGACGAGGTCTTCCCCGACCGCGACCATTTCGGTCGCATCTTCTACAACCAGGCCCGGATGTCCGCGAAGGGCATCCCCCAGATCGCCGTCGTCATGGGGTCCTGCACCGCGGGCGGCGCCTATGTGCCGGCCATGTCCGACGTCTCGATCATCGTGAAGGAGCAGGGGACGATCTTCCTTGCCGGGCCGCCTCTGGTCAAAGCCGCCACCGGCGAAGTCGTCACCGCCGAGGAGCTTGGCGGAGGCGATGTCCATACGCGGCTTTCCGGCGTCGCGGACTACCTCGCCGAGGACGACTCCCACGCACTCGCGCTTGCCCGCCGCGCGATTGCCCAGCTCAACCGGACGAAGCCAGTGACCGTCGCCTGGCAGAGTCCCGAAGACCCGGCCTATGATCCGGACGAGATCTTCGGGCTGGTCCCTGCCGACCTTCGCACCCCCTACGATATCCGCGAGGTCATCGCGCGGGTCGTCGACGGCTCCTATTTCGACGAGTTCAAGCCGCGCTTCGGCGAGACGCTGGTCACCGGCTTCGCCCATGTCGAGGGTTGCCCGATCGGCATCGTCGCCAACAACGGCGTCCTGTTCAGCGAGAGCGCGATCAAGGGCGCGCATTTCGTCGAGCTTTGCAGCCAGCGGAACATCCCGCTGGTGTTCCTGCAGAACATCACCGGCTTCATGGTCGGCCGGAAATACGAGAACGAGGGCATCGCCCGGCACGGCGCCAAGATGGTCACCGCCGTTGCCTCGACCAACGTGCCGAAGATCACCATGCTCGTCGGCGGCTCGTTCGGCGCGGGCAATTACGGCATGGCGGGGCGCGCCTATTCGCCCCGCTTCCTCTGGACCTGGCCGAACAGCCGCATCTCGGTGATGGGCGGCGAGCAGGCGGCGGGCGTCCTGGCCACCGTCAAGCGCGAGGGGATCGAACGGGCGGGCGGCGCGTGGTCGGCCGAAGAGGAGGCTGAGTTCAAACGCCCGACGATCGAGATGTTCGAGGAGCAGTCGCATCCACTCTACGCCTCGGCGCGGCTCTGGGATGACGGGATCATCGACCCGCGCCGGACACGCGACGTGCTGGCGCTGTCCTTGTCGGCCGCGCTCAACGCGCCGATCGAGCCGACACGCTTCGGCGTGTTCCGGATGTGACGAATGGCGGGGCGGCGGCACACCGGGAGGGTTTCGCACGGGCGGTATTCGCGCATGGGCGGGCGACGGACGCGCAGGGACACTCTTGGCGCCGTGCTCAGGGCGGCGATGGTTGCCGCCTTCGCGACGGGGATCGGCGTGCCGCTCGTCATGGCCGCGAATGCCGCGGTGAAGGACGGCGACGGATGCCGGGTCTATCTGGTCGTGGACGGTGACACCGTGAAGATGTTTTGTTCCGAGGAGGGATTCGTGTCCGCCCGCCTGCTCGGCTTCGACACGCCCGAGATCTATTCGCCGGGCTGCCTGTCGGAACTCGCCCGCGGGCTCGGCGCGACGGTTTACCTTCACTGGCGGCTCCTCGCGGCGGGCTACGTCTCGGCCAAGCCCGAGGGACGCGACCGCTACGACCGGATACTGACATCTTTGCGGCTCGACGGCGAGGATATCGCCGACCGGATGATCGCCGCAGGCCATGCGCGCGCCTATGAGGGCGGGGCGCGGGAAGGCTGGTGCGCATGACGGCGGCCACCCTCGACGACTTGAAGGCGCGCTATCCCGGCGCCGAGACCTTCACCTTCGGTGATGGCCGGGCGCTCTGCGACGAACTTCTCGCGCTCGTCCGTGCCGGCAGGAAGACTGCGACCTGTGGCGCGCTCCGCGACTTTCAGGAGGGCGTCGAGGCGATGCCCAAGGTCGGCCGCCGCGACATCGCGCTCGACTGGGACGGCAATCCGGCGCTCGTCATCGAGACGGTTGAGGTCACGATCCGCCGCTTCTCCGACGTCGACACCGGGTTCGCGCTTGCCGAAGGCGAGAACGAGACGCTCGAGGGCTGGCAGGAGGACCACCGCCTGTATTTCGAGCGCAACGGCGGATGGTCGCCGGAGATGGAACTTGTCTGCGAACGCTTCCGGTTCATCGAGGATCTCGGCTCATGAACCCCGCCGGCGCTTCATTGCCCAAATACCCCACGGGGGGATGCCCGTCGGGCGCCACCGGTTCGAGACCGCCGCACGAGGGGTGTGAAGCCCCCGGCTCTGCCAGAAGGACGAACAGATGTTCTCGAAGATCCTGATCGCCAACCGGGGCGAGATCGCCTGTCGCGTCATCGACACTTGCCGCAGGATCGGCGTGTCGACAGTCGCTGTTTATTCCGATGCGGATCGCACCGCGCGACATGTCGCGATGGCCGACGAAGCGGTCCATATCGGGGGCTCTGCGCCGAAGGACAGCTATCTGAGGGGAGACGCGATCATCGCCGCCGCCAAGGCCACCGGGGCGCGGGCGATCCACCCCGGCTATGGCTTTCTGTCCGAGAATCCTGATTTCGTCGATGCGGTCGAGAAGGCGGGGCTGGTCTTCATTGGTCCATCCTCGTCCGCGATCCGGGCAATGGGCCTGAAGGACGCCGCCAAGAAGCTGATGGAGGAGGCGGGCGTCCCGGTCGTGCCGGGCTATCACGGGGACAATCAGGACCCCGAGCATCTCGCGGGTGCGGCTGAGGCAATCGGCTATCCGGTTCTGATCAAGGCCGTGGCGGGCGGCGGCGGCAAGGGGATGCGGCTTGTCGAGCGCGAGAAGGAGTTCGCCAATGCGCTCGACAGCGCGCGGGGCGAAGCGCAGACCGCCTTCGGCAACCCCGCCGTCCTCATCGAGAAATATATCGAGAAGCCGCGTCATATCGAGGTGCAGGTCTTCGGCGACGGCAAGCGCGCGGTGCACCTCTTCGAGCGCGACTGTTCGCTCCAGCGCCGCCATCAGAAGGTGATCGAGGAAGCCCCCGCGCCCGGCATGACCGAGGAGATGCGGGCGGCGATGGGCCAGGCCGCCGTTCGCGCGGCCGAGGCGATCGGCTACAGGGGGGCCGGGACGGTCGAGTTCATCGTCGATGCCTCCGAAGGCCTCCGCCCCGACCGGTTCTGGTTCATGGAAATGAACACCCGCCTTCAGGTTGAACATCCGGTAACCGAGGCGATCACCGGGGTGGACCTCGTCGAATGGCAGCTTCGGGTGACGAGCGGGGAACCCCTGACCTCGCGCCAGGAAGACCTGCACCTGAACGGCCACGCCTTCGAGGCGCGGCTCTATGCTGAGGATGTGCCGGCGGGCTTCCTGCCCGCGACGGGCACGCTCACACATCTCCATTTCCCCGAAGTCGCGCGGGCTGATACCGGCGTGCGCGCGGGCGACACGATCAGCCCGTGGTACGATCCGATGATCGCCAAGATCATCGTCCACGGCCCGACCCGGGCGATCGCGCTCTCAAAGCTTGCCGCCGCGCTTGAGGAAACCGAGGTCGCGGGGTCAGTGACGAATCTCTCTTTCCTGAATGCACTCGCCCGGCACGAGGGCTTCCGAGCCGGCGACGTGGATACCGGCCTCATCGCGCGCGAACTCGTGGCGTTGACCGAGGCTGCGGCGCCGAGCCTCGCAGTCCGGGCGCTCGCCGCGCTCGGCGCGGCGGGGCTCGCCGAAGGCGGCGGTGCGATGACGGGATTCACGCTCTGGCAGCCCCTGCGACGAACCGTGACACTCGACGGGCTGGGGGCCGTGGTCGAGGCGCTTGCGCCCGGCCGTGCGCGGGTCACGATCGGCGATGAGACAGCGGACTGCGCTCTTAGGAACGACGTCTGGTGGGTCAACGACCGGCCCTCGGGCGCGCGGATCGTGCTGACGCCCGCGACCGTCAGCATCTTCGGCCCAGGCGCCTATCATTTTGGGCTGATCGACCCCCTGGCCCGCCAGAGCGCGGGCATGGCGAGCGGAGTCACCGTCTCTCCCATGCCTGGTCTCGTGAAGGCGGTCTACGTCAGGGCCGGCGAGCACGTCAGCGCGGGCGACCGTCTCGCCGTTCTGGAGGCGATGAAGATGGAGCACACGCTGACCGCCACACGCGACGGTACGGTGGCCGAAGTGCTGGTCGAGGCCGGCGCGCAAGTCGAGGCGGGCGCCGCTCTCGTGCGGCTGGAAGAGGAGGCGGCGGCATGATCCGGCTTCACCATGTTGCGTTTTCACGCTCGTTCCGAGTTCTGTGGCTCTTGAAGGAGATGGGACTCGACTGCGAGCTGGTGCGCTATTCCATCACCGACGGGTCGCTGCGCCGGCCGGACTACCTGGAACTCTCGCCCGCAGGTCGCGTGCCCGCGCTGGAGATCGACGGAAAGGTGCTGTTCGAAAGCGGGGCGATCACCGAATATCTCTGCGAGACAAGGGCGGAACACGGGCTTGGCCGCTCGCCGGGCCATGCCGAGCGCAGCACCTATCTCGAATGGCTGCACTATGCCGAGACGATGGCCCATCTGATCGCCAACCTGAACCTGCAATGGGTGTTCCTGCGCGACCCCTCGATGCGTTCGCCCACGCTTTTGAGGATCGAGGCAAAGCGGCTCGCCAATACGCTCAAGCCGCTGGAGAAGGTGCTGGCGGAACAGGACTATCTGTTGCCGTCGGGCTTTTCTGGCGCCGATACGATGCTAGGCTACAATTTTCTGGCTGCGCCCTACTTCGTTCGGTTCGACAAATTCCCCAACCTCTGCCGCTATGTCGACCGGATCGCGGCGCGGCCGGCGTATCTGGCGGCGCGCGCGGTCGATGGCAAGCAGACATTCTACGCGCAGGACTTTTACGAGGTCGCGGATGGCTGAGCGGGTCGAAATCGTCGAGATGGGTCCGCGCGACGGGTTGCAGAACGAAAAGCGCATCATCCCGACGGCCGACAAGATCGCGCTCGTGGACATTCTGAGCCGCGCCGGATTCCGCCGGATCGAAGTGGCGAGCTTCGTCTCGCCGAAATGGGTGCCGCAGATGGCCGACAGCGCCGAGGTTCTGGCCGGGATTAGCCGCGCCAAGGGCGTCCGCTACGCTGCGCTGACGCCCAACATGAAGGGCTACGAAGCGGCGAAGGCGGCGCGCGCCGACGAGGTCGCGATCTTCGCCTCGGCGTCGGAGGGGTTTTCGAAGGCTAACCTGAATTGCACGATCGCCGAAAGCCTCGCACGGTTCCGGCCCGTCGCTGAGGCGGCAAAGGCGGATCAGATTCCGGTCCGGGGCTATGTCTCGGTCGTGACCGATTGCCCCTACGATGGACCGGTGCCGCCGAGTTCGGTCGCAAGGGTCGCCGCGGCGTTGCGCGACATGGGTTGCCACGAGATCAGCCTCGGCGACACGATCGGTCAGGGACGGCCGGAGACGGTCGATGCGATGCTGGCGGCGGTTTTGGAGGAGTTGACAGCCGCCAAGCTCGCCGGACACTACCACGATACGGGCGGTCGGGCGCTCGAGAACATTGAGACGTCGCTCGCGCGGGGCTTGCGGATCTTCGACGCGGCGGTTGGCGGTCTTGGCGGTTGCCCTTATGCGCCCGGCGCGGCGGGCAATGTCGCGACCGAGAAGGTGGAGGCGCGGCTCAGGACGCTCGGCTACGAGACTGGGCTCGATCCGGAAGTCCTTGCCGAAGCCGGCGCGATGGCGCTCGCCATGCGGGGCTGAGGGATATCGCGGAAAACCGAACTCGGAGGGGTGATGTACGAGACAATCGACCTGAAATGCGACGACCGCGGCGTGGCACGGCTCACGCTGAACCGTCCGGATAAGCACAACGCTTTGTCGGCGCGGATGATTGACGAACTCACCGAGGCCGCCGGAACGCTTGGCCGCGACCCGACGGTGCGGGCCGTCGTGCTGGCCGGGGCGGGTGAAAGCTTCTGTGCCGGAGGCGATCTCGGCTGGATGCGCGAGCAGATGGCGGCGGACGGGCCCACGCGCGCGCGGGAGGCCACGAAGCTCGCCCAGATGCTGAACGCGCTTAACACCTGCCCGAAGCCAGTGATCGGCCGCATCCACGGCAACGCTTTCGGCGGCGGCGTCGGCATGGCTTCGGTCTGCGACGTGGCGATCGGGTCCGGCAAGGCGCGCTTCGGTCTGACGGAGACGAAGCTCGGCCTCATTCCGGCGACGATCGGGCCCTATGTCGTGGCGCGGATGGGCGAGGCGATGGCGCGGCGTGTCTTCATGTCGGCCCGGCTGTTTGGGGCCGAAGAGGCGGTGAGCCTCGGCCTCCTCGCCCGCGCGGTCGCGCCTGAGGATCTCGATGCGGCGGTCGAGGCCGAAGTCGCGCCCTATCTCGCCTGCGCACCGGGGGCCGTTGCCGATGCGAAGGCGCTTGCCCGCCGCCTCGGGCCCCGGATCGACGAGGCGGTCATAGCCGAGACGATCGAAGCGCTCGTCAAGCGTTGGGAGAGCGCGGAAGCCGAGGAGGGAATCGCTGCCTTCTTCGACAAGCGCGCGCCTGCGTGGAAAACCTGACCATCAAGTGGCGCTTCACGGCGCGCTTGAAACATTCGGGCAATGCTGCATTGCGGCTAGTTGTAACTGCCCTGTCCATAGGAATTTTCCGCTCGGTCCGTCGAAGATTGCACGCCGCCTTTGGTTGACCCCGTCAGGGCGGGGGAGTAAACGAGCCAGAGCCATGTCACGCGCTGAACGAAGCGCGAGAGGAAGGAGCCACCCGTGGACGAGCTGCTCAGAGAATATCTCCCCATCCTGATCTTTCTCGCCATGGCCGTGGGCCTTGGCCTCGTCCTGATCCTCGCCGCCGCGGTTCTGGCCGTGAGAAATCCCGATCCCGAGAAGGTTTCGGCCTATGAATGCGGCTTCAATGCCTTCGACGACGCGCGGATGAAGTTCGATGTGCGGTTCTACCTCGTGTCGATCCTCTTCATCATCTTCGACCTCGAAGTGGCCTTCCTCTTCCCCTGGGCGGTGGCGTTTAAGGATATCTCCCTGGTCGGGTTCTGGTCCATGATGGTGTTCCTCGCGGTACTGACAATCGGCTTTGCCTACGAATGGAAGAAGGGGGCGATGGAATGGGCGTGATGACCGGAGCCAACACGGCCGGCGCCGACCGCGAGGTCGCGACCCAGACTCTGAACCGCGAGCTGCAGGACAAAGGCTTCCTGCTGACGACGACCGAGGACATCATCAACTGGGCGCGGAACGGCAGCTTGCACTGGATGACCTTCGGGCTGGCCTGCTGCGCGGTCGAGATGATGCACACCTCGATGCCGCGCTACGACCTCGAACGCTTCGGCACCGCGCCGCGTGCATCGCCCCGCCAGTCCGACCTGATGATCGTCGCGGGCACGCTCACGAACAAGATGGCCCCGGCGCTCCGCAAGGTCTACGATCAGATGCCCGAGCCGCGCTACGTGATCTCGATGGGTTCCTGCGCCAACGGAGGCGGCTATTATCACTACAGCTATTCGGTGGTCAGGGGCTGCGACCGGATCGTACCAGTGGACATCTACGTTCCCGGCTGCCCGCCGACGGCCGAGGCGCTTCTTTACGGCATCCTGCAATTGCAGCGCCGCATCCGCCGCACCGGCACGCTGGTTCGCTGAGGAGGTCCCATATGTCCGAAGCCCTTCAGGAACTTGAAGCGCATATCGAACTTAAGCGCCCCGACGATGTCGTCGCGACCGAGATCGCGTTTGGCGAGCTCAACGTCTCGGTGACGCTTGCCGGGCTTGTCGATTTCGTTGAGTTCCTCCGCTCCGACCGTAGCTGCCGGTTCTCGACGCTCGTCGACATCACAGGCGTCGACCATCCCGAACGGCCGGCGCGGTTCGATGTCGTCTACCACTTCCTGTCCATGTATCAGAACGCGCGGGTCCGTGTGAAGGTTGCCGTCCGCGAGGAGGATATGGTGCCTTCGATCATAGGCATCCACCCCTCGGCCAACTGGTTCGAGCGTGAGGTCTTCGATATGTTTGGGATCGTCTTCTCCGGCCATCCTGACTTGCGCCGCATCCTGACCGACTACGGCTTCCGTGGCCATCCGCTCAGGAAGGACTTCCCGACCACCGGCTACACTGAGGTGCGCTACGACGAGGCGCTGAAGCGGGTGGTCTACGAGCCGGTGAAACTTGTACAAGACTACCGGCTCTTCGACTTCATGTCGCCTTGGGAAGGTGCGGAATACATCCTGCCGGGTGATGAGAAGGAAGGGGCCAAGGGATGAGCAATGCAGCCCTGAGCGGTACCTGTCTTTGCGGGGCCTGCGCCTTTACGGCAGCGCCCGTCGGCAAGAGCGCGGGCGCGTGCCATTGTGGCATGTGCCGTAGGTGGTCGGGCGGCATTTACCTTGCGGTTGATTGCGGCGAGTCGGTTGAGTTCGCGAAGGGCGCTCCGGTCGTCGCCTACAAGGGCAGCAGCTGGGGCGAGCGGCTCTTCTGCCGCGAATGCGGCTCCTCGCTCGTCTGGCAGACGCAGGACGGCAGGAACCAGCACGTCTCGATCCAGACATTCGAGGATCCGGGTCGGTTCGTGGTGGATTCGGAGATCTTCATAGACCGCAAGCCCAACAGCTACGCGCTGGCCGACGTGGCACGCGCGATGACCGAGGCGGAGGTCTTCGCGATGTTCGCGTCGAAATCGGAGGGCGGGCAATGAAGGACGCGAACATTCGCAAGAATACCTATGACGACGGCTCGCGCGACGCATTGACCGGCGAACAGCAGATCCGCAACTTTAACATCAACTTCGGCCCTCAACACCCTGCTGCACATGGCGTTTTACGCTTGGTACTTGAGCTGGACGGCGAGGTGGTGGAGCGTTGCGACCCGCATATCGGTCTGCTTCATCGCGGCACCGAGAAGCTGATGGAAAGCCGCACATACCTTCAGAACCTGCCGTATCTCGACCGGCTCGACTATGTCGCGCCGATGAACCAGGAACATGCCTGGTGCCTCGCGATCGAGAAGCTGACCGGGGTGAAGGTTCCGCGCCGGGCGCAGCTGATCCGGGTCCTGTATTCTGAGATCGGGCGCATCCTGAACCACCTCCTCAATGTCACCACGCAGGCCTTGGACGTCGGCGCGCTGACCCCGCCCCTCTGGGGCTTCGAGGAGCGCGAGAAGCTGATGGTCTTCTATGAGCGCGCCTGCGGGGCGCGTCTCCACGCCGCCTATTTCCGCCCCGGCGGCGTGCATCAGGACCTGCCGCCGGAGCTTCTCGACGACATCGACGCCTGGGCCGACGCCTTCCCGAGGGTCGTGGACGATCTTGACACGCTCCTGACCGAGAACCGCATCTTCAAGCAGCGCAATGCCGATATTGGCGTCGTGACCGAGGAGGATGCGCTCGCCTGGGGCTATTCAGGCGTGATGGTCAGGGGTTCGGGCATGGCGTGGGACTTGCGCCGCGCGCAGCCCTACGAATGCTACGACGAGTTCGAGTTCAAGATCCCCGTCGGCAAGAACGGCGACTGCTACGACCGCTACCTCTGCCGCATGGCCGAGATGCGCGAGTCGACGAAGATCATCCATCAGGCCATCGCGAAGCTGCGCGAACCGAACGGGCAGGGCGACATCCTCGCCCGCGGCAAGCTCACGCCGCCGCCGAGGGCCGAGATGAAGCGCTCGATGGAGGCGCTGATCCATCACTTCAAGCTCTATACCGAGGGCTTCCACGTGCCGGCGGGTGAGGTCTATGCCGCCGTCGAGGCGCCCAAGGGCGAGTTCGGCGTCTACCTCGTCGCCGACGGCACCAACCGGCCCTACCGCGCGAAACTCCGCGCGCCGGGCTTCCTGCACCTTCAGTCGATCGACTGGATGGCCACGGGCCACCTTCTGGCCGACGTCGCGGCGATCATCGGCACGATGGACATCGTGTTCGGGGAGGTGGACCGTTAGTGCTAATTAACATCGGCATTCCGGGCCTTCTGGTCGCTACTTCACTCGCTGGTACCGGGTTTAACCCAGTGCCGCTTCTCTTGTTCTCCGCCTACATGGCCGGTACCGAAGCTTTGGGGATGCACTGATGCTCCGCCGCCTCCATCACGACCAGCCCGCCGCGTTCGAATTCACGCCCGCCAACCTCGATTGGGCGAAGGCGCAGATGACGAAATATCCCGAGGGGCGGCAGGCCAGCGCCATCATCCCGCTTCTCTGGCGCGCTCAGGAGCAGGAGGGCTGGCTTTCGCGGCCCGCGATCGAACACGTCGCTGACATGCTGGGGCTTCCGCATATCCGGGCGCTTGAGGTCGCGACCTTTTACTTCATGTTCCAGCTGCAACCCGTTGGATCCATTGCCCATATCCAGGTCTGCGGTACGACGTCCTGCATGATCTGCGGGGCCGAGGATCTGGTCGCGGTGTGCAAGGAAAAGATCGCGGCTCACCCGCACGAACTCAGCGCCGACGGCAAGTTCAGCTGGGAAGAGGTCGAATGCCTCGGCGCCTGCGCCAACGCGCCTATGGTCCAGATCGGCAAAGATTATTACGAGGACCTGACGGCGGAAAGCTTCGCCAAGATCCTCGACGAATTCGCCGCTGGCCAGGTGCCCGTGCCCGGTCCGCAGAACGGGCGTTATGCCTGCGAGCCGCTGAACGGGCTGACCAGCCTCAAGGAGTATGAAGGCGGCCGCCCGAAGCACAATGCCTCGGTCGCGCTCGCCGTTGACCTGAAGGACACCGTCAAGCGGATCGACGGCACCGAGACGCCCGTCCTGACGCCGTGGCTCGGCAAGCCCGCCCCAGCGACCCCGGCGAATGGCCGCGCGAGGGAGCCGAAGCCCGCCGAGGGCAAGCCCGTCGACGCGACCGGAAACACCGTTCAGGAAGCGCGTGCGCAGGCCACCGGGGCTCCGGCGACGGAGCCGGCCGCCGCGCCGACGAAGCCGCGCGCGCTGTCCGAGCCGCGCGAGGGGCGGGCGGACGACCTCAAGCTGATCAAGGGCGTTGGGCCGAAGCTCGAACGGCTTCTCAACAGCCTCGGCTTCTTCCATTTCGACCAGATCGCCGGCCTGAGCGCCGCCGAACTCGCCTGGGTCGACGACAATCTTGAAGGCTTCAAGGGCCGCGCGAGCCGGGACCGCTGGGTCGACCAGGCGAAGGTTCTTGCCGAAGGCGGGCAGACAGAGTTCTCGCAGCGCGCGAAGAAAGGTGACGTCTACTGAGTGAAGTCAACTGGGAGTAAGAGGGATGTCTGACACAAGAGATGCGGAGTGCCGCCGCAACTGCTGGCTGATCGCGGCGGGGGGTGGGATTCTGACGCTGCTCATGCTGTGGCTGGTGGGCACTTTTGGCTTCTTCACCTCGCTCATCATCGGCCTCATCCTGTTTGCGGCGCTTGGGTTCTTCCTAGTCTGGGCCTTCTGCACGGGTATGGAGGCGGGCGCGGACAGCGCTGCGACGACTTCGGCTTCGGCCGCGTCCGGGACCTCCGCGCCGAGCGCTGCGGCCCGGCCAGTCCCCGCGGCCCCCGCGAACGCGCCCGAACCGGCGGCGGCCCCGGAGCCGGAAGTGGCGCGGGAGACTGCGACAGCGCCGGTCAGGGTAGCAGACCAACCCACGACGACAGACTCTGCCGGCGGCCTCGGAGCGGCGCTCGCCAAGTCGAAGACCACAGGCGGGAACGGAGCGCCTGAGATGCTGTCGGCCCCTCGCAGTGGCAAGGCGGACGACCTGAAGCGGATCAAGGGCATCGGACCGAAGCTCGAGAAGCTTCTGAACGAGATCGGGGTCTGGCATTTCGACCAGATCGCTTCGTGGAAGGCCAAGGACATCGCCTTCGTGGACGAGAAGCTGGAGGGTTTTAAGGGCCGCGTTACCCGCGACGGCTGGGTGAAGCAGGCCAAGCAACTCGCCCAGGGCGGGGTTTACGGAGGGGACTGAGTGACCGGACCACGGAACAGGGAGCTGATGCTTGCGCGAGAGGCGCGGCTCGTGGCGATTGTGATCGCCGTGACTATGCTCCTGTGGCTCGGCGCGCAATGGCTGGGTCGGCGGGCAGGCTGGGACGCGTCCTACGCCTTTCTTGTCGACCTCGCCGCACTGGCTGCGTTCATCTGGGCGCTGGTCGTAACCTGGCGGATCTGGCAGCGGCAAAGGCGCCAGGGGAATGAGGACTGACGATGCTGAAGGATCAAGACAGGATCTTCACCAATCTCTACGGGATGCACGACCGGTCGCTCGCCGGCGCCAAGAAGCGCGGCCACTGGAACGGCACTAAGGAGATACTGGCGCGTGGCCGCGAGGCGATCGTCAATGAGATGAAGGCGTCAGGCCTGCGCGGCCGGGGCGGGGCGGGCTTCCCGACAGGTCTCAAATGGTCCTTCATGCCGAAGCAGTCGGACGGCCGGCCTTCCTACCTAGTCGTGAACGCCGACGAATCCGAACCCGGCACCTGCAAGGACCGCGAGATCATGCGCCACGATCCGCATACGCTGATCGAGGGCTGCCTGATCGCGTCGTTCGCGATGGGCGCGAACGCCTGCTACATCTACATCCGCGGGGAATACATCCGAGAGCGCGAGGCGCTTCAGGCGGCGATCGACGAGGCATATGAGGCGGGGCTGATCGGCAAGAACGCCTGCAAATCGGGCTTCGAATTCGACCTCTATGTCCATCACGGCGCGGGTGCCTATATCTGCGGCGAGGAAACCGCGCTTCTCGAAAGCCTCGAGGGCAAGAAGGGCATGCCGCGCATGAAGCCGCCGTTCCCAGCGGGCGCGGGTCTTTACGGCTGCCCGACCACGGTCAACAACGTGGAATCCATCGCCGTCGTGCCGACGATACTGCGCCGTGGCGCAGACTGGTTTGCCTCGTTCGGACGGCCCAACAACACCGGGACCAAGCTCTTCGCGATCTCGGGGCATGTCGAGAACCCGTGCGTGGTCGAGGAGGAGATGTCGATTTCGCTCCGCGAGCTCCTGGACAAGCATTGCGGCGGCGTGAGGGGCGGCTGGGACAATCTCAAGGCTGTGATCCCGGGAGGGTCGTCCGTGCCCTGCCTGCCGGGCAGCGTCTGCGACGATGCGATCATGGATTTCGACTGGCTGCGCGAACAAAAATCGGGCCTCGGTACCGCCGCCGTCATCGTGATGGATCAGTCGACCGATATCATCAAGGCGATCTGGCGGCTGTCGAAGTTCTATAAGCACGAAAGCTGCGGCCAGTGCACGCCCTGCCGCGAGGGCACTGGATGGATGATGCGGGTCATGGACCGGCTTGTCCGTGGCGAGGCCGAAGTCGAGGAAATCGACCTGCTCTTCGACGTCACGAAGCAGGTCGAGGGCCACACGATCTGCGCGCTTGGAGATGCTGCGGCCTGGCCGATCCAGGGCCTCATCCGGCATTTCCGCGGGGAGATCGAGGACCGGATCAAGGCCCAGAGAACAGGTCGCAGAGGCGCGATTGCGGCCGAATAGGCCGCTTCGCTTCGATGGAAGAGGAGGACGTATCATGGAAGTCTTCGCCGAGTATTCGCGCGCCATCGTCTCGCTGGCGCTTTTCGCACTCATCACACTTGGACTGAGCCCGATGGCCGGGGTCGCGCGGAACCGGGCCGGGGTCGCGGCGGGGGCGCTCCCGAAGGAGGACTACGCCAACCGCGATTTCCGCATCTGCCGGGCCTACCAGAACGCCGCCGAGTCGCTCGGCGCCTTCGCCGCCGTCATCGCAGCGGCGATCCTCGCGGGGGCGGCACCTTTCTGGGTGAATCTTTTCGCCTCGCTCGCGGTCCTCAGCCGACTGATCATGGTCTTCGTCCACATCCAGGGCTACGGAGTCGGCAAGGAGCCGGGACCGCGCACGATGCTCTATGTCTTCGGCTGGCTGATGATGCTGCTTCTGGCGCTTATGGCGATAGGAGCGGCGTTTTGAACGAACGCAACGGACATCACCTTGCCGAACTGAATGTCGGCCGGCTGATCGCCCCAACGGACGATCCGCGCGTGGCGGAATTCATGGGCGCGCTCGACCGGGTGAATGGCCTCGGCAAGCGGATGCCGGGCTTCGTCTGGATGATGGAAGGCTCGGGCGAGCCGGGGCTGGGCAATACCGAGAACCATGTCGGTGACGATCCTCAGTTCGTGGCGAACCTGACCGTCTGGAAAGACGCAGATAGCCTCGGGAACTTCGTCTGGAACACGGTGCATCGGCAGTTCTACGACCGCCGGCGCGAATGGTTCCAGGTGCTGGGTGCAATGCATTTCGTCATGTGGTGGGTGCCGAAAGGCCACCAGCCGACGCTGGAGGAAGGCCTTGCCCGGCTCGATCGCCTGAAGGTCGAGGGTGACAGCGACCATGCGTTCGGCTGGTCATACCTGAAGGACGCGCAGAACTGGCAGAGCCGGATCTGCGCACAGGAAGCGGCGGAGTAGGGCGATGTGCTACGGCAATCTCGATCCGAAATTCCTGACGCAAGAGCTGGATGCCCGGCTGAAAGGCGTCTGTGAGCGGAAAGATGAAGAAAACACGGAACCGGCACCGGGCCTGACCGGCTGGGCCACCGCGCTCGTCGCGCGGTTCCGTCAGAAGGAAGCGACCCATGTCTGACCTGCGCAAAATCATCATCGACGACATCGAGGTCGAGGTCGATCCGTCGATGACGCTGATCCAGGCGTGCGAAGAGGCGGGCGTGGAAATTCCGCGGTTCTGCTATCACGAACGGCTGTCGATCGCGGGGAACTGCCGGATGTGCCTCGTCGAGGTCGTCGGTGGCCCGCCGAAGCCCGCCGCTTCCTGCGCGATGCAGGTGAAGGACCTGCGCCCGGGGCCGGAGGGTCAGCCGCCGGTCGTCAAGACCAACTCACCCATGGTCAAGAAGGCCCGCGAAGGGGTGATGGAGTTCCTCCTCATCAACCACCCGCTCGACTGTCCGATCTGTGATCAGGGCGGGGAATGCGACCTTCAGGACCAGGCCGTCGCCTATGGCGTCGACTTTTCGCGCTACCGCGAGCCGAAGCGTGCCACGGAAGACCTGAACCTCGGGCCGCTGGTCGAGACCCATATGACGCGCTGTATCTCGTGCACGCGCTGCGTGCGCTTTACGACCGAGGTCGCGGGCATCACCCAGATGGGCCAGACGGGCCGGGGCGAGGACGCCGAGATCACGTCCTACCTGAACACGACGCTCGATTCTAATCTGCAGGGCAACATCATCGACCTTTGCCCAGTCGGCGCGCTCGTCTCCAAGCCCTACGCGTTCACGGCACGGCCGTGGGAGCTGACGAAGACCGAGACCATCGACGTGATGGATGCGCTGGGATCCAGCATCCGCGTGGACACGAAGGGGCGCGAAGTGATGCGCATTCTGCCCCGCAACCATGACGGCGTGAACGAAGAGTGGATTTCCGACAAGACCCGCTTCGTCTGGGACGGGCTGCGCCGCCAGCGTCTGGACGTGCCTTACATCCGCGTGAACGGGAAGCTTCGCAGTGCGTCCTGGGGCGAGGCGCTAAGTGCCGCCGCGGCCGCGATGAAGGGCCGGAAGGTGGCGGGGCTGGTCGGTGATCTCGTGCCGGTTGAAGCGGCCTTCAGCCTCAAGCAGCTGATCGAGGGGCAGGGCGGCTCGGTCGAGTGCCGGACCGACGGCGCGAAGCTGCCGACGGGCAACCGCTCGGCCTATGTGGGCACCGCGCGGATCGAGGATATCGACAGCGCGAAGGCGATCATGCTGATCGGAACCAACCCCAGGGTGGAGGCGCCGGTTCTGAACTCGCGGATCCGCCATGCCTGGATCAATGGCGCCAAGATCGGCGTGGTCGGACCGGCCGTCGATCTGACATACGACTATTTCCACATCGGTGCGGATCGCGCAGCTCTGACGGGCCTGACCTCGAAGCCGCACGAAGATGCGCTGGGCAAGGAGACGTTGGTGATCGTCGGTCAGGGGGCGATCAGCGAGGCCGATGGCAAGGCGGTTCTGGCACATGCGATGAAGTTCGCCGAGATGACGCAGTCGAAGTTCCTCGTGCTGCACACCGCCGCGGGCCGCGTCGGCGCGATGGATGTCGGCGCAGTGACCGAGGGCGGCCTTGAGGTAGCGCTCGACGGCGCGGAAGTGATCTACAATCTCGGCGCCGATGAGGTGGACCTCGCGGCGGGACCCACTGTGATCTACCAGGGTAGCCACGGCGACCGGGGCGCGCACCGGGCCGACATCATCCTGCCGTGCGCGGCCTACACCGAGGAGGGCGGGCTGTTTGTCAATACCGAGGGCCGGCCGCAGCTCGCCCTGCGCGCCGGTTTCGCACCGGGTGACGCGAAGGAGAACTGGGCGATCCTGAGGGCCCTCTCGGCCGAGCTTGGTGCGACCCAGCCGTGGGATTCGCTGGCGCAGCTCAGGCAGGCGCTGGTTCAGGCGCATCCGCATCTGGGCGAGATCGACGAGGTGGCCGAGAACGAATGGCGGGCTCTGCCGGTCGAGGCACCCGGCAAGGCCGATTTCGTGAACGTGGTCAAGGATTTCTACCTGACGAACCCGATCGCGCGGGCGTCCCAGCTCATGGCGGAGCTGTCGGCGACGGCGAGGGCGCGAGCTGACAAACCCATGGCGGCGGAGTGACGATGACGCGTCCTGTCCCCCTTCTCGCGCTTCTGGCGGGTCTTTCGGCGGGGCTTTCGGCCTGCGCCGAGACGCCGGCGCCCGAGGCGCCGGCCGAGCCGGTCTACATTGGCTCGAACGCCGCGGCGATGGGCGGGGATCTTCACGGGTTCATCGTGACCATGGAGGGCGGGCGCGAGGCCGAGGACATGGACGCCTATGTCGAGTGTGTGGTCGCGGGCTACGCGCTGGAAAAGAAGCAGGGATTCGCGCGCAAGGTGCGCACATATGTGCGTCAAGAGGGTGGCGTTTGGATCGCGGATGCTGTTTACACCATCTCGCCGACGCTGCCCCGGGGTCTGAAGACCATCGACGCGGAAGTGGCGGTTGCCGATTGCGCCGAACGCGGCATACCGACGGTCTGAGGAAGGGGCTCTCGAGGTAACACATGGCAGAGTTTCTGACGACACCACTAGGCACGTTCCTTCTGATCCTCGTGCAGGGTCTCGGCATCATCGCCTTCGTGATGCTGTCGCTTCTCTTTCTCGTCTATGGCGACCGGAAGATCTGGGCGGCAGTGCAGATGCGCCGGGGGCCGAACGTCGTCGGCGCGTTCGGCCTTCTGCAGTCGGTGGCTGACGCGCTGAAATACGTGGTGAAGGAGATCGTTGTCCCCGCCGGGTCCGACAAGTTCGTCTTCTTCCTCGCGCCGATGCTGTCGTTTGTGCTCGCCATCCTCGCTTGGGCGGTCATTCCGTTCCATCCGGGCTGGGTTCTGGCCGACATCAACGTGGCTATCCTCTTCGTCTTCGCCATCTCCTCACTCGAGGTTTACGGTGTGATCATGGGCGGCTGGGCGTCGAACTCGAAATATCCGTTTCTGGGCAGCCTCAGATCGGCCGCGCAGATGATCTCTTACGAGGTGTCGCTGGGGCTGATCATCATCGGCGTGATCATCTCGACGGGAAGCATGAATTTCTCGTCCATCGTCGCCGCGCAGGACGGCGATTTCGGGCTTTTCAACTGGTACTGGCTGCCGCATCTGCCCATGGTGGTGCTGTTCTTCATCTCGGCGCTTGCCGAGACCAACCGCCCGCCCTTCGACCTGCCGGAAGCGGAATCGGAACTGGTCGCGGGCTTCATGGTCGAATACTCTTCCACGCCATACCTGCTGTTCATGGCCGGCGAGTACATCGCGATCTTCCTGATGTGCGCGCTGATCTCGCTTCTCTTCTTCGGCGGCTGGCTTTCGCCCATCCCGTTCCTGCCGGACGGCTGGTGGTGGATGGTCGCCAAGATGTGGGTGTTCTTCTTCATGTTCGCGATGGTGAAGGCGATCGTCCCGCGCTACCGCTACGACCAGCTCATGCGGATCGGCTGGAAGGTGTTCCTGCCACTCTCCATCGCATGGGTCGTGATCGTCTCGTTCCTCGCGAAATTCGAAGTGCTCGGCGGTTTCTGGGCGCGCTGGGCGATTGGGGGCTGACATGGCAAATATCGACTACAATCGCGCCGCCAAGTACTTCCTGCTCGTCGATTTCATCAAGGGCTTCGGGCTGGGGATGAAGTATTTCTTCGCCCCGAAGGCCACGTTGAACTACCCGCACGAGAAGGGGCCGCTGTCGCCCCGCTTCCGTGGCGAGCACGCGCTGCGGCGCTATCCTAACGGCGAGGAGCGCTGCATCGCTTGCAAGCTCTGCGAAGCGATCTGCCCGGCGCAGGCGATCACCATCGACGCGGAGCCGCGCGAGGACGGCAGCCGCCGCACCACGCGCTACGACATCGACATGACGAAATGCATCTATTGCGGCTTCTGCCAGGAGGCCTGTCCGGTCGATGCCATCGTCGAGGGGCCGAACTTCGAATTCGCGACGGAAACGCGCGAGGAGCTATTTTACGACAAGGCGAAGCTACTGGAGAATGGCGACCGGTGGGAGGCCGAGATCGCCCGCAACCTCGAACTGGATGCGCCCTACAGATGAACGACGCCTTCCAGAAACTCCTCTCGCAGATGATGGAGCAGGGCCAGGAAATGGCCCGCGCCATCAATCCTGCCTTGGAGAATTTCAAGGCCGCCGATCTCGACAAGATGTTCCCCACCATGACGAAGGACATGATGGAGATGTGGTTCGGCCGCACCTTCAACCGCGAGGGGCTCGACGCCCGGACCCGGCTTCTCGTCACGGTGGCGGCGCTCACGGTCCTCGGCGCGCAGGCTGAGCCGCAGATGAAGCTGACGATCCGCCATGCGCTCGAGGCCGGGGCGACCAAGCGCGAGATCGCGGAAGTGATCTACCAGATGAGCATGTTCGGCGGGGTGCCCGCCATGACCCGGGCGCTGGAGATTGCGCAGCGGGTTTTCGACGATACGGGAGATGACGCATGAGTGTCATGGTGTTCGCCTTCTACCTCTTCGCGCTGACGGCGGTGGCGGCAGGGCTGATGGTGGTTCTGTCCAGAAACCCGGTCCATTCAGTCCTGTGGCTGATCCTCGCCTTCCTGTCCTCGGCGGGGCTCTTCGTGCTTCTGGGCGCGGAGTTCGTCGCGATGCTTCTGATCATCGTCTATGTCGGCGCGGTGGCGGTCCTCTTCCTCTTCGTCGTCATGATGCTCGACGTCGATTTTGCGGAGCTGAAGGGCGAGATGGCGCGCTACATGCCCTTGGGACTTCTGATCGGCGTGGTGATCCTGATGCAGCTCGGCATTGCGCTGGGCACGTGGGAAACGGCCGAGACGGCAAACGCGTTGCGCGCGGCGGCAACGCCCGAGAATCTACACAACACCGCCGCGCTAGGAATGCTGCTTTACGACAAGTACATCCTTCTCTTCCAGCTCGCTGGGCTGATCCTTCTTGTGGCGATGGTCGGGGCGATCGTGCTGACGCTTCGCCACCGCAGGGACATCAAGCGCCAGGACGTGCTTCAGCAGATGTGGCGCGATCCCGCGAAGGCGATGGAGCTCAAGGATGTGAAGCCGGGGCAGGGGCTCTAGGCGCGGCGCAGTCCCGGACGCGATCCGGGGCGCCTCCCGGACAATGTTCGGGAAAGGAGATTGGAGGTCCCGGATCACGTCCGGGACCGCGACGGGAAAGACGATACGGGGCGTGCGCCCGGAGGGACGAGAATGATCGGACTGACACATTACCTCGGCGTTGCCGCCGCCCTGTTCGTGATCGGCATCTTCGGCATCTTCCTCAACCGGAAGAACGTCATCGTCATCCTTATGTCGATCGAGCTTCTCCTGCTCGCGGTCAACATTAACCTCGTCGCGTTCTCGGCGTATCTCGACGACCTCGTGGGCCAGGTCTTCACCATGTTCGTCCTGACCGTCGCCGCCGCAGAGGCCGCCATCGGGCTCGCGATCCTCGTCTGTTTCCACCGGAACCGCGGGACGATCGACGTCGAAGACGTCAACGTGATGAAAGGGTAAGACATGGAAACGATTATCCTTCTTGCCCCGCTCGTCGGCGCGATCATCGGCGGCTTCGGCTGGCGCGTGATCGGCGAGACCGGCGCGCTCGTCGTCACGACGGGCCTTCTGTTTCTCGCCTGTCTCCTGTCGTGGATCGTGTTCTTCACGTTCGACGGCACGACCGAGCACATCCACATCATGAACTTCGTGCAGTCGGGCACGCTGGACACGTCCTGGTCGATCCGGATGGACCGGCTGACCGCGATCATGCTGATCGTGGTGACGACCGTCTCGGCGCTCGTCCACCTCTATTCCTGGGGTTACATGGACCATGACGAGCACTGGGCGCATCACGAGCACTACAAGGCCCGGTTCTTCGCCTATCTGTCGTTCTTCACTTTCGCGATGCTGGCGCTCGTGACCGCCGACAACCTCATCCAGATGTTCTTCGGCTGGGAAGGCGTGGGCGTCGCCTCCTACTTGCTGATCGGCTTCTACTACAAGAAAGCCTCGGCGAACGAGGCCGCGATCAAGGCGTTCATCGTCAACCGGGTGGGCGATTTCGGCTTCGCGCTCGGGATCTTCGGGCTTTTCTACCTCGTCGACTCGATCAGCATGGACGAGGTTTTTGCCGCCGCCCCAACGCTCGCCGAGACGCAGCTGACGTTCCTCTGGACCGAGTGGAACGCGGCGAACCTGCTCGCGTTCCTCCTGTTCGTCGGCGCGATGGGCAAGTCGGCGCAGCTTTTCCTGCACACCTGGCTGCCGGACGCGATGGAGGGCCCGACGCCGGTCTCCGCCCTCATCCATGCTGCGACTATGGTGACGGCGGGGGTGTTCCTCGTCTGCCGCATGTCGCCCCTCTTCGAATACGCGCCCGAGGCGAAGGCCATCGTGATGTATATCGGCGCGGCCACGGCGTTCTTCGCGGCCTCGGTCGGCCTCGTCCAGAACGACATCAAGCGCGTGATCGCTTATTCGACCTGCTCGCAGCTCGGCTACATGTTCGTGGCGGCCGGCGCGGGCATCTATTCGGCGGCGATGTTCCACCTCTTCACGCACGCCTTCTTCAAGGCGATGCTGTTCCTCGGCGCGGGTTCCGTCATCCATGCGATGCATCACGAGCAGGACATGCGGAACTATGGCGGGCTCAGGACCAAGATACCGTACACGTTCTGGGCCATGCTGATCGGCACGCTGGCGATCACCGGGGTCGGCATTCCTCTGACCGCGATCGGATTCGCCGGCTTCCTGTCGAAAGATGCGATCATCGAGTCGACCTTCGCCAGCGGCAACGGCTTTGCCTTCTGGGCGCTGGTGATCGCCGCCTTGTTCACGAGCTTCTATTCCTGGCGGCTCATTTTCATGACGTTTTATGGCGAACCCAGGGGCGACCACCATGCCCATGACCATGCTCATGAAAGCCCGATGACGATGCTTGTGCCTCTGGGCGCGCTGGCGCTCGGCTCGGTCTTCGCGGGCATGCTCTGGTACAAGCCGTTCTTCGGCGATCACGACCGGATGGTCGAGTTCTTCGCCATGCCGCATCACGTCGAGGCCGAAGTGGGCGGGGAGGCTCACGGAGAGACCGCTGCCGCCGATGCGGCTGCGGCCGACGACCACGGCGAGACCGCCCCGGCGGCGACCGAAGCGCCTGCGGCGGATCATGCTGCGACCGAGGTACCCGCAGAGGACCATGCCGCGACCGATGCACCGGCCGAGGACGGGCACGCCGTGGACGAGGCCGGCCATGCGCCAATAGGGGGGATCTACATGTCCGAAGCCTCGAACCAGGTCCTCGACGACGCGCACCACGCGCCGGCCTGGGTCAAGGCCTCACCTTTCGTGGCCATGCTGATCGGGTTCATCACCGCCTGGATCTTCTACATCCGCGATCCGTCCATTCCGCGCAGGCTCGCCGACGAGCAGCCGATCCTCTACCGGTTCCTTCTGAACAAGTGGTACTTCGACGAGATCTACGACGTGATCTTTGTGAACCCTGCCCGCCGGCTCGGCTCGTTCCTGTGGAAGAAGGGCGACGGCAACGTCATCGACGGTACGATCAACGGCGTCGCGATGGGATTCATTCCGATGCTCACGCGGCTCGCGGCCAGAGCGCAGTCGGGCTACCTCTTCCACTACGCCTTCGCGATGGTCATCGGCATCGCGCTCCTGATCACCTGGATGTCGCTCGCGGGGGGCGCCGAGTAAATGGAAAACCTTCTCTCCATCATTACCTTCCTGCCTCTGGTCGCGGCGGCAATCCTGGCGCTGTTCCTGTCGGGCGACGACGCGGCAGCGCGCCAGAACGCCAAATGGCTGGCGCTGATCGCGACGACGGCGACCTTCCTCGTCTCGCTCTTCCTGCTCGCGGGCTTCGATCCGGGCAACACCGGCTTCCAGTTTGTGGAAGAGCGGGACTGGATCATGGGTTTCAAGTACAAGGTCGGCGTCGACGGGATTTCGGTCCTCTTCGTCCTGCTGACCACGTTCCTCATGCCGATAACGATCCTGTCGTGCTGGGAGGTCGAGACGCGCGTGAAGGAATACATGGTCGCCTTCCTCGTCCTCGAGGGGCTGATGATCGGCGTCTTCGTGGCACTCGACCTGGTCCTCTTCTACCTCTTCTTCGAGGGCGGCCTCATTCCGATGTTCCTGATCATCGGCATCTGGGGCGGGAAGGACAGGATCTACGCGGCCTTCAAGTTCTTCCTCTATACCTTCCTCGGCTCGGTCCTGATGCTGGTCGCGATGATCGCGATGTATGTCGACGCGGGCACGACGGACATCCCGACGCTTCTTACCCACCAGTTCTCGTCCGAGACGCTGAACTTCTTCGGCTTTCAGATCATCGGCGGCATGCAGACGCTCATGTGGATCGCCTTCTTCGCCTCCTTCGCAGTCAAGATGCCGATGTGGCCGGTACATACCTGGTTGCCGGACGCGCACGTCCAGGCGCCGACCGCAGGGTCGGTCGTGCTGGCGGCGATCCTTCTGAAGATGGGCGGCTACGGTTTTCTGCGATTCTCGCTGCCGATGTTCCCGATCGCCTCGGATCTGCTTGCCGGGTTCATCTTCTGGCTCTCGGCCATCGCGGTCGTCTACACCTCGCTCGTGGCGCTTGCGCAGGAAGACATGAAGAAGCTGATCGCTTATTCCTCGGTCGCCCACATGGGCTACGTGACGATGGGCATCTTCGCGGCGAACCAGCAGGGGATCGACGGCGCGATCTTCCAGATGCTGTCGCACGGCTTCATCTCGGGCGCACTCTTCCTTTGTGTCGGCGTTATCTACGACCGCATGCACACGCGCGATATCGACGCCTATGGCGGGCTGGTGAACCGGATGCCGTCTTATGCGCTGATCTTCATGTTCTTCACGCTCGCCAATGTCGGCCTGCCGGGGACGTCGGGATTCGTCGGCGAGTTCCTGACGCTGATGGGCATCTTCCAGGTCAATACCTGGGTCGCAGTCGTCGCCACGTCGGGCGTGATTCTCAGCGCCGCCTACGCGCTCTGGCTCTACCGCCGCGTGGCCTTCGGGGACCTCATCAAGGAAAGCCTGAAGTCGATCACCGACATGACCCGCCGCGAGAAGGCCGTGTTTGCCCCGCTTGTCGCGATGACGCTGCTGCTCGGCGTGTACCCGAGTCTTGTCACCGACATCATCGGGCCGTCCGTCTCGGCCCTGATCGACAACTACCACGCCCAGATCCCCGCCTCCGATGGGGTGCGGCTCGCCAGCCACTGAAGGACTGAACGCGATGATTTCCGCCGATTTCTCCGCAATCCTGCCCGAGGTGGTGCTGGTCGTCTACGCGATGGCGGCCCTGGTCGGGGCGGTCTATGCCGGCAAGGATGAGCTGACCGGCACGCTCACTTGGGCAACGGTCGCGATCTTCCTTGGTCTCGCGCTCTGGATCGGGCTGTCCGCGCCGGGCGACGTGGTGGCTTTCGGCGGGTCGTTCGCCGATGACGCGTTCGCGCGTTTCGCGAAGGTGACCGTGCTCCTGTCTGCGGCAGCCGTTCTCGCGATGAGCCAGGACTACATGGCGAGGCGCGGGCTTGGGCGGTTTGAGTTCCCGCTGTTGGTCGCCTTCGCGGTCGCGGGCATGATGGTCATGGTTTCGGCGGGCGATCTCATGTCGCTATACATGGGGCTCGAATTGCAGTCGCTGTCGCTCTACGTCCTGGCCGCCTTGCGGCGTGACAGCGTGAAATCGACCGAGGCGGGATTGAAATACTTCGTCCTCGGCGCGCTGTCGTCGGGGCTTCTGCTTTATGGCGCGTCGCTGACCTACGGGTTCGCGGGCACGACGCTCTTTTCCGGCATCATCTCGACGATCGAGGACGGGCGCGCATCCATAGGGCTGCTCTTCGGCCTTGTCTTCATGATCACGGGTCTGGCGTTCAAGGTCTCGGCCGTGCCGTTCCACATGTGGACGCCGGACGTCTACGAAGGTTCGCCGACGCCAGTGACGGCCTTTTTCGCGACCGCGCCCAAGGTCGCCGCGATGGCCTTGTTCGCGCGGCTCGTGCACGACGCCTTCGGCGCGGCGGTCGCGGACTGGAGCCAGGTGCTGGCACTGCTCGCGGTCCTGTCGATGTTCCTCGGCGCGGTGGCGGCGATCGGCCAGCGCGACATCAAGCGACTGATGGCTTATTCCTCGATCGCGCATATGGGCTTCGCGCTCGTCGGGCTCGCGGCGGGCACGCAGTCGGGCGTGCAGGCGATGCTGATCTACATGGTCATCTACGTCGCGATGAATGTTGGCACCTTCGCCTTCATCCTGTCGATGGAGCGGGACGGCGCGCCGGTCACAGACATCAACGCGCTGAACCTCTATTCGAAACGCGAACCGGTCAAGGCTCTCGCCATGATGGTGCTTCTTTTCAGCCTCGCAGGCGTGCCGCCGATGCTGGGCTTCTTCGCGAAATACGGTGTGCTTCTGGCGGCCGTGAACGCGGAGATGGTCTGGCTTGCCGTCGCCGGTGCCGTCGCCTCGGTCATCGGCGCATTCTATTATCTGCGCATCGTCTACTACATGTACTTCGGCACCGAGACGGACGCGCTCGACAGCCGCATGGTGCCCGCGCAGTGGATCTTGCTGATGGCGTCCGCCGTCGTGATGGTCGTGGGCATCGTCAACCTCTTCGGTGTCGAAGGGGCCGCGGCGGCAGCGGCCGAAACCCTTGTCCGCTGAGAGGACGGAAGATCTTTCGGCCTGGCCCGAGGGCGTGGCCCGCCATGTCCTCGACGAGGTGGACAGCACCAATTCCGAGGCGCAGCGGATCGCGCCGGGCCTGACCCAACCCACCTGGATCCTCGCGCGCCGCCAGACGGCCGCGCGCGGACGGCGCGGGCGGGCATGGATCTCTCCGCGCGGCAATTTAGCGGCGACCCTGGTGATGCGGCCCGGCGGCGAACCCGCGCATGCGGCGCTCAGAAGTTTCGTCGCGGCGCTGGCGCTTGCCGATGCGCTCGAAACGGTCGCGGGTCCGCGCGCGACGATCTCTCTAAAATGGCCGAACGACGTCCTGCTGAACGGTGGCAAGGTCGCGGGAATCCTTCTCGAAAGCGTAGGGCAGGGCGGCGGAGTCAGCCGCCTCGCGGTGGGCATCGGCGTCAACCTTGCCGAGGCGCCGCCACGCGAAGCGCTGGAGCCGGGCGCGGCGGAGCCCGTTTCGCTTCTGGGCGAGACCGGGGTTCGGGTGGAACCCGAGGAGTTCCTGACCTACCTCGCCGCCGCCTTCGCGAAGTGGGAGGCGCGGTTCGTGACCTACGGCTTTCACCCGATCCGGACCGCCTGGCTCGGCCGGGCGGCGAAGCTGGGCCAGACCATTACGGCGCGGACGGCTGCCGAGATAGTCGAGGGCACATTCGAGACGGTCGCCGAGGATGGCGCTCTGGTGATCGCAACCGCCCGGGGGCGGCGCAACGTGCCGGCCGCCGACGTGTATTTCTGAGGGAGGTTGCCGATGCTGCTTTGCATCGACTGCGGCAATACCAACACTGTCTTTTCGGTCTGGGACGGCGACAAATTCCGCTGTACATTGAGGACGACGACCGAGCATCAGCGCACGGCGGACCAGTATTTCGTCTGGTTCTCCACGCTCATGCAGCATCACAAGGTCCCGGTCGATATCGACGAGGTTATCATCTCTTCGACGGTGCCACGCGTCGTGTTCAACCTGCGCGTCCTCTGCGACCACTATTTCAGCTGTCGCCCGATGGTCGTGGGCAAGCCGGACTGCGCGCTGCCCGTGGCGCCCCGGGTTGATCAGGGCACGACCGTCGGATCGGACCGGCTGGTGAACACCGTCTCTGGCTTCGACCGGCATGGCGGCGATCTGATCATCGTCGATTTCGGCACCGCGACGACTTTCGACGTCGTGGACACCGACGGCGCCTATATTGGCGGCGTGATCTCGCCCGGGGTCAATACCTCGCTCGAGGCGCTTCACATGGCCGCCGCGGCGCTGCCGCATGTCGATGTCACCAAACCGCAATCGGCCATCGGGACCAACACGGTCGCCTGCATGCAGTCGGGCATCTACTGGGGCTATGTCGGCCTTGTCGAGGGCATCGTGCGCCTGATCCGGATCGAACGTGAAAGACCGATGAAGGTGATTGCCACTGGCGGCCTTGCCCCCCTATTCGCCCAAGGCACCGAGATATTCGACAGTGTCGAGGACGATCTGACCATGCACGGCCTCGTGCTGATCCATCGCTACAACCGGGAACGGGACACCGCATGACCAAAGACCGCCTGATCTACCTGCCGCTCGGCGGGGCCGGTGAAATCGGCATGAACGCCTATGTCTACGGCTATGGGCCGGAGGGGAACGAGCGTCTGATCGTCGTCGATCTGGGCGTGACCTTCCCCGACATGGACACGACGCCTGGCATCGATCTGATCATGGCGGACACGGCCTGGCTTCAGGACAACGCGGACCGGATCGAGGCGATCTTCATCACGCATGGCCACGAGGATCACGTGGGCGCGCTCGGACTTCTCTGGCCGAAGCTCAAGGCGCCGGTCTATGCCCGCAAGTTCACGGCAGCGCTCGCGACGCTGAAATTCGAGGAGCGGGGCCTGCCGCTCGACGAGATCAAAGTGGTCAAGCCGCGGCCCGACACGATCGAGGCGGGCCCATTCGACGTCCAGTTCGTGCCGGTCAGCCACTCGATTCCGGAAAGTTCGGCGCTTGTCATCGACACGCCGGCGGGCCGGATCGTCCATACCGGCGACTTCAAGCTCGACGGCACGCCCATCGTGGGTGAGCCGTTCAATCCCGACGAATGGCATGCGATCGCTAATGAAGGCTCGGGCGTGAAGGTCCTAACCTGCGACAGCACGAACGTCTTCTCGCCCAAGCCTGGCCGGTCGGAGGCGAGCCTCGCGCGGCCGCTGGCGGAGCTTATTGCCGAACAGCGCGGCATGGTCGTGGCCACGACCTTCGCCTCGAACGTGGCGCGGCTGAAGACGCTGGCCGAGGCCGGCACCGCAGCAGGCCGGTCGGTCTGCATGCTGGGCCGTGCGATGAAGAAGATGATCACGGCGGCGGTCGAGACCGGTGTTCTGACCGATTTCCCGGCGATCATCCCGCCGGAGGAGGCCGAGGCCTTGCCGCGCCAGAACCTCATGCTGATCGTGACCGGCAGCCAGGGCGAGCGCCGCGCGGCCTCGGCGCAGCTTTCCCGCGGCAAGTATCTGGGGCTGGAGATGAAAGAGGGCGACACGTTCCTCTTTTCCTCCAAGACGATTCCGGGCAACGAGCGCGGCGTGATCCGCGTGATGAATGCGTTCTCCGAAATGGGAGTGGACGTGATCGACGACCGGGACGGGCTCTATCACGTCTCGGGCCACGCCAACCGGCCGGACCTGGAGGCGATCCACGACCTGTTGCGCCCGAGTGTCCTCCTACCGATGCACGGCGAGCACATGCATCTGCGCGAACATTGCCGGATCGGGATCGAGAAGGGGATCGCGAGCGAGCTTGCCACGAACGGCACGATGGTCGATCTGACAGGTGAGCGCCCACGGATCGTCGAGTATATCGAGGCCGGGCGCACCTATCTCGACGGCTCGGTGATGATCGGCGCGATGGACGGCGTCGTGCGCGACCGCATCCGCATGGCGTTGAACGGCCATGTGCTGGCGACGCTGATCCTTGACGAGGAGGACCAGCCCCTGGGTGATGCCTGGGTGGAGCTGAAGGGCCTCGCCGAGCGCGGCAAGCGTGGCGCGGCGCTCGCCGAGCAGATCGAGGCGGAACTAAACGAGTATCTCGGGATGGCTGGGGCCAAGGTGCTGCGCAACGACGACAAGGTCGAGGAAGCGGTCAAGCGCATCGTCCGGCAAGTGACGATGGAAGAGATTGGCAAGAAGCCCGAGGTCACAGTTGTCACGAGCCGTCTGGTCGCCGACTAGGGCAGTCACGCAAGGTCGGATTCCGCCCTCGCCCATGTCGCGGGCCGGCCAGCGGTCGGCGCAGCGCTGCGCTTTCCTTCGCGCATCCGCAGAAGGAGGTGCGCATGAGCCACGACGCGCGAGAGTTGATCGATCTTGACCGATATCCGATCCACTTGGACGGGCCCGCGCGCAACGCGGTCCTCGCCCGCGTCCGAAGAGACCTGAAGGAGGATGGCTGCGCAGTCATCAAGGGCTTTCTGACCGTCAAAGGGATTGCCGAGTTGACGAATGAGGCCGACGGCCTCGCCGATAGGGGCCACCGGAGCTTCAACCGCACCAACGTCTATTTCACCAAAGACGATCCGAATCTGCCGTCCGACGATCCGCGACGCCAGTTCTTCGACCGTTCGAACGCCTTCATTCCGGCAGACAATTTCGCGCCTCAAGGGCCGCTCAGGACAATCCACGACAGTGCGGGCTTCGATGGTTTCATCCAGGACTGCCTGGAGGAGAAGCTGTTCTTCCGCTACGCCGACCCCTTGGCCGACGTGATCGTCAACATGGCGGAGGAGGGCAGCGGTTTCCCGTGGCACTTCGACACGAACAACTACACCGTCACGCTCGCGATCCAGAACGCTGAGGCGGGCGGGGCGTTCGAATACGCGCCGCGCATCCGGGTGGGCGATGAGAATTTCGCCGAGGTCGCGCGCGTCTTGAACGGCACGTCCGACAAGGTGAAGGTGCTGAACCTCGAACCCGGTGACCTGCAGATCTTCCGCGGGCGCTATTCGCTTCACCGGGTCGCGCCGCTCAGGGGGCCGCGCCCGCGCTATGTCGCCATCTTCTCCTATGTCGAGGAGCCGAACATGGTCGGCGCGCCGGAACGCACCATGCAGCTTTACGGCCGCACGCTGCCCATTCATCACGAACGGGCAGGACGGCGGGCGGACAGCTACATCGACTGAGGCCGAATTCGAGGCGGTTCAGGCTTTTTCGGTCTTCAGCCCGCGCGTCAGGAAATCCGGGACGTGGTCGCCCATGCCGACGACCGGCGCGTCGCGGTCCTCGCGGCGCTTGCGGCCATCGGACTTGCCGCCTCGGCGACCGTTCGACTTGGCGCCGTCCTTGGCTTCCTTGGCTTCCTTGGCTTCGTCACGCTCGGGCGCGTCCCGCTCCGGTTTCCGCGCTTGGGGCGCCGCCTCGACGGGAGACATGGCTGCCTCTTCGCCGTGCGGCTTGACCGGTCTGCCCTTGCGATCGTCGCGATCGCGGCCGCGGCCCTTCGCCTTGCCGTCATCCTTGCGCGCCGGTCGCTGGGCGGCCTCGCTGAGCGCGAAATCCTCTGGCGCATTGGCGCGCGGGATCGGCCGTCCGACAAGGCCCTCGATCGCGTCGATGTATTTCTTGTCCGCCGGCACGGCCAGCGTAACGGCCACGCCCTTGCGCCCCGCGCGACCCGTTCGGCCGATGCGGTGCACGTAGTCCTCGGCATGGCTGGGCGCGTCGAAGTTGAAGACGTGGCTGACCGCCGGGATGTCGAGCCCGCGCGCTGCCACGTCCGAGGCGACGAGAAATCGGATCGTGCCGTCGCGGAAGCCGTCGAGCGTGCGCGTCCGTTGGCTCTGGTCGAGATCGCCGTGAATCGGCGCCGCGTTAAAGCCATGGGATTTCATCGACTTGGCGAGAATATCGACCTCGGTCTTGCGATTGCAGAAAAGGATCGCGTTCGTGCAGGCTTCGCCCTCGGCGTTGATGACGGCGCGCAGAAGCTCTCGCTTCTGCTTGGCGCTCTGGTCCTTGCGGGTGGGCGTGATTTCGATCAGCCTCTGCTCGATCGTCTCGGACGTTGTGGCCTGGCGCGCAACCTCGATCCGGGCGGGCGTGTGCAGGAAGGTATTCGTGATGCGCTCGATCTCGGGCGCCATTGTGGCCGAGAAGAAGAGCGTCTGGCGGGTGAACGGGGTGAGCTGGAAGATCCGCTCGATATCCGGGATGAACCCCATGTCAAGCATCCGGTCGGCCTCGTCCACCACCATGATCTGCACGCCGGTCAAGAGGAGCTTGCCACGCTCGAAATGGTCGAGAAGGCGGCCGGGCGTTGCGATCAGCACGTCGACGCCGCGGTCAATGAGCTTGTCCTGCTCACCGAAGGATACGCCGCCGATCAGGAGTGCCTTGGTGAGCTTCGTGTGCTTCGCGTAGGTGTCGAAGTTCTCCGCCACCTGCGCGGCGAGTTCCCGCGTGGGCGCAAGAACCAGCGAACGCGGCATCCGCGCCCGCGCCCGGCCGCGGCCGAGCAGAGTGATCATAGGCAGGACGAAGCCCGCGGTCTTTCCAGTCCCGGTCTGGGCGATGCCCAGCACGTCGCGGCCTTCTAGCGCCGGCGGAATCGCGCCTTCCTGGATCGGGGTTGGAGTTTCATAGCCGGCTTCGGCAATGGCTTGCAGGACCTTGGGGTCCAGCTTCAGGTCATTGAATTTTGTCATCAGCGTCCATCGAATGCGGCATCGGGCCGCAAAGTTGAAGGGACGCATAGCCCGGGCGCCCCGGCGATCACCCACCGGATGTGGGTGTGCCCACGTACTGTAATTCCAGCCCAACGTCAATCAGCGCGCGAATCTCACGCCTGAACAGCGAAACCGCCCGACCTTTCCGAACGAGCGGCGTTTGGCTTGGCGCGTTTCGATTGGCATCTCAGCGGGTTGCGAGGGTCCGCCGACAGGTCCTGCTTGGACATTGGGAGTTGTGGAAATCTCCGCATAATCTGCTTAAAGATGTGTCATCGTCGGCATGCGGTCCGCAAAGATTCCGCGCAACAGTCGGCCAATTTGTGCGTGTTCGTCGACAATCGCCCTGTTTCGGTCAGATTTGCGGCTGAACGTCGGATGGCTGTTGGTGATGCCGTGCTGGGCGTCCGCAAGGGGCAGATCGACCATCGACGCCCGGCCGCGCGTGCCGACGGCAGGAAAATGACCCCGTCGGGATACCATCGGCGGGGCGCGAGAGGCAGAAAGGCTAGGCAGATGTTGCCAGTTCACGTTATCAACCTGACCCGCCGTCCGGACCGCCTGGCGGCGATTGCGGTGCAGCTCGACGACTTCGGGCTCGCCTGGCACCGGGCCGAGGCGATTGACGCGGCTGAGCGCGGCGCCGACGCGCTGGCACGCGACTTCGGGATCGGCCCGCTGACGCAGAGCTACCCGGCGACGCCCGGCGACATGGCGTGCTCGATCTCTCACCGGAAGCTCTGGCAGGAGATCGCGGGCCTGCGGAGCGAGGCGGCGATCGTTCTGGAAGACGACGCGACGCTGTCGGAAGATTTCCGGCGCATCGCATCCTGTGACCTTCCGGCCGTAATGCGGCGCCACGGAATGGGGGTGCTGAAGCTCGAATTCTGGCCTGGCCCGCAGCTCAGCCGCCGTCGCCCCGTCGGCGAGGACCTCGGGCCCATCTCGGGTGCGACGCGGCTATACAGGATGCGGTCATCCTTCCTCGGGAGCTGTGGCTATGTGATCACGACCGAGGCAGCGCGCCGGTTGCTCTCGGCATTCCGGCATTTGCAGGTACCTGTCGATCATTTTCTCTTCGGCCAGTCGGCGGGGCTCGGATTCGACGCTTTGCGCCCCGGTTTCCTGAACCCCGCGCCGGTCCTTCACGATGTCGAGCGCTACGGTTCAGACATCAAGGATCAGCGCCCATGTGATGCGGACCGCGCGCGCGGCTGGCGCCGCCGACTGCGCGACCATCGCCAGCGCCGTCGCGAGGAGGCGCTTTTGCGCCGCGGCCTCGCCGAGCGTGTCGAGATGCGCTTTGCCGGCTCGCAGCATGCGGAGGGAACAGTCGGTTGACCCCGTGCAGCGCCGGTGATCCAATTCCTCCCGCGACAGGTCAATTCAGCGGCGGAGGAAACGCGACATGATCGAAAAGCAAGGATCAGCGATCTGGAAAGGCACTCTGAAGGAGGGTGGCGGCACAATCTCGACGGAAAGCGGTGTGTTTTCGGGAGTAAACTACACGTTCGCCACTCGGTTCGAGGACAAGAAGGGCACGAACCCAGAGGAACTGATCGGCGCGGCCCATGCCGCCTGCTACTCGATGTTTCTCGCGGCGCTGATGGGCGGCGAGGATATCCGGCCCGAATCGATCGAGACGACGTCGACGATCTCGCTTGATCCGTCGACCGAAGGCGGGCCGACGGTGACAAAGGCGCATCTCGCGACGCAGGTCAAGGCGGGTGCGGACGAAGCGAAGATCCGCGAACTCGCGGAGAAAGCGAAGGCGGGCTGCCCGATTTCCAAGCTTCTGAACGCAGAGATCACGATGGACGTGACGGTGGGCTGAGATCGGCCGGCTGGCGGCCGGGCCCGGAAAGCCCGCCCGCCGGACTGGCGACCGGATCGTCATGGGTCCATTCCAACTGCCGGTAGTCGAAGCCGTCTTCGATCGTCGGTTTGACGATGCGAAAATAGGGCGAGATGTCGAAATCGCGCGGCGTGAATAGTGAGTAATGCCGGATGTGCAGGATTTCACGCGTCGCGGCCCCGCTCGCATCCGCGCGGATTTCGGGCAGGATCGGGTAGCGGACACTTTGAAACGCCTGCGCAATCAGCGTTGAACAAATCGCGCGCGTCGGATCGCCGGATCCGAGTGCCAGCATCCGCCGGCGCCAGCGGTGCGGAACCGGCGGCTCCGGCAGAAGGTAACGCAGGAGATCAAGCACGTTGCGCAGATCGTAGCTCTTGCCGAGGCTGTCGCGCATGTACGCGATAACGCGCGCGAGGTCGGGTCCGCTCAGACCCACGGGCCGGCAGATCCGGGTGTTGAGGTGGTCGTAGGTCGACAGCGGAACCGCGCGGACCCCTTCCTGCAGGTCGGCCTCGATCAGTTCGCGCCCGGCCTCTCCGCCGGCAAAGAAGGCGGCATGTGACCAGGTCGACCGGGTCAGATACTTGATCGCTGAAGAAATCCGGCGGTCACCCTCGACCAGAAGCACGTCGCCGGGCTGCAGCGCCGCGCAAAGGCTTGCATGGGGGATGACCGAGAAGGCGACATAGCGCCCGGTCTGCTTCTGCAGGTAACGTGCGAGTTGCCGTCCTATGGCGGCTTTGATCCCCGTCAGCATCGCGCCCTCCGCCAGCGTTCACCCGACGGCAGACTAGCGCGGCGCTCCGGCATGGAAAGCCGGCTGACGTGATTGTTACACCATCATTTCCTTCGTCGCGCTGAGCTTAAGCGCCGGATGGTCGCGCTCGATCCGGTCGATGTCCCATTGGAGCCGCGTTAGGTAGACGATGTCGCCGTCGTGGTCGTGCGCGATGTGGCCCTTGTTGGCGTTGACGAACTTTTCCACGTCCGCCTTCGGGCCGGTGACCCAGCGGGCCGACGTGAATTGTGACTGCTCGAACCGGACCGGCAGCGAATATTCGATCTCGATCCGGCTCGCCAGCACGTCGAATTGCAGCGGGCCGACGACGCCGACGACGAAGCCCGAGCCGATGGAGGGTTTGAATACCTTGGCGGCGCCTTCCTCGGCGAACTGCATCAGCGCTTTTTCGAGGTGCTTGGCCTTCATCGGGTCGCCCGCGCGCACGTTCTGCAATAGTTCCGGCGCGAAGGAGGGGATGCCCGTGAACTTCAGCGCCTCGCCCTCGGTCAGCGCGTCGCCGATGCGGAGCTGGCCGTGGTTCGGGATGCCGATGATGTCGCCGGCCCATGCCTCCTCGGCCAGTTCGCGGTCGGCGGCGAGGAAAAGGACGGGATTCGACACCGCCATCGGCTTCTTGGACCGGACGTGCAGCAGTTTCATGCCGCGTTCGAAATGGCCCGAGGCCAGGCGGACGAAGGCCACGCGGTCGCGGTGCTTGGGGTCCATGTTTGCCTGGACCTTGAAGACAAAGCCTGCGACTTTGCCCTCTTCGGGCGCAATCTGGCGTTCGGCGGCGGTCTGCGGCTGCGGCTCCGGCCCGAAATCGCCGATGCCGGACATCAGTTCCTTGACGCCGAAGGAGTTGATCGCCGAGCCGAACCAGATCGGCGTCAGGTGGCCTTCCAGGAACGACTTCCGGTCGAAGGCAGGCAGCAGCTCCTTCGCCATTTCTAGCTCTTCCCGGAGCTTGCTCAACTGCTCGGCGGGCACGTGCTGGGCCAGCTTGGGATCGTCCAGCCCCTCGATCTTGATCGATTCCGCCACACGGTTGCGGTCGGCGCGATCCATCAGTTCAAGCCGGTCATTGAGGATGTCGTAGCAGCCGAGAAAATCGCGGCCCATGCCGATCGGCCAGGACGCAGGCGTCACGTCGATGGCGAGGTTTTCTTGGATCTCGTCGATAATTTCGAAGGTGTCGCGCGCCTCGCGGTCCATCTTGTTGCAGAAGGTCAGGATCGGCAGGTCGCGCAGGCGGCAGACTTCAAAGAGCTTGCGGGTCTGGCTTTCCACGCCCTTCGCGCCGTCGATGACCATGATCGCCGCATCGACCGCCGTGAGCGTCCGGTAGGTATCCTCGGAGAAGTCCGAGTGGCCCGGCGTGTCGACAAGGTTGAAGCGGTAGGGGCCGAATTCGAACGACATCGCCGATGCCGAGACGGAAATGCCCCGGTCCTGTTCGAGCTTCATGAAGTCCGACCGCGTGCGACGCGCTTCGCCTTTTGCCCGGACCTGGCCGGCCATCTGTATCGCGCCGCCGAACAGCAGGAACTTCTCGGTCAGCGTGGTCTTCCCGGCGTCGGGATGCGAGATGATCGCAAAGGTCCGGCGGCGGGCGATTTCGGCGGGAAGGTCCGGGCGGTTCGACAGGTCTTTCATGGCGCGGGATATAGCCGCGCCGCACGGCCGCCGCAATGCCGCGCGCTCAATCGGGCCGCGCCAGGATCACATCGGTGGTGACGTTCCGGATGAGGCTGGTCGCGAAGCTGCCGAGCAAACGGGTCGCGAGGCCCGAGCGGGCGTGGGTTCCGACCGCGACGAGATCGGCGCCATTGGCGCGGATGGCATCCGCGAGCACGTCGAAGGCGGAGCCCTCGATGATCTCCACCTTTTCCAGAGTGCTTGGCAGCGTTTCGGACTTGCGCCAGTCTCTTTCGGCCGCCTGTGCCTCGCGCAGGAACGGTGCCTGCGTGTCGCTCGGCATGAGCCCCTTGAACGGGACATGCATCGCGTGAACAGCCCGAAGGCGTGCCTTCGGTGCGACCATCGCCGCAGCGCGCAGGGCCGCGGCGGAGGCCGGAGAGAAATCGACAGCGCCAACGACGCCGCGATAGGGGCCGCCAGCGGGATTGCGCGCGATCAGTACCGGGCAAGAGGCCTGCCGCAGCACTCTCTCCATCGTCGTGTTGCGCAATCCGTCCCCGATCGCCCGGATACGGTGGATGCCAAGCACGAGGAGGTCGGCCTGCTCTGCCTGAGCGAGCGTCGCGATGGCGAGCGAGGGATCGCCCCTCAGGACCCGGCAGCCGGGATCGCCTTTTCCGGACTTGCAGAGCGCCGCGACGATCTGGTCGAGCGCGATTTCCGCGCCTTTTTCGTAGGCGTCGGCGATATGTTTAGGCAGGTCCTCGTCGACGACTGTTGCGATGAGGAGTCGCGCACCGAGTTCGCGCGCAAGGTGGATGGCCCGGCCGACGGCACGGTCGCCGCGTTCGGACAGATCGGTCGCAACGAGAATATTCTGCATGCTATGCTCCGGTGAGAAGCGGGCGCGCAGGCCCAGAGATTCAAGCTCGATGCAAATACCCTAGCCGCGCTAGAGAACTCGTGCGTTGAGCCAGATCAAGCCTGATCGCTGCGCCGTAGAAGCGCGTCGCGCGCCGCCTTGTCCAGCAGGTCGCGTCCCGCCTCGGTGCCGAAATGCTGGTCTTGGCTCAGACCGGGAAATCGCGCCCTGACCTCTTCGGCGAGTTCCGCCGGCAGGCGGCTCACGGTCGCATCGTTGACCATCAGGCTCTCGGCGGCGATGCCCTCGGCATATATTATCTCGTGACGGTCGAAAACGAGGCTGTAGTAATCTACGAACCCACCCTCACGCCGCGTGACGGTATCTTCGTCGACAAGATGTTTGGCCTGGACGAGAAGCTCGGCCGTGCCGCCGACGCGCCGATTGCCGCGCTGGTAGATGAAGACGCGGTGGTGCGGGCTGACGACAAGATCGCTGTCATTGCCGAGCGTACCCGCGCCGATCACGATCGGGGCGAAGGCGCCGAGCGCGCGCATCGTCGCCTTGCCGATCCACCGGATCTCCTGCGGGCCGTGGTCGCGGGTCAGCACCCGGTCACCGGGTTCCAGCATTTCGATCGTGCGCTGCGCGCCGCCCGGAAGCGTGATCATCGTGCCAGCCGCGAACGAGACGCAGACCACGTCGGCGATGCGAATCTCGCCGATATCCGCCCGAGCGTCGATCAGCGTGTAGTCGATCCGCGGTGCGAGCGGCGAGAGCGGCAGCGCGAGACCCGCGCCCGAAGGTCCGTGGCGTGCATAGAGAAGCTCCACCCGGTCGCCATCCGGCGCCATCAGCGTCAGGACGGACAGAAGCTCGATCACCTCACCCGGGACGCCGATCTCGGAACCCTCCGCGATGTGCTGGCTCTGCGGATCGCCGGGCGTCGCGACCAGCATCAGCCTGCGCGCACGGGCGTCGGGATCGAGGCGGTAGACATCGCCAGGTTCGCATTCCTCGGCCGCGCCGATCGGATCGCGCAGGTTGGCGCCGGCCGTCACCCGGATCGCCGCGGCTTCATAGCCGTGGACTGCCTGGGCGGGTGGTGACAGGGTGCGTTCTTGCATCTCGGTGGCCTGTGCAGACGTGCCGGCGCGTCGCCGGTCATGCCGGGGCTTATCAAAGCCGCCACTGGCGCGTCAACGCGGCCTGGTCTCTGGTCACGGCAGGAGATTTCTCTATCCTCGCCACGAACATTGGGAGGCATCGCGATGGATTTGGGAATTCGGGGCAGGAAGGCGCTGGTCTGCGCGTCATCCAAGGGGCTCGGCCGTGGCTGCGCCGAGGCGCTGGCGGCGGCGGGTGTTGATCTCGTCATGAACGCGCGCGGCGCGGAGGCGCTGGCGGAAACGGCGGAGGCGATCCGCAGCATGCACGGCGTATCGGTGACCGAGGTGGCCGCCGACGTGACGAGCGAGGAAGGCCGGGCCAAGCTGCTGAAGGTAGCGTCGGGCGCCGACATTCTCGTGACCAATGCGGGCGGGCCGCCGCCCGGCATGTGGACCGACTGGGACCGCGCGGACTTCATCCGCGCCCTCGACGCCAACATGCTTACGCCGATCGCGCTCATGAAGGCGCTCTTGCCAGGGATGATGGAAAAGGGCTGGGGAAGGGTGGTCAATATCACCTCGCAGTCGGTGAAATCGCCGATCGCTGTTCTCGGGCTGTCGAATGCGGCGCGCGCCGGCCTCACCGGCTATGTCGCGGGCACAGCGCGGCAGGTTGCCCCGTCGGGGGTCACGATCAACAACCTCTTGCCCGGCATCCATGCCACCGACCGCGCGAGTTCGCTTGACGGCAGAGCGGCCGAATCCGAGGGCATCACGATCGAGGAGGCGCGCGCGCGCCGCGCCGCGACGATCCCAGTCCGGCGCTACGGCACGGCCGGCGAATTCGGCGCGACCTGTGCCTTCCTTTGTTCGGTCCATGCCGGTTTCATCGTCGGCCAGAACATCCTTCTCGACGGCGGGGCGATGAACTCGACGCTTTGACCCAGCACGCTCTTTTTCATTGCCCAAGTACCCTCGGCTGGTCTGCCGAGGCGGATTTGTGGCCGCAACCGGCATGCTTGCGGGCCGCCTCATGGGCTGCTATCGGGGCAGAAACCCGACGAATTCTATCGGGCAAGAGGATGGCCGTGACGACACCGCCTAGACTGGAGGTTCGCGACCTCGTCCGCCGCTTTGACGGACGGACGGTGGTCGACGGCGTATCGCTGTCGATCGAATCTGGGCAGGTGACTTGCCTGCTCGGGCCTTCGGGCTGCGGTAAGTCCACGACGCTGAGGATGATCGCGGGCGTCGACATGCAGGACGAAGGCACGATCCATGTCGACGGCCGGCTCGTCTGCGACACGGTGTTCCGGGTGCCGCCGGAACGGCGCTCAATCGGTCTCATGTTCCAGGACTTCGCGCTTTTCCCGCATCTCAGCGTCGCCGAGAATATCGCCTTCGGATTGCCGCGTGGGTCCGCGGCTCGGGATCGACGGGTGGACGAACTTCTCGAGCGTGTCTCGCTCGCGGGCTTCGCGCCGAAGTATCCCCACGAGCTTTCGGGCGGCGAGCAGCAGCGCGTGGCGCTCGTGCGCGCGCTCGCGCCCAATCCGCGCATCCTTCTGATGGACGAGCCGTTCTCGGGCCTCGACGAACGGCTGCGCGACGACATCCGCGACGACACGCTGGCGCTTCTGAAAGAAGAGGGCACAGCGGTCCTTCTCGTCACGCATGAGCCGCATGAGGCGATGCGCATGGCCGACGAGATCGCGCTGATGCGGGCGGGCCGGATCGTCCAGAGCGGCGCACCCTACAACATCTACAACGCCCCCGTCGACCGGGCGGCGGCGGCCTTCTTCTCCGACATCAACATCCTGCGCGGTACCGTTCGGGGTGCGCTGACCGAGACGCCGTTCGGCGAGTTTCTCGCCCCTGGCGTGGCTGACGGGACCGAGGTCGAGATCGTCATCCGCCCGCAGCATCTGAAGATCGATTTCGACCGCGCCGGGCGCGGCCCGAACCCGACGCCCGAGGATGGCACCGCGGCGCGCGCGAAGGTCGAGCGCGCCCGGTTCATGGGGCGCGAGAGCCTCGTGGAGTTCCGTATGGAAGCAGGGGGAGAGATGCTGAAGGCGACCGTTCCCGGGGTTTTCCTGCCCGGTTCGGGCACGCCGATGTGGCTGATGATCCGGCGCGACCGCTGCTTCGTCTTTCCGCGTACAGGCTGAGCGTCAGCGCCGCGTTACGCGGGCGAGGTAGTCCTCCACCGTCTTGCCGTGTTCGGGCAGGAACGCGCCGCCGTCATGCTCGATCGATGTCACAAGATCGACACGGAACACATTGAAATCAGATAACGAATCAGACCACGCTGTCAGGGTCCATGCGCGCCCCCAGTAGTCTAGGTGAAGCGGCCGGATACGCCCGGCCGCTCGGCCCGCATAAGTCAGGGTCAAGGTCAGGTGGTCGCGGATCGCTCGGCGGATGAGGCCGAGGTGGGGCGCACCGCGCGCAGCCTCCTCGCTCGCGAAGACGAAGCTGTCGGCACCGGGGTCTTGTGCGCGGGCGGGCGCAACGGCCGATATCTTGGCCCTGAGCGACGCCGCCGCGCGGGCGATCGTGGGGTCGGCCGCGCCTGCCACGAGCGCCACGCCGAGCCGCAGCGCCTCGAACTCGTCGCGGGTGAGCGCCATCGGCGGTAGCACCGTCGGATCGCGCAGCTGATAGCCGATCCCGCGCGCGCCCTCAATCGGCAGCCCGCTGTCGCCGAGGGCGGCCATGTCGCGCCAGATGGTGCGCGTGGACACGCCCGTCCGCCGCGCGAGATCGGCGGCGCGGTGCAATTTGCCGTCGCGCAGGATCTGGACGAGATCGAAAAGGCGGTCCTTGCGTCGCATTGGATCCGAAGTCGTTTGGTGAGGCGCAACTGACAATATACTGTCAGTTGATCCGGCCCGGCAAGGCGGCTGGGCGGCTTGAGCGCGGCGAAAGGTCTTTGCCGGGTCCCTGCGGCATCCTAAATCGGTAAGGTGACAGACGGGCGCGCATTGGATCGCGCCCGAGGGGAGACGATCATGTTCAACAATATCGGCATACCGGGCCTTCTGCTCATCGCCGTCGTGGTTCTGGTGCTCTTTGGGCGCGGCAAGGTGTCGTCGCTCATGGGCGAGGTCGGCAAGGGCATCACCGCCTTCAAGAAGGGCGTGAAGGACGGCTCGGACGAGATCGAGAAGGCCTCGGCCGAGGATGCCCGCGACGTGACGCCGGAAACCGAGAAGGACAAGGCCTGAGCCTTGATCCACTCCTGATGGGGCGCGCGCGCGCACATGTTTGACATCGGCTGGAGCGAGCTTTTGCTCATCGGCATCGTGGCCCTGATCGTCGTTGGCCCGAAGGATCTGCCCGGCATGTTCCGCACGCTGGGCCGGTTCACCGCCAAGGCGCGGGCGATGGGGCGCGAGTTCCAGCGCGCCATGGACGACGCGGCGCGCGAGACGGGTGTGAAGGAGACGGCGGACGACCTGCGCGCGATGACGTCGAAGAAGAATCTCGGCCTCGACGCGCTGGAACAGGCGGCGACGAAGTTCGAGAAGTGGGAGCCCGCCAAGCCCTCTACCACTCCGAAAGGGCCGGCCACGCAGGCGCTCGCCGACAAGAAGGCGGCAGAGGCCGCGGCGCGGAAGGCGGCCGCGAAACCGGTCGAGCCCGAGGCGCCCGTCACACGGGCGGCAACGGCGAACGCCAGAACCTCCGCGAAGCCCAAGGCGCCGGCAAAACCCAAAGTCGCAGCAAAGCCCAAGGCCGCGGCCAAGCCGAAATCGGCGGCGAAGCCCAAGGCAGCAGCCGCGCGCAAGCCCAAGGCCAAGAAGGGCGAGGCATGATGCGCGACGATATCGACGACACGACAGCGCCGCTAATCGAGCATCTGGCCGAGCTTCGAACCCGGCTGATCTGGTCGCTTCTCGCGTTCATCGTCGCGATGGTGGCCTGCTTTTCCGTCGGCGGCGCGGTCCTCGACTTCCTGCTCGTGCCGATCGAGAACACGATGCGGAACCTCGGCAACGAAAACCCGGTGATGCAGTACACCGCGCCGCAGGAATACTTCTTCACGCTGATCCGTATCTCGATGGTGGGCGGGCTTATGCTTTCCTTCCCGGTCATCGCGTTCCAGATGTGGCGCTTCGTGGCGCCCGGCCTCTATCGCAGCGAAAAATCCGCCTTCCTGCCGTTCCTCATAGCCTCGCCGGCACTATTCCTTCTTGGCGCCGCTTTTGCGCACTACGTGGTGGTGCCGCTGGCGATGCGGTTCTTCCTCGGCTTCGCGGACCTGCCGTCCTATTTCGCGGCAGTCTTCTCTGGCGAGGGGCCGGAGGTGCCAACGGTTGATCAGGGCATCGACATTGTTTTCAACGGCAAGGTCAACGAGACGCTGGAGATCACGCTGAAGATGATCGTGGCCTTCGGGCTCTGCTTCCAGCTTCCGGTGCTTCTGACGTTGATGGGAAAGGCCGGGCTCGCGAGTTCGCGGGGCCTCAGGAACGTGCGCAAATATGCGGTGGTGGGCATTCTCGTGGTGGCGGCGCTTGTCACGCCGCCGGACGTGACGACGCAGGTGCTGCTGTTCGTGGTCGTCTACGGGCTCTACGAGATCTCGATCTGGCTTGTCTCCTGGGTCGAGAAGAAGAAGGACGAAGAGGCGCGCGCCGAGGGAATCATCGGCGAGGATGAAAGCCTCTTTGACGAATTCGACGACGACACCGACGAGGATGCGAAGGCATGAGCGAGGCGATCCTGAAACGGATCGCCGAGGCGTTGGAACGTCTGGCCCCTGCGCCCGAACGGGCCCCGGATTTCGACGCGGCAGAAGCCTTCGTCTGGCATGTCGCGCCCGACCGGCTGGTCCCGGTGCCCGACGTGGCGCGCGTCGACCTGCCGCTGCTGGTGGGCATCGACCGCGCGCGCGACACGCTTCTGGCGAATACGCTGCAATTCGCGCGCGGCCTGCCCGCCAACAATGCGCTTCTCTGGGGCGCCCGCGGCATGGGGAAATCCTCGCTCGTCAAGGCGGTTCATGCCGAAGCGCTGCGGCTTGGCCATGTGCTGAGGATCGTCGAGTTGAGCCGCGAAGACCTGCCTTCGGTCGGCCGGCTCCTCACGCATCTGCGCGCGGCGACGGAACACCGGTTCCTGCTCTTTTGCGACGACCTGTCGTTCAGCCATGACGACCAGCACTACAAGAGCCTGAAAGCCGTGCTTGATGGCGGGGTCGAGGGACGGCCCGCGAATGTCGTCTTCTACGCGACTTCAAACCGGCGCCACCTGATGCCGCGCGACATGATCGAGAACGAGCGCTCGACAGCAATCAGCCCGTCGGAGGCGACCGAGGAGAAAGTTTCTCTGTCGGACAGGTTCGGGCTCTGGCTCGGATTCCATCCGTGCAGCCAGGACGAATATCTCGCGATGATCCGGGGCTACTGCGATGCCTACGGCGTCGCGATGGGCGACGCGGAACTTCGGACCGAGGCGATCGAATGGCAGGCCACGCGCGGGGCGCGGTCTGGCCGCGTGGCCTGGCAGTACTTCACCGATCTCGCGGGGCGGAAGGGCGTGACGCTCTGACGTCCATTTCTGGCGCGCCCGCCCACGTCCTGCGGGCCGGGATGGCACTCTTCACTTTACGTCCCAAAATACTCCGGGGCGAGGGGGCGGCGCCCCCTATTGCAGGTAGGGCATCGGGTCGACGCTGTCGAAGCCCTGGCGCACCTCGAAATGCAGGAAGGCCGGGTCGCCATTTCGAACCTTCGCAATGGACTGCCCGCGCTTGACCTTGGCCCCCTTCGCGACTGCGATGTCGTCAATATTCGCGTAGACCGTCAGGAGGTTGCCGTCATGGCGGACGACCAGGATTGGCACCTGGTCAGTGTCCTTCGTGATCGCGGCCACGGTGCCGTCGCCCGCCGCGGCCACGGCGGTTCCGGCGCCGGCGGCGATGTCGATGCCTTCATTCTTCTTCTTCTGGTAGGTGCGGATGATCTTGCCCTGAACCGGCATCCCGAGCCGCGACTTGGGCGTCGCGGCCGTCGTCTGCGCGCCGAGATCGGGTGCCGGCGGCGTCTTGACGGGCTCGGCCGCCGCGGCCGTCTTCTCGTCCGGCAGGGGCCTGGCGGCTGAAGGCGGCGTCGGCGTGGGCGAGCCCTGGCCGGGCGCGGTCACGACATCGGTCGCGCCGGTCCCGGTCGCGGCGACGGGAATGAGGAGCATCTGGCCTTCACGCACGGCCAGATCGGAGCCGAGACCGTTCCAGTCGGCGAGCGCGCGGACGTTGACGTTGTAGAGGCGGGCTACGGAATAGGCCGTCTCGCCACGCATCACGCGGTGGCGGATGGGCTCGGTCGAGCCGATTGTCGAGGCGCCGGCCGCAACGCCGGTGCCGGATGTGCCGCCGGGTGCGGGCGACGCCCGATCAATCGCGCCCGAGGCGATGGTGGTGACGTCGATGCCAGCGCCCACAGGGCGCGCACCCGTCGCGAGCGAGGGTTCGGCGACGCGGCGCGGCAGCGCCAGGACCTCGCCGTCGCGCAGAAGGGTGCCCGGAGCGATCGCGTTGTGGCTCGCGAGTTCTCCGACCGGCACGCCGATCCGGGCGGCGACGCTGTCGACCGTGTCGCCCCGCCGGGCCACGGCGACCTGATAGCCGGGATAGGCGATGATGCCGCGCGCATCCGGAGCGGGACGCGCCTGCACGGCTTGTTCCGCCGCAGCGGTGGTGTCGAGTCCGCCGCCCTGGCCGAAGCTGCGCAGGTCGAGGTCGAAATTGCCGCTCGGCTCGCAGGCGGCGAGCGCCAAAAGGCTGGTACCCACGAGCGCGGCGCGCAGGCGGATGGTCTTCGTGCGGGAAGGGGTCATGCTCGTATCCTCGTCTCGCTCGCCCTGTTGGCCGGGCTTCATGTTATCTCACGGGGCCTATTCCTGGCCCAGGCCTTCGACCAACGGCACGAAGCGCACCGGCCGAAGCTCGTCGTACTCGTATCCCGTGGGGCTGCGCGTCACCTTGATCAGGCTCTGAACCGTGTCCGACTGCCCCACCGGCAACACCATGATACCGCCTTCGCGCAACTGAGCCAAGAGCGGCCCGGGGGCATCCTCCGCGGCGGCCGTTACGAGGATGCGGTCGAACGGCGCCTGATCGGGCAGGCCGTGGCTGCCGTCGGCGGCGATCGCCGTTATGTTGGTAAGGCCGAGGCGCTGGAACACCGCCTCGGCCTCGCGCACGAGGCGGCGGTGGCGGTCGACGGTATAGACCCGGCGCGCGAGCTGGCTGAGGATCGCCGCCTGGTAGCCCGAGCCGGTGCCGATCTCCAGCACCTTGTCGCGCGGGCTTACGTCGAGCGCCTGGGTCATGAGCGCCACGACCGAGGGTTGGCTGATCGTCTGGCCGCAGGCGATGGGCAGCGGCATGTCCTCGTAGGCGCGCTCGGCGAAGAGACCCTTCACGAAGTCGCCGCGGTCGATCTTCTCCATCGCGGTCAGGACACGGGCATCGGTGACGCCTTTCGAGCGGAGCGAATAGAGGAAGCGCATCTTCCGCTCGGCGAGATCGGTCATGCGAGCCGCACCTCAAGATCAGAGAGCGCGTCATGTGCTGTGAGATCCGCGCGCATCGGCGTGACCGAGATGAATCCGTCGAGATTGGCCGCCACATCGGTGCCGGGCGCGGTCGGCAGATGCTGCGGGCCGCCGGTGATCCAGAGGAACTTCTTGCCGGAGGGCGAGACATGCGGCTCGACGCCGAAGAAGGTGTCGGTGCGATAGCCCTGCGAGGCGACCTTCATGCCCTTCACGACACTGCCCGCGATGGGCGGGAAGTTGACGTTGTAGAAAAGCCGGTAGTCGCCCCGGTCCCAGATCCCCTTGTCGAGGAGCGTGCGCACCACGGCGACGCCGTGGTCGCGGGCGGCCTCGAACGGGGTTTCGAGATCCTCGGTGAGGGGCCCCATGAACTGGCTGAGCGCGATCGCGGGCAGACCCTGGAGCGCCGCCTCCATCGCGCCGCCGACCGTGCCGGAATAGAGCACGTTCTCGGCCGCGTTGTTGCCGCGGTTGACGCCCGACAGGACCAGATCGGGACGCTCGCCCTGCAGGACGTCGTAGAGCCCGGCGAGGACGCAGTCGGCCGGGCTGCCCTCGGCAGCGTAGCGGCGCGGCCCGAGCTTCAGGATCATCATCGGGTGGGTGTAGCTGATGCAGTGCGCGACGCCCGATTGCTCAAAGGCGGGGGCGACGGTCCAGACTTCGCCCGAGGGTCCCGCGATCTCTTCGGCGATGGCGGTCAGGATCTCGAGCCCCGGCGCGTTGATGCCGTCGTCGTTGGTGATGAGGATGCGCATGCCCGACCTGTGGTTCTTTGCCCCTGATTAGACGAGCGGCGCGGGGGCGTAAAGCGCTGGGTGACCGGGGGAAGGCGTGCGGCGCCGGGGCGAGGTGTTTGGGCCAGCATGAACGCTCAGAGCGCCGCGAGCAGACGCGCGGCCTCGTCATGGATGTCGGCCAGGGCTGTCCGGTCTTCGCCGGGGAAGAACCGGGCGCGCGTGGCCGTGGCCATCGGACGCGGCGTCTCAACAAGGACACGCGGGCCGATCTTCGCGCTCTCGGCTTGCCAGCTCTTCGCGAGCGCGATCTGCGCGGCTTTGGTCGCCCCGTAGGAGCCGAAGAACTTCTCGCCCCCCCTCGGGTCGTCGAGGAACATTGCGCTGCCCTGGCCTGCGCGCAGGAGCGGCTCGAGCATCGGGATCAGCGAGGCCGGGGCGCGGAGATTGCAGGCAAGAGACTTGTCGAAGTCCTTCGGGTCGATATGGCCGGCGGGCGAGAGTGGCGCGGCGTGGATCGCGGCATGCACCCAGAGGCCAAGCGCACCCCAGCGCTCGGCGATGGAGCGCGCGAGATGCGCCATCGCCTTGTCGTCGGTGACGTCGAGTGGCGCGAGCGTGGCCGCCCCGCCCGCCGCCTTTATGCGGTCGTCGAGTTCCTCGAGCCCACCGGTTGTGCGGGCCACGGCGATGACATGCCAGCCGCGTGCGCCCAGTTCGGAGGCAATTGCGAAGCCGAGGCCGCGCGAGGCGCCGGTGACGAGGGCCGGTTTGGCTTTTGTCTGGTCGGTCATGGCGCCCCTTTTGCATCCGGCACTCCGGTTTACAACAGAATAGATTGACTTGCCGCCGCGCCGCAGCGAAATTGCCGGGAAAATCTGACAGAGGAAGGATTCCGCAGATGACGCTCTCGAAGGCCCTCGTGCCCTCCCAGTCGCTCCCGGCCCGTGCGCTCATGGTGCTGGGCGGATCGCTCTTCATCGCGCTGGCCGCGCAGGTTTCCGTTCCTATGATCCCGGTGCCGATGACGCTCCAGACACTGGCGATCCTGATCGTGGGGCTGACCTACGGCGCGCGGATGGGCGCGCTGACGCTCGTGGCCTACCTCGCCGAGGGCGCAATGGGGCTTCCGGTCTTCGCCAACGGCATGAACGGCGCGGCCTTCGCCGGTCCGACTGCGGGCTTTCTGATCGGTTTCGTCGGCATGGCCTTCCTCGCCGGTCTCGCCTCTGATCTGGGCGTGAAGCGGTTCGTGCCGACGGCGCTGGTAGCCATCGCGATCTCCGCCCTGCTCTACGTCCCCGGCGTCGCCTGGGCGATGCTGGCGGACGCAGCCCTTGGCCTCGACGCGACGAAGTGGGGCGCCGACAGCTTCTCGATGATTTGGACCTACTACATCGCGCCGTTCCTGATCGGCGACACGGTGAAGGCGGTGATAGCGGCACTTGTCGTCACTGGTGCCTGGGCGGCGTTGAAGGGCCGCCGGGCCTGATCGCCGATCCAAGTGAAAGCGCAAACGCCGCCCGTCCGGGCGGCGTTTTCCTTTGGATCACGTCTCGTCGTGCAGCTGGGCGAGGGCGGCTTCGCAGAGGCCGAGCGGTTCCCATTCGCAGCCCCGGCAGATGGTTTTCAGGCTGCCCGGCGCAACGTTCGCCCGAATACGCACCTTGGCTTCGCCCCAGGTCAGCCGCTCGCGGGGCGCGAGCCTCAGTGCGGCGGCATGGGCGCGGTCCAGTTGCTTGATCTTCGGCTCGTTCGTGCAAAGCCGCCCGCGGCGCTTGGGGCAGGGGGCGCAGATGTCGTCCGCCGCGCCCGTCACCTCGATCTCGGTCGCATCGCCGCCCTCGGCGCGGAGCCGCCCCATCACGATGGCGTCCATGTTGGCGGTGAAGGCGTCCGAGTAGCCTTTGCCCTCGAAGCCGAGTGAGCAAAGGAAGTGATGGGGCCGGTAGCGGATGCGCTGCCCGCTCACTCCGCCGCCTTCATTGCGAAGCCCTTCGCGATCTGATCGGACGGCGCGACCGGGTACTCGCCAGAGAAGCAGGCATCGCAGTATTGCGGGGTCTTGGCGTTCCGTCCGCCTGCCTCGCCCACCGCGCGGTAGAGCCCGTCGAGCGAGATGAACTTGAGGCTGTCGACCCCGATCCATTCTCTCATCTCGTCTTCTGACATCGTGGCCGCCAAGAGCTTTTCGCGTTCAGGAGTGTCGACTCCGTAGAAACAGGGCCAGGCGGTCGGAGGCGAGGCGATGCGAAAATGCACCTCGGCCGCGCCTGCTTCGAGGATCATGTCCTTGACCTTGCGGCTCGTCGTGCCGCGCACGACGCTGTCGTCGACGAGGATCACTCGCTTTCCCTTGACGAGCGCCCGGTTGACGTTGAGCTTCAGCCGCACGCCCATATTGCGGATCTGCTCGGTCGGCTCGATGAAGGTTCGGCCCATATACTGGTTTCTGATGATGCCCATCGCGTAGGGTATTCCCGATTCCTGCGAATAGCCGATCGCGGCCGGGGTGCCGCTGTCGGGGACGGGGCAGACAAGGTCTGCCTCGACCGGGCTTTCCTTGGCCAGTTCGACGCCGATCTGGCGGCGGGTCTCGTAGACCGAGCGCCCGCCGAGGATGGAGTCGGGGCGCGAGAAATAGACGTGCTCGAAGATGCAGAACCGAGCCTTCGCCGGAGCGAAGGGGCGCGAGCTGTCGACCTTGCCGTCGGCGATGACAACCATCTCGCCGGGGTCGATCTCGCGCACGAATTCCGCGCCGATAATGTCGAGCCCACAGGTTTCGGACGAGAGCGCGTAAGCGCCGTCACCGAGCTTGCCGAGGACGAGCGGTCGGACGCCCAAGGGGTCGCGGACCCCGATAAGCTTGGTGCGCGTCATGGCGATGACGGAAAACGCGCCCTCGACGGCGCGCAGCGCGTCCTTCATCCGTTCGGGGATCGACTTCTGGATCGACCGCGCCATGAGGTGGATGATGCATTCCGAATCCGACGAGGACTGGAAGATTGCGCCGCGCTCGATCAGGTCGCGGCGGAGCGAGGCGGCGTTCGTGAGATTGCCGTTATGGGCGATCGCACAGCCGCCCATCGCAAATTCGCCGAAGAAGGGCTGGACGTCGCGGATCGCCGTATGACCCTTGGAGCCGGCGGTCGAATAGCGCACATGGCCGATGGCGAGCGCGCCCGGAAGCGTCTCCATCACGCCTGCCTTGGTGAAATTGTCGCGCACATAGCCGAAACGGCGGACGGAGTTGAATCCCTCCTGCGGATCGTAGGAGACGATGCCCCCGGCCTCCTGGCCGCGATGCTGAAGCGCGTGCATGCCGAGCGCGACGAAATTTGCCGCTTCCGCCACACCGATGACACCGAAGACTCCACATTCCTCCTTCAACTTGTCGTCGTCGAAGGGGTGGGCGAGAAAGGGGCGCATTGGCCAGTCTCCGAATCCGGCTACGGGTTCTGCACACCGTTTAGTGCCATCCGGCCGGCATGTCACGCCCGTGTCACATCTCGACATCGTAGCGGATCAGTTTCCGGTGTCCGCTGGCTCTTCCTGGGTTTGGGTCGTCGAGGTCGTGCCGCTGCCGCATTCAGCGACGAGTTCGCCGTAGCGCGCCTCAAGCCAGCCCGGCGCGTCTTCTGGCAGCGCCTCTTCGAGATTGCCCGACAGCGACGCGAAGACTTCGGCCGATTTCGACTGGTCCACCGCCGGGATCGACGAGCCGGCAAGCGCCCGGTCATAGACCACGAACGCGATCGCGACGAGAAGGACGCCGCGGAGAATGCCGAAGAGGAAGCCAAGCCCCTGATCGACGCCGCTCAGAGCCGAGCGCTGCACGGCCGACGAAAAGAGCGGCGTGAAGATTGACATCACGATCAGCGCGACGGCCAGCACCGCACCGAAGGAGACCACAGTCGAGATTTCGCAGTTGTCGCCTAGAAACTTGTCGAGAACCGGGATCTGCTTGATCAGAGGAACCGCTTTCGGCGCGAAAATGAAGGCCACGACCGCCGCGGCTACCCAGCCCGCGATCGCGAGCACTTCGCGCACGACGCCCCGGCTGTAGGCGAGGATCGCCGACATGAGCAGGATGACCGCCACCACGGCGTCAACGATCGTGAAACCTTCCATGCCCTCGCTCCTTGCGCTCAGCCTGCCGCGAACATCTCGCCGACAAAGGTCACGAGATCGGGCATCTTGCGCACCCGGATCCCGCCGTCGCCCTCGATCTTGGACCGGTCGGGTGCGACTGCCTGTGAGAAACCAAGTTTTTGCGCCTCTTTCAACCTGTTTTCGGTCTGACCGACCGGACGTAACGCGCCGGAAAGGCTGATTTCGCCGAAAACAACCATGTCGGGCGGCAGCGCCACGTCTTCGCGCGCCGAGAGAAGGGCGGCGGCGACGGCGAGATCGGCGGCGGGTTCGGAGACGCGCATCCCGCCCGCGACGTTGAGGAACACGTCGAGACCGGCGAAGGGAATTCCGCAGCGCGCCTCCAGGACGGCGAGGATCGTGGAGAGCCGGCCGGAATCGAGCCCCACGACGGTGCGGCGCGGTGTGCCGAGCGGCGAGGCCGCGACGAGCGCCTGGATCTCGGTCAACACGGGCCGCGTGCCCTCGATACCCGCGAAGACCGCCGAGCCGGGGCTCGCCTGCCCGCGTTCGGAGAGAAAGAGCTCCGAGGGGTTCGCGACCTCGGAAAGCCCGCCGCCGGTCATCTCGAAGACGCCGATCTCGTCCGCCGGGCCAAAGCGGTTCTTGACCGCGCGCAGGATGCGGAACTGGTGGCCGCGCTCGCCTTCGAAGTAAAGGACGGTGTCGACCATGTGCTCGACGACGCGGGGGCCTGCGATCTGGCCGTCCTTCGTGACGTGGCCGACGAGGATGACGGCTGTGCCCCGCCTTTTGGCGAAGCTCACAAGCTCATGGGCGGCGGCGCGGACCTGGCTGACGGAACCAGGCGCGGCCTCGACATGGTCGGCCCACATCGTCTGGATCGAGTCGATGATCGCGAGGCCCGGCCGCGCGGCGTCGAGCGTCGTCAGGATGTCGCGCAGGTCGGTCTCGGCGGCGAGTTGCACCGGCGCGTCGGCGAGCCCGAGCCGCTGGGCGCGCATCCGCACCTGTGCTGCGGCCTCCTCGCCCGAAACATAGATCGCGGACACGCCCTGCCGCGCGAAGCTCGCCGCAGCCTGAAGAAGCAGCGTGGACTTGCCGATCCCGGGGTCGCCTCCGACAAGGATCGCCGAGGCGGGAACCAGCCCGCCGCCGAGTACGCGATCGAATTCTTCGAGCCCCGACGCCGCACGCGGGGGCGGGGTTTCCTCGGCTGACAGTCTCGACAGCTCGATCCGGCGCCCCTTGGCGGCGCCGAGCGTTCTTGTGCCGGGCCCGGCGGCAAGAGGCACCTCTTCGGCGATGGAGTTCCAGGCGCCGCAGGCATCGCAGCGTCCGGTCCACTTCTTGTGGGCCGCGCCGCATTCGGCACATGTGAAGATCGGGCTCGGCTTCGCCATGCGCCTTAACTGCCCCAAGCCCGCACCGGCGGCAAGAGGGGCCGGGGGGGGCGCTGCCCCCCGTCCGCGCTCACGCGGGGAGTCCCCCGAGGTATTGGTGCAATGAAGAAACCCGGAGACCTCCGCGCCGGCGGGCTTCAGCGCGCCCGGCCCGGTAGCCGCTCACGCTCGGTCATATGCGATATCGCGAGACTGGCGAGTATGCAGGCTGTGAAAAGATAGAGCCCCCAAGCAGTCTCGATCCGGCCCATGCCGATCCCCTTCGCGAGCACGATGTAGATCGCAACAAGGAAGATGTCAGCCATGGCAAGCCGCCCGAGTTGGTGCAGAACGCCAAGGATGCGGGGTGACGCGAGCCGGTAATGCACGAGCGCCAGCCCAATAGTCTTCAAATAGGGCGCGAAGATCGCGAAGAAGGTCACGAGCAGCGCGAGGATCACGTCTTTTTCCCACAGCGCCTGCAGACCTGTGACGACAGAGATTTCGTCGAGACCGAAAAACGGCAGCAATCCCGCCCGCATCAAGGGCGCGAACCACGACAGCGGGAACAGAACCAGGAGGACGAGGTTTGCGGCGCGCAGCATGGGCGTTTGATACAGGATCGCCTTCCGGGCACCAAGGGACTCAGTAGACCTTGTGCCGGTGCCTGCGGAGCCAGACAAGCGCGACGATCCAGATCCAGAAACAAATCCATGACAGGCCAAGCGTCCAGGCATGGATTTGGCCGAGTTCAATACCGACGGTGCCGGATGTCGCGAGGTCCACCCCGATCACGCCGAGGTTGAAGGCAAGGGCCACGACGGAGACAGCGATACCGAGCAGCGGCCAGACACCCGGCCGCCCGCGCTTGCGCACATGCCGAAACCACCGGATCGAGGCCTGCAAGCTCAGGACCGGCGGAACGCAGAACAGCGCGATCAAAATGTAGAGTGCGGGCAAGCTATCCTCGGCCGAAGTCATCGCATCGCTTCAGCCCCCGGCCCGGAAGCCTAAGCTGCGCGAAGACCAAAGTCAAACATCTGCGGGGTGGCCGTTTAGCGAATTGCCGCGATCGGCCCTTCCGCTTGGCCGTGGATGAATTGCTGGACGTAAGGGTCTGGTGTTTCGTCTAATTCCGAAATCGGCCCGGCCCACTGGATGATCCCGTCGTGCAACATCGCGACCCGGTCGGCAATGGCTCGGACCGAGCTCATGTCATGCGTGATCACCATCGCCGTCGCCCCCATCTCTGTCACGATCTCGCGGATGAGTTCGTTGATGACGCCGGCCATAATCGGGTCGAGACCCGTGGTGGGTTCGTCGAAGAAAATGATCTCGGGTTCGGCGGCGATGGCACGGGCGAGACCCACGCGCTTCTGCATCCCGCCCGACAGCTCGGCGGGGTAGAGATCGGCGGTTTCCGCCTTCAGCCCGACGCGGCGCAGCTTTTCGATGGCGATGTCGCGCGCCTCGGCCTTGGGGCGCTTCAGCGCGCCGCGCAGAAGCCGGAAGGCCACGTTCTGCCAGACCGGCAGCGAATCGAAGAGCGCGCCGCCCTGGAACAGCATACCGAACCGGGCGAGGAAAGCATCGCGCGAGGCCGTCTCAACGTCTTCGCCGTCCAGCGTGATCTTGCCCTTGTCTGGATGAACTAGCCCGAGGATGCATTTGAGAAGAACGGACTTTCCGGTGCCCGAGCCGCCAATGATAACCATGCTTTCGCCGGTGGGCACTTCGAGCTCGATCCCGCGCAGCACGCGATTCGAGCCGAAAGCCTTGTGGACGTCGGAAAGCGTGATCATGCGGAGAAGAAAACCTCCGTCAGCAGGTAGTTCGTCGCCAGTATCAGGACCGAGGCCGCGACGACCGCCGATTTCGTGGCGCGGCCGACGCCTTGAGCGCCGCGTTCGGAATGCATCCCGTAGTAGCAGCCCATGAGAGCCACGATGAAGCCGAAGGCCGCCCCTTTCCAGAGGCCCGATACGACATCCCAGATTTCAAGGAAGTCGCGTGTGTTCTTGAGGTACGCCGCCGGATTGAAGCCGAGCCGGTTCACGCCGACGAGATAGCCGCCGAAGATGCCGATGGAATCGCCGACCGCGACGAGGACCGGCACGGCGAGCGTGGCCGCCAGGACGCGCGGGACCGTGAGATATTTCATCGGGTGGGTGGACAGGGTCACGAGCGCGTCGATCTGCTCGGTCACCTTCATCGTGCCGATCTCGGCCGCGATCGAGGAGGCGACGCGCGCCGCCACCATCAGCCCGCCGAGGACCGGGCCAAGTTCGCGCGCCATGCCGATCGCCACGATCGAGGGCACGACCGCCTCGGCCGAAAAGCGCGCCCCTCCGGCGTAGATCTGAAGCGCGAGCGCGCCGCCCGTGAAGAGCGCGGTCATGCCGACGACCGGCAGGCTGAACCAGCCGATCTGCATGAGTGCGGCGAGGAATTCCTTGGGGTAGAAGGGCGGGCGGAAAAGATGGCTCAGCGTCTCGGCTGCAAAGAGCGCCAGACGGCCGAGTATCGCGAGCCCGCCGAGCACGGTCCGACCGAGTGCCGCGAGGGGCGCGAGGATGCTCATGCGGCGGCACCTTCGTAGCGGCGCGCATAGCGTCCGCCGAGCGCCGTCAGAATTTCGTAGCCGATCGTCCCGGCATAGTCGGCGAGCGCGTCGATGCCCTGCTTGGGGCAAAGGATGTCGAGCGCCTCGGGCACCGCCTTCAGATGACTGACATCGACGCCCATGAGGTCCATCGACACGCGCCCGACGAGCGGGCAAGGCGTCCTGTCCGCAAAGACCTGCGCGCGACCGGTCATGGCGCGGATCAGCCCGTCGGCATAGCCGGCCGCCAGCGTCGCCACCCGCGCCTGCTTCCGGGCGGTCCACGTGTTGCCGTAGCCCACCGTTTCGCCAGGCTGGACCTCGCGTACCTGGATTACCGGGAGTGACAGGCTTACGACGGGCCTCGCGGCTTCGAATGGCAGGCCGCCGTAGAGTCCGATGCCGGGGCGGGTCACGTCGAAATGGTAGTCGTTGCCTAGAAGAATGCCGCCCGTGGCCGACAGTGAGCGGGGCGCGCGGGTCCCATCCGTCATCCGGCGAAAGGAGGCAAGCTGGGACGCGTTCATCGGATGCTCCGGCTCGTCGGCGCAGGCGAGATGCGACATGATCAGGACCGGATTTTCAGACAGGATCGACCCCGAGACGGCGTTCCAGTCCGCCTCCTCAAGTCCGAGCCGGTTCATGCCGCTGTCGAGCTGGATGCCGAAGGGGTGGGCGGGAAGGCTCGCAAGGTGGCGTTGGACCTGTTCGAGGGAGTTCAGAAGCGGGATCAGGCCGTGTTCAGCGATGCGCGTGGCGTCGCCCTCCATATGCCCGGAGAAAACGAAGATCTCGGCCTCCGGCCCGAGTGCCGGACGAAGAACCGCGCCTTCCTCCGAGATTGCGACGAAGAACCGCCGTGCCCCGGCCGCCGCGATGGTCCTGGCCACCCGCGTCGCGCCGAGCCCGTAGGCGTCGGCCTTGACCACGGCGCCCGCCTCCGCCGTTCCGGACTGGCGGGCGAGCGCCCGCCAATTGGCGGTGATCGCGTCAAGGTCGATAGTAAGGGTCGCCCGGGCCATGGCCCTGGGTTTTGACAGCTTGCCCTCGAAGGTCAAGCGGAAAGCGGGTCAGAATCCGCCATCGCCCTGCTGCCACGGTTTCACGAGATCTCCGAAGCGCGTGAAGCGGCCTTCGAAGCTGAGTTCGACCGAGCCGATCGGCCCGTGGCGCTGCTTGCCGATGATGACTTCGGCCTTTCCGTGGACCTGTTCCATGACCTCCTGCCACTTGGCCATACCCTCGAGGTCGTGGTCGCCCGGCTTTTCGCGTTCCTTGTAGTATTCCTCACGGAATACGAACATCACGACGTCGGCGTCCTGCTCGATCGAGCCGGATTCGCGAAGGTCGGAAAGCTGCGGTCGCTTGTCCTCGCGGTTCTCAACCTGGCGCGAAAGCTGCGACAGCGCGATGACGGGGATGTTCAGCTCCTTGGCAATGGCCTTCAGGCCCTGAGTGATTTCCGAGACCTCGTTCACGCGGCTGTCCTTGGCCGAAGCGGGGCGGACGAGCTGCAGGTAGTCGACGATCAGCACGTCGAGACCGTGCGTGCGCTTCAGCCGCCGCGCGCGGGCGGCAAGCTGGGAAATCGGCAGGGCCGGCGTGTCGTCGATATAGAGCGGGCAGGCTTCAAGCGCCTTCGCCGCCTCGACGAAGCGGCGGAACTCGCCTTCTGTCATGTCGCCCCGGCGGATCTGCTCGGACGGCACTTCTGAGGCTTCCGACAGTATCCGCGCGGCAAGCTGCTCGGCCGACATCTCGAGAGAGTAGAAGCCCACGACGCCGCCGTTCACCGCGCCCTCGGAGCCATCAGGCCGCTTGCCCTTCTTGTAGGCCTTCGCGATGTTGAAGGCGACGTTCGTCGCAAGCGACGTCTTGCCCATCGAGGGACGCCCCGCGAGGATCAGAAGGTCCGACGGATGGAGTCCGCCAAGTTTCTTGTCGAGATCGGAAAGCCCGGTGGAGATGCCCGCAAGCCCCCCGTCGCGCTGATAGGCGGCGAGCGCGGACTGCACGGCCTCGGTCGTGGCCTTCAGGAACGACACGAAGCCCTTCTCGATGGTGCCCTGTTCCGACAGCGTGTAAAGCCGCTGCTCGGCGTCGACGATCTGGTCTTTCGGGTCGCTTTCGACGTCGATCGTGCGCGCGCGGGCGGCGATGTCCTGGCCGAGCCGCATCAGTTCCCGCCGGACCGCGAGGTCGTAGATCATCTGCGCGTAGTCGCGCGCCGCATATGCGGAGATGGCGGCGCCGGCGAGCCGCGCGAGGTAGGCGGGCCCGCCGAGCGCCTTCAGCCCCTCATCTTCCTCCAGATACCCTTTCAGCGTCACCGGAGAGGCGAGCGCGTTCTTCTGGATGCGCGCCACGGCCACCTCGAAGACGCGGGCGTGAACGGGTTCGTAGAAGTGCTCGGCCTTAACGAGCGACGCGATCCTGTCGTAGATGTCGTTGTTCGTCAGGATCGCGCCGAGGAGTTGCTGCTCTGCCTCGATATTATGCGGAAGCGTATCGGTTTCGGGGCTGTCCTTGACCGCCCGGATCGTCGCCACGTCGTTCATATTTGTCCCTCGTTATTGGCGAAGGGATATGCGTCATCGCCATGCGCGGCGCAAATTGTATATCGCTGTGGATGGTCTGTGGAAAAGGCACCGCGCCCATATGTTGATAGATTGCCCAGTGCGCTGTCAATATCTGGGTGTGGTGCGCGTTCAGGTTGCAGCCATCTCTCGCCGGTGCCGCTACGTCAACTTTTCGCGCGCGCGGCCTGCCAGGTGCGCGGGTCGGTCAGGAAGGTTTCGACTTCCCTCAGCGTCGCAGCCGGAAAGGCCTCCGATTCGCGCGCCTCGGCCAGAACGTCCCACCAGGTGCAGAGGTGATGGAGGCGCAAGCTGTGGTCGCCGAGCACCTTCACCGTCTCGGGAAAGATACCGTAATAGAAGATCACCGCCGTGTGGCCACAGGTCGCCCCGGTTTCGCGAATCGCGTCGACGAACGAGAGTTTCGACCCGCCGTCGGTTGTCAGGTCTTCGACCAGAAGCACGCGCTGGCCCTCGGTCATCGCGCCCTCGATCCGTGAGTTGCGACCGTAGCCCTTGGGCTTCTTGCGGACATAGGTCATGGGCAGGGCGAGCCGTTCGGCCACCATCGCGGCGAAGGGAATGCCCGCCGTCTCACCGCCCGCGATGTTGTCGAACGCCTCGAAGCCCGCCTCGCGCATCACGGTGACTGCGAGAAAATCCATCAGCGTCGACCTGATGCGAGGGAAGGAGATGAGCTTGCGGCAGTCGATGTAGGTCGGCGAGGGAAGACCGGAGGCCAGCGTGAAGGGCTCGTCCGCGTTGAAATGCACCGCCTCGATTTCCAGAAGCATCCGCGCCGTCAAGCGGGCGATTTCCTCTTTCGGGGGGAAGCTCGTTGGGACCATCTCGCGCCTCGTTCGTCGACCGACCCTCCCCTTAGACGCAATTCGGCCGAACGTGAAGCGCGTTTAAGTGCGCCTGGCGAGGTGCTCAAGGTCGCGAACGCGGCACGACCAGCGTTCGATCGTCCAGTCGAGATGTGCTTCGTTCCAGACGGCGAGCTGACTTTGAGCTCCGAAGAGACAGGTCAGGATCGCGACATCAGCAAATAGGAGGCTCTCGTCCCGGCAACTGGTCGGGTCGGCGAGAAGGCAGGCGACGAAGGCAAGCTCGATCATCGGTCGGCTCCCTGTTGCATGGAGTTGCAGGTGCGCGCCGAGATTGCCGGTGGGCTTGGGGTCGAGTCCTGAGGGAAATCCGAAAACAGTCTGAAAGTTCCTGAACCCCGTCGCATCGGAGCGTGAAACCAAGGGGTATGAGAGCCATGCGGCCCGAATGTGCAGCTTCGTGGCGGATCGCGGCGCCCGTTCGTCCGGGCACGGTACCGCCCATTGTTCAGCAGCGCGCGTAGAGGCGCGCCAGGAGCTTCCGGTTTGGCAGCGGATCGTCGGTGCCGGTTTGTTCGAGGTACTTCCCGCCCAGAAGATAGGCGTCGCGCTCGCCCACATTCCGGCACGGCCACGACTGCATGACTTCGGTCTGCCACTGGGCATGGTGGATTAGTTCGTGCAGCACCATTTCGCGCCAGATCGGGTTCTCGCGCGCGTCGTCGTAGTCTTCGGCACCGTCGACCTCAGCAGCTCTGAGCACGTAAATCTTGCCGGCGGCTCCATCGACCGTGGAATAGAGCGCGAAGACCCGCTTATCGATTCCGCTGGCCGGCAAGAGATCCGGCGCATCGGAATAGTATTGCCGCGTCAGCTCGCGCGGCGACAGTTCCACGATCTCCGGTGGCGGCAGGTTCGCAGTCCTGTAGGTGCTGTTGTTGTCAAGCCAGGCAAACAGGAGGTCGATCAGGGCTTCCATGGTGGCACCTCGCAAATAGAAGATACCACGAAGCGTCGCTCAACGCGCGTCAGCAGCCCGGGACGCGGTCCGAAATCGCCCTGAAAGTTCCGGAAATCTGATACACTTCGCATCGGACGATACGGATCGGGGGAAGATGCGGCTGGGGGGCGCAACTTTCGATGATGATCGCGGCGTCCTTCTTTCGGAGGATGGCGGAGCTATCCCCTTGCGGCCCCAGGCGCTTTATGTGCTTCGCTTCCTGGTCGCTCACCGCGACGAGACGGTTTCGAAGGATGAACTGTTCGAGGCGGTGTGGCCTGGCATCTGTGTCACCGATGATTCCATCTATCAGGCGATCACCGAGATCCGGCGCGCGTTGGGGCGGGATGGCCGGATGTTGATCGTAACGGTGCCAAAGCGAGGCTACCGGCTGGTGCCGGGCGCAGGCTACGGCGCGCCTGCTGCGCCGCTGCCTCGTCGATGTGCGTGGTTCGCGGCGGCCTTCGCCGTCGCCGCCGCGTTGGGCCTGGCCGTCTGGATCCAAGACTTAGCGCATTCACTCGAGCCCTCGGATCGCCGCGGCGCGTCGAACGCGCTGCGGCCATTCGACGCGACCGGAGCAGCGCGCTCGGTACGGCTCGCATGGGGGCCTGCCACCGAGATCGCCAACGAATTCGAACGAGAGCATTTGCTGTTCGCCACTTCGCCGGAGACGGTCTGGTGGTTCGGCGGCGAACCGGACGCGGCGGAGCAGGCACTGGCGGCGCCTGTAATGCCCTACGGGAGATTCCAGGCGCGGGGAAGGAGGTTTCGTGTCTCGGCCAAGCTGAGAGACAAGGTCGATGGTGCGCTGCTCGGGTCCGCGATGCAGAGCATCCCGCCCGGCGATACCTTCACGCGCGAACTGCCCAGCGAAGTGGAAAGCCCGGATCGAATACGGTGACCGGCCCGGCGCCGGTTTCGATCTTGGCGGGGTAGTTGATCGCGGGACCCTTACTAAGCGTGATGCGCCCTTCGTTTGGGGTCAAATGGTAGAAATCCGCGCCGTTCAGCGAGGTGAAGGCTTCGAGCCGGTCGAGCGCGCCTTCCTCCTCGAAGACATGGGCGAGGATCGATAGCGTGTTTGTGGCCGTGAAACAGCCTGCGCAGCCGCAGGCATGTTCCTTCAGGTGGTCGGCATGTGGCGCGCTGTCCGTGCCGAGGAAGAAGCGCGGTTCTCCGCTCGTCGCGGCCTCTCGCAAGGCGAGGCGATGGATTTCGCGCTTCGCGACGGGCAGGCAGTAGTAGTGCGGCCTTATGCCGCCCGCGAGTATGTGGTTGCGGTTGATGATCAGGTGATGCGTTGTGATCGTCGCGCCGAGGTTGGCGTCGCCCGCGCGGGCATATGCCACGCCTTCCTTCGTTGTGATGTGCTCCATCACCACGCGCAAGCCCGGTGTGGAGCGGCGGATCGGGTCGAGCACGCGTTCGATGAACACGGCCTCGCGGTCGAAGATGTCGATATCGCTGTCCGTGACCTCGCCGTGGACGCAAAGCGGCAGGCCGATCTCGGCCATTCGTTCGAGGACGCCCCGCACCTTGTCGAAGTCGCGCACGCCCGATTGGGAGTTCGTCGTCGCCCCGGCCGGGTAAAGCTTCACCGCGTTCACCAGTCCGCTCGCACAGGCGGCTGCAACGTCGTCGGGATCGGTCGCCTCGGTCAGGTAAAGCGTCATCAAGGGCTCGAACGCCGAGTCTTCGGGCAGGGCCGCCATGATGCGGTCGCGATAGGCGGCGGCCAGTTCGCCCGTCACGACGGGCGGCACCAGGTTCGGCATGATGATCGCGCGGGCGAAGTGGCGCGCCGTTTCGGGCAGTACAGCTTTCAGCATCGCGCCGTCGCGCAGGTGCAGGTGCATGTCGTCGGGGCGGCGGATGGTGATGGTGTCGGTCATGGCGCTGGCCTACACCGAAGCGGCGGCGGATGCCACTCCTCGACGCGGCTGTGCCACCGGCGGAGAACCGCCCGCACCGATCCAGATCCGACGGGGGTCATGGGGATGTCTCGGAGGATCGACATATTAGACCCGCGGACTTCACAACGGAGACACTGATGAGACCCTTGGTTACGCCTTTCGAGTTCTGGCGCGCAGCATTTCTAATGGGCACAATCGCCGTCGAGGCTCAGGTGGTGATCGCCATGCGGCTTTTCGGGCTGGCGGGCATGTGGCATCTCGGCCCGTCGGAACGGCGGCGCATGGTGGCGGAGAAACGCGCGGCGATCGGCGATGCATGGATCGCCTCGGGCCGGGCCGCCCTTGCCGGGCGGGGACCGTTCGCGCAGGCTGGCGCGGCGCTTGCGCCGGTGCGGCGGCGCACGAAGGCGAACCGCAAGCGTTTGACGCGCAAGGGGTTACGCGCCTGAAGCGCTCTCTGGATTGTGCGCGCATTCACAGAATTGCCGTGCTATGCTTTTCTCGTCGGAGCTGCGCAGTCTCTGACCCATAGTGCTGGGCCAGAGGAGTTCCGTCGCGGAACTGAGAGCGGGAGGGCACCATGACCAACACAATCGGAAATCCTCTGTCCTGGGGCATGCGCATGCTCGGCATCGCAGGACATGACGTGAGCGAGGTGGCTCGTGAGCTTGGCGGAACGGACAGATCCGAGCCGGTCGTGCGCCACATCACCACCGATGACATACGGACCGCGCTGAGGCTTGGCGTTCAGGACTTCATGGCGCTGAGGACCGATGTGATCGTCGCTTGCCTGCTTTACCCGATTATCGGGGCGTGTCTCGTCTGGGCGGCGTTCCATCGCAACCTGCTGCCGCTTCTCTTTCCGCTGATCTCCGGCTTCGCGCTGATCGGGCCGGCCGCCGCGGTCGGGCTCTACGAGATGAGCCGCCGGCGCGAGGCGGGCAAGAAGGCAAGCTGGGCGGACGGGTTCGCAATCCTGCAATCACCTCGTTTCGGCGCGATCTTCATCCTCGCTGTCGCCCACTTCTTCGTCTTTTTCGTTTGGATTCTCGTGGCTTACGGGATATTCCTGATCACGATGGGGCCCGAGGTCCCGACGTCGGCGCAGACGTTCTTCTCCGAGGCTCTGACAACCGGCTCCGGGTGGGCGATGATCCTCATCGGCTTTCCCGTCGGCTTCCTCTTCGCGCTTCTCGTGCTCGCAACCAGTATCGTGTCCTTCCCGCTGCTGATCGACCGGCACGTGGGCCTGCCGGTCGCGGTGGTGACGTCGCTTCGCGTGGCGCGGACCAATCCTGGACCGGTTGCGCTTTGGGGGATCACGGTGGCCGTTCTCCTGGCGCTCGGGGCCCTGCCGTTCCTGCTGGGGCTTGCGGTCGTGATGCCGATCCTCGGCCACGCGACCTGGCATCTCTACCGGCGCGCAGTCGCGCCGGTCTGAGGCTCGGAGGCGGGAAATCCGCCCATTCCGGGACATGATCGCCGCGGGGCTTGCAGAGGCGCGGCCCGGGCCGCAAGATCACCGGCAAAGGGCGCGCCAAGGCGCCTCGTCACGATCGGGCAGCTACATGAGATATTTCATCCTTTCCGCTCTGGCGCTCTGCACTTTGTCGGCCTGCGCGCGCGATCCGGGCTTTACCGGTGTAGCGGGCGTGCGCGAGGCGACGCCGGCCGAGGTCGCGCAATGCGCCTACGTCTCGGATTTCCGCATGCAGCCGGGCGTCTATGGCGCTCTGATCGAACAGGGCATCCGCTATTCGCGTAACCGGATTATGGCCGACGCGCAGACCGCGGGCGCAAACACGGTCGTGTTCGACCCCATCTCCCCCGGCGCGCCGGTTTACGAACTGCACGCCGTCGCCTATCGCTGCTGACGCGGCGCGGCCGGCACCCTGTCCGCCGGGACGGGCTATTGCCTGGATCGGGCTGACGGCAGGGATTGGCCGGAGGATTCGAGCTGGCTTTCGAGCAGGGCGAGGCGGGCTTCAAACTTCTCCGCGCCGCTCAGCCGGTCTGCCACGTTGCGGCACAGAAGTGCGGCGAGCCAGGTCCGCCCGTCGGCTTCCAGCCGGGCCAGAAGCCCGCGCAGATAGGGACGGTAGTTGCGCCGCGCGCGGTAGAAGATGCGAAAGAGATGGCGGTCGAAGCTGCCGGTGCAGGCGGTTGTCAGCACCGAGGGCAGGATGCGCATCGCCTCAAGCGCGCCGCCGATGTCGCGGCCCAGATTGCGGCACGGCAGAAGTGTGACATGCGACCGCTTGAAGAGCGCGGCGTGCATGGCGTCGAGGTTCTGCTCGGGATCGTAGATCACGAAGACCGGCCCGGCGCCTTCCGTCATGTCGGGGGCGTATCCGTAGCGGTCATTGAACGAGGTTCGGCGCAACTCGAGGAACCGAGGGTCCCAGCCGGTCACTTCTGGGTCGAGTGTCGCCTGGGGCGCGGCAAGGATCACGGTCGCGCCGGGCGCGGTGACGGAAAAGGCCGCCGCCGCGTAGCCCGCCATGCCCGCACCATAGAACACGACCTTATCGAATTCTTCGAAGAAGCCGTCATCGACGAGCCTGTCGAAGAAGGCGTAGACGGCCTTGTCGCGGTACCAGGTGGCGCGCCGCGCGATCAGGCACAGATGCGACCACTGGCGCCCCTTGGCCACCTGATAGCCAAGCGGCAGCTGACCGGGTTGGTTCCGGCGAATGCCGTCCACCGTCTCGAAGGTGACCAGAAGCGTGCGGCCAGCATCGACGAAGACGCCGGCATGGGCGTCGCCCAGCCACTGGAAATAGCCCTGCTCCTGGCCGATCTTCTCGATACGCGCAAACCAACTGCCATCGGACAACTCGCCAATGTCCGTTGCGCAAGTCTTACCGTTCTGCATGCCTCACCACACACACAATCCACCCGGGGCCTATCTGTCCTGCGATTTGCCGGCCGGGCAAGATGTCCGTTTGGTCAACCACGTGTTTTTTTTGGGCGTTTGGCGGCGACTGTTTATGGCGCGGGCGTCAATAGTCCCTGCCGTCGGGCTCTGTTTCCCGTGCATTGCCGGGCCGGGTGGCCGTCGCGTGGCTCGTCAGGAATCGATGTTCGTCCTCAGTCAGAACCCGGCTCGGCGACGTCATCAGCAGACGACCGTAGAGGCTACGCCACGCCTCCTCGCGCATCAGCGCATTGAAGCGCGCGTGACGCCACGCCACGGCGGCCTCGTGAAGTCGGCCAAGCTCGGGATCGGCGCGAAGCTCGGACCTGAGCGGGTCCGATCGGGGGGCCATTGCGGCGATCGAGCGATCCTCCTCAGCGCTGAAGTTGCGCTCGACCCAATAGGACAGGTCGAAAGCGGACGCCTCGCGGTTGGCGCGCCCCCGGTCGCACTTCAGAACATAGCTCTCCATCGCGCCGAGCGCGTAGTGGTTCAATTGGACGAGCCGGTAATTGTCGCGCCCGTAGTGCGAGAAGATACGGCCGGTGTGATAGTCGGGGGGCATAGGCCGCCCGGATCCGTCGTACCAGCGCTGAGCGCCCATCCGCGCACGGTCCGGCTGGCGCGGGCGGTGCACACCCAGCTTGCCGTAGCTGCCGTCATTCAGAAACAGCGTCTTGAACATGGCCGCGCGCCAGGGCCAACCCATAACGACGGGCGCAGCGCGCATGAACTGCTCGGTGACCGGGCGGTCGTCATAGGCGCGAATGCCGTCATTGCCGAAGAGCCGCCATGTCATGGGTATGGCGGTCGCGTCGGGCAGCTCGGCCAGAAGCGACCCGACGGTGCGATCCCCGACGTGGATGTTCACGTATTCGTCGATGTCGAGGAACAGCACCCAATCCGCCCGCGCCTTCAAGGGATGGGCGTCGGCGGCCTTGAGCGCCGACCACTGCACACCCTTCGGATGGGGCCCTTCGTTCTCCACATGGGTCAGCCAGCCCATTGCCTGGAGCCGGTCGAGCATCGCGTCAGTCCCGTCCTCGCAGTCATTCGAGAAGACGAGAAAATCGGTAAACCCGCTTTTTCGGTGATGGGCGAGCCAGTCTATCAGGAACGCTGCTTCATTGCGTACCGTTAGGACCGCGAGGATCGAATACTCAGACCCGGACATGATCGGTTTGGCCTGTCACACGACGGCGGGCGAAGGATGGGCGCGGATCGCTCATGCCCAAGACGTAGTCGAGGCCGCCGCCGCGGTCCACCACCTTCGCAGCCGGTGCGGCCTCTGCGCCACGGATGTTGCCACGTTCGAGGTTTCACCTGACAGGCCGCACGAAGCCGGTATAATGCCCCGCAAAAGCCGCCGGCGAAGCGGCGGGAACCAGATGGAGGCAGAGAGTTCATGGCCGGGACGAGTGCAGAAGTCCGCCCCATCGTCGCGACGTGCAAGGGCATCGAGGTGCCCGAGGCGCCGCATTTCGGCCCCGGCATGATCCGGTCGATGGGCGAGGGGCGCTACGAGGGAAAGGAGATCCAGACCGGTCTCGCCGTCATCCCCGAGGGCGCCCGCATCCTCGAGATGGGGGCGGGCTCGGGCATCGTGGGCGCCGTTCTCGCGAAGAACTGCAAGGCCGAGAAAGTCGTCGCGATCGAGGCCAATCCAGAGCTCATCGAGCATATCCGCCATCTTTACACGCATAACGGGCTCGACCGGGTCATGTCGGTTCGCCACGGCGTCGTCTTCACCGCGCCCGAGCCGCCTGCGACGGTCGAGTTCTTCCTGCGCGGAAATTTCCTTGGCTCCGGGTTGAAGGTCGTCAAGAACCCAGAACGCGCACGGCCGGTGACGGTGCCCGTCCTCCCCTACGGCGCGCTCAAGGCAGAGTTTCCCCATGACGTGATCGTCATGGACATCGAGGGGGCAGAGCTCGACTTCCTCAGGCATGCCGATCTGACCGGCGTGAACACGATTATTCTCGAGGTCCATCGCGATATCTACGGGCGCGAGGGGATGCGTGAGATCCGCCGGCTGTTCGCAGACGCTGGGTTCGCACTCGACGAAGAACACAGCAAGGTCGGCGTGCACGCCTATCGGCGCGCCGGATAGGCATGGCGGCCGGGAAGAAAGCCGGGCGAGCGCCAATCCCCGTGCCGCCCGTCGTTGCGTCGGCCGCAGCGGCGGTGGGGCGTGACGCCTTCCTTCTGCAGAGCGAACTGGTCGACGCCTATTTCGTCCGCCGGTCGCCCGTGCTCTTCGTGACGTTCGACAACCTCGCTTCGGTCGGCGAATACGACCCGCCGCAACCCTGGCTCCAGATCCGTGCGGCGGATTGCGGTTTCTCGATCCTGGGGCTGATCGCGAAGCGCAAGGACTGGTATCGCAACGAAGACGCGCCGCGGTTGTTGACGGAACTCGCCGCGGCCGGGCTGTTTCAAAGGTTCGAGCGTATTGTCTTCACTGGCACTTCGATGGGCGGTTACGCCGCGCTGACGCTGTCGCGCATCGTGCCGGGGGTCGAGGTGCTGGCCTTCAGCCCGCAATCGACGCTGTCGCGCAAGATCGCGCCGTTCGAAAAGCGCTACCGCTACGCACACCGCAAGTGGGACTGGGAGAGCCCGGCTTACCTCGACGCCGCCGAGGCGGTGGAGCGGGCAGGGCGCGTCTGGCTCTTCTACGATCCGTTCGTTCCTGAGGACAAGGCGCATGCGGCCAGACTCGACGGGCCGAACGTGCGGCACCTCCGGTGCCGCCATTTCGGCCACCGGGCGATCCGCATGCTGAAAAGCTGCGGAGTGCTTGACGACATCTTCCGCGACATTGGCGAGGGCCGATTTGACGAAAGGGCGTTCTTCTCTGCGCTGCGCACCCGCCGCGACGTGCATTCCTGGCGCAAGGCGCTGGTCGGCGAGCTGACCGCGCGGGGCCATCCGCAGCTTGCGCTCAGGGCTTGCGACTGGATCGAGGCGAAGACCGGATCCGCGCGCTATATCCGCCGGGTCCGAGAGGACCTCGCGCCGGAGCCGCAGATGCAAGATGCAGCCTCCCCGGCGCCCGAGCAGCCACCTGTCATCCGCGAGATCACGATCGACGAGGGCGACCCGCAGGACCCTTTTTCGGGCCGCATCATGCACCTTCGCAACGCGCTCGCCGTGCCGGAGCGGGGCCACGACGCCAAGCTCGCCTCTGGGGTGCTCCTGTCCGACGGGAGCTACTGCGATTTGTCGCGCGCCTGGATCCGGGCGCGCAAGGCGATGCCCGAGCCGACGCTTACGCCGGGCGAACCGATCGCGGACCTGGCCGGTCGTCACCTCTATGCTGGCCACATGCGGGGGCATTTCGGCCATTTCCTCGTAGAATCGACGGCGCGGCTCTGGGCGCTCGGATGGCTGGAGGGGGAAATGGACGGCATCGTCTATCTGCCCTATCGCGGTCCGGTCGGGCCGGCAAACCGCGCCATCGGGGCCTATCGCTTCTTCTTCGACCAACTGGGTATCGAGCTGCCGATCCGCGCAGTCGACGGCGCGACGCGAGTGGAAGAGCTCTACGTGCCCGAGCTCGGTTTTGGCTGGCTCGAACGCTACGCGGGCTCGCCCGCTTACCGCGCCTTCATGCGGTCGCGGCTGGGGCAGGGGGTGGAAGCGGAAGGGTCGGAAAAGCTCTACGTGTCGCGTGCGAGGCTGCCCTCGCAGCGCGGCGGTGTGCTGGGCGAGACCGTGATCGAGGAAAACCTTGCCCGGGCCGGTTACGAGATTTTCCATCCCGAGAAGCACGACCTGCGCACGCAGCTCGCCCGCTACAAGGCCGCCCGCCAGATCGTGGCGCTCGACGGCTCGGCGCTGCATCTGGCGGCTTACGTGATGGATGAGAGCCGCCGGGTGGGCATGATCCTGCGCCGGTCGAACGCCAACGCGGCCGACTATATGCTTCAATTCCAGACATTTTGCGGCTTCACCCCTGACGTGATGAACGTGATCCGCCGCGAGTGGGCTTCGGGCGAGTCGACGCGGATCGATTTCCGCTCGGTCGGGGAGCTCGATTTCACCCGCCTTTTCAAGGAACTGACTCGGCTCGGCTATGTCGACCGGGACTTCCGCCCTGATCTGCCGGAGCAAGCCGAAGTGGACGCCTGGCTGAAGGACTTCGCCGAGCGCCGAGGTGACGAGTTCGCAACCGTCGGCGATGCCGAGGAGGACTAGCCGTCTTTCGCGCGGTCGAGCACCATCGCCCCCGATTTCGCGCCCGCCTCAACTGCGGCGAAGCCCGCCTCCGCTAGCGCGCCCGGAAAGGCGCCCGGTCCGAGCATCCGCGCCGTCAGGATGATCCGCCGCAGGCGCGGCGTTAGTGCGGCGACGATGATCTCGGGGCTCAGACGCGGATCGTTTGCGACGAGCACCGTGGGGTTGAAGTCGCGCATGAGCGCTGCGAGCCCGTCTGCCGTTTCACCGTCGTCACCGGCAAAGAACAGCGGACCATCGGTGACCTTCAGTCGCGAGGTGTCGTCGAGCCCGTTTCTGACCGCCACCTCTCGACCGACCCGGGCGAGTTCCGCGCGTTCCTCCTGCGAAAGCGCGACGAGGCCAGGATGGGTCATGGCCGAAAGGACGGGCAGGAACGAGATGCCGGCACCCACTTCCAGAAGCCGGTCGCGCTTTCCAACCAGATGCCGACGGTAGCGCGCGTTTCGGCGGTCGAACTTGCCCGCAGCGATCTCGGCCAGCGCCGCCGGTCCGAACACGCGTGGGTCGGCGGGCAGGCTGACGCCGTGGTTCTCCACCCATTCGAACGCGATATCTGTCGTCCGGTCGATCCGGGCGGGCAAGTAGGTCTCGTCTGCCGCCGAACCGAAACCCTCGACAGGCGCGCTCCGCCGTTCGGATTTCGGGCGCGCTGCGGATTTCTTCTCGACCTCAGACATCAGCGCCGCGATCTTCGCCGGATCGCGGGCCTTGGGCGGCTTAGCCGAAATCTTCGTGAGAGGGACCTCCGAAGCCTCGATCAGCGACGCCTTCAACTCCTGATAGGCATCAGTCTGCTTGTATTCCTCCAGCCGCGCCTCGACGCGGTCGAGCGCCTCGTGGTGCAGCCGGTTCAGGACCGGATCCTTCAGAAGCTCCGCCGCGATCCGCGCGCGGTCCGCCGAATAGCGCAGGATGTTGGTGTCCTTCACCTCGTTCCGGTCCTGAAGCGCCCAGTAGTCTGCGTTGTACTTGTCCCTCTTCAGGTTGACGTTGCCGCGCAGCTTGCGGACCGCGTAGGCGTCGATTGACTTGACCGCGTAGTGGTTCATTTGCGCCCAGTCGTAGCCGAGCGTGCGGCGGATCGAGCGCCAGCCTCGGAACTTGAAATAGTCCTCCATCGGCAGGCCGGAGCCGTTCAGCCAGTGGACGCTCGCCGGATAGTCGGTCTTCAGGACCTTCGACTTCATGGTTGGGCGGTGGATGCCGAGCTTCCAGATCTCGGGATCGAACTTGAAAAGCGTCTTCACGCCCCAGCCCTTGTTCCAGAGGGGCGGGGCGGCATGGAGATATTGCTCGGTCACCGGCGCGCGGGACCAGTCCTGAACGCCGCCCGAGCCAAAGATGCGCCAGGTGATCACGATACCGTTCGCCTCTCCGGCGGCCGAGATCATCGAGTCGAGCCGCCCGTCGCCGTAGTTAATGCAGAGGAACTCGTCAGCGTCGAAGAGAAGGACCCAGTCCGACTCCATCACGACGGGCTCGACCTGCGCATGCTTGATCGCCGAGGGCTGGGGTTTCACGCCTTCGGGAATGACGTTCCGCCGGTGATGACCAAGGCCCAGCTCTTCGAGCCGGATCAGCATGTCGTCGGTGCCGTCGCTGCAATCGTTCGTGTAGACGAGGATGTCAGTGAAGCCGACGGCGAGGTGATGGGCGAACCACTCGATCAGGTAGGGCGCCTCATCCTTCATCATCGACACGGCGGTGATGCGGCCGAGCGGGCTTATGTGCTTGGCGAGATCGATCCGGGTGGCCCGCGTCATTCTTCGAGCGCGAGCGACGGGTCAATACCCACCTGTTCGCACATCCGGAAGGCATAGCTGCCAGGCGGCGGCACATGCTTGCGCCACCAACGCCGCGTGCCGTTGGTGTAGAGATGGACCGAGAGTGTTTCGTCGGTGAAGTGGCCCTCCACGCGCCCGTAGGGGTCGAAGAAGACGTCGTTCAGTTGGAACGGCACGGGGTAGAGCCCCGCCCGAGGCAGAGCATTCTTGATGATCCCGGTGACGCGCGCGAAATGGGTGAAGGCCTGCGGGCCGAACGCGGTGCGTTCGGTCGCGTAAATCTTCGCGGCGTGGGAGAGCTTGTCGGGCTGCTTGTCCATCTTCTTGCGTTGCCGCTTGTTCCACCATTCCGGGTAGTCGGGCAGGTTGTCGTAGTAGTTGAGCAACTGGTCCATGACCTCGCAGCGCTGCGGCAGGCCGATGACGCCGCAATTCAGCGCGCCTGAAAGCCCGTGCTCGCCGAAGACATAGTCCATCCCGTCGGGGAAGGGCCGGTGGCAGAAGGCGTCGCAGTCGATCCAGATTGCGCCCGTCTTCCGAATCATCTTGTAGCGGAAGACGTTCGACAGGAAGGACGCGCTCGTTCGGGCGACGAGGGCCATGTCGAGGTCCATGATCTCGGCGGCCGGCCGGATCTCGACCCCTTCGGGCGCGTCTTGCACGTCGTCAGTCACGTAGAGCGTCGTCGGGTGACCCTGGTCCACGTGGGACTTGAGGCAAAGCTGGTTGAGGTAGTGAAGGCGCGGCCCGATCCAGAGGGAGGCCACCGGCCTGCGGTTTGCTTCTGTCATGTCCTTGCCTGTCTCGGGGCCCGTCCCGGGGCTTCTTTCGGCCATGGATACTTCAATTGCGGTGCCCACGGAACAGAAAACTCGGGACCGTGGGTGACAGGGCGCGCCGGTCCTTGTAGCTTGCCCGAAAACCGTTTCGGGCAGCATGGGCATCAGCATCAACATCGCAACGCATATGGCGCGCTGCACACCGTTCCTGGCCGGCAAGACGCAAGGCATCATGCTCGGCCGCCAGAAGATGCACTTTCGTCCCGGCTGGAAGGGGCGGCTCGTGCGCAACCTCGCGGCGCTTGGCATCGAGGCCAGCGAGGAGGAGCTGTTCCAGGAGGACGGGTTTTGCGAAAGCTTCCTGAAGGCCATCGGCTGGCCGCCGCTTCAAAGCCTCGATTTCTCCGACATCGAGGGGGCGGAGTTCATCCACGACCTGTCCGAGCCGGTCGGAGACGATCTGAAGGACCGGTTCGAGGTCATCTACGACGGCGGCACGACCGAGCATGTGTTCGACATCGCGACCGCGTTTCGCAATGCCCATCACATGCTGAAGGCGGGCGGCGTCTTTCTGTCCTGCGTCGGCACCGACGGATGGTTCGGCCACGGCTTTTACCAGGTCGGCCCTGACATCCCCTGGCGGTTCTGGGGCGCCTCGCTCGGCTATGAGGTGCTTGGCGTCTGGACCTTTCCGCGTGCGAGCCGGGAGGAGCCATTCGCCATTCCCGACCCGACCCACACGGCGCGGGGCGCGACACGGTCGTTCGACCAGCCGCAATTCATCTTCTACGCGGTCAGGAAGCCCGTGGAACCGGTCGCGCCGAAGCCGGTCATCCAGTCGCACTATGTCGATTACTGATCCCGGAGGCAGCCGTGGCTGAACTGAGTGTCGAGGAAGAGCTTGCGAAGCTCAAACGCCGTCAGGCGCGCAACATGCGCCATGCCCATGCGCAGGGACTGATGCAGGGCATCCTGTCGATGCTGCGTCCGGGCGACGTTGTGCTGGATTGCGGCGCCAATGTCGGCGCTGTGACCGGTCCCCTGGCGGCCACAGGCGCCGACGTGCATTCCTACGAGCCCGATCCTTGGGCGTTCGGCGTGCTGTCCTCGGCCTTTGCCGATACGCCAAATGTCACACTCCACAACGCCGCTGTAGGTACGAGCGCGGGCGCGATCCAGCTCATGCGCGCGGATAATTTTGATAAGAACCCGAAGGGCGCGTCGGTAAAAAGCACGATCGTGACCGGTGGCCGGCGGATCGACGAAGCCGAAGGCAGCGCGATTGAGGTCGCTCTGGTCGATTTGCCTGCGACGATTCGCGAACTCGTGCGGAACCACGGCGAGATCGCCTTTCTGAAGATGGATATCGAAGGTGCGGAACTGGAGCTTCTGGAGACGATGCTGGCAGAGGATCTGTTCGCTCAAATCCGGCTGACCGTCGCCGAGACCCACGAGAAGAAGTTCCGCGACCTCGCGCCGCGTTTCGCGGAACTGCGCCGCGCCGTCGCCGAACGCTACCCGGCGACGAAGGTCAACCTGGACTGGATTTGAATCCGTCGTCGGGCCCGCCGATCTGGCCCAGCCGTCGTACGCCCGCCTGGCGTTGCAGCATGTCCTTGCCCTGCCGCGACAGCCCCGCCTCTTTGATCAGAAGCCAGCGCCTGTAATGCACCGTGAAGATTTCGCGGTCCTCGGGTAGCGGCTGGCCGCGCAGCATCCCGCCGAGGATGTAGTGCTGCTCCTCGTCCATCAGCCGCACCTCGAGCCCGGATTTCCGGATCGCGACCGGAAGGCTCATCTGGTCGAGATAGGGACGTTTCTTGGGGATGTCCGGTGTCGCGTCGATTGTCTGCGCGACCTCCATCCAGACTTCGGGAAAGCGCTTGCCGTCGGGGTCGCGGAAATCCTCGGGAAAGGTCACGAAGCCCGAACTGTAATAGGGCAGACGCGGCTTGCCGCGCTTCTGACGGGCGAGCATCATGCGTTCGGCCGGCACCTCCATCCCGCAGGCGCCGTAGATGCCGGTCCAGATCGACTGCGGCGCCCAATTCATCGAGGCGGCGGGTGTCAGCCGGACCGCGCCGGGTGAGACGATGTTTTCCACGCGGTTCGGCCGAAGGCAGAGGATGTCGGAATCCATGAAGCCCGAAAAAGCGGTGTCGCGCGCTTCGAGCGCGGCAAGGATCTTGTTGCCATGGGGGTAGGGCGGGTCGAAGCGGCCTTCGGTCGGGAATGTCCTGAGGTCGCAGTCCAGCCGGCGAAGCGCCTCGACCACCTCGTCGCCGACCTCGCCGAAGCGATGTTCGGGGCAATAGCCAACGAGTCTTATCCGCGGCCCGAACTGTTCGCGGATCGAGGCGGCGAGATAGCAGGCCATGTTTTGGTAGTGCGGTGGCTCGACGATGAAGAAGAGCGTCACCTCCGCGGCGTCGATCATAGGTCTGCCCGTCACCTGCGGCGCCTCACCGCGCCCTCCCGCGAATTGAACCGGGCGGCGGCTCCGATGTGAAGCGCCCGCGCCGAGAAGGCCGCCAGAGCGGTGTATCGGGGCAACAAAGCGGTCAAAGCTGCGCCTCCGCCCGGGGCCAGAGCCGGCGCGCTGCGAGCGTGGCGGCGGCCGCGAGCAAGCCCAGAAGGATCGAGGCCGCCGCCATGCCCGCCGCCGCGCCGAGCCAGCCTGCAAGGGGATATGTGACGAGCCAGGCAGCATGGCTCAGCGCGAAATGGGCGGCGTAGAGCGCGGGCCGCTCGGACGGTGCAGCCGCCCGGCGCAGGAGTCGCCCGCCGGGCGTCAGGATCGTCGCGTAGCCAAGCCCCATTGCGGTCATCCAGAGAAGGTAGAGCGGCCAGAGCGCCTCGGAAAAGACCTGAGCGGTCGCGAAGATCACCGCGCCGGCGATCTGAAGGACGGCGAGCAGGACCGCGCCCGACAGCATGACGGAGCGGTCGGCGATCCGGTCGAGAAGTCTCGGCAGGATCAGCGCGGCCGCCATCGAACCAGCCCCGAAAGCGGCGGTCGCGACCGCGAACTGCGCCTCGCCGCGCCCGAAAAGCGCGCCGGCGATGACGGCGGTGTTGACGATGACCATCGCCCCGCCCGCCGCCGCCGCGAAGTTGAGCGCGAGAAGGCCGCGCAGTTCGGGCCGGGTGAGCATCATCCGACTGCCCGCGAAGGTGCGCTGCCATGCCCCGGCCGGCGCGCGCGTTGCCGGCGGCGGCGGGTTGGCCCAGGTCACGAGCGCCGCCGAGCCGAGAAAGCCCAACGCAGTTCCCAGGAAAAGACCGTTGGCAGGAACGACCAGCAACAGCAGCGCGGCGAGCGACGGGCTCGCGATGTTCTCGATGTCGTAGGCGAGCCGCGATAGCGACAGGGCGCGAGTATAGCTTTGCTCGTCCGGCAGGATGTCCGGAATCGTCGCCTGGAAGGTGGGCGTGAAGGCTGCGGAGGACGCCTGAAGGAGGAAGACCAGGACATAGATCTGCCAGATCTCGGTGACGAAGGGCAGCGAAAGCGCGATGCCCGCACGGATCAGGTCGAGCGTGACGAGAAGCCCGCGCCTCGGCAGACCGCCGAGGATTGCATTGGCCAGCGGCGCGAGCGCGACATAGGCGACCATCTTCAGCGTCAGCGCGACGCCTAGGACAAGCCCGCCCCTGAGCCCCGCCAGATCGTAAGCGAGAAGCGCAAGCGCGATGGTCAGAAGCCCGGTACCGAGAAGCGCCGTAACCTGCGCGGCGAAGAGCCGCGCGAACCCGGAATGGGCGAGGGGCGCGAAGAGGCCCAGCACCGCTCAGGCCCGTCTGAGCGCCGCAGTGAAGATTCCCATCCCCACCAGCGCCGCACCCCCCGTACGGCTCAGCCACAGCCGCACGGATGGCTGCCGGATGCGCGCCCTGAGGCGGTCGGCCAGAAGCGCGTAGGCGAGGGCATTCACCGCCGCGAGGCCGACGAATGTCGCGATCAAGACCGCGAACTGCGGCAGAAGCGGCACCCCGGGTCTGATGAACTGCGGCACGAACGCGATGAAGAACGCGATGGATTTAGGGTTGAGCGCGGTCACTGTCGCGGCATGCCTGAAAATGCCGCGCGCGGGGATGTTCGCCCCGGTAGCAATGCCGAGGCCTACGGTCGGTTTCGCGCGAAGAAGCTTCACCCCCAGCCAGACCAGATAGACTGCGCCGATCCATTTCAGGACCGTGAAGAGCGCCGCCGAGGCGAGGACCAGAGCGCCCAGCCCGGCCAGCGACGCGCTCATTGCGATCAGGTCGCCGAGCGCGACCCCAGCCGCCGTCGCCAGCGCGACACGGCGGCCCTGCGAGATCGCGTAGCTGAGGATCAGAAGCACCGTCGGCCCCGGTATGAGAAGCAGCGCGGTCGACGCCGCGACGAAGGCCAGCCAGAGATCGAGCGACATGGATGTCTTTCCGCAAATTAATCCTCGCGGAGCGAGCCACGGCTGTACGCGGCTGTCAATGCGGCCCGCGCCGGCAACCGTCACGGGACCGCCCATGGAGATGCCTACCAGTGCTTTAGTCTCGTATGCGGACACCGCAACGGATCTTGACCCCGCCCGACTGCGCCACCAGCATGACTCGTGACGGAGAGGAGCCCGATGTGACCGCCATTCCCGCCTCGATCGACGCCGTGGTTAAGATGCTTACCGATCAGGACTATGTCTCCGGCCGCGACCTCGGCACCGTCGTGTTTCTCGCGCTGAAACTCGGGCGGCCACTCTTTCTCGAAGGCGAGGCGGGCGTCGGCAAGACCGAAATCGCCAAGGCGCTTGCCTCCGCGCTCGGTCGCCGTCTGATCCGGCTTCAGTGCTACGAAGGGCTCGACGCCGCCTCGGCGGTCTGCGACTGGAACTTCGCCGCCCAGATGATCGCGATCCGTACCGCCGAGGCGGGCGGAGGGGCCGACCGGGACGCGCTGAGGGCCGAGCTTTTCACCGAGGATTACCTCATCGAGCGCCCGTTGCTGGCCGCGATGCGTCCCCAGCCGGGTGGCGCGCCGGTCCTTCTGATCGACGAACTCGACCGCACCGACGAACCCTTCGAGGCGTTTCTGCTCGAAGCGCTTTCCGATTTCCAGGTCACGATCCCGGAGCTCGGCACCATCAAGGCGCCCGAACCGCCGATCGTCATCCTGACTTCGAATCGCACGCGCGAGGTCCACGACGCGCTGAAGCGCCGCTGTCTCTATCACTGGGTCGACTATCCGAGCTTCGAGCGCGAGATGGAGATCGTCCATGCCCGCGCCCCCGAGGCGGCCGAGACTCTCAGCCGCGAGGTCGTGGCGTTCGTCCAGAAGCTCAGGACCGAGGACCTGTTCAAGAAACCCGGCGTTGCAGAGACGATCGACTGGGCCAAGTGCCTCCTCGCGCTCGACGTCATCGCGCTCTCGCCCGAGGTGATCGCCGACACGCTGGGCGCGATCCTGAAGTACCAGGACGACATCCAGAAGATCGCCGGCTCGCCCGCAAAGCAGATCCTCGACGAGGTGCGGGCCGAGCTGGCGGAGGCATAAGGATGGAACGCGCACGCACCAGTCGCCGGCCACCCGGGCCGGATCGGCCGGGAAGCCGGATGCCCCGATCCTCGGAACGCCCCCTGCTTCTTCTGTTCAGAAATACCTCGGGGGTGCGGGGGCGGCGCCCCCGCTTCGCGCCGCATGTCTGAGAGCGCAGCACTCGACATTCCCGAGGACGGCAAGCTCGCCGCCAACATCACCCATTTCGCCCGCGCGCTCAGGAAGGCCGGGCTCAAGGTCGGCCCGGGCCGCGTCGTCGAGGCGGTCCGCGCCGTCGAGGCGGCGGGCTTCACCGAGCGGCGCGACTTCTTCTGGGTGCTTCACGCCTGTTTCGTGTCGCGCCCCGAAGAGCGCGCCGTCTTCGCTCAGGTTTTCCGGCTCTACTGGCGCGACCCGCGCTATCTCGAACACATGATGAGCCTCATGCTGCCCGCGATCCGCGGCGTACAGGAGGAACGCCCGGCAGCCGCCGCCGAGAAGCGCGCCGCCGAGGCGCTGCTCGACGGCATCACGCGCGATCTGCCCGAGATGGGCGAGGGAGAGGACGACGAGGTCCGGATCGAGATCGACGCGAGCCAGACAGCGTCCGAGGAGGAACGGCTGAGGTCGCTCGATTTCGAGCTGATGTCGGTGGCCGAGACCGCCGTGGCCAAGCGCATGATTCGGCGGCTGTCACTGCCGGTGCGGCCGCTCGTCTCGCGCCGCACCATGGCTGATCCGAGGGGTCGCATCGCCGACTGGCGCGGGACGATGCGCGTCGCGATGCGGCGTGGCGGAGAAGTCGCGGCGCTGCAGGTCAGGAAGCGCCGGCGGCGCTGGCCGAACCTCGTCGTCCTGTGCGACATCTCGGGGTCGATGTCGCAATACAGCCGGATGGTGCTCCACTTCCTGCACGCGGTCGCGAACCGGAAGGGCGCGGGCTGGGCGAAGGTCCACGCCTTCACCTTTGGCACGCGCCTGACCAACATCACCCGGCATCTTGCGACGCGCGATGTCGACGCTGCGCTCGCCGCCGCCGGGGCGGAAGCACAGGACTGGGAAGGGGGCACGCGGATCGGCGCCTGCCTCCATGCCTTCAACCGCGACTGGTCGCGCCGCATGATGGGGCAGGGGGCCGTCGTGCTGCTGATCACCGACGGCCTCGACCGTGACCTGCAGCACGACCTCGGCCGCGAGATGGAGCGGCTGCAGCTCTCTTCGCGGAGGCTCGTATGGATCAACCCGCTCCTACGCTGGGACGGATTCGTCCCGAAGGCACGTGGAATCGCCGCCATGCTGCCCCATGTCGACTGCTTTCGCGCCGGCCATTCCATCGCGACGCTCGAGGCGCTGGGCGAGGCGCTAAGCACAGCGCACGGCGACGGCGAGAAGGCACGGCTGATGCGGCTGATCGGCGGATAAGCACCGGTCGAGCAGGCGCCCTTTTTATTCGTGGAACATCGCGTCTCGCGGCGCGTTAGTGTTACGAGATCATAAGTTTAACTCAGGAGACCTGACGATGCACCGACCCTGGAACACCACCACAGCGCTGATCGCGAGCCTTTCGCTCGCAGTACCGATGCCGGTCGGGGCGCAGGACACGGCGGAGGTTCCCGAAATGTTGTGCGCTGACGGCAGCGAAACGCCCTGCGCGCCGGGCGTGGCGCAATTGCCGTCGTCTGAAATGATTTGCGAGGATGGCTCGGATCTGCCCTGCGCCGAGAGCGTGTTCGCGGTGCCGAAGCAGGCGATGATCTGCGCTGACGGCGCCGAACTTCCGTGCGCAGAGGGCGTGTCGGCGAGCGTCCGGCCCGAAATGGTCGAAGTGCTAGCGGAATTGCACGCGCAGGCGGGGGCCGTCGCACCGGAAACGGAGGCCACGGCGGAGGAGACGGCTGAGGCGCCGGTCGAGGAGGCTCCGGCATCAGAGGGCGAGGCTACGGCCGGCACCGAGCCAGACACGGGTGCAGGTGATGAAGTCGCGTCCGAGACGGAGACAGAGGCCGAAGCGACCGAGCAAGCCGACGCCGTTGAGACCGAAGTTGCGCCGACGACCGAGGGCACCAGCGCCGAGACGGCAGCGGAAGGCTCGGGCGAGACCGAAGCGACGCCCGACGAATCCGAGCTTGCGGCCGCGCTCGAAGCGGAGGCGCAGGCCGAGGCCCAAGTCGAGGCGGGCGCCGAGACCGAGCCGGGCGAAGAGGTGGCCGCAGCCGAGGTCCCCGCCGAGACCACCGAGGAAACCGTCGTCCCAGAGCCCGACACCGCCGCAACCACGGAATCCGACGCCGCCGCCCCCGCCGAGGGTGAAGCGACGGCCGAGTCTGAGGCGGCACCTGCCGAGGCCGAGACGGTGCCAGAGCTGCCCGTCCAGCCCGATCCCGCGTCCGGCGAGGCGCCCGTCGCCGCTGCCGCTGCGGCGCCGGAGCAGGCGGAGGCGACCGCCGATGTGACCGAAGAGGTCGTGACCGAAGAGACGACGCGCTCGTCCGACGAGGATTTTGCCAACAAGGTGAACGAGGCAGCGGCCGCATCCGGTCCGGCGAAGGACGACAACGGTCTGTCCGATACCGAGAAGGCCGTGCTTCTGGGTCTCGGCGCGGTTGCGGTCGGGGCGATCCTGTCCAACAACCGCAAGGTCGAGCTGAACTCAGGCGACCGCGTCGTCGTGTCGCGCGCGGACGGCACGCAGCAGATCATCAAGGACGACAATGCGCTCCTCAGGCAGCCCGGTTCGACTGTCAGGAACGAGACCTTCTCGGACGGCTCGACGCGCACGACCGTGACGCGCGATGACGGCTCCAGGATCGTTACGATCCGGGATGCCGAATACCGCGTCCTGCGCCGCATTCACGTCGCGGCAGACGGGACGGAGACGATCCTGATCGACGATACGATAGCGGTTGAACCCGTCGACATCGCGAGCCTGCCGGATCCCGCGCCCCAGTTGGTGTTCGACCCCAATGCAAACGAGGACGCGCTGCGCGCGGCTCTTGCGCGCGAGGCCGAATTCGATCGGCGCTTCACGCTGGCCCAGGTGCGCGGCATCGAGCGGGTTCGGGCGCTCGTCCCGGTCATCGACCTTGACGCGATCACTTTCGAAACCGGCTCGGCGGCGATCCGTCCCGATCAAGCGCGCGCGCTGTCTCAGCTCGGCAATCTAATCCGCAGCTACGTGGACGAGGATGCGCGCGAGATCTTCCTGATTGAGGGTCACACAGATGCGGTCGGATCGGCGGCATACAATCTCGCGCTGTCCGACCGGAGGGCGGAATCGGTCGCGCTCGCGCTGACCGAGTATTTCGACGTGCCGCCGGAGAACCTCGTCGTTCAAGGCTACGGCGAGGAGTTCCTCAAGATCCCGACCGAGGATGCCGAACGCGCCAACCGGCGGGCGAGCGTCCGGCGAATCACCGACCTGCTGCAATCCGCCGCGAACTGACGCAAAACCGCGAATGCGCAAGGATCGGGTCGCGCCCCAGTCGGGCGCGGCCCATTGTCCTCGCAGCCCTGAACGACGGAGATTGCGATGAGGCTGCATTACGAGCCGATGGACAGCGACATGGTCCGCGCCTTGCGGGCGGGCGGCCCAGACGCCAATGGTCAACCGCCCGAGCGCGGCGCAATTTCGACCGGGCAGGGCGAGCCGTGCCGGCATTGTCTTGGCCAGGTGCCGGACGGTGCCGAGTTTCTGATCCTTGCCCACCGGCCGTTTCCGGCGCTGCAGCCCTATGCGGAATGCGGGCCGATCTTTCTTTGCGCGGAGGACTGCGCGCCCTGGCATGGGGAGGGTGTGCCGCCGATCCTGAAAATGAGCCCTGACTATCTGCTGAAGGGTTACACCGATGATCACCGCATCTTCTATGGCACGGGCCGCATCGTGCCGCAGGACGAGGTATCCGTTTATGCCGCGACGCTTCTCGACGACCCGCGCGTGGCTTTCGTCGACGTGCGCTCCGCGCGCAACAACTGCTTCCAGGTACGAATCCGCCGCGCTGAATAGGCGCGTGGGCCGTGATCCGACTGCGGCCGCGTATCGCGACCAAGCCATTGCCCCGCGCCCCGGACGGGTGTCAGGGGCGCTCATGCGGGCCGTCGCTCAGACCTGAGGAGAAAGGCCCCGACACCGACCTTTTGGCACTGGCGGCGCCTTTGGCTCCGGCTCATATTGAAGGCCGGAGGACAAGGCATGGACAGGCCCGAATACGACCGCATTCCCGAGACCGCGCTCGACTGGCAACATGCCGGCGACGGCGCAGCGATCGCTACGGTGGTCGAGACCTGGGGCTCAGCGCCGCGGCCTGTCGGCAGCCAGCTTGCCGTTTCCGGCAAGGGCGAGATGATGGGCTCCGTCTCTGGCGGATGCGTCGAGGGCGCGGTCGTCGAAGAGGCGCATGCCGCGCTGGTCGACGGTACGCCGCGTCTTCTGACCTTCGGCGTGAGCGATGAGGAGGCGTTCGCCGTCGGACTGGCCTGCGGCGGCACGATCCGCGTCTTGGTTGAACCCGTGGGCGCTGCTCTCCCGGAGGCCATGCTCGCCGATATCGTCGCCGGGCGGGAGGGGCGTGTGCCGGTCGCCTATATCGTCGACCTTGAGACTTGGGCACGGCGGCTGGCCCCCCGCGACGGCACCTTCGCCGAACGGTTCCGTTCGGACAAGTCTGGCATCGAGGGCGCCGAGTTCGTCCATATCCATAACCCGCCGCTCAGGATGATCATCGTCGGCGCGGTCCACATCGCCCAGCCGCTTGTCCACATGGCGCGGGCCTGCGGCTACGATCCCCTGATCGTCGACCCGCGCGAGGCCTTCGCCTCAGAGTCGCGCTTCCCGGGCGAGGTGATCACCCACGATTGGCCAGACGAGGCGATCGCAGCCGTGGGGCTCGATCAGCGCACGGCGGTTGTAACACTCACCCACGATCCCAAGCTCGACGACCCGGCGATCCAGGCCGCATTGCGCTCGGAGGTGTTCTATCTTGGTTGCCTCGGCTCCACACGGACGCATGCGAAACGTGTCGCGCGGCTGACGGAGGCCGGGTTCACGGAAGCGGAGATCGCCCGCATCCATGCGCCGGTCGGACTTGATATCGGGGCCAAGTCGCCGGGTGAAATCGCGGTCTCGGTCATGGCTCAGGTTACATCAGTGCTGAGGCGCGGCTGATGCGGTTCGGGCCAGTGGACCTGGACGATGCGAAAGGCGCGGTGCTCGGGCATTCGCTGAGGGTCCAAGGGCGGAAGATCGCGAAGGGGCGGGTGCTGTCCGCGTCCGACATCGCGGCGCTGAAGGCAGACGGTGTGGCGCGCGTCACCGTCGCGCGGCTCGAGCCCGGTGATATCGGCGAGGATACCGCTGCGGCGCAACTAGCCGCCGCGCTCGTGCCCGAACCCGAGGCGGCTGGACTGACGCTCTGCACGCCGCACAGGGGACGCGTGAACCTGAATGCGACGGGGCCGGGGATCGTCGGGATCGACGCCGCGCGCATCCACGCGCTGAATCTGATCGACCCGTCGATCACGCTCGCCACGCTCGCGCCCTATGCGCGGGTGTCCGAGGGGATGCTGGTCGGTACCGTGAAGATCATCGCCTATTCGGTGCCGATCGCGGCTCTCGACCGGGCCGTCGCGGCCGTCGAGGGCGGTGCGGTCCGCGTCCTTCCCGTCATCAGGAAGTCCGCGGGCCTGATCCTGACCGACGCGGGGGGCGAGGCAAGCAAGCTCGAAACCAAGTCGCGGGAGGTGATCGCTGGCCGGCTGCGCGCGCTGGGAATGGATCTGGCGGGAGTCGAAACGGTGCCGCACGAGGAGGGTGCGATCGCCGAGGCGCTCACGCGGCTGCAGGGGGATATGGCGCTGATCCTGACCGGGGCTGCGACCTCGGACTTGAACGATGTCGCGCCGGAGGCGGTGCGGCGCGCGGGCGGCCGGGTCGCACGCTTCGGAATGCCGGTCGATCCCGGCAATCTGCTCTTTCATGGCAATCTCGGCGACCGACCGGTGATCGGCCTGCCGGGCTGCGCCCGCTCGCCCGCGCTCAACGGCGCGGACTGGGTGCTGGAACGGCTGGCTTGCGGGCTCGAGGTGACGGATGCCGATATCGCGGCGATGGGCGTCGGCGGGCTTCTGAAGGAGATCCCGATCCGGCCCCAGCCGCGCGAGTGGGACCGGGACCGGGACCGGAATGCCTCCGGCGGAGGGATTTGAGCCGGGTGTGTCACAGAAGACCCTGGATGAGGATCATCAGGGCGCCCATAACCACGACATAGCCGCCGTCAATCAGTGCCGCAGCACCGCTCTTCTGGCTGAAGAGGCCGCCCGCGAGCTGCAGGACGGCGAGGGCGAGGATCGCCGCGATGGCGGTGCCGAGCGCGTTCACCTGCGCCGTCAGGCCGATGACGAGCGCGAGAAGGAACGTGCCCGCGAGCTGCAGCAACATTGCCGCGACCGGCAGGCGCGCGGGCGGCTTGATGCCGTGGCTGCCCTTCGCCCAAGCCTTTCCGAAGATCGGGCCAAACCAGAGCATGCCGAGGGCGAATGCGATGAGCGTGCCGACGATGATGGCGGGCCAGTTGAGCGGGTCCATAGGTGTCTCCTCTCGTGGTCAGGCGTATTGGTCGTGCCGGCGGAGCCAGGCCTGCGTGTAATCCAGGCCTTCCTCGTCGCGGCCTTTCGGCGTGAGGTCGAGCATGTGGTACGCGCCGTTGATGGCCTCTAACCCCCGGCCAAAGGTCGAATAGGTGTGAAGGATAGTGCCGTCCTCCAGGCGTTCGAAGACGCTGAGGCCGGGGGCTTCGGGGCCATTGAAATTGCCCTTCCGGAAGTTGTAGACATTGCTTTTTGTCTCAAGCTCTTCCGGCGTGAAGCTCACGTTAAAGTCCTCGTTGAAGTCGCCTCCGGAGGCCGAGACCCAGCGGAAGCGCCAGTCCATGCGCTTCCGGTAGGCGTCGAGCTTGTCGTAAGGCGCCTTGGAGATGCAGGCGAAGGCCGTGTCGCGGGCGGCGAGATGGACGTCGACACCGTCGAAATTGTCAGCCCAGAACGAACAGCTCGGGCAGCCTTCTTCCCAGTCGGTGCCGTACATGAAGTGATAGACGACGAGCTGCGTATGCGGGCCGAAGAGGTCGGCGAGGCTGACCTCGCCACCGGCGCCGGTGAAGCGGTAGTCTTTCTCGATCCGCACCTTCGGCAGGGCGCGGCGGCGGGCGGCGAGATCGTCGCCCGCCCGCATATGGGCCTTTTCGGCATCCAGAAGTTCGAGACGGGCAGCAAGCCAGGTGTCGCGGTCGGTGATCGAGGTCATGATCTCCTCCTCATGCGAATTCGGCCTGAAGCGCGTCGAGAATCCCGCCCCAGCCCTTTTCATGGTTGTCCCGCATCTCTTCGGAGGCGAACTTCACATGGGTCAGCGTCACGCGGGTCGCGTCGCCTTCAGGCGAAAACGCCAGTGTGACGGTCGAGCCGTCGGTCGAGAATGGCGATTCCCACGTGAAGACGATCCGTTCGTGCGGGCGCAGTTCGAGGTAGGTGCCGGCATGGGGGATCTGCTTGTCGCCCGCTTGCATGAGAATGTCGAAACGCCCGCCCTCGCGGGGGTCGTTTGTCGCCTGCGGGATTGTCACATCGGCGTCGGGACGCATGAAGCGCGATATCATCTTGGGGTCGAGCCAGGCGTCGTACAGGCGCTTGGGGTCGGCCTTGATCAGGCGGGTGACGGTCAGGGTGAGGTCGGTGGCGGTGTCAGTCATCAGTCATCTCCTCGGTAAGCAGCTGTTCAAGGGCGTCGAGCCGCAATTCCCAGATCGAGCGCAGATTGCGGAACCAGCGGTCGATCTCGGCCAAGGGCTCCATTTGCACTTCGATGATGTGTTCGCGCCAGGAGGTGCGGCGGCTGACGAGTCCGGCGGATTCGAGAACCTTGATGTGCTTCGAGACGGCATTGAGGCTCATCTCGAAGCGCGCCGCAATCTCGGTGACGCGGGTCGGGCCGTCCTGCGCCAATAGCGTCAGGATCGCCCTCCGCGTCGGGTCGCTCGCGGCCTTCAGGATCTCGGTCAACCGGTCTATATGCGCTCGTTCAACCATATGGATGAATTACACCGGGAGACAGTGTCAGTCAACCAAAAAGGTGAATGATGCCGCCGATGGCCCCGTCACGGCCGCAAGAGATGGCTCAGGTCAGAGAGGCGAAAAGGGCGGAGAGGCGCTCCGCCTCGGCGGCCAGCCCGTAGGGTGCGTTGACGACGAATAGGCCGCTGCCCAACATCCCGCGCCCACCGCGTGCGGGCGGGAAGCTGACTTCGTGGCGGAGCGTTTTCGGCAATCCACGTGCCTCCAGCGCGGCGAGCATTGGCGCATGCGCGTCCGAGGCGAGGATCGGATACCACAGTGCGACGATTCCGACGTTCCATTTCGCATGTATCTTCGCGACGAGCGGCGGCAGGGCGCCGTATTCCGCCTTCACCTCGAAGCTCGGGTCAATGAGCATCAGGCCCCGGCGCGGCTCGGGCGGGGTGATCGACAGAGCGAATTTCAGTCCGTCCTCCCGCCGACAGGAGGCACCGTAAGGGCTCATGGCTGCTTTGAGTGCGGCAAATTCCTGCGGATGAAGCTCGGCCAGGTGCAGTCGGTCGGATGGACGCAGCAGCAGCGCCGCGAGAAGCGGCGAGCCGGGATACGCGGCCGCCCCGTATCGTGCGCGCAGGTTTTCAACTGACCGGCGATACGGATGGTCCGCAGGAAGAACCTGGAGCGCGCGACCGATTCCCGCCGCCGCCTCGCCGGTCTTCACCGCCTCGGCCGCGTCGAGCGCATAGAGCCCGCGCCCGGCATGCGTCTCGATATAGCTGAGCGGCTTTTTCTTCCGCGTCAGGTAGTCGAGCATAACGGCCAGCGCCGCGTGCTTGTGCACGTCGGCGAGATTCCCGGCGTGGTAGCTGTGCTGGTAGGAAAGCATCGGCGCGCCCCTTTCACGGGCGTCAAGCGGCGCGCTCGTGCGCCGCAGTTACCTCGGGCCGATCATCATCACCATCTGCCGGCCTTCGAGCTTCGGCATGTTCTCGATCTTGCCGATCTCGTCGACATCGGCCGCCACGCGCTTGAGAAGATCGAGCCCCAGCTCCTGGTGCGCCATTTCGCGGCCGCGAAAGCGCAGTGTGACCTTCACCTTGTCGCCCGCCTCGAGAAACTTCACGACCGAGCGCATCTTGACGTCGTAGTCATGCGTGTCGGTGCCGGGGCGGAACTTGATTTCCTTGATCTCGATGACCTTCTGCTTCTTCCGCGCCTCGGCCTCTTTCTTCTGCTGCTCGTACTTGAACTTGCCGAAATCCATAATCTTGCAGACAGGCGGCGTCGCGTTTGGCGAGATCTCCACAAGATCGAGCCCGGCCTCTTGGGCCATCTCCATGGCGCGGACGGGTGTGACGACGCCGACATTTTCGCCCTCGGCGCCGATCAGGCGGATTTCTGGGGCGCGGATGCGATCGTTGACGCGAGGTCCGGTATCGCGAGTCGGCGGGGCGTTGTGAGGTCTGCGGGCTATGGTGGCACTCCTTCTGTCGTTGCCGTATCAGGTGCCGGGCAAATTAGTCGTGCGAGGTGGCTGTTTCAAGCCGGTTTCCGCGCGTCGCCACGGACCTGCTTTCCTATTCCGGGTGTTTCTGTCATAGCAACGAAGCAACCCCTCATCTCCAGTATTGTGGAGCGCTCAGAATGAATAGAAATGTGCTGATAGCCATACTTGCCGCAATCCTCGTGATCGGTGGTATCTGGTATTACTCCTCGTCCGAGCAGGTCGAGGAAGCGACGGGTACGGCCGAGCAGGCAGCAGAAACCGCGACCGAGGCGGCCGACACCGCCACGGAGGCGGCCGAGGATGCCACCGAAGCGGCGACCGAGGCTACGGATGACGCCGCTGCCACCGCCACCGAGGCAACTGATTCGGCGACCGAAGCGGCCGGCGAGGCTATGGACGCCACGACCGAAGCGGCTGGAGAGGCGGCGGACACCGCGACCGAAGCGGCCGGCGAGGCGATGGATGCCGCGGGAGAAGCTGCCGACGCAGCTGCCGGTGCAGCGGATGATGCTGGCGCGGCGATGACGGAAGCTCTCGATCCGGCGACATTCGACCCTGACAGCGTGATCGCCACGATCGACGCTTCTTCGCTTGACGAAGGGACGAAGGCGACGCTCAAATCCGCCGTAGAAGCCGCCAGGGCGAATCCCGACCTGGTGCAGCCGACAATCGATCAGATCAAGGCCGCGCTCGGCCTCTGATCCGACCCAGACAGAAATGAAGGCCGCGCGGCGCAGTCCGTGCGGCCTTTTTCTTTCGCGGCGTTTCTCGTTTTGACCGGCCACGCGGGCCGCGTTGATTCAGAACATGGCCCCGATCCGACGCGCATGTCAGTATGTCCTATGCTTGGACGGGTCGCGAGCGATCGCGCGGCGGGTATTGGGGGGGTGTAGTCATTGACCGTTGAGACCAGACCTCCTGCCGGATCCGTCGAAAAAGCCAATCTCATTGTCATGGGAAACACGGGCCGGCGCGCGGCCGCGACGCTTCTGTGCTCAGTTCTTTCAGCCGCGCCGCTTCGTTCCGAACCGATGGTGTGCCCGGATAGCGTGGTTAGCGTGACTTCTGGCAGCTCCCACGTGGCCGAGACAGTTTGCGAGGCCGCAGCGTTTGCCGAGGAGATGTTCGGGCAATGCAATGTGCCTTCGCTGGATCGTCCTGTTGCGATCCACGTGGTCGAAGACCTATTGGATGGCTGTGTCGCCCTTTATCACTGTGGAAACGACAAGATCGAAGTGCTTACGCCCGGAAAGGTCGATGAACGGCGCGACCCGGATGGCGCATTCTCATTTCTTCCCTCCAAGGACTATTTCCGAAGCATTATCGTCCATGAACTGTCCCATGCCGCCTTCGACAGCGTTCCTTGCCCGTTTTCAAGCTGTGCCGCCGCCAACGAATATGTCGCTTACTCGATGCAGGTGATGTCGCTATCCGAAGAGGAACAGCGCACTTTCGCAGCTCGCGCCGATCTGGACCGAAAGGTTTCGCGCGACGAACTGAGCAAGATGATCCTTTACTTCGCCCCGCATCGTTTCGCGCAAAGGGCGTGGACGCATTTGCAGCAGCGGGATGATCCTTGCGCGTTCATCGGCCAGATCACGGATGGCACGGTACTTCTGGATCGTGAACACTTCTAGTCACGGCCGCTTATGGGGCTCGATCGCATCTGGTGCCGTGCAGGTGGTGCCTGGTCCGGATCAGATGCCGTCGCCTACGAAGGCTTTCTCCACGACGTATTCCTGCGGGTCGGAGTTCGCGCCTTCGCGCAGCCCGAATCCCTCCAGAACGGCTTTTACGTCCATGTTAAAGGCGAGCGAGCCGCAGACCATCGCGCGGTCTGTTTCCTTGTCCATCGGCGGAACGCCGAGATCGTCGAAGACCTTACCGGATGAGAGGTTGTCTGTGATCCGGCCCATGCGCTCGCTCTTTTCCCGAGTCGTGGTCGGGTAGTATTTCAGCTTATCGCCGACGAATTCCCCGATCAGCGGATCGTCTTTCAGGCTCTCGACAAGCTGTCGGCCGTATTCCAGCTCATCGGTGGTCCGGCAGGTATGCATCATGATGACCTGGTCGTACTTCTCATACGTCTCTGGGTCGCGCATGAGGGAGGCAAAGGGGGCGATGCCGGTGCCTGTGGCGAGAAACCATAGCCGCTTGCCGGGCATGAGCGCATCGAGAACCAGCGTGCCCACGGGCTTGGGGCGCAGGATGATCTCGTCGCCCGGCTGGATGTGCTGAAGCTTGGAGGTCAATGGGCCGTCGGGCACCTTGATCGAATAGAACTCCAGTTCCTCGTCCCAGTTCGGCGAGGCGATGGAGTAGGCGCGGAGAAGCGGCTTGCCGCGTTCGTCCAGAAGCCCGATCATCACGAATTCGCCGGAGCGGAATCGCAAGGACTGCGGTCGCGTTACGCGGAACGAAAACAGTCGGTCGGTCCAGTGCTGCACCGCCGTGACTTCCTGGGTGTCCGGCAAGGTGCGGACGGGGGTGGCGTTCAGATCATCCACGGTTTTCAGATCGTTCATCACTTTCAAGGGCGCGCGTCACCCGCCCATCCTTCTAGTCAGGTTTCGAAAACGGGGAAACCCCCCGGATCAGGCTTTCAGCCGCGACCTATAGTCATGGTCTCGCCAATCGGCCCGAAAGATCCACTGGTCCTCTGGCTGGCGCTGGGCGAGTTCGTCGTCGATCTCGACCTCGTCGAATCCGGCGCGCCGCGCCATCGCGTATTGATCGGCGATCACGTGGCCCTTGGCGCGGAGCCGCCCCGCGTAGCCTCTCGCGCGCAGCTGGCGTGCAAGGCTGAAGCCGCGCCCGTCGGCGAAGCTTGGAAACGCCACGCGTATCATATCCACGCCGTCGAAGTCGGAGGGCAGCGCCTCGGGCCTCGTGTCCTCGGCGATGTCGAGCGTCTTCTCGCCCTTGTAGTCCTCGGCGTGAAAGCCGTCGTCGCGCACGATCACGCTCATGCTGCCGTCTCCTTGGTGTCGTCGTCCTGCGGCAGGGGGCGGCGCACAACCTTCCCGTTGATGAAGTGAATGCCGCATTCCTGTTTTTGCGTTCCACGCCAACGCCCTGCGCGTGGGTCTTCACCTTCTTTGACCGGGCTCGTGCAGGGTGCGCAGCCGATCGAAGGATAACCCTTCGCGACCAGGGGGTGGCGCGGCAAGCGGTTGTTGTCCATGTAGTCGATCAGGTCCTCGCGGCCCCAATGGGCAAGCGGATTAACCTTGATCCGCTTGTTGTCCTCATTCTCGAAGAACTGAATCGTAGCGCGGTCGGCGTTCTGGAAGCGCTTGCGGCCCGTGATCCAGCCGTCGAAGCCCATGAGTGCGCGTTCGAGCGGCACCACCTTGCGCAAGTTGCAGCAGGCATCGGTGTTGAACTGGTGCAGCGTCCCGTCCGGGTCCTCGAAATCCGTATCCCGTCGGTCGGCGCGGATCGTGCGGATATCCGTCAGGTTCAGTTTGCCCGCAAGTTCACGCTGATACTCCAGCGTTTCCGGGAAGAGCATTTGGGTATCGATGAAGATGACCGGAGTGCCGGGTGCAACGACCGAGACGAGGTGCAAGAGAACTACGGATTCTGCGCCGAACGACGACACCAGCGCCAGATTTCCGACCTCCGGATCGAAGAGTGCGCGTTCGAGCACAGCGGTCGCCGAATGGTGTCGATAGCGGTCGTTGAGCGCTGCGACGCGCTCGTCGATCGACGGGAGTGGGGCTTCAAGCGGCATCGCGCTCGGCCTCGGCCGGGTAGAGCGCGGCCTTGAAGGGCTCCGCGCCCAGGCGGCGATAGGCGTCGAGGAAAGTCTCCGTCGTGCCCTTGCGCAGGTCCAGATAGGCGCGCAGCAGCCGCTCGATCGCCGGGACGATCTCGTCATAGGCGAAGCCCGGTCCGGCACGCTCGCCGAGCGTCAGGTTCTCGGTGTGATCGCCGCCCAGTGTGATCTGGTAGTTCTCCACGCCCGCGCGGTCGAGGCCGAGAATGCCGATATGACCGACATGGTGGTGGCCGCAGGCATTGATGCAGCCCGAGATCTTGATCTTGAGCTGGCCGATTTCCTCTTCGAGCCCGATCGCCTTGAAATGCGTGGCGATCTCCTGCGCGACGGGGATCGACCGGGCGGTCGCGAGCGCACAGTAATCCATGCCGGGGCAGGCGATGATGTCGGAGACGAGGCCGATATTGGCCGTCGCCAGGCCTTCGGCCTTGAGCGCGGCGTGGATCGCCGGCAGGTCCGACTTGTGGACATGCGGCAGGACGACGTTCTGTTCGTGAGAGATGCGCAGTTCGCCGTGGCCGTATGTCTCGGCCAGATCGGCCAGAAGTCGCATTTGATCGGCCGTCGCATCGCCCGGCGTCGCTCCGTGGGCCTTGAGCGAGACAGTGACGATCGCGTAGCCCGGCGCGCGATGCTCGGTCAGGTTCGTGTCGGTCCAGGAGCGGAAGACCGGGTCGGAATTGCGCGCGGCGAGATAGGCGTCGTCGGGCGCGTTGCGGAAGGCCGGCGCGGCGAACTGCGCCTCGATGTCGCGCAGGACCTCTTGATCGACGCCGGAGAACTCCTGGCGTGTGACCTTGAAACGCTCCTCGACCGCATCGCGGAACTTCTCGATCCCGTTCTCGAAGACGGTGATCTTGATACGCGCCTTGAACTTGTTGTCGCGCCGGCCCATCAGGTTATAGGTCGAGATGATTGCCTCGAGATAGGGTAGAAGGTCGGTCTTCTTTAGGAACGGCCGGATCACCTGGCCCACCATCGGCGTGCGGCCGAGCCCGCCGCCCACGAGAACCTCGTAGCCTGTCTGACCGGACCCGCCCCGCACGATCCGAAGGCCGATATCATGCGCCTTGGTCACGGCACGGTCATGGGGGGACCCTGCGACGCCGATCTTGAACTTGCGCGGCAGGAACTGGAATTCGGGATGGTCGGTCGACCACTGGCGGATCAGCTCCGCCGTCGGGCGCGGGTCCTCGATCTCGTCGGCGGCGGCCCCGGCGAAATGGTCGGCGGTGACGTTACGGATCGTGTTCCCGGAGGTCTGGATCGCATGCATCTGCACGTCGCCCAGAGCGTCGAGCATGTCGGGAACGTCGGTCAGCTTCGGCCAGTTGAACTGGATGTTCTGGCGCGTGGTGAAATGGCCGTAGCCCTTGTCCCAACGCTCGGCGATCATCGCGAGCTGGCGCATCTGGTCGGGGTTGAGCGTGCCGTAGGGCACCGCCACGCGCAGCATGTAGGCGTGCAGCTGGAGGTAGAGGCCGTTCATCAGCCTGAGCGGTTTGAACTCGTCCTCGGTAAGCGAGCCGTCGATGCGGCGTTCGACCTGGGCGCGGAACTGGGCGTTCCGCTGACGGACGAAGGCTTCGTCGAAGTCGGAGTACTTATACATGACGCGCTTCCTGCTTGCCGTGCGGGTAGTTCGAGGGGCCGCGAGTGCGGAAAGCCTCGCGGAAATGAAGGGGTTCAGGTCCGTTGGGGCCGTTGCGGGCATCGGCGAGATAGGCGCCGACGATCAGGTTGCGCTGCTTTTCCGCCTGGATCAGCCTGAGTTGCGCATGCGCCTCGTCCTCGATCAGTTCTGCCTCGCCATGCTCACGGCTCCAGCGGTCGTCCGCGGTGAGGTAGACGACGTCACCTTCGATTAGTGCATTCGCGGTGACGACTTTCGGCGTGAAGGCGCGGCTCATGGATTGATCCTCTCGGCGGAAACGTCTGCTGGGTTTAAGGCAATATAGGAAATGTTCCCTATATTTCGCCATACAGCCTTGCGAATAAGGACGCATGTTCTGTATCTAGGCCAAGTGGAAACCAATGTTTCGGAATCGGAGGAAAAGGCGAATGTCAGTCCGGCTGGATGAGATGGACCGGAAAATCCTTGGTGAGCTGCAGGAGGATGCAGGCCAATCGCTCGACGAAATCGCCCGCAAAGTCGGATCGTCGAAGACGCCTGTCTGGAACAGAATCCGTAAAATGCGCGAAGCCCAAGTGATCCGGCGGCAGACCGTGCTTCTCGACCCCGAAGCGCTGGGGCTCGAGGCGTGTTTCTTCGTGCTGATCCGAACTTCGGAGCACGAGGCGGACTGGCAGAAGAAGTTCCTCAAGACGCTCAGGAACCGCCCCGAAGTGCTCGAGGCGCACCGGCTCGCGGGCGATATCGACTACATCCTGAAAGTGCGGGTGCAGAACGCCCGCGCTTACGACACGTTCTACCAGTCGCTGATTTCAGAGGTGAAGATCTACAACGTCACCGCGCTTCTCAGCATGGAGGAGATCAAAGCGACGACGCAATTGCCGCTGTGAGCGAACGGAGTGGCCGGCGCGTCGCGCGCCGGCCAGCGCATCATTCCGCCGCCGCCATCTCGCGGGCCGGCTGGATGTTGTGGTTCAGCCGGAACAGATTCGACGCATCGTACTTCGCTTTTACTTCGGACAGACGCTGCATGTTGTCGCCGTAGACGCCGGTGATGCGGTCGGGCTCATCTTCCGGCATGAAGTTCACGTAGGCGGTGCCGGTGGCGTGGGGTGCGGTCTTGTCGAAGATCGAGCGCGCCCAGCGCCTGCACTCGTCATCCTGCTTCGCCTTGTCCCAACGGGTGTGGATGTTCATGATGAAATGCGAGGCCCGCTGAGGATAGGCCGTCGCCTCCGGCCGCACCCGCGCCATCGCTCCGCCCACATGGGCCACGAAGATTTCGCAGTTCGGGCTCGGGCTCGATGACAGTGCACCAGCGAGGATGTCGATCAGCGCGTCGGGCAGGTCGAGGAAGTCGTGCGACTTCCAGTAATTGCGCGCGCCGGGGGCAAGGAGCGGATCAAACGCCGCCTGCCAGCCCGCAAGAGGGCTTGGGCCGATTACATCGGCGATCGGTTCGCCAAGCCGGCGCAGCGGAGCCAGCGCCGCCTCGCCCTTGGCGGGATCGCCGGCGTAGCACGCGGCAATGACGAAGACCTCGCGGCCATGCCACTCCGCGGGCAGGAACGGCAGGGGTGGGGCTTTGCGGAACACGGTCCAGATCGTCAGATCGTCGGGCGCGTCTGCCGTGATGCGCCGGTACTCACGCAGCAGCCGGCCGGCTTCGGCATAGGGATAGACGATCAGCCCCGCTAAAACCTCGGGCCCGACCTGGTGAAGGCGGAACTCGAAGGCCGTCACGATGCCGAAGTTGCCGCCACCGCCGCGGATCGCCCAGAACAGATCGGGATGGTCGTTTTCGCTGGCGCGCAGCCGCTTGCCGTCGGCGGTGACCACATCCGCCGAGATAAGATTATCGATCGTCATGCCGTACTTGCGCGTGAGCCAGCCGAACCCGCCGCCCAGCGTCAGTCCGGCAATCCCGGTTGTGGAGTTGATGCCCATCGGCAGCGCGAGGCCATGAGCCGCCGTTTCCTTGTCGACGTCGCCGAGGGTCGCGCCCGGTTCGACCCAGGCCGTCCGCGTCATTGGATCGACCCGGACCGAACGCATCTGCGAGAGGTCAAGCAGGAGCGCGCCGTCGGCGACGGCATGACCTGCGATCTGGTGGCCGCCGCTCCGAACCGAGATGAGCAGACGTTTCTCCTGAGCGAGATTGACCGCAGCCTGCACGTCCGCGCTGCCCCGCGCGCGCACCACAATTCCAGGTTTGCGGTTCACCGTCGCGTTCCAAAGAGTGCGCGCCTCATCATAGCCGGGCTCGCCCTTGAGCGCGACCTCGCCGCGCAGCCCCGCGCCAAGCGCGGCAAGTTCCTCATCGGTAATTTTCGCGGGTTTCGCGTCGAGATTTCTGATTTGCACAGTCATGGCAGCTCCCCTTGTTACGAAAGGTTTCTGCCGCGCCGACCGCCCCAGCAGAAGCTAACGGAATCAGGGATCCGCAGCAAGCTGGCTGCCGCGTTATTGCGCCGAAAGGCCAAAACTGGCTTAACCGCGCTCTCGGGATGCAACCTGCAGGCGTTCAAGGCCGTGAAAATGATACAGATTGGCGTAACGCGGCTTCTTCGCGAAGGCGAGACCGGGCAAGCGCTCGAACAGGATCGGCAGCGCGACCTGCAGTTCGAGCCGCGCTAGAGGGGCGCCGACACAGAAGTGGATGCCAGCGCCGAAGCTGTGATTGGCCTTGGCCGGGCGGGCCGGATTGAAGCGGGCGGGCCGATCCCAGGCCTGCGGATCGCGATTGGCGGCGGCAAGCAGAAGCCCGACCTCGTCGCCGCGCCGGAACGTGTGGCCCGAGATCTCGATGTCGTCGTATGCGTGGCGCGTGAAGAGATGGAGCGGCGGGTCGAAGCGCAGGATTTCCTCGACCGTCGCCTCGACCCGATCGGGCGCCAGGGCCTCGCCGCCGATTCCTTTTTCGATCAGCACCTTGACGCCGTTTCCCAACGTGTGGACCGTCGCTTCGTGACCGGCGTTGAGAAGCAGGATGCAGGTCGATATCAGCTCATCGGTCGAAAGCGCATCGCTCCCTGCCTCGGCCGCGATCAGGTGTGTGATGAGGTCGTCGGAAGGCCGCGCGAGGCGCTCCTCGACATAGCCGTTCAGGAAGGCGACGAATGCGTTCGTCGCGGCGACCGCCGCGTCCTCGGTCGCCCGCGTGCGGCGGGCCTGGTACATTGCGACCATCGCGTTCGACCAGTGCAGCAGATCGTCCGCCCGGTCCTCTGGCACGCCGAGAAGGCGGGCGATAACGATCACGGGCAGTTTCTGCGCGAAATGGCTCAGAAGGTCGAATTCGCCCGCCGGGAAAGCATCGATGAGCGTGTGGCTCAGCGCCGCGATCTCGGGCGCCAGCGCTGCGATCCGGCGCGAGGTGAAGGCGCGGAGGACATGGTTGCGCAGGCGCGTGTGGCGCGGCGGTTCAAGCTCAAGCATCGAATGCGCTTCAACGGCGTAGAACGGCCTCACGTTTTCGGGGACGGGCGCGCGCTTCTCTTCCGGCACCTCGCGGCCGAAGCGGCGGTCGCGCAGGATCGCGCCGACGGTGGCGGCCGAGGTGGCGCAGACGAACTGGTATTCGTTCCAATAGAAGAGCGGTCCTGCCCTGCGGGCGCGCTCATAGAACTGGTAAGGGTTCTGAACGAAGCGGGCATCCGTTGGGGATTGATCGAGCGCGTTCATCGCCACCTCCGGTCCGCACAAAAGCCCAACTCGCGGCCGGGCGCAATCGGGCCTATCCAGACCGGGCCAGGATCCGGGCGGGGGGCTGAATGAGAAGAACCCCGGTCAGCACGATAAGCGCACCCGCCGCGTGGGCCCAGCTCCAGACGCCTCCGAGGGACCAGACGATGAGCATCACGTAAAACGGTGCGGCGTTGATGTGCATGCTCGCAGCTCCGACGCCGATGCGGCTGACGCTGACGATCCAGAGAAGTTGCGACAGCCCTATCGTCGCAATCCCGTAGGTCGCGAGAAGCACCACGCGATCGGCGTCCAGCGCCGCAATCGCCCGCGTCGTCGCAGCCAGATCTCCCTGCGCGACGACGGCGAAAGCCGTGACCGCGGCCGCACCCACGAACGTCGCCGCAGTCTGTCCGAGCGGGGAGTGACCGCGCAAGCCAAGAACGGTTGCACGCGAGCCCCAGCAGAAGAGCGTGAGCGACACGAGCGCCGCGACCGCTCCGAGGCCGATCTGCATCGAGCCGAGACCGCTCATATAGGCGACGGTTCCGCCGATGAGGCCAAGGCAGAGACCCGCGACCAATCGCAGCGACAGCCGGCGCCCGTCAAAGAGGCATTCGAGCGCGATCCCTGCAACCGGCATGGCCGCCGCGACGACCGACACGGTGACCCCGTCGGTCCGGTTTTGCGCGAAGGTCAGGAGAAACGATCCCAGCCCGAAGCCAATGCCGCCGATGAAAAGCGCGCGCGGCCAGTCGATGCGCCGGACGTTGCGCCACCCCTCGGCGAGCACCCAGATTGGGACGAGGAAGGCCGCCGCCAGGGACATCCGCAGCGCGGTGAGCGGGAGCGGCGCGAATTGCTGCAGCATCTGGTCGCCGATTGGAAACCCGACGGCCCAGATCAGCATTGATGCCGCGCAAATCGCATTCGCGGAACCGCGTCCCGCGGACGGCACATTTGGCGGCGTGAGCGTGGTCAAGGAAAGGCCCGGTCAGACTGACGACCGGGAAAGCGTGCCGGAGAGCACATGCGCGGTCGCGTCTATCCGCGACCTGAGTGTGACGGATTTCAGGCCGAAGCGGCGCCAAGCGCGGCGACGATGGGGCCGAAATCGTCGGCCTTCAGGCTCGCCCCGCCGACAAGAGCGCCGTCGACATCGGCGACCGCGAAGATCTCGGCCGCGTTCGACGGCTTGACCGAGCCGCCATAGAGCAGGCGCATATCCGCGGCGGTGCCTTCAAAGCGTTTGGCGAGTTCGGCGCGCAGAAAGCCATGCACCTCGCCGATCTGTTCGAGCGTCGGCGTGCGGCCCGTGCCGATGGCCCAGACCGGCTCGTAGGCGACTACCGAATTCGCAGGTGTGGCGGACTCGGGCAGCGATCCGGCAAGCTGCGCGCCGATGATCGCCAATGTCTCTCCAGCGTCCCGCTGCGCCTCGGTCTCGCCCACGCAGATGACGGCGGTCAGCCCTGCGGCATGGGCCGCGCGCGCCTTGGCGGCGACGTCGACATCCGTCTCGCGATGATCGGCGCGGCGTTCGGAATGGCCGACGATCACGTAAGAAGCCCCGGCATCGGCCAGCATCGGGGCAGAGATGTCGCCAGTATGGGCGCCCGAGGCTTCCGAGTGGCAATCCTGTCCGCCGAGCGCGATCGGGTTCTTGCCGACCTTCCAGGCCATCTGCGCGATCAGCGTAGCGGGCGGACAGATCAGCACCTCGCAGGCGGGGGAGGGATGCGCTTTCACCAGCGCATCGATCTCGGCCAGGCTCGCCGCCATGCCGTTCATCTTCCAGTTTCCGGCTGCAAGCTTTCTCGGCATGGACGTTTCCTTAGGTCAGGTGGGACAGGGCTTCCTGAGCGAGATTGCAGGCCAGCGCCGGATCGTCAAGCGCGGCGTCCGGCAGGCGCCAGTAGGGCATCGCCGTAACCTTGCCGCCGTCACGCGAATAGGTCCAGTGCTCCCAGCCCTCGGCTTCGGCCCGTTCGGCGAAGGCGCCCGCGCCCTTCAGCCAGATCGAGCCATCACCATGCAGGATCGCAAAGATCGTGCCGTCGCGGTAGAGGCAAAGCCCGCCCATCATCTTGCGCGTTGTGAGCGGCCCGAGCCCCTCGAAGAGTTCGAGCGCGAAGGCGATGTCAGCGTCGGAGATGCTCATGCGCCGGGCCGGTCGGCCTCGGGCATGTCCTTGAACTTGATCGATTCCCCGCAGCCGCAGGCTTCGGCGACATTGGGATTGTTGAACCGGAAGCCGGATTCGAGAAGCGAGGTTTCATAGTCGATCTCGGTCCCGAAAAGGAACATCTGCGCCATCGGCGCGATCATGACGCGCGCGCCGTCCTGTTCGACGATCTCGTCATGCGGTTCGGCCTCGGCGGCGAATTCCAGCGTGTACTCCATGCCCGCGCAGCCGCCCTTCTTGACGCCGAGGCGAAGCCCGTAGGCGTCGTCCTTCGCCATGAGGCGCGTGATCTGCTTGACCGCGCGCGGGGTAAGCGCCACCGGGGATTTGCCGGGAATGCCGAACATGCGTGTCTCCGTTTCCTCTGCCCCTAATCTAAGGGCCGGCGGGCGCGATCTCAAGCGGCGGCAGCAAGTCGAGAAGCCAAGCGGTTCCATAGGCGAAGGCCATCGCCCAGCCGAATGAGGCGAGCGTGCCGATAATCACGTACTCGCCTGCGCGCTGGTCCTTCGACGTGGTCTCGAACCGCAGAACCGACTTCGCGGCGATGAGAAAGCCGATGCCCGCAGGCTGGCCGACCATCACGAGCAGGTAAATGAGCCCGCGTTCGAGTATTCCGATGAGTTTGCCGCCATTCGTGAGTCCTGTCGGAAGCTCGACATCCGACCACGGGCGCATCAGCAGCCCCACGGCGAAGCCGCCCGTCCGAGTCGCGAGAATCAGCCCCGCGAACGCAGCCATCAGCGTGGGCAACCCGTTGAGGCCCGCCCAGACCCCGCCGGCCCAGAGATCGGGCCGCAGCACAGCTAGGGCTACGAGCGTCGCGATATGCGCACCCTGATCTGCGAGAAATGCTGCGAGCCCCGGAGGATCGATCCGCCCCTTGATCCAGTCGATGACCAGATGGGCGAAGGCGAGCGCGACGAGCTCGGGCGCATCGACCCGCCCTAACGCGATGGCCGCCGTCGCAAGCACGATGGCGCCATGAAGCATGAGAACCGGAACACTGCGCTTGTTCGCCGCGATCCAGCCCGTCTGGAAGACGAAATCGGCCAGCACATGGGCGAAGAGGAGGGCCGTGAAGGTCTCGATCATGCGGGTTGTCCTTCGCCTGTCGTCTCCCAGCCGTGGAGCGCCCGGCGGATCGCGGCTGTGCCCGCGCCGCTTAGCCGGTAGCTCATCGCCTGGCTCGAAATGCCGAGGCGCGCGGCCATGTCCGCTTGTGTCGGTTCCGCCGGATCGAGCGCGAGCGCCGTCGCCTCCGCCTGTTCGGGCGTCCAGCGCGACATGCGCTCGTCGAGAAGGTCAACGATCGCGCGGTGAAGCGGCGTGACATCCGTCCCGCCGATCGCCAGCCGCGTGTCGCGCCGCATCTGCTCCAATGCGCGGCCCGAGCTTTCGAACGCGGTGCCGTGGGCGTCCGACAGGTCGTCGCTGCCAAGGCTCTCCGCCGCGCCTAGCCCGATGGCGATGCGGGTGGGCGGAACGTCGGATGCGGCCCGGAGGCGCGCAGAGAGCAGAAGCGCGGCGCGCAAGGCCCGGTCCGGGGGTGCGACGATCACCTGCCAGCCATCGCCACGATAGCGGGTGAATTTCGCACCGGTTCCCCGTGGCCAGCGACCGATCTCCTCTGCCGTCGCGTCGAGGATTTCCATGGCGCGTTCGACCGCGTCGGCGCCCGAAGAGGTCGAGCCGACGAGGTCTCCGGTCAGGGCGGCAATTGCGGGCAAGTAAAGCCTATTAGCTTGTTTTGTATAATATCAAGTAATATGGCTTGTTAAGCTAAAAAGCAAGTGAAAAGGCTTGATGATCACATGAAGCCCAATTCCAGCCGCGCCTCGTCGGACATCATGTCCATGCCCCATTGCGGCTCGAACGTCATCTGGACATCGACCTGCTTGACGCCGTCCAGGGGCTCGACGGCATCGGCCACCCAGCCGGGCATCTCGCCCGCCACGGGACAGCCCGGCGCGGTCAGCGTCATCACGATACCGACCTCGTTCTCGGGTGAGATATCGATCGTGTAGATCAGGCCCAAGTCATAGATATTGACCGGAATCTCCGGATCGTAAACCGTACGGCAGGCATCCACCACTTTCTCGTAAAGCGGGTGGTCTGTCGTCGAAGGCTTGATCAGGGGCGCGCCCTCGATAGGGTCTTTGGCTTCAGCGGTCATGCGCGTCTCGTGTGGTTCCTGAGCGATTATATAGGAAATTGCCTCCGGGGCGTAAAGGCCGCAGCGTCGTTACACTTGGGTGGCCCGCGGCCTGCGCGCCCCTCATCCAAAGCGCGCGAGAGATATCTTGCGCCCACGTCGCGGGAGAGCTCCGCATGAATCACGGGCCCTTCAAAAGGGCGGTCGGACGGGCTAAGAGCGCGCGCCATGACAGATTGCTTCTCCTTCACGCTCCGCGCCACCGACGGCAAGGCCCGCACCGGCGTGATCGCCACCCCCCGGGGCGAGATCCGCACGCCCGCCTTCATGCCGGTGGGCACGGCGGGGACCGTCAAGGCGATGCTGCCCGAAAGCGTGGCGGAGACCGGCGCCGAAATCCTACTCGGCAACACCTATCACCTGATGCTGCGGCCCACGGCCGAGCGCATCGACCGGTTGGGTGGCCTTCACCGCTTCATGAACTGGCACCGGCCGATCCTGACGGATTCCGGCGGCTTCCAGGTCATGAGCCTCGCGTCCCTGCGCAAGCTAACCGAGGAAGGCGTGCGTTTCTCCTCCCATATCGACGGCTCGAAGCACATGCTCACCCCCGAGCGGTCGATGGAGATCCAGCGGCTTTTGGGCAGTGACATCGTCATGGCCTTCGACGAATGCCCCGCGCTGCCCGCGCCGGTCGCGAAGGTCGCCGAAAGCATGCGGCTGTCGATGCGCTGGGCCGATAGGTCGCGCGACGCGTTCGGCGACCGGCCGGGCCATGCGCTATTCGGCATCATGCAGGGCGGCGTGACCGAGGAGCTCAGGGCCGAAAGCGCCGCGGCGCTGAAGGCGATCGGCTTCGACGGCTATGCGGTCGGCGGCCTTGCGGTGGGAGAGGGGCAGGAGACGATGTTCTCCGTCCTCGACTATGCGCCGGGCCTCTTGCCCGAGGACAGGCCGCGCTACCTCATGGGCGTGGGCAAGCCTGACGACATCGTCGGCGCAGTCGAACGCGGCGTCGACATGATGGACTGCGTCCTGCCGTCGCGGTCAGGGCGGACGGGTCAGGCCTTCACCCGGCGCGGGGTGGTGAACATCAAGAACGCACGGCACATGGACGACCCCCGTCCGCTCGACGAAGACTGTGCCTGCCCGGCCTGCCGCAGCTATTCGCGCGCCTACCTGCACCATGTCTTCCGGTCGGGCGAGATCATCTCGTCGATGCTCCTTACCTGGCACAACCTGCACTACTACCAGGAGCTGATGGCGGGCTTGCGCGGCGCGATCGCCGAGGGCCGGCTGGCTGCTTTCCGGCGCGACTTCGACGCCGCGCGCGCCGAGGGCGATATCGAGCCGCTATGACCGCCATTCGTGACCGGCGACCCACGCGCCGAGCTGCGCCGGTATGGCAGTGAACATCTAGGTGGCTGCGATCCGCTTGAAACTCCTTTGGAGGTTTCGCCGCGCGCCCGCCACTCGCCTGGCCCGGCGATCACGCCGGGCCGCGCCCGATCCTTCCCCCGGGGAGGGCGCATAGCGGCGCCGCAAGCAGAACGGGCGCTTCGCGGGTCCGCGGCCCGCCGCGCGGACCCGACGTCACGAACGCCCTCCCGGGGTCGGGCGCGGCCCTCTGTGCTCTCGAACGACGGTCGGCGCGGTCGCGCTTCGTGGCCTCATGGCCGGTCGGCCATCTCAGCCATGCGTCAGGTAGATCGACATCTGCTTCAACGTCGCATGGACCGAGGGCGAGAACGTCTCGACCCCCTGCGTCAGCCGGTGCAGGTTCCTCAAATCCGCCTCACAGGCAGCAATCTCGTCGTCGGTCAGTTCCCGGTCTGGGCGCGTGAAGCTTGCGATCGAGCGCGAGCCGTCTTCCATGATCGCGACGCAGACCCCGAAGCGCTTGCCATGCTCGGCCGCCAGCGTCATGACCCCATGCTCGTCCTGTGAGCGCAACTCGCTCCACCGGACGGTCCCGGTATTGGCGAAACCCCAATGCACCGTCGGATCCTGCAGGACGAGCCCGTTGCGCGAGTAGAGGTCAATCCACTCCTTCGAATAGGATTGCAGAAGATACCGCGGCGACGTGAACCGGATATGGAGCGCGATCGCAAAACCGGACGGGTTCGCGGCGTGCAGGCGCGCCAGAAGCGTGCTTATGTCATTCTGGCCGCCCATGCATCCACTTCCCCAGGGTCTTTCTTAGACGATCGTTCCGTGTCATACCACCCGCTCATGGTGGCACAACTGCGGGGCGGCACGCAAAGGTCAAGTCTCGCCTTGGAACAGAAAGACCGGCAGATGGACGGAGGCGCACGGCGGACTGATTTCGCAGCGCTTGCGTCCGCTGGATACTACATCGCTCTGCATGTCGGTTATGCCTTTCCGCTGAGCGAGCGCAATGCGCTTCCCGAGCTCTGGGTCGAACGCTACACACAGCGCGGCTTCATGCTCTATGACCCCGTAATGCGTTGGCTTTACGAGAACAAGGGCGCAGTCCGATGGAGCGCGATCGCACTGCCGGACCCGCGCGGCATTCTTCAGCAGGCCGCCCGGTTCGGGCTGCGCTACGGGGCCGCGATCGCCTGTGCGCCGATGGGCACGGAGGGCCAGCGCAGCTTCGGTTCCTTCGCCCGCGCCGACCGGGAGTTCGACGATGAGGAGATCCGGATTCTCGAATCGAGGCTCCGGCGTATGCACGAGGCTACCGCGCCGCCCACCAATCTCACCCGTGCCGAGCTCGAAGCGCTGTCGATGGTCAAGGACGGCCTTCTCCTGAAGGAGATCGCGAACACGCTCGGCGTCTCCGAGGGGGCGATCAAGCAGCGGCTCAAGAATGCCAAGACCAAGCTTGGCGCCAAAACCTCGAGCCATGCGATCTCTGTCGCCGTCGGCTACGGCCTGATCTGACGCGTGGCATTTCGGGTTTCGCAAGGGCGAGACGCGCAGGCGACAGGCGTGACTCCGCTCAGCCTATGGGAGAGTTTTCTAATCATACTCGCCATTTAGGATTTATTAATGCTGATTCCTGGTGCTCTAATCGCCTCGCCAAAATGGAGGGGCAAATCATGCAGAACATCACATTCGATCTTTCCGACCTTCACCGTCACGGTTCGGCTTTCTACGACTACCTGAAGCTCAGGAAGCATTTCTTCGTGGACACGCTGGGCTGGGACATTCCCCACAACGACTTCGTCGAGATGGACCAGTACGACAATCCCCTGGCCCACTACTCACTGGTCCTGCGCGACGGCGAGGTGATCGGCGGCGCGCGCACCATGCCCACCACCTCGCATTGGGGCGATCACACCTACATGCTGCGCGACGCCGTGGCGGGCAAGCTCGTCGACATTCCGGCGCGCGTGCTCGAACGCGAGATCGATACTCCGCGGGTCTGGGAATGCACCCGGCTCGTCATGTCAGAAGAGGTCCGCAGCCATGCCGACAGGTCGCACTGCCTGTCGCTGATCGTCGAAGGCCTGGCCGATGTCGCGCGGCGGCACGGGGCCGACGAGCTGATGTCGCTCTCGCCGCTGTCGCTGATGCGGGCGCTGAGGCAACTCGGCTGGCAGGCAGACAGGATCGGGGAGCCCTATTCCAATCCCGGCGATGGCCGGAGATATGCCGTCCTCTGCATGCCGGCGGAGAAGATGCGCCAGCCGGAGGTCGCACACTAAGGACGGACTGCGCGCCTCTCGGAGCCCAGGCATCCTCGGCGGCAAAGCGTAACCGCCGGGGATGCCACGCCATCCCGTGGGGATCATTCCGGTCGACGGAAGTGCAGGCACGGAGCGGGAAAGCAAATCCGGCTTCACGCCGGCCTGTGAGGCGGGACGGATTTGGGTGAGTGCGAATGATTGACGTCTTGTCCTCACGGAACGTGCGCGTCATTGTGTTGAAAAGGGTAGGCTCGACCGGTTGAAGAGCCGCGCCCCCCCGCATAGATACGGGACGGTGAGGAGAGGGCCGGGTGCTGCCGATGAACGGGGCCAGCGTCCTTTCGCCGAGATAGGAAATGCTTATGAAACAACTGCTTGCTCCCAGCTACCCGGTCTTGCCGCTGCGCGATATCGTGGTGTTCCCGCACATGATCGTGCCCCTCTTCGTGGGCCGCGAAAAGTCGGTGCGGGCGCTGGAAGAGGTCATGCGCGAAGACAAGCAGATTCTGTTGTCCTCGCAGATCGATCCCACTCAGGACGATCCGACCACCGATGGAATCTACAAGGCCGGAGTGCTCGCCAATGTACTTCAGCTTCTGAAACTGCCCGACGGCACCGTGAAGGTACTCGTCGAAGGCCGCTCGCGCGTGCGGATTGTCGAATTCATCGACAATGACAGCTATTTCGAGGCGAATTGTGAAGAGCTGACCGAGCTGCCGGGTGATCCGGCAACGGTCGAGGCGCTTCTGCGCTCCGTCGCCGAAGAATTCGAACGCTATGCCAAGATCAAGAAGAATGTGCCGGAAGAGGCGCTGACCGCCGTGGCCGAAAGCCGCGAGCCGGCGAAGCTCGCCGACCTCGTCTCTGGTCACCTCGGCATCGAGGTTAACCAGAAGCAGGAGCTTCTGGAAACGCTCGACGTCGGCGAACGGCTCGAGAAGGTCTACGGGCTGATGCAGGGCGAGATGTCGGTCCTGCAGGTCGAAAAGAAGATCAAGTCCCGCGTCAAGACGCAGATGGAACGCACCCAGCGCGAGTACTACCTGAATGAGCAGATGAAGGCCATTCAGCGCGAGCTCGGCGACGGTGAGGAAGGCCAGAATGAAATCAACGAACTGACCGACAAGATCAAGAACACCAAGTTCTCAAAAGAGGCGCGGGACAAGGCTGACGCCGAGCTGAAGAAGCTCAAGTCGATGTCGCCGATGTCGGCCGAGGCGACGGTCGTGCGGAATTACCTCGACTGGCTTCTGTCACTGCCCTGGGGCGTGAAGTCCCGCGTCAAGAAGGACCTCAACAAAGCCCAGGAAGTCCTTGATAACGATCACTATGGCCTGGAAAAGGTCAAGGAGCGGATCGTCGAGTATCTTGCCGTGCAGCAGCGCAGCCAGAAGATGAAGGGGCCGATCCTCTGCCTCGTCGGACCTCCGGGTGTCGGCAAGACCTCGCTCGGCAAATCCGTGGCGCGCGCCACCGGACGCGAGTTCATCCGCATCTCGCTCGGCGGTGTGCGCGACGAAAGCGAGATCCGCGGCCACCGGCGGACTTATATCGGCTCCATGCCCGGCAAGATCATCCAGTCGCTGAAGAAGGCCAAGACCACAAATCCGCTCATCCTTCTCGATGAGATCGACAAGATGGGCCAGGATTTCCGCGGCGACCCGGCCTCGGCGATGCTGGAGGTTCTCGATCCGGAACAGAACAATACGTTCATGGACCACTACCTCGAAGTCGAATACGACCTCTCGAACGTGATGTTCCTGACCACGGCGAACAGCTACAACATGCCGTCGCCGCTTCTCGACCGGATGGAGATCATCCCGCTTGCCGGCTACACCGAGGACGAGAAGCGCGAGATCGCGAAGCAGCATCTCATCCCCAAGCAGATCAAGAACCACGGGCTGAAGAAGACCGAGTTCAAGTTGACCGACGAGGCGCTCAACCAGATGATCCGCACCTATACCCGCGAGGCGGGGGTGCGGAACCTCGAGCGCGAGATCGCAAAAATTTCGCGTAAGGCGCTGACCAAGATCATCAAGAAGGACACCAAGAGCGTCGAGGTCACGCCCGAGAATCTCGAGGACTTCCTCGGGGTCAAGAAGTTCCGCTACGGGCTTGCCGAGAAGGAGGATCAGATCGGCGTCGTGACCGGCCTCGCCTGGACCTCCGTCGGTGGCGATCTTCTGTCGATCGAGGCGCTGAAGCTGCCCGGCAAGGGACGGATGAAGACGACGGGCAAGCTCGGCGACGTGATGAAGGAATCGATCGACGCCGCATCCTCGTTCGTGCGCGCGATCAGCCCCGAGATCGGTGTCAAGCCGCCGATTTTCGAGAAGATCGACATCCACGTCCACGTGCCGGAAGGCGCGACGCCCAAGGACGGGCCGTCTGCAGGCGTGGCGATGGTGACGTCCATCGTCTCGGTCCTGACCCAGATTCCGGTCCGCAAGGACATCGCGATGACCGGCGAGGTGACCTTGCGCGGCAATGTCTTGGCGATCGGCGGGCTGAAAGAGAAACTTCTGGCCGCGCTGCGGGGCGGCATCAAGACGGTGCTGATCCCGGAAGAGAACGCCAAGGACATCCCCGAGATTCCCGACAACGTGAAGTCGGGCCTCGACATCATCCCGGTCGCCCATGTCCGGGACGTGTTGAAACAGGCGCTCGTGCGGACCCCGGAGCCTATCGAATGGGACGCCGAGGCAGAGGAAGCCGCCGCCAAGGCGGCACTGGCCGAGAAGGACGAGGCGACGGGCGCGACCGCACACTGACGCGCCCGGTCTCGAACCGTCATGGATTATCTGAAGGGGCGCGGCCGGGTCGCGCCCCTTCGGTTTTGCCCGAACGGAACCCGGCCAGCGGCGGTTTCCGGCGCCAGAGTACGTGCCTTTCGCTCGCGAGTAGCGCGTTCATCTACCTCAGGCTATAGTTCGGCGAACCAACGCAGGAGGCAGTGAAAATATGGCACCCCGGAATACGACGGCACGGAGAGGGGCGACGGGCAACGCCAAGACGGCCACTAGCTCGCCCCCGCGGCGCAGTGCGGCCAAGCCGCGTGCAGCCGCCAAGACTGGGAGTGCGGCGAAAACTGCATCGGCAGCGAAGGCACCAACCAAGGCCGCGACCGCCAAGGCATCCCTCACACGGGCATCGACCACGAGATCTTCTGCCAACAAGGCATCTGCCAAAAGCGCGCCTTCTGACGCCGCCAAGGCCCCTGACGCCCCTTCGACCCCGGCGAGTCTGGACCGCGCCGTCGCAACCGCGGTAGCCACGGTCGCGGTCCTGCGCAAGAAGGAGCTTGTCGAGCGGGTCGCGGCTTCGACCGGAGCCAAGAAGCGCGATGTGAAGCCCATCATCGAGGCGACGCTGAAAATCCTTGGCAACGCGCTCGCATCCGGCGAACAGCTCGCGCTACCGCCTCTAGGCAAGGCCAAGGTCAACCGCCAGAAAGACCTGCCGTCAGGCGAGATGCTGATGGTCAAGCTGCGCCGTCCCGGGCCGGAGCAGGGCGGCGGGACCGGCTGACCCATCGCGCGGTTCAGTTGACCTTCCGGGTGGCGAGCTTCAGCCGGCCGTTCGACTTGTCGTAGTAGACAACGATGAGTTCGCCGGTGACGGGCGAGTAGAATATCTTCGGCGTCAGCCCGACCTCGGCCGCGCCGTTGTCGATGATTTCATAATGCTTGCCGCTCCAGGCCGGAAGCAGAGGATTGTAGCGGTAGTGATCGAGCGCCCCGAGCGCGCTTCGATACGATACCGCATGGATGAACCCGTCGGGGTCATGGGTAAGATCGGGGTCGCAGGACAGATACACGTTGGGCGAGAAGATGGGTGCCGGGATCCCGGCATTGCCGTCATCAATCAGTGAATCCTCCGCGTGCAGCGTGATGCTGCCGGCGCTGCAATCGCCGAGCACGTACCAATAGCTGTCGAGCGCGCCGAGCGCGGGGTCGCGGATGACGTGAATTGCATAGTCGCGGTCACCGGGCTTCCATTTCTCGAACGCGGTGACGGACCAGCCCCCGAAGCCGCCGCCATAGCTTCGAAACTCGCCACGCCGGGGCTGCTGGATGGCGCCTTCGTTGGTGAAGATCAGATTGACCCCTTCATCGTCGTCGTCGCGGAACAGGATCGGCCTGTCACCGCGGATGATGTCGTCATCGTCGTCATCGTTTGTCGTCTTTCCGATCTCCAGCACCTTGAAACTCGTCTCGGACACCTGCTTCGTCGCGTGCCAGAGTGTTTCGTCGTCGTAATCGGCCCAGACGACGTGCAGCCTGTCCTCGCTGCCAGCCCGGACTTCGTAGAGCGCAGTGATTGGATCGCCGATCTCGGGCGCCAGGATCGTCACCGACTTGCAGTACCAACTCGGGACCTGCCCCGGGATGCATTCGAAATACCCCGCCGGCCCCGTATTGGTTCGCACGGCGTGCATGATCGTGCCGTTCGACACGCCGGGAATCGAGTTGCGGACGAAGAAGACGTGCGGCCGTCCATTGGGCGCGTGGACGAGGGCAGGAAGGCGCACGTCGCAACAGGCCACGGTCTCCCGTTCGAAACCGCCCCAGCCGTTAGAGGTGCCGCTTCGGGAGGCGTATTTGACCTCGTCGTTCGCTGAATCGACATAGGCGATCCCCATAACTTCGCTGTTGCCCGACCGATGGACGTCGAGCGACGGCGACATGCCGACGTCAGGCGAGGTGCTGTCAACGACGCCGCGCGTCCAGTCGGGGGACGAACAGGCCGATAGGGCTGCAGGGATGAGCGCGGCGAGCGCGGCGGAGCGAGTGGACATGGCCGTCATCCTGAGTGACGATTGTCGAAGGCCGCATATGATAGCATATCCGCGTATTCCTGCGCCGCGCGGGTGCAACAGGGCACCGCGATCGCTCTTGCGCCGCTTGTAGAATAGGGCTAGGAACCCGGCCGGACGGGTGATTAGCTCAGTGGTAGAGCGCTTCGTTCACATCGAAGATGTCGGGGGTTCAAATCCCTCATCACCCACCATTCGCGCCCGCATCCCGGGCGCGTTTTCATTTGAGAGGGTCCGCATGACTGGCCTGTTTGACGGCAAAGACCATCCGACGCTCTGGCTCATGCGGCATGGCGAGACGGTATGGAACGCCGCCGGGCGGATGCAGGGCCGGCTCGATTCCCCGCTGACCGGACGCGGCCGCGAACAGGCATCGGAGCAGCAGAATCTGCTGACTGCCGAGACTCTGCCGGACGATCTGAGCCTCTGGACCAGCCCGCTTGGCCGGGCGCGCGAAACCGCCGCGATCGTCTTTTCGGGGCTTGGACGGCCGGTCACGGAAGACGCGCGGCTTACTGAGATTTCAGTGGGTGCGTGTGAAGGGCTGACCCTCGCCGAAATCAAGGCGGAATTCCCCCGCCTCTTCCAACCCGACCGTCCCTGGGCCTGGCACGCCGAAGCGCCGGGCGGCGAGGGCGAGGCCGCGTTCCGCGCGCGGGTCGAGTCTTTCCTGAGCGGGCTCACCGGGCCTGCCGCGATCGTAACGCATGGCATGACGTCTCGCATGATCCGGGGCGTCATTCTCGGGCTTGACTGGGCCGGGATGGCGCGGCTGCCGGGCGGGCAGGGAAACATCCACCGCGTATCGAATAGGCGCGCCGAGGTGCTTGCGGCCTGAGCGCCGTGCGCCTGTTTTACGGCGCTTCAACGCGGGCCGGGTCTCATGGCGGAAATCCGTCACCCGTCGTGAGATCCAGCAATGGCTCTGTGGAAGAAATACGTCAAACCGACCTCGCTCACCTGGCTCGCTTCGGCGTTGCCGTTACTCGGGGGTCTATTCATCGCCTTCGAGCCGGTGCATCGCTTGACCGAGTGGGCAGACTCGCTGCGGCTCGTCTTCGGCGGCGCCTCGCCATACGTGCTGATTAATGCCGGGCTCGTCGGCATCGGGCTGAGGGGGGCGGTCGCCCGGTAGCCGCCATTGCACCGATGCCGCTTGCGCTCGCGCCCCGCTCCGCGCTATAGCCCCGGCCTGCGGGTGATTAGCTCAGTTGGTAGAGCGCTTCGTTTACACCGAAGATGTCGGGAGTTCGAGTCTCTCATCACCCACCATCTTCCCCGACGCCGCTTCAGATTCTCGACCCATTTCCGTCCGGGGCTTCTTGACGGGGCCGACCGGGATGCCTATTACGCATTCCACGCTCGGGCGGCGATCCGGGTGACGATGCGCGGTTGTAGCTCAGTCGGTTAGAGTACCGGCCTGTCACGCCGGGGGTCGCGGGTTCGAGCCCCGTCAACCGCGCCACCGTCCCGGATCGCCCGAGAGCATTCCCTGAAGGGACTCATGCGCGGTTGTAGCTCAGTCGGTTAGAGTACCGGCCTGTCACGCCGGGGGTCGCGGGTTCGAGCCCCGTCAACCGCGCCATTTCTTCGCATCGGCAACGTTTCGCCCCGGCCCGGAAGGACAGGGCACGACACGGAACTGCCCCGGCCCGCCTCGCGTTTTTCCCAAGCAACCGAAACCAAGGGAGTTACGCCATGACGGAAGATCTGATCGCAACGACTGAGACGGTGCGCGCCTCGAGCGTCACCGGCACGGATGTCTTCAATCTGCAAGGAGACAAGATCGGCACCGTGGACGATATCGTGATCGACAAGAAATCAGGCGCCGCCCGCTATGCGGTGATGTCCTTCGGCGGGTTCTTCGGGATTGGAGAGACCTATCATCCCCTGCCTTGGGAAAAGCTCAGCTATGACAGCCGGCTAGCCGGTTTCGTTGTCGACCTTGACAAGCAGAAGCTCGAAGCCGCGCCGCGGTTTGAGCGCGGTAACGATCCAGACTGGCGCGACCCGCGATTCGCCGCCGATCTGCGGATGTATTACGGCATACCGCCGATGCTTTGAGCCCGATCGCTCATCAGGAAGCCCAGCAGCGCCGCGGCGGTCGCATCGGGATTTGTGTCGATGAAGAAGTGGCCGCCCGGAACCGCGGCGGCCTGCATCGCGGACAGCCGGTCGGCCCAGGTCGCGGGCACATCGTAGGCGCGCGCCATCGCACCGGTGTCGCCGTATAGGACAAGGCTCGGCGCATCGACGCGGCAGCCGAGGTCGGCGGCGTCGAGATCGAAGTCGATCCGCAGCGCTGCGCGGTAGTCGTCGCACATCGCGCCAACCGTCGCCGGGTCGCGCCACGCCTCGCGGTAGGCCGCGAGCTGCCCGGCATCGAAGTCCGAAAGCTTGGCCCCGCCCCAGCCCAGAAGGCAGGATTCGAAGAAATAATCCGGATCGGCCAGGATCAGCGTTTCGGGGAAGGGCTGGGGCTGGGCGAGAAAGAACCAGTGATAGTAGCTGGCCGCGACCTCGCGGCTGAGGTTCGCGAACAGGTGATGGGTTGGCACGATGTCCATCACGGTCAGACTGAGTAGTCGGCTCGGCTCGTCGAGCGCGATCCGGTGGGCGGTACGTCCGCCCCTGTCGTGGCCGACGAGGTGGAAGCGGTCGAAGCCAAGCCCCGTCATCAGCGCGAGCTGGTCGCGACCCATCTCGCGAAACGAATAATGCTCGGCCCCGCGCGGCTTCGAGGACGCGCCGTAGCCGCGCAGGTCGGCGGTGACGACAGTGAAATGTTCGGCGAGACGCGGCGCCACCTGCCGCCACATCGCGCGCGTCTGCGGAAAGCCGTGAAGCAGCAGAACCGCCGGTCCGGCTCCTCCGATCGAATGGGCGATCCTCTGCCCGTTCACCTCGGCGACGGAGTCGGTGAACCCTTCCATCAGCTCAGTGCAGAAAGGACGCGGGCCCAGGAACGGATTCCCTTGTGAAAGCTCTGCACGTCGTACTTCTCGTTCGGGGAATGGATCGCGTCGTCGTCGTTGGCGAAGCCAATCAGCATCGCGTCCATGCCGAGGATCTCCTTGAAATATCCGGCGATGGGGATCGAGCCGCCCATGCCGACGAAGACCGCCTCGCGGTCCCACTCGTCGGACAGCGCCTTCCGGGCGGCCTCGAATTCCGGTCGGCTGATGTTCATCACGGCCGCCGGCGACCCTTCCAGATCCTGGTCCCATGTGACCGTGGCATCGATTGAAAGCCGCGCCTCGACATGGGCGCGGATCTTCTCGCGTAGGCGATCGGGGTCCATGTCACCGACGAGCCGGCAGGTGATCTTGCAATGCGCCTCGGACGGGATCACAGTTTTGGACCCTACTCCCTGGTAGCCGCCCCACATGCCGTTGAATTCGAGCGTCGGCCGCGCCCATTGCTGTTCGAGCGCGGAGTATCCCTTTTCCCCGTGGGGCACCGTGTAGCCGACGCTGTTCAGATAGGTCTTCTCGTCGAAGCCCGAATTTTCCCACTGTCTCAGAAGCTCGGGCGGGACCTCGTGCACGCCGTCATAAAAGCCCTCAACCGCGACGCGCCCCGTCTCGGCATCGTGGAACGACGCGACGATGCGCGCCATTTCGCGCAGCGGGTTGAGCCCCGGCCCGCCGTAATGGCCGGAATGGAGGTCGATATTCGGCCCGTGGATCGTGAATTCGTCCTTAAGCATGCCGCGCAGTTGCGAGGCGACCGACGGGATGCCGGGCGACACCATCGACGTGTCGCAGATCAGCGCGATCTCCGCGGTCAATTCACCTGAGTTTTCCGTCATGAACGGGATAAGCGAGGGCGAGCCGGACTCCTCCTCGCCTTCGAGAAAGACGGTCAGCCGGCAGGGCAGGGCGCCGTGCACTGCTTTCCACGCGCGGCAGGCTTCGATGAAGGTCATGAGCTGGCCCTTGTCGTCCGACGCGCCTCGGCCCCGGATCACGCGCCCGGCAGGTGTGTCCTCGATCGCGGGATCGAAGGGGTCGCGGTGCCAAAGGTTCAAGGGGTCGACGGGCTGCACGTCGTAGTGTCCGTAGAAAAGGAAATGCCGGTCCCCGCCGCCGCCGTGACCGACGACCATCGGATGGCCGGGCGTCGGCCGCGCGGCGGCATCGAGGCCGAGGTCTGATAGCTCCTCTGCGAGCCAATCTGCGGCCTTGGCGCAGTCCGGCCTATAGGCCGGATCGGTCGAGATCGACGGAATGCGCAAGAGCCCGAACAGGCGGTCCATCGCCTCCGGCAAGGTTTCGTCGATCTTCGCGAGGACAGCATCTAGGCTCATGGCGCGGCTCCGGTCTGGGCGGACAGGCAGGACCGTAGCACCGGGCAGGGGATTGTCCAGTTGGTGCAGGGCGGCGGTACCCGACAACAAACCGCGCCTCAAATCGCAGACCCTTTCAGTTTGCCCCTGGCGACAAAAACGCCCGGAAACCGCCTGAGCGCGGCAAATTGTACCCTCGCCTTGTGCCTGATTGACCTTTATCAAGGCAGGACGTGCAGCCGGGCCTTAGGTTTCGGTAAGGAAACCACGCCCGAGGGGGAACGACATGAACTATGACGCTCAGCTCGACGCGGCTCTCGGCCGTCTGCATGATGAGGGCCGCTACCGGACTTTCATCGACATCGAGCGGCGGAAGGGCCAGTTTCCGAAAGCGACCTGGCTCCGCCCGGACGGAACCGAAAAGGACATCACGGTCTGGTGCGGCAACGACTATCTCGGCATGGGCCAGCATCCGGTCGTTATCGAAGCGATGCACGAGGCCCTGGAGGCGACCGGTGCGGGTTCGGGTGGCACGCGCAACATCTCGGGCACCACGGTCTATCACAAACGGCTTGAGACCGAGCTTGCCGATCTCCACCGCAAGGAGGCGGCGCTGGTCTTCACGTCGGCCTATATCGCCAATGACGCGACGCTGTCGACGCTGCCGAAGCTCTTTCCCGGCCTCATAATCTATTCCGACGCATTGAACCACGCCTCGATGATCGAAGGCATTCGCCGCAATGGCGGTGCCAAGCGTGTGTTCCGCCACAACGACGTCACCCATCTGCGCGAACTCCTCGCAGCGGACGATCCTGCGGCGCCGAAGCTCATCGCCTTCGAATCGGTCTATTCGATGGACGGCGATATCTGCCCGATGGAGGAGATCTGCGACATCGCGCAGGAATTCGGCGCGCTGACCTATCTCGACGAGGTTCATGCCGTCGGCATGTACGGCCCCCGCGGTGCGGGCGTGGCCGAGAAGCGTGGCCTGATGGGCCGGATCGACATCATCAACGCGACGCTGGCCAAGGCCTACGGCGTGATGGGCGGCTACATCGCGTCCACCGCGAAGATGGTCGACGCGATCCGCTCCTACGCTCCGGGCTTCATCTTCACGACCTCGATCCCGCCGGCGGTCGCGGCGGGCGCGGCCGCGTCGGTCCGCCATCTCAAGTCCGCCCAGGCCCTGCGCGACAAGCAGCAGGAACACGCGAAGATCCTCAAGACACGGCTCAGGGCGCTTGGACTTCCGATCATCGACCACGGCACTCATATCGTGCCCGTCCACGTCGGCGATCCGGTCCACTGCAAGAAGATATCCGACATGCTGCTGAAGGAATACGGGATCTACGTGCAGCCGATCAACTTCCCGACCGTCCCGCGGGGAACCGAACGACTGCGCTTCACGCCCTCGCCCGTTCACTCGACGGACGATATTGACCGGCTCGTCCATGCGATGGACCGGCTCTGGTCGCACTGTGCCCTGAATCGCGCAGAACTTTCCGCCTAAACCGAGGGCAGTCGCAATTCGCAATGCCCTGTGTTACTATTTTTACAATTGGCCCGCGATGATAAGGCGAATCGTCGGGCTCGTTGGGGATAACGAATCGGGGCAGTGGGCATGATCGGGCGGAAGGCCTTTCCTTCGGCGCATGAGATGGACAAACCTAAAGGGTTCGATGATTTCGAGCTGAGACTCGGTGACGTCATGCGTGGCGAACGTGCGACGCTGGCGAAATCCCTCCTCGACGTTCAACGCGAACTCAAGATCAAGGCGAGCTACATCGCCGCGATCGAAAACTGCGACGTCTCGGCCTTCGAGACGCCGGGCTTCGTCGCGGGCTATGTCCGCTCCTACGCGCGATATCTCGGGATGGACCCCGAATGGGCCTTCAAGCGTTTCTGCGAAGAGGCGAACTTCACTGTTGTCCACGGCATGTCGGCGGCCGCCTCGGGACCCAAGCCCAACCGCCGCAAGATTGACTATGCCGAGCCGCTCGCTAACCCGAACGCTCTCTTCGTTCCGCGGGGCGAAGCGTTCATGTCCGGGATCGAGCCGTCCGCAATCGGCTCCATCCTCGTCCTCGTCGCGCTTATCGTCGGCATCGGTTACGGCGGCTGGGCGGTGCTCAACGAAGTTCAGAAGGTGCAGCTCGCCCCCGTCGATCAGGCGCCAGGAGTGATCGCGGAACTCGATCCCCTTGCCGGGGCCGCAACGGAGATCGCTTCGCAGCAGGCCGAAGCCCAGACAATCGAAGTGGCCGCGCTTCCCGCCGAAGACATCGCGCCGCCAGTGCCCGGGGCGCTCGACCGTCTCTACCGGCCCGAAGCGCTCGACGTGCCCGTGCTGGTCGCGCGCGACGGACCGATCGCCGCGATCGATCCGCGGACCGTCGGCGCGCTCGCCAACGAGATTCGCGATCCCGAAGCGGTTCTCGAACAGGCCGAAGTGCCCGTGCTCGGCGAAACGCCGGTTCAGGTCGTGAAGGCCGACGTGCCGGCGGTGGAGCTTCTGGCGGTCCGACCCGCTTGGGTGCGCGTGAGGGCAGCCGACGGTACTGTGATCCTGGAAAAGATCCTCGACGCGGGCGAACGCTTCGCGCTGCCCAAGCTCGAAGAGCCGCCGACCCTGCGCGTGGGCGAATCCGGCGCGCTCTATTTCGCCGTGAACGGCGAAACCTACGGGCCCGCGGGCGAACAGGGCCGGGTCACCAAAAATGTCGAGCTGTCGCCCGAAGCCCTGACCGCTTCCTACGCGCTTGCCGATCTGGCGCGGGACGCCGATCTCGAGAAGATGGTCACTGTCGCGGACGCCGGCGCGGTCGTGGAAAGCGAAGCCGCCAGCGAGTGATCGCCCCTCATTGCCGATCCGCCTCGCCAGGACTATGTAGAGCCCGAGTGCGTCCAGAGCCGAGGCTGCCATGACCCACAACCCGATCCGACCGTGGCGGAACATCGAGCGGCGAGTGTCGCGCGGGATAATGGTGGGCCCGGTTCCTGTCGGCGGCGACGCGCCCATCACCGTGCAGACGATGACGAACACCGACACGACGGACGTGAAGGCGACTGTCGAACAGATCCAGCGCTGCGCTGCCGCGGGGGCGGATATCGTGCGCGTCTCAACCCCCGACGAGGCTTCGACGAAGGCCCTGCGCGAAATCGTGGCCGAAAGCCCGGTGCCGATCGTTGCCGACATCCATTTCCACTACAAGCGCGCCATCGAGGCGGCCGAGGCGGGCGCGGCCTGCCTCAGGATCAACCCCGGCAATATCGGATCGGCCGACCGCGTGCGCGAGGTCGTGAGGGCCGCAAAGGATCACGGCTGTTCGATCCGCATCGGGGTGAATGCCGGCTCGCTCGAAAGGCATCTTCTCGACAAGTACGGCGAGCCCTGTCCGGACGCGATGGTCGAAAGCGGGCTCGACCACATCAAGCTCTTGCAGGACAACGACTTCCACGAATTCAAGATCAGCTGCAAGGCGTCGGACGTGTTCCTTGCCGCCGCAGCCTATCAGCAACTCGCCGAGGCGACGGACGCGCCGATCCATCTCGGCATCACCGAGGCGGGCGGGCTTACCTCCGGCACCGTCAAGTCTGCCATCGGGCTCGGCAATCTTCTCTGGATGGGGATCGGCGACACGATCCGCGTCTCGCTTTCGGCCGATCCTGTCGAGGAGGTGAAGGTCGGCTACGAGATTCTGAAATCGATGGGACTGAGGCACCGCGGCGTGCAGATCATCTCCTGCCCGTCCTGCGCGCGGCAGGGCTTCGACGTGATCAGGACGGTCGAGGCGCTGGAAAAGCGGCTGGAGCACATCAAGTCGCCGATGAGCCTCAGTATCATCGGCTGTGTCGTGAATGGGCCGGGAGAGGCGCTGATGACCGATATCGGCTTCACCGGCGGCGGCGCGGGGTCCGGCATGGTCTACCTGGCCGGCAAGCAGAGCCACAAAATGACCAATGATCAGATGATCGACCACATCGTCGGGCTGGTGGAGGCACGCGCCGCCGAACTCGACGCGGCGAAGGAAGCCGCGGAGTAGGGCGCGCGCTGCAACCTTTGTCCCGGTTCTGGTCCGGGGCGTTCACCACCAAGGAAACTCGGCCAAGACGAAGGGCCGTTGACGGCGCCGGCAGCCGGCGTTAGCTGATCCGCCATGGCCCGCGCACCACTTCTGCAGCTTTCCGGAATCTCCCTGACCTTCGGCGGAAATCCGGTGTTCGAGGGGCTGGATCTTGTGATCCAGCCGGGCGATCGCGTCGCCCTTGTCGGTCGGAACGGGTCGGGCAAGTCGACGCTGATGAAGGTGATGGCAGGACTGGTGGAGGCCGACCAGGGCGAGCGTGTCGTGCCGCCCGGCGTGACCGTGGGCTACATGGAACAGGAGCCGGACCTCGGCGCCTTCGCGACGCTTGGCGAGTTCGCCGCATCGGGTCTTGCCGAAGGCGAGGACTTCCGCGTGGCGGTCGCGGCAGAGGGGCTGAAGTTCGACCCCGATACTCCGGTCGCGGCGGCCTCGGGCGGCGAAAGGCGGCGGGCGGCGCTCGCCAAGCTTCTGGCCGAGGCGCCTGAGCTGATGTTGCTTGACGAGCCCACCAACCACCTCGACATCGAGGCGATCGGCTGGCTAGAGGCGCAGCTCGCGGAGACGCGCGCGGCCTATGTCGTGATCTCGCACGACCGGGCGTTCCTGAAGGCGCTGACGCGCGCGACGATCTGGATCGACCGGGGCGAGATGCGGCGGAACGAGAAGGGCTTCGCCGTATTCGAGGACTGGCGCGACACGGTCTGGGCCGAGGAGGACCTCGCGCGCCACAAGCTCGACCGCAGGATCAAGGCCGAGGCGCGTTGGGCGGTCGAGGGGATCTCGGCCCGGCGGCGGCGCAATCAGGGGCGGCTCCGGGCGCTTCAGGCGATGCGGGCCGAGCGCGCGGCGATGATCCGGCGTCAGGGCGCTGCGGAGATGGCGCTGGAAAGCGGTCAGGCGTCCGGAAGGCTTGTCATCGAAGCGAAAGGAATTTCAAAGTCTTTCGACGACAAGCTCATCCTGCGCCCGTTCGATCTTAAGGTGCTGAGGGGCGACCGCGTGGCCTTCGTCGGCCCGAACGGCGTGGGCAAGACGACGCTTCTGAAGATGCTCACCGGTGAGGTCGCGCCGGACACCGGCACCGTGCGCCACGGCACGAACCTTCAGATCGCGGTCTTCGACCAGGCCCGCGCGGCGCTCGATCCCGACATGACGCTCTGGGACGGTCTCGTCAATGATCCCGGCATGGCGGTCTCCGGGCGGTCCGACCAGGTCATGGTGCGCGGCGCGCCAAAGCACGTTGTCGGCTATCTCAAGGACTTCCTCTTCGACGAGGCGCAGGCGCGCGCGCCGATCCGGTCGCTGTCGGGCGGCGAGCGGGCGCGGCTGATGCTCGCCCGTATCATGGCGCGACCTTCCAACCTCCTTGTGCTGGACGAACCCACCAACGACCTCGATATCGAGACGCTGGACCTGTTGCAGGACCTCCTTGGCGACTACGACGGCACGGTGCTTCTCGTCAGCCACGACCGCGACTTCATCGACCGCGTCGCGACCACGACGATCGCGATGGAGGGCGACGGGCGCGCCGTCGCCTATGCCGGCGGCTGGAGCGACTACCGGGCGCAGAGGCCGGCCGGGCCCCTCCTGCAAAAGCAGGCCGCGCCCGCGCCAAAACCCGCGCCCGCGCCGGAGCCGAAGATGAAGAGGGCCGCAAAAGGCCTTACGTTCACGGAAAAACACCGGCTCGATGAGCTCCCCGGCCTGATCGAGAAGCTCGAAGCGGAAATCGGAAAGCTGAGCGATCTTCTTTCCGACCCCGACCTCTTCGCCAAGGCGCCCGACAAGTTCCGCCGCGCCTCCGAGGGGCTCGCGGGGCGGCAGGCGGCACTGGCAGCCGCCGAGGAGGAATGGCTGGCGCTGGAAGAAAAGGCCTCGGTATGACCGGCCCGCTCAAGGGGCTCAGGATCGTCGAGATCGCCGGGCTCGGGCCGACGCCCTTCGCCGCGATGATGCTCGCCGACATGGGAGCAGACGTCGTGCGCATCGAACGGCCCGGCAACCGGCACCTGCTCGGCCTCGATTACGACATCCTGAACCGGAGCCGGGGCTTCGTGACGCTCGATCTGAAGGCCGAAGTCGATCGCGCCGCGGCGCGGCGGCTGATCGACGCGGCAGACGGGCTGATCGAGGGGCTCAGACCCGGCGCGATGGAGCGGCTGGACCTCGGCCCCGGGGACTTTCCCGATAATCCCCGGCTCGTCTACGGCCGAATGACGGGTTGGGGGCAGGCCGGGCCGCTCGCCCGTGCGGCGGGGCACGACATCAACTACATCGCACTCTCGGGCGCGCTGCACGCTGTTGGGCCTTCGGACCGACCGATACCGCCCCTGAATCTCCTCGGCGATTTCGGCGGGGGCGGGATTTATCTGGCCTTCGGTATGGTCTGCGGCTTCCTCGAGGCGGCACGGAGCGGCCAGGGACAGGTGGTCGACGCGGCGATCATCGACGGCACAGCGCATCTCATGGCGATGATCCAGGCGATGGCCGCGGGCGGCAAATGGACCGACCGGCGCGAGGCGAACATCCTGGACGGCGCGGCACCCTTCTACGGAACCTATCGCTGCAAGTGCGGCGGGTTCCTCGCCGTGGGCGCGATCGAGCCGAAGTTCTGGGCGGAGTTCCTTGAGCGCGTCGGGCTCGATCCGGCCGGCCTGCCCGACCAGATGGACGAGGCGCGCTGGCCCGAGGCGCGCCGGATCGTCGCCGAACGCCTCGCCGAGCGGACGCGCGACGAATGGGCGGCGCTCCTTGAAGGCACCGATGCCTGCGCCGCTCCGGTGCTGAAGATTGCAGAGGCTCCGCAGCATCCCCACAACGCCGCGCGGCGGACCTACATCACGCACGAGGACGTGACCCAGGCGGCCCCCGCACCGCGGCTGTCGCGCACGCCCGGCGCGATCAGGCCGGGATCGCAGACGAAACCGATGGACCTTGGTGCGCTTCTCAAGGAATGGGGCGCCTGACCGATCAGGCGCCCCGGAACTTGTTAAGCGACCGGATAGGCTTACTTCGCGGGCAGAAGCACGGCATCGATCACGTGGATCACGCCATTCGACTGCTTCACGTCGGCCACGGTCACAGTCGCGGTGCGGCCGCGCTCGTCCTGGAGCTTGATCTTGCCGTCTTCCATCATTGCCGTCAGCGTGCAGCCGCCAACGGTTGGGACCGGATGCGCGCCGCCGTCATCGGCGATCATGCCGGCGATGGCGTCCGACATGGCGTTGGCCGCCACGACGTGGCAGGTCAGCACCTTCGTCAGCGCCGCCTTGTTCTCCGGCTTCAACAGATCCTCGACCGTGCCCTTGGCGAGCATGCCGAACGCGTCGTTGGTGGGCGCGAAGACCGTGAACGGGCCTTCGCCCGACAGCGTTTCGACAAGATCCGCCGCCTGAACGGCGGCGACAAGTGTCGTGTGATCGGCCGAGTTAACGGCGTTCTCGACGATGGTTTTGGTGTCATACATCTCGGCGCCACCGACCATCGGGTTCGCGGCCTGCGCGGCGCCCGCGCTGACGACGATGGCGGCGGAGGCGGAGGCGAGGAGGGATTTGAAGTTCATTGTCAGTCTCCCGGTCAGGACGGAAAGGGACGATCCCCTTCCTGCGTGCCCGGAGATACGGAAAGCGCGGGGAAGTAGTTGCGCGCGTCAATTTTCTTTTTTCCCCGGATATATCCGCAAGCGGCGTTGGTCCGGTTCGAGCCCTCTTTGGACGTTTCACAGCGCGCCAGCCATTCGCCTGGCCCGGCGTTTGCGCCGGGCCGCGCCCGCCCCCGAGAGGGCGCATTGCGCCGCCGCAAGCAGATCAGGCGTTTCGCGGTTGTCAGCCAATCGCGCAGACCCGGCGGCGCAACCGCCCTCCCAGGGTCGGGCGCGGCCCTCCGTGCTCTCGAACGAGCGCCCGCAATGTCGCGCCTTCGGGACCTCCACCGGCGCGATGGCACCTTCCCTGCCGCTATTCCGTGTGGTCGTGTTCAAGCAAGATGTGACCGGTGCCGGGCGCGCGCCTGACCGTAGAAAGATGCGTTTGCACGGATCGGGCGGCGCATTCTCTTGTACCACATCCATCCGCGGATCGTGCTACTCGAAACCCCGCAGGGAGTTCTGCCGACGGGAGGGCACCGCCCGGGCTGGCCGCCGGGTCGAGCGCGCGGACGGCGGCCTCGCGCTCGAAGTCCATGCCATCGGCCTGACGGACCGCCAAGGACCCGAGACAAGGCCAAGCTTCTCGGGCCCCCGGCCGGCATGTCGCCCCGACCGCGTCGCGGGTTCGTTTTGACAGCATGAGGCGGCATCGGTGATACTGCTCCCGAGGACAGAGCGGCTGGAAAAACGCCATGGGCCAAAGGGTTCGCAAGAAGGAAAACGCGTCGTGCCGTGGCAGCGGGGCCGGCGCGGAGCCGCTACGCGGCCGCGCACATGCCTTCCAGGCAGGCCGCCGGAACGCGCCCCCGCGGCGGATGGCGGTCGCATGAGGGGCGCTGGCGGCCGGGGGAGGCAAGCATGAAGGCGCCGCGCCCGCGTTTCCTCGCCCGCGAGAACTACCGGCGCCGCCGGCTTTTCGATGCGGCGCGGCTTCTGCCGCTTTTGGGGCTCTTCCTCTTCCTCGTTCCGATCCTCTGGCAACCGGCCGCGACGCCAGAGCCCGACACCGCGCGCGGTCTCATCTATCTCTTCGCGGTCTGGGCGCTGCTCATCGTTGCAGCCTTCTTGCTCGCGCGGCGACTTGGCCGGACCGATCCATCGGACCGCCGCTCGGGCGAGAATCGGGAAGAGGGCTGATGGTACCCTTCAATATCCTCGTCGCAGTTTGCCTGGCCTATGTCTGCCTGCTTTTCCTCGTCGCCTTCGGCGCCGAGCGCCGGGCCGAACGCGGACGGGTAAGATGGCTGCGCTCGCCGCTCGTTTACACGTTGTCATTGTCGATCTACTGCACGGCCTGGACGTTCTACGGCGCGGTCGGCTACGCGGCGCGCTCGGGGCTGGAATTCGTCACCATCTATCTTGGTCCCACCATTGTCGTCATCGGCTGGTGGGTGATCCTGCGCAAGCTCGTGCGCATCGGCCAGACCCAGCGCGTGACCTCGATCGCCGACCTCATCTCGGCGCGCTACGGCAAGTCGAACCTCCTCGGCGTCATCGTGACCGTGATCGCGGTCGTTGCCGCGACGCCTTACATCGCGCTCCAGCTCCAGTCGGTGACGCTGTCGTTCGGCGTCTTCGCCAGCGGCACGCCCGAGGGCTGGGGCCTGCCCGACCAGGGGGCGACGGCGCTGTGGGTCGCGGTTGGGCTCGCGCTCTTTACGATCCTTTTCGGGACGCGCAATCTCGACGCGAACGAACGTCACCACGGCATCGTCATGGCCATCGCGCTCGAGGCGGTGGTGAAACTCGTGGCGTTGCTGGCGGTCGGCATCTTCACTGTCTGGGGCGTCGCGGGCGGTCTTGGAGACGTGATGGCGCGGATCGAGACCTCCTCGATCGCAGACTGGCCCCTGAAGCCCGGCCGCTGGATCGGGCTGACGTTTGTCTCGGCGGCGGCGATCCTGACGCTGCCGCGCATGTTCCAGGTGATGGTCGTCGAAAACTCGGACGAGCGCCACCTGGTCACCGCGTCCTGGGCCTTCCCGCTTTATCTGATGCTGATGAGCCTCTTCGTGATTCCGATCGCGGTTGTCGGGCTTGACACGCTGCCGGAGGGCGCCAATCCCGACCTCTTTGTTCTGACCTTGCCGCTCGCAGAGGGGCGGGGCGGGCTCGCGATGCTCGCTTTTCTCGGTGGCTTCTCGTCCGCGACCTCGATGGTCATCGTCGCCGCGATCGCTTTGGCCACGATGGTCTCGAACCATGTTGTCACGCCGCTCTGGCTGAGCATGCGCGAAGGCGGGGCGCGCGCGCCCGGCGACGTGCGCGGACTGATCCTGATGTCGCGGCGAGTGTCGATCGTGGCGATCCTCGCGCTCGGTTACATCTACTACAGCTTCTCTGGCGGTTCGGCCGCGCTCGCCGCGATCGGGCTCATCGCGTTCGTCGGCGTGGCCCAGATCCTGCCCGCGATGATTGGCGGCATCTTCTGGCGCGGCGCGACAGGAACCGGGGCGGCGCTGGGGCTCGGCGTGGGCTTCCTCGTCTGGCTCTACACGCTCTATCTGCCCTCCTTCGGGGCAAGTGGAGTGTTGTCGGAACGGCTGATGGCCGAGGGCCCCGCAGGCGTTGCATGGCTCAGGCCCTACGCGCTCTTCGGGATTGAAGGCATGGACCCGCTCTTGCACGCGCTCTTCTGGTCGATGGCGCTCAATACCGGTGTCTTCCTAACGGCGTCGCTTATGTCCTTCCCTGGGCCGGTCGAGCGGATGCAGGGCCTGACCTTCGTCAATGTTTTCGAACAGGATCCGGGCACTCGAGGCTGGCTTCGTGGAGGGGCCGAGGCCGAGGATCTTCTGATCATGTCGCAGGGCATCATCGGTGCGGAGGAGGCGCAGGGATTCTTTCAGGCCGAGGCGACGCGTCAGGGCAAGGTGGGTTACCTTCCCGACACCACCCCGGACTTCATCGAGCGGTTGGAACGCCGCCTGTCCGGTGCGGTCGGTGCTGCCACGGCGCATGCGATGATCGCGCAGTTCGCGGACGGCGCGGCGGTGTCGGCGCAGGACCTGCTCGCCGTAGCCTCCGAGGCGCAGCAGATCCTCGAATATTCCACTCAACTCGAAGCCAAATCGGATGAGCTCGAACGCACCGCGCGGCAACTCTCCGAAGCAAACGAGAAGCTGCGCGACCTCTCAGTGCAGAAGGACGCCTTCCTCAGCCAGATCAGCCACGAACTCAGGACCCCCATGACCTCGATCCGGGCATTTTCCGAGATCCTGATGGACCCCGAGCTCCCGGCCGAGTTGCAGGAAAAGTACGCCACCGTCATTCATGACGAAACGATCCGCCTTACGCGGCTTCTCGACGACCTTCTGGACCTTTCGGTCCTGGAGAATCGCAAGGTGCAGCTCAACGTGAAGGTCGCGAATCTGCACGACCTCATCAATCACGCGGTTCAGAGCGCGTCGAACACCCGCCCCGAGCGCGTCTTCACCATCCATCGCGATCTGCCTTCGGAACATATCCCGGTCATCACCGACACGGACCGGCTGGTGCAGGTCTTTATCAACCTGGTCTCGAATGCGCGCAAATACTGCGATGCCGCGAAGCCCGAACTCACGATCTCGGCCCGGCGCAGGGGCGGGCGCATCACCGTCGATTTCATCGACAACGGCTCGGGCATCCCGCGCGCCTCGCAGCGGCTGATCTTCGAGAAGTTTTCGCGCTTGACCGACACGGCGCGGGCCGGCGGCGCGGGGCTCGGCCTCGCGATCTGCCGCGAGATAATGGCCAATCTAAGCGGCTCTATCGCCTATCTGCCGGGGCAGGGCGGTGCTGCCTTCCGCGTCTCGCTGCCCGTCAGGATTGAGACCACGGCAGAAACGGCAGAAGCCTAGATCAACCCTTTGGTAACCCTGTTCTGCAATTGATCGGCAGGAGTCCCGCGAATTCTGGCGGATATGGAGGCATGACGGAAGCGACGTCCAAGCCCGTGCTGAAGCGGATGGCGGAAGCCGGCCGCAGCCTTTCGGGGGGCGGCACAGTCACGCCCGTGAAGGTCTTGGGCCAGGCACTCGCCAAGGCGGCGCAGGATATGCTGAAACTGCCCGTGAAGGTCGCCGAGGCGACCGATATCCGCATGGCCCTGGCCGAGATGCCCGAACGCCTTCCCGAACGCGCGCTGCTGGCCGTGCTCGAAGGGCCGGGCGAGGGGCTCGGGCTCGCGGCGCTTTCGCCCGAGACGACGGCGACACTGATCGAGATGCAGACGACGGGGCAGATCGGCGCGGCCGAGGTGGCGTCTCGCAAACCCACGCGCACGGATGCCACGATGTCGGCGCGCATCATCGACCGGGTGCTCGAAGAGATGGAGGTGTTGCTCGGCGCTGATCCTGCGATCGCCTGGGTAGGCGGGTTCCGCTATGCCTCGTTCCTCGACGATCCTCGGCCGCTTGGTCTCCTTCTGGAAGACACGATCTACCGCGCGATCACGCTCACGCTCGATTTCGGGGTGGAAGGGGCGCGTCGCGGAACGTTGCTGCTCTTGCTTCCAGCTGACGGCAAGGGGGCGCCACCGCTACTGCGGCCCGATGGCGCGCCAGTGCCCGCGCCGGGTGCCGGGGCGGCGGCCGAGGCCGAGTGGCGCGACCGTATGGAAGGCGCGGTCCTGGGAGCGCGCGCCCAGCTTACCGGCGTCCTCGACCGCGTGTCCCTGCCGCTCTCGGCGGTCCTCGCACTCAAGCCAGGCGCGGTGGTGCAGCTTTCCAAGGGCGCGCTCACCCGTGTCCGGGTAGAGGGGCGCGGCAACCGCTTCCTCGCCTGGGGCAAGCTCGGGCAATGTCAGGGCAGCCTGGCGGTGCGCCTCATGATCGACGCCCGGGAAGAGGATTCTTCGGACGATACTGCCGCCGGACCTAGCCCGGCCGCCGATCCTGCCCTGAAGATCACCCGGTCGGCCGCGACCGTCACCCAGGCGCCCGCTCCGGACGCGCAACCGGTCCCCGCCGCCAAGCCGACTGCGGCCGCGCCCGGCTAGCGACTACCCCTTGGCGCGCCTGGAAGAAGCGTCAATTTCCACGCCGGCTTGCTCCTTCCCTTGCCCTCACAGCCTCGGGACGCCGTGCCACCCGCCCATCTGGCCTTGGCGCAGCCTCTTGGTTGTCGCACCGTGAAAGCCCCGCGAAACCGGGAGAAGTGTGGCACAGGGAGAGCGAGGGAATTGATCGATTTGACGTTGCCGCGAAGCTGTCCGGGTCTGGTGTGAGACCGATGAACCTTTTCGTCGGGTCACAGAGAATGTCGCATTCGTCATAGAGGCGGCCTTCTCCGTGCCACAAAATGGCGCCGAGACGCAGCTGTGAGGGCGGCATCCATGATTGAGGTCAAGCGGGTTACGCCTGCGCTCGGCGCGGTGGTGGATGGCGTGGATTTCACCAGATCCATAGAGCCGCAAGTGCGCGACGCGATCTACCAAGCGCTGCTCGACAACCTCGTGATTTTCTTTCGAGGCACGGACATATCGCCTGCCATGCATGTCGAGTTCGCGCGCATGTTCGGTCAGATCGACGAGCCGCACCCGCTATATCCGCACGTGGACGGCTATCAGAACATCGTTCTTCTCGAGAACGACCCCGGCGCGCCGCCCGACACCAACAGTTGGCACACGGACCTCACCTTCAAGCGGGAACAGCCCTTCGCCTCGATCCTTGTCGCCAGGGTCGTGCCCGAAGTCGGCGGCGATACGATGTGGTCCAGCCTCTACGCGGCCTATGACCGTCTCCCCTCCGGCATGCAGAACGACCTCGCGACGCTTGAGGCAATCCATGACATGGGCGATTTCAGGAACAGCTTCGCCAACGAAAAGAACGGCAAGACGGGCGAGGAGAGACTCAATGAAAGTGTGGGCCGTTTTGGGCACAGAATCCGTCCCCTCGTCGCTACGCACCCGGTTTCGGGTCGCAGATTCCTGAACTTCAATGAAGCCTTCGTTACCCATATCGTCGGACTGACGACAAATGAATCGAGCGCTCTGCGGACCTTCCTCGCCAATCACATGAACAAGCCGGAGGATCAGGTTCGCTGGCGCTGGCAGGCTGGGGATATCGCGATGTGGGACAACCGCGTGACCATGCACTACGCGGTGGCGGATTATCTGCCACAGTACAGATGCATGAACCGTGTGACGGTAGTCCGGGATGGACGCGCTGACACGCGCGCTCGGAGCGCGTAGCGGGTAATAAGCGTTGCGCTAGGCGAAACGCAATCCAGATCTCACGCATGTCGCCAGATAGCAGATGAAAGGTTCGTCTGGATACCGGCGTCAATACTGACAATGAACGGCGGATCTGTCCCGCATCGATGGCTAAGCGCCGATCCTGACGCCCATGACGCGCGGAAGAAGGGACCATCCCGGAGTGGCCCGCACGTACAGAAGGACACTTGGCAAACGCCCAACGAAACTAGGATCAGTGAATAGTTTCAACCATGTGTGCATATCTTCACGCGCGAAACGCCGCGATATTCGCGCCGGTCAGGCCGAGTTCGCCAGCGCGTCGATCTGAGGCCGGAACGGTTCGAGATTGTAGCCCCAACGCTGCGTGATCCGGATCAGTTCATCCGTCGGTCGCTGTCCGGCCTCGCTCAGCGCCCAGACGATCGACGATCGGTTGCCGGACGCGCAGTAGGCCAGCACGGGGCCTTTTGATGCGGCGACCGCTTCGCCTTGGGCAGTCACGTTCTCCATCGTGATCGCGCCGCCGACCACCGGGTTCGCAATGAAGGTCAGACCCGCCGACTCGATTGCCCGGCGCAGCGCCTCGGTTCGCAGCTCGGGCGGGACCTCGTTGTCCGGCCGGTTGTCGATGACGGTGGTGAAGCCCGCATCGCGGATCGCCTCCGCATGCTCGGGCGCGATCTGGGGCGACACGGCGTATCTCTCAGTCAGGTTGCGGATGTCCATGAAAGCCCTCAGGATGCAGCATACCGGTCGAGGCAGCTTCGCGCCGCCCGCGCGGCGACAATACCCGCGATCATGGCGCGAAGGAAGGGCCGCCAACGACCCGCCCGCGCCGCAGGTCAAGCATTCACCACGGCGTGCAGAGCCATGAATTATTGCATGAAACGCTTCGCCAACGCAGGATTGACTTGCATCAAGGCCCGCGACGTCACAGCCTGACTAGATGTGTGTCCGGGTAACGCAAAAGGAGAGCACGATGAAATCCACCGCCCAACGCAAGGCCGAGCTCGAAGCCCGCCGCGCGGTCCTCAATGACCGCATAGCCGGGATCGGGAAGGAGCTTGATAGCCACGAATCCAAGGATTGGGAGGAGATGGCGGTGGAACGCGAAGCCGACGAGGTGCTCGAGGATCTCGGTCAATCCGCGAAGAACGAACTGCGCATGATCGAGGCAGCGCTGCAACGGATCGAAGAGGGCGAATACGGCTATTGCACCACGTGCGGCGACCAGATCTCCGAAGAACGGCTCGACCTTCTGCCCGCAACGCCCTTCTGTCCGAACTGCGCGCCCGGACGCTGAGCCACTCCGACGCGCGGCGCAGCCATTGCCAATGCGCCGCCGTCCCCTAAAGTGGTGCGAAACGGCGCAACGGGGGATCTGACAGAATGACGGAAGTGGTTCGGGTCAACCGGTCCGACGGGGTCGCCACGATCACGATCGACAATCCGCCGGTCAATGCGCTCGGCCATGCGGTGCGCAAAGGTTTGCTCGCCGCGCTCGAAGCAGCGTGGTCCGACCCCGACGTCCGGGCCATCGTCCTTTGCGCCGCGGGGCGCACCTGGCCCGCCGGCGCCGACATCCGGGAATTCGGCAAGCCGCCTGGCGAACCGTCGCTGCCCGCGCTCTGCCGGGCACTGTCGAAAAGCCGCAAGCCGGTCGTCGTAGCGCTGCACGGAAATGTTCTCGGCGGCGGGCTGGAGCTTGCGCTTGTCGCGGGCCTGCGCATCGCCCGGCCTGGCACGCAGCTTGGCCTGCCCGAGGTGTCGCTCGGCATACTGCCGGGTGGGGGCGGAACCCAGCGGCTGCCGCGGCTGATCGGTGCGAAGCCCGCCCTCGGCATGATGCTGACCGGTCTGCCGATCACCGCCGAGCGCGCCGGAGACCTCGGCCTCGTCGACGTTCTCGCCGACGATCCCGACGCCGCTGCCGACCGCGCCGCGCGCGCTTGGATCGCGGGAGAGGCGGACCTGCCGCTCGCCTCCGAGCGTAAAGTGACGCCGACAGATGCCGAGGCATGGCTATCGGCCGTAGCCGAGGCGCGTAGGGGTCTCGGGCCGTCGGGGCGCCTGCCCGCGCCCGCCCGCATCGTCGACTGCGTTGAAGCCGCGCTGCTTCTGCCGGAAGACGAGGGCCACGCCTTCGAGCGCGTCGCCTTCAAAGAGCTTCTGGCGACGCCGCAATCGGCCGCCCTGCGTCACGCCTTCCTGGCGGAGCGCCGCGCCCAGCGGCCATCGGGTGTTGGCGGCGCGTCGCCGCGCGAGATCGAACATGTCGGCGTGGTCGGCGGCGGCTTCATGGGGGCGGGCATCGCGACGGCGCTGATCGGCGCGGGCTACAAGGTCACGCTTCTGGAGCGCGACGCGGAAGCGCTCGCGGCCGGCCTTGCGCGTGTCGCAACGCAGCACGAGCGCGCGGTCGAGAAGGGCCGCCTCGACCCCGAAATGCGCGAGGAGGAATGGGCCCGGATCGAGGGCGCGACCCAGGTCGAGGCATTCCATCCAGTCGACATGGTGATCGAGGCCGCCTTCGAGGACGAGGCCGTCAAATCCGGCATACTCGCCGAACTCGACCGCGTCGTGAAGCCGGGTGCGATCCTTGCCACCAACACTTCCTACCTCGACATCAACCGGCTTGCCGACGCGACGTCCCGTCCCGGCGACGTGATCGGGCTGCATTTCTTCTCGCCCGTTCACGCGATGAAACTCATCGAGGTCGTGGTAACGGATCGGACCGAACCCGATGTCGTGGCAACTGGGTTTGCCGTGGCCAAGCGCCTCGGCAAGGTGGCGGTTCGTGCGGGTGTGTGCGACGGGTTCATCGGCAACCGGATGCTGACGGCGTATCGAACGGCTACGGATTTCCTGCTCGAGGACGGCGCCTCGCCCTACGAAGTCGACCGCGCCATGGTCGCCTTTGGCTTCCCCCTCGGCCCCTATCAGGTGCTAGACATGGCCGGGCTCGACATTTCCTGGGCGCGGCGCAAGTGGCTTGCCGCGGCGCGTGATCCGACCCGGCGCTACGTCGCGATCGGGGACAGGCTGTGCGAGGCGGGCCGGCTCGGCCAGAAGGCGGGACGGGGCTACTACCTCTATTCCGAGGGCGGCCGCAAGGGTGTCGAGGACTCCGAGGTGCTGAAGCTGATCGAGGCGGAGCGCGATGCGAAGGGCATCGTCGCCCGTCCCGTGTCGGAACGGGAGATCCAGAAGCGTGCGCTCGCCGCGATGGCCAACGAGGGCGCGCGCATACTTGAGGAAAAGATCGCCGAGCGCCCTTCGGACATCGATCTCGTGATGATGATGGGCTACGGCTTTCCGCGCTGGCGCGGCGGGCCGATGCTAGTTGCGGATCGGGAGGATCCGCTCATGGTTCGCGACCGCCTGCGCGACTATGCGCGCGAGGACGAGTGGTTCTGGCGTCCCGCGCCGCTCTGGGACGAGTTGATCAAGAACGGACGCACCTTCGACGATCTCAACGCGGACTGAACAGGTGCCGGGCTTAGCTGAGCGCGATGCCCACAACGACCATCATGAGCCCGAGCGCCGACAGCAGGAGCGCACCGAAATTCCAGATCACGGCCTTCTGAATCCGCGCACGCAGCTCCGGGCCGGTCAGGTTGGCCGCCTTGTCGCGCGCAACCCGCAGGATGCACCAGACAAGCAGCGCGAGCCCGGCCAGCGTGACCGCCGCACCCGTCCAGATCATCCACGCCATCGGCCGTCTCCTGTTTCGTTCTCCGCCGCCCTAGCGCGATCCCGCGCGCGGGGCAAGCGCGGGGCTTGAAGGGCGCGGGCCGAGCGACTAGTCAGGGCGCTGGTCCCCCGACGGAGAGAATGCGATGAACCAGCCAGTGTCCGATGCCACCTACAATGTCACCGCCGACGAGCTTCGCCAGCTCATCGAGCGCTACGAGCATCTGGAGGCCGAAAAAAAGGACATCGCCGACCAGCAGAAAGAGGTGATGGCCGAGGCAAAGGGTCGCGGTTACGACACCAAGGTCATGCGCAAGGTGATCGCGCTTCGGAAGCGTGACAAGGACGACCTGGCAGAGGAGGAAGCGGTCCTCGAGATGTACAAGGCTGCGCTCGGTATGGCCTGAGCGGGCGCCGGCCAGCCCGTCGTGCTATCATTGCCCCTCACAGCAGCGGAGGACGGACATGGCGAAACCTGTCGCAGTCATTCTTGGGGTTGGCCCCGGCAACGGAATGGCGCTCGCCCGGCGCTTCGCGGCATCGGGCCACGCCGTCGCCATGTGCTCGCGGCGGGGTCCGTCGGAAGCGATGCTGGGCGAGATCGCGGGCGCGCGGGGCTATGCCTGCGACGTGTCCGACGCGGAATCGCTCAAGACGGCCTTCGACGCGATCCGAGGCGATCTCGGTCCGGTATCCACCCTGATCTACAATGCAGGTTCCGCGCATTGGGGCAATCTCGACGCGCTCACCCCGGACGATCTGCGCATGGATGTCGAGGTCAATGCGGTCGGGCTATTTGCCTCCGCGCAGCTTGCCGTGCCGGATATGCGGGCGGCGGGAGGCGGCACGATCATCGTGGTCGGTGCGGGCGCGGCCCTGCGCGGGCGGCCCGGAACGATCGCCTTCGCAGCAGGCAAGGCAGCGCAAAGGTCCGTCGCGCAGTCGCTCGGGCGCCAACTCGGGCCCGAGAACATTCATGTCGGCTATCTGGTCCTCGACGGGGTCGTTGACCTCGAACGCAGCCGTGCCGCGATGCCCGACAAGGACGCGACGTTCTTTCTCAGCGCGGCCGGCGTGGCTGAGGCCGCTCATGCGCTCGCCTCTCAGGATCGGCAGGCCTGGACGTTCGAGCTCGATCTGAGGCCATACGGCGAGAACTGGTAGCCGTCCCGACTCATGGTGCGATGAAGGTGACGCCTGGCATCTCGGCGATCTCGGCGCAGTCGGCCTCGTAGGCCGCCGTGACATCGCCGACCGTCGCGATGGTCCAGCCGGGTAGCTCGATCTCCACTTCGAGCTCTTCGGGCCTGGCATGCGCGGCCAGAAATTCCGTCGTGATCCGCCGCCGTTCCTCCACCGTCTCAGGCGGGTGGCCGTCGAGATAGGCCTTGAGCTTGGCGAGACCGTCCTCGGTCATGATCGCCGCGAGCAGGTCGAAATCGCCTTCGAGCGCTTCCTCGGGGCCAAGTCCAGCAACCGCGCGCAGCACCTCCGGCCAAATGAGCGGCGTGTCCTCGTTGCACCAGACGGTCAGGTCGATCTCCGGCACATGCGCCAGCATCCGCCGGATCACGTGCGACCAGCGCAGCGACAGGGGATGGGTGTCGCTCATGAGCGCGTCATAGGTGCCGTCCTTGGTGCGCCGGATCAGGTCGGGGATCAGCGTCGCGGGATTGCGGAGTGCCAGGAAGAACTCGCTCCGCGCTTCGGGGAAAAGGTTTGCGTAGGCCGCGGTGCGTTTGGGGGCGGTCGCGTAGAAACCCCGCTCCGACACCACGTTCACCGGAAAGCACAAGAGCCCGTCATAGCTGAAGATCAGCCGTTCGGCTTCGTCGGCCTCCATCACCGCGTCGAGGATGACGCTTTGCGTGTCCGGCGCCGCCGGACCGCCGGCCAGCGACTTCGCGATGCGCGGCAGAAGCTGTCGGTACCTGCGCGGCGACGGCACCGAGATACCGGCTGCCGCCAGCGTGCCCCTGTTCTTCATAAGCGCCCTGACGAGCCGGTCCTCGTCGGTGCAGTGGGCACCCAGGTGATAGACGATCTGCACGGTTCCGCTTTTTCTGTCCTGCCTTCGGAAAGGAACCTATACGCGCTTGCTGGACAGGAAAACAGCTTTCCTGTAACGCCGGGGCGTCATGGCCGAGCAAAACACTCAAGCAATCGCGGGCGCGCGACGCCGGCCGGGCGGCGGGGGTGGCGAGTTCTGGTCCGTGGGCGCGCTCGTCATCGCGGCGCTCGTCGTGATGCCGATCCTGTCGGTCGTTGTCCTTGCGTTCGCACCGACCGAGAATATCTGGCCACACCTGCTCGCGACGACCTTGCCGCGCTACGCGACGAACACGGCAATCCTGACGCTCGGGACCGGGCTTCTCGCGGCGGCGATGGGGACGGGGGCGGCGTGGCTCGTGACGATGTACCGGTTTCCCGGCGCGCGGTTATTGGAATGGCTCCTCCTGTTTCCGCTCGCCATCCCGGCCTATATCGGGGCCTACGCGCTCGTCGATTTCCTCGACTATTCGGGACCCGTGCAAGTCGCGCTTCGCGAGGCGACGGGCTGGACCTCGGCACGCGATTACTGGTTTCCGCAGATCCGCACGCGCTGGGCGGCGATCATCGTTCTCGCGGTTGCCCTCTATCCCTATGTCTACATGCTCGCGCGCGCGGCGTTCCGAGAGCAGTCGGCCGGCAGCTACGAGGTCGCCCGCGCGCTCGGCGCCGGGCCGTTCGGGCTGTTCTGGCGGGTCGGCCTGCCGCTCGCCCGGCCCGCGATCGCAGCCGGGACCGCGATCGTGATGATGGAGACGGTGAACGACTTCGGCGTTGTCGATTATTTCGCGGTGCAGACGCTGACGACGGGGATTTTCACCGTCTGGCTCGAAACCGGCAACGCGGGCGGCGCGGCGCAGATCGCCTGCCTGATCCTTGCCGTCATCCTCGTCCTCGTGGCGCTGGAAAAGACGAGCCGGCGTCATTCCCGCTATTACCAGTCGGCGCGTCAGCCACGGCCGATCACACCCATCCAGCTCAAAGGGCCCGCCTCCTGGATCGCGGCCGCGCTCTGCGCCCTGCCGGTCCTCGCGGGCTTCGTCCTGCCGCTCGCCGTCATTGCGGGCCACGCCTTCGACAAGCCGGGAAGCTGGGCCAGCGGCGGGCTCGGCCGCGCCTTCGCCAACACGCTTACGGTCGGAGGCGCGGCGGCGGTCTTGACGGTCCTGGGGGCGCTTTTCATGGTCTACGGCGTGCGGCTGACCGGGCGGCGCCTGCCGCGGCTCATCCTGCCCATCACGACAATCGGCTATGCCGCGCCAGGGGCGGTGCTTGCGGTTGGCATCCTGATCCCGGTCGCCGCGCTTGACCACCAGATCGCCGATCTGGTCGTGTGGCTGACCGGGTGGGACCCGGGCCTGATCCTGACCGGGTCCGCCGCGGCGATCGTACTGGCCTACTCGGTGCGGTTCTTCGCAATCGCCCAAGGGGCGACCGACGCCGCCTTCGGGCGTGTTCCGCCATCGCTGCCCATGGCGGCGCGATCGCTGGGCCGCACCTATGGAGGAGCGCTGCGCGAGGTCTATCTGCCGCTCATGCGCGGATCGGTGGGCACCGCGCTGCTGCTCGTTTTCGTCGATTGCGTAAAGGAACTGCCGGCGACGCTTTTCCTTCGCCCCTTCAACTTCGACACTTTGGCGACGCGGGCGCATGAAAAGGCGAGCCTCGAGAACATCGCCGAGGCCGCGCCGCCCGCGCTTCTGGTGATTGCGGTCGGGCTCTCGGCAGTTGTCTTGCTGGCGCGCATGAATCTCATGCTCAGGCGGCGATAGACCCCGCGAGAGAGGCTTGCGCTGCACCCACGCTGCATCTATGTGCGCAACAAGGCCGGTATAGCTCAGATGGTAGAGCACGTGATTTGTAATCTCGGGGTCGGGGGTTCAAGTCCCTCTGCCGGCACCATATCGTTTGGCTACAATATTGATAACCTTACATACTTTGCTTGCAATCGATGTACGGTCCACCCTTGAGCCCACCTTCCGCCTCTTGAACGGTGGCAGCTGTCACAATGTATTTCCTTGCGGAATCATCTAGCCTCTGATCAATGGCGACGGCCCATCTATTGGCCGCGAGGGCTTGCTTCGGCATTTGAAAGAGCATCTGCATATCTTGATTGAGATATTCTCTTAGTTTTAAGAGTTCGGGCGGTTTCCGGACCTTCGCCGCACCTGCGAAACGATGGACTGAAGTTTAGTTGAGCAGACGTTCGCTTCGGGTGCCGTTGTGGCAGATTCTCGACACCGCCCCGACGGCGCCAAACATGCTTTCGCTATTCGAACCATTGGCCACAATTTTTTCATCTTCTCCCGCTAATTCATCGTAGACTCACAAGTCTCGGCCCGGCCGAACGGACCGCAGCATTTTACTATCGGTTTGTGGACACGCGCGTTGACGCGTTTGGAGTGAAAACAACTTGTGCCATGTGCCGGCTTGCGGGTCTCCAGCCGCCCGTACCTCCAGTCGCAGCGGAGCGATTTGGCCGTTGGTTCTTCTCCCGATCAATCGCAAGACGGACTCTCCTCGCGAATGTCTGAAACCCTTGCCCGCTGTTGTGCTGCAACCAAAGGCTGACCCCTACGCCGCAATGTGAGTGATCAGAATTGGCCACGACCTTTTTTGGAATCTATCTCGGCGTCTATCCCACGATGGACCCGACAGAGGGCAACACGACCGCCGAGAACGTCTCAACTCTTCTCGGCCAGACCTTTGGCTCTGCGACCAGTCCCCTCTACGCCTCGAAAGTGTCGATCCAGACGCTCAATGTCGGCGGCTCTACGACGGCGCTCGACCAGGACAACACCGTCGCAAACGATCAGTTCAGCGTCAATGGCGCGGCTCCGCAGACGTTTGACAGCGTCTTCCAGTTGAACACCGTCACCCTGACCTATACCGACGGCACAACGGCAACGGTGTCGGTGATCCTGTTTCAGGACACGGCCGGCAATCTTTATCTTGCCCCGCAAACATCTGCGAACGCGTTGACGACGGCCTACGAAGCCAAACCTATCCAGTCGTTCACCGTCAGCCCGACCGGCACATTCATTAACTCGGCATCCGGCCTGGCGATTGACCGCCACGTTACGGCATTCGATGACGGTTACATTGACGGGACAGCCGGTGCTGATCTCATTGATACCAACTACGTCGAACCGGTCGCCGGGGGCAGCGACCGCATCGACAACAACGATGCAGGTCTTCCCGGCGCCGTCGGCAATGATGACTACGTGCGCGCCGGAGCTGGAAACGATACAGTGCTGGCCGGGGCCGGCAACGACATCGTTTTCGGCGGCACCGGCAACGACTCGATTGACGGCGGCATCGGCAACGACACGCTGTATGGAGAGGACGGCAACGATACACTTCTCGGCGGCGACGGCAATGACCTGCTCCTCGGCGGGCTGGGCACGGACTCGCTGGTCGGCGGAAACGGCAACGACACCCTTGATGGTGGCGACGGCGCGGATAACTTATCCGGCGGCGCGGGCGACGACACGTTCCGCCTGACCGGCACCTTCGGCAATGACACTATCGTCGGCGGCGAGACCGGCGAGACTGCGGGCGACCTGATCGACGCGTCCGGCCTGACCGCCAACACCACGCTCAGCTTCACCGGCAGCGAGGCGGGCACGCTCGCCGCTGGCGGCTCGACTGCGGTGTTCTCCGAGATCGAGCGCTTCACTCTCGGCGCGGGAGACGACACCGTCAACGCCTCCGCGGCGACGGCGGGCGTCAATGTCGATGCGGGCGCTGGCAATGACGGCCTGACCGGCGGCGTGGGAAACGATACTCTCGCGGGCGGCGCCGGCAACGACACGCTGAACGGCGGCGCGGGCAATGACAGCCTCACCGGCGGCGCGGGCGACGACACGTTCCGCCTGACCGGCACCTTCGGCAATGACACTATCGTCGGCGGCGAGACCGGCGAGACTGCGGGCGACCTGATCGACGCGTCCGGCCTGACCGCCAACACCACGCTCAGCTTCACCGGCAGCGAGGCGGGCACGCTCGCCGCTGGCGGCTCGACTGCGGTGTTCTCCGAGATTGAGCGCTTCACTCTCGGCGCGGGAAACGACACCGTCAACGCCTCCGCGGCGACGGCGGGCGTCAATGTCGATGCGGGCGCTGGCAATGACAGCCTGACCGGCGGCGTGGGAAACGATACTCTCGCGGGCGGCGCCGGCAACGACACGCTGAACGGCGGCGCGGGCAATGACCGGCTCATCCTCGGAGCAGGGGACAATGCAAGCGATCTTGTTGTCTTGCAGGATGGGTCCGGTCAGGACACGGTACTCGGCTTCGAATCGCCGATAGACAATGGTGACGGCACCTTCACGGGCCGGGACAGGTTCGACCTCGCCGACCTGACTGATAGCCAGGGCAACCCTGTCAACGCCTGGGACGTGACGGTCACGGATACGGTCGGCGACGGCACGGGCGATGCGATTCTGATCTTCCCCAATGGTGAAAGTGTCACGCTCGTTGGAATCCTGCCGTCGCAGGTGGACAGCGCCGCGAAGCTGAACGCGATGGGAATCCCCTGCTTCACCCGGGGAACCGTCATCCGGACGCCGAACGGCGACATCGCGATCGAGGATCTTCGGGTTGGAGACCTGGTGACGACCGCTGATCACGGGGATCAGCCCGTCCGTTGGATCGGATCTCGCAAAGTAGCCGCCATCGGAAAGCTCGCGCCCGTCCTGATCGCCTCGGGCGCTCTGGACAACACGCGTGACCTCTTCGTTTCACAGCAACACCGTATGCTGCTGGGCAACTGGCGATCCCAGCTCCTGTTCGGAGAGGATGAAGTTCTGGTCGCCGCCAAACATCTGGTGGATGGCCGCGCAATCCGCGTGATCGAAGGTTCCGAAGTGGAGTACTTCCATATCCTCTTCGACTGCCACGAAATCGTCTACGCCGAAGGTGCGCCAACCGAAAGCTTCTACCCAAGTGATGACGGCGTTCTATGCCTGGAGAAAGACACCCAGGACGAGCTTTTCGAACTGTTCCCTGGACTGTCCTCACTTGGAACCACTGCCTATGGCCCCGTTGCCCGGCGAAGTCTCAAAGCCTTCGAGGCTGCTCTGATGATCGAGCCAGAATGTTCCGCCGTCCTCCCGCAAGTCACGCCGCTGGCATTGAGTGCTTGACCGTCAGGTGGCTGGCCCATTCAAACCGCATCCTTCGATGTTCCGGATCTCTGTTTCATCTTCGCTCCATAGTGGCTTCGATGAACCAGAAATGCTCCGTTGCTCAAACCCCTAAATCTGTCCGAAGGGCCCTGACGTCAGACAGTTTCGTTTCTCAATCTGGCCATCCATGTTTCACGTGAGCTGCTCTTTGCCGCGATCTCAGAAGCGGAAAAGCTGGCGGACTGGCTGGAGGTACATCTTCTTAACACCATGTGGGGACCTCGTGTGCTCTAACCCACTGGTAGAGCTGCAATGACCGCTTTGGGCCTCCGCCCACCAGCAGGGTGAGAAAACTGCGGAATGAGGCGCGTGTCCGGTTCAAGGAATGCCGAAGCGCGGCGGCGCTGACTGTTGAGTGACCAAACTGCCAAGCAAAGGCGCGACGGACGGTTCTACAGAGTTCGTCTGCCAGCGGCCTCTTCCTGCGCATCCTGGAAGGTCCAGACGCCACATTGCTGTCTTGAGCCGGCATGGCCGCTTCGGGAAAAGCTGCTTCCGGCATCGGCTAGGATCGAATGTCCGGTATCGGCCGCTCACGTCACTTGAGCAGATAGGGCAGAAAGCATGCGTAAGCGAAAAGAGGACATCCAGTCCGCTTCGCGCCGAGATCCACCGCGAGCTTGGCGGCTCACCACGCGCACCGTAGAATGCGGGTCATGGGGTATGTGACGTCGCTCTTCGCGCGCAAGGTGGTCGCCGCGGCGGGCGGTGGGGTTGATGCTGCGGCGATGCTTTCCAGCGTCGGGATCGCCCCCGACGACCCCTGGGACGCCAGGCAGATGGTTCCGGCCGAGCGCTATTACGACATGCTCGAAAGAATCGCCGATCAGATGGACGTAACCGAACTGCCGGTGCGCACGGGCGCCTCCATGCGGCTTGACGAATACGGTGCGCTTGGGCTGGCCTTCAAGGCTGCAACGACGCTCGGGGCGTCCTATGCGCGGGTGGAACGCTATGCGCGTCTGTGGACCAGCGTCGTCGAATACGAGCTGCGGCCGGCGACTGGGGGCACGCTCTTCATCCTGCATCGGGCGGGCGAACGGCGCCTCGGGATGCGGCTGTCGAACGAGGCGACCCTTGCGAGCGCCGTGTCCATCGCAAGGCAGGTCTGCCCGGTGCCGCTCGCGCCCGTGGAAGTGCTGGTCCGGCATCCCGCCCCGCGCTCGATCGCCGCGCACGAGGACTGGTTCGACTGCCCGGTGCGCTTCGGCGCCGAACTCGACGCGATCCTCTATGCCGACGAGACGCTGGCCCGGCCCAACATCCTAGGGGACGTGGGGATATCGCAATACCTCACCACGCATCTCGAAGCAGAACTGTCCGAGATCACCCGGGAGCCCGCGCTTGTCACGCAGGCGAAAGCCGCAATCGCCCAGGCCCTCAGCGAGGGGGCGCCGAAGATGGCCGAGATCGCCCGCAGCCTCGGACTAAGTGCGCGGTCTTTCCACAGGCGCCTCTCCGAGCACGGAATGAACTTTCAGAGCCTCACCGAGGAAACCCGCCGCAACCTCGCCGAAGGGCTCTTGCAGGACGAGAGCCATTCACTGGCCGAAATCGCGTTTCTCACCGGTTTCTCCGAGCAGAGCGCCTTTACCCGCGCGTTCAAGCGCTGGGTCGGCACAACGCCCGCGACCTACCGCAAGGATATCTTCCACCGCTGACGGGCGCATTGGCGACGGCGGTCAAAAGGCTGGCATCGGCGGTCAAGACCGCGCAGCATCCCCGCGCTTATCCCTTGGCCACCGATACCGAAGCCAGGGAGGCACCCCATGAAAGACCAAGAGATCCTCGTCATCGGCGCAACCGGCAAGACCGGCCGCCGCGTCGCCAGCCGCCTCGAGGCGCGGGGCATTCCCGTGCGCCGCGGCTCGCGCAGCTCCGCAACGCCCTTCGACTGGGAAGCGCCGGAGACTTGGGCGCCGGCACTGCGCGGGGTCCGTGCGGCCTATGTCACCTACTTTCCTGACCTTGCTTTCCCCAGCGCCGTGGAAAAGCTCGAGTCCCTCTGCGAGACGGCCCGCGACGTGGACATCGAGCACCTCGTGCTGCTCTCCGGCCGCGGCGAACACCACGCGCGGCTGGGCGAAGAGGTGGTGCGCAATTCCCGCGTCGACTTCACCATCGTCCGGGCTGCCTGGTTCGCTCAGAACTTCTCCGAAGGCTACCTGCGCGATCCGGTCCTGGCCGGCGTCCTTCCGATGCCCGGCGGCGATGTCGCCGAGCCCATCATCGACATCGACGACATTGCCGATGTCGCAGTCGCGGCACTGACCGAAGAGGGCCACAAGGGCGAACTCTACGAGGTGACAGGCCCGCGGCTGATGTCCTTCGCAAACATGGCGTGTGAACTCTCGAGGGCTACCGGGCACGAGATCCAGCATATCCCGATCAGCTTCGAGGAGTTCCACGCAAACATCGCCGAGGCTGGGGGCGCCTTCGTCGCCGACGTCTTCACCGCCATCGCGCGCGAAACGCTGGACGGTCGCAACGCCCACACCACGGACGGCGTGATACGCGCGCTCGGCCGCGGCCCGCGCGACTTTGCGGACTTCGCCAACGCCGCCGCTCGAACCGGCGCCTGGACAAGCGCCGCCTGACACCACCCCATGAAAGGAACATGACATGAGACCCACCCTACTCGAGAAGACCGCGCTCGGTCTCTCCGGCCTCACCGCGCTCACCATTGGCGCTTTCATCCTGTTCGCGCCGCACGCCTTCTACGCCGGTTACGGCATCAGGCTCGGCGAAGACACCAACCTGCTGAGCGAACTGCGCGCACCCGGCGCCGGTCTCGCGGGTTTCGGCCTTCTGATGCTGCTCGGCATCTGGCGGCACGCGGTCCTGCCCGTTGGCATGGCGGTGGCCCTGACGGTCTTCACCACCTTTCCGGCCGGACGGCTGGTCGCGCTTGCAGTAGACGGGATGCCGTCCGGCAGCGTCATCGGCGCCCTCGTCGTGGAACTGATCATCGCCGCGCTCTGCCTCGCAGCCTTCCGCCGGCGCCTTTGGCAGCCGGCGCCCGGCCTCTCCACGGCGCAGCCCGCGCGCTGAACCTGCCGCGGCGGCTTGGCGCTTGACGTCCTGCCGCCGCCCCAATCTAAGGAACCCGTCCCCATGTCCCCCGTTCTCTTCTACCTCGCCCACCTCGCCGTCCTCGCCTATGCGCTGGTCGGTGGCGTCTTTCTCGCCTTCTCGGATTTCATCATGCGCGCCCTGTCTGTGACCAGCGGTCAGGGTGGCGCGGAGGCGATGCAGGCCATCAACCGAGAGGTGTTCCGCTGGGTCTTCATGGTGCTATTCCTCGGGCTGGCGCCGGTATCCCTGCTGATCGCGGTCTATGGCGCAATAGTCGTCGGGCACGGCCCGGGAACCGTGATGATGCTGGCGGGCCTGACGTATTTCGTCGGATGCTTTGGGGTAACGGTGTTCTTCAACGTGCCGATGAACGAAGCCCTGGCGGGCATGGAGGCCTCCGAGGATGCGACACTGGACTACTGGACCCGCACTTATCTGCCCCGCTGGAGCTTCTGGAACACCGTCCGCACCGTCGCCTGCGGACTGTCTGCAGCCCTGCTGCTGTTCTCGCTCGCCTGGGCGGCGCAGTCTCAGGCGCAGGGAGCTTGAAAAACTGAGCCGCATCAGGGCGTCAACCTGCGCAACGAAGCGGAGGTGGCCCCTGTCCGCCGGCATGTTCGTTCACGACCCACAGCTCCTATGGAAATGGTCGGCAATGAAGAGAGTGAGGGGATAATACTCATGGGTGAACCGCGTTACCGCCGAGCAACCGCAGCGGACCAGCGAGCGATTGTCGCGATGCTGTCCGATGACGTGCTTGGTGCGTCGCGGGAAAACGCTTTGCCAGCCGTAGACGATTGCTACCAGGATGCATTTGCGGAGATTGATGCCGACCCGAACCAGTTTCTTTGTGTGGTCGAGAATGAGCAGCAGATCGTCGGAACCTTGCACCTCACCTTCATCCCGGGTTTCTCTCGCAATGGCACCAAGCGTGGACAGATAGAGGCAGTGCGGATCGCGAGCGATCGTCGGGGCGGCAAGCTTGGTGAAGCGATGTTTGCCTGGGCGATCAGCGAATGCCGGGCACGCCGGGGTTCGTTCGCTCAGCTCACCACGGACAAGGCCCGGCCGGACGCCCATCGCTTCTATGACCGTCTGGGTTTCGAACCGACCCATATCGGATACAAGCTAAAGATCTAAGGAAGGGCAGCTAACCACCCTCTACGCCGGGGCACTCGCAGATGCGGCGAGGACGGCGCCCCTGGGGCGAACGTCCGGTCTGCCAGGCCGTAGCGCAGCATAGCGCTGGTTGCACGGCAGCTATGGGCCGCAAAGCTTCGGCGCTAAGTGCGTGGTATTGAAAAAACTGCCGCAGCGCCGCAGGTCCGGTTGAAAGCCACTGTGCAACGCAGCCAATGTCGGGTCTGGCCTAATCAAGCGAAATCATTAAAGTCTCTGAGCCGATGAAGCTAGCCGGGAAAACTTTTCCAGGGCCGCGCATAGCTACAACTTTCAAACCATTCAGCCTGAGCAAAAAGCTCATTCTAATAATGGATAGAACGGATCTCAAATGCCAAAGACTGAGGTGACCGCGAAAGACTCTCGGGCTGCCCTTAGGCAGCATGTCATTCCATTGCTTCGCGATCATGGCTTCACCGACGGGACCCCAAGCAGGCTTTGGCATCATCGTGGTGATCGCATCGAACTTGTCGAGCTATCGTGCTTTTCCACGTATCGCGCGATGACGGACAAGACGTCGACAGCGTCTTTTGAGGTCCGTATTGGAATATGCCTGCCGGGATACAGTGCACTACTTGATCCCTTTCAACGAGACCATATCAAGGAGGGTCCCAATGGCCCTCGCCCTTCTGAGCCACAAATGCCGATCCGGGGTATGGTCTGCCCGGCCGATGCCCCTCCGATGCAAAAGTGTAGGTGGGGTTGGGAAGTTCAGTCGACTTGGAGTGTCGAAACCGTCGAGGAGGCTTCGCATGAGGCTGTCGACATCGCTAACCAGCTACAGTCCTACGTTTTGGACTGGTTGCGTCGGGATTGGTCTTATCGCGACCTGCTAACGCTTTTGCAGCAGGAAGATACATCGCCAATTCTGGTTACGTCGGAGAACGGCTCATACCTTCGGCTGGGGGCGGAAGTCAAAGGTAGCCAGATCCGAGCAGCGCATATCGCAATGGTGACAAGTGCGATCGCTCGCGAGTCTTCCGACTAAACGACAAATTTCGCACGTCATTCTGGTCTGGTTGAAACCGCGTTCACAAACCTCCGCTAAGTCCGCGATCTGGACCTTCGAAGCTGTCGGCGCCTTGCACCCGCAGCGAATGTCCGGAATGACGGGCCGCAGTGCGGCACCCAGAGTATCGGTTCATCGGCAGCTATGGGCCTTCTGTGTCGGCCGACCCGCCCCGTCAAGCGCAAGGCGGACTCTTTGGCGCTTCTTCACACACGTTGAGGTTTTCCTTGAAGTCGTATGAAACCCAAAAGGCCCTGGATCGCTAGCTGTTTCGTTACATGGTCGCCAAAACAAGATAATTATTGTTCAAAAGGGGGTGCTGCCATGTCCGATCTCCGAATGCGTCGTGCCGATTTCATGATGGTGCTTGCCTACGCCTCAGACCTCGCGACCGGTCATTCGCGGGATTTCGCGCTCCGGTCTTGCGTGCTCGGCATGCGGCTTGCCGCCCTCGCCGGCTTTGACGCGCAGGGCCGGCGTAGCGTCTACCATCAGGCGCTCTTGCGGTACGTCGGGTGCAATGCCGACTCTTACCTGATGGCGGCAGCCCTTGGGGACGAGATCGCACTGAGGAAAGAACTCGCCGGTCTCGACATGGGTGACAAGGCGAGGGTCGGGCAGGTATTTCTGAACGCATTCAAGCGCCTTTACGCAGAGCTGGAGCCCGAGGCGCAGGAGCGCGCGATACAAGAGAGCCTCAGCGGCGCGCTCAAGGTCACCCTCCCGATCCTGACGGCCCATTGCGAGATCGCGGATAGGATCGGAGAGCGACTCGGCCTGACGGAAGAGATCCGTCGGAATCTCGGTCAGATCTATGAACGCTGGGACGGCCGCGGCATGCCGCGCGGCCTCTCCGGCGACGATGTCCTGCCGGCCGTTCGGCTGATCACGCTGGCGCAAGACGCGATTGCGCTGGCGGATGCTCATGGCATCGACGAGATGGCCCGGATCGTCGCGGCGCGCGCGGATGGCCCATACGAGGCTGGGCTGGCCATGCTGATGTCCGAGAATGCCCATCCCCTGATGGAGGGGGTCGACGACAGCGTCACGCGAGAGACGGTGCTCGCGCTCGAGCCCGAGCCCGTCGAGTTTCTGGACGAAGAGGCCTGCGACGCGGCATGTCTGGCGATCGCCGACATGATCGACATGCGAATGCCATTCACGCATGGCCATTCGCGCGCGGTGGCCGATCTGGCCGAGGCGGCGGCAAGGCACAGGGGACTTCCGCACCCCGATGTGCGAAACGTACGCTGGGCCGGGCTGGTTCACGACATCGGCGAACTCTGCGTGCCTGTGGCGACCTGGATCAGGAAAGGGCCGATGTCGCCCGTGGAAGCAGATACGGCGAAGCTGCATCCCTATTACGGCGAGCGTGCGCTTTCGGCGCTGGGAGAGCCCGGCCTGGAGGCCGCAGCACTGGTTTCGCGTCACCATGAGTGTCTCGACCGGTCGGGGTACTACCGGCAGATCGATGGCTCCGATCTCTCCCCGGCTGCGCGAATCCTCGCGGCGGCCGAGGTCTATGAGACCGCGCGCGAGGACCGGCCGCAACGTCCCGCGCTGGATGATGAGGCGGCGGCCTCCATGGTCCGGACATTGGTGCGCGAGGGACGGCTTTGCGCCGATGGCGCCGAAGCCGTGCTCACGGTCGCCGGGCAACCGTCTCGCAGGAACATTTCCCCGCGCCTTGCCGGCATGACCCCGCGAGAGATCGAGGTGCTGCGCCTCATCGCCAGGGGCCTCACCCTGAAGGAGACGGCCGATGATCTCGGTATCTCGCCGAAGACCGCCGACAACCACATCCAGAACATCTACTCCAAGATCGGTGTCACGACGCGCGCCGGCGCGGCGCTCTTCGCCGTCGAGAGCGGGCTTCTGATGCGCTAAGGCGGCGGCATAGGGAGTTCACCCCATGTGCGGGGTTAAGCTCGCGCGCATTCTTCCCCCACAACCGGGCCGTGGTGGTCCCGGACAGACAGGAGGAAGACGACATGTTGCTGGCAACGACCAGGGTCGAGGATGTCGACCGCTTCATCGAGGTGTTTTCGACGAAGGGTGCCGAAAAGCGCAAGCTGCACGGCTCGAAGGGAAGCACGGTGTTTCGCGACCCGTCCGAGGATGACCGCCTCTGGGCAATCTTCGACTGGGATGCCGAGGGCTGGAAGCGCTTCGTCTCAGATCCCGAAGTGCCGCCGATCCTTCAGGCGGCGGGCCACAAGGGCAAGCCCCAGGCGGCGATGCTGATCGGCGAGTTCGAAGCCTGACCCACTTTCATCACGTACCGAGGCGGGGCGCCGAGGGACCGCGCCGGACGGATGCAACCGCCCGATGCGTCCTGCACCCCGGAACGACAAGGAGACCACAAGATGGAACGGAAACCGATTAAGGTGGGCGTCATCGCCGAACTCACCGGACCGCTGTCCTTCATGGGCATCGCCAACGCCAATGTCTGCAAAATGGTCATCGAGGACATGAACGAGGCTGGCGGCCTTCTCGGACGGCCGGTCGAGCTGATCATCGAGGACGGCCAGACCGACGACGCGGTTGCGAAGGCGGCCGCCGCAAAGCTCGTCAATGAGGACAAGGTGGACGTCGTCGTGGGCGGGATCTTCAGTTCTACCCGCCAGGCGATCCGCAGCGAGGCGACCGAGAAGGGCAACACGCTCTACATCTACCCCGAGCAGTACGAGGGCCAGGAGGACGATCCCCTGATCTTCTGCACCGGTCCCGTGCCCGCCCAGCAGGTGGAGCCGCTCGTTCCCTGGCTGATGCGGAAGTCCGGTGCGCGGAAGTTCTACCTCCCCTCGGCCGACTACATCTGGCCGCATCGCTTGAACAAGGCGGCCAAGCGGATGGTCAGCCAGAACGGCGGCGAGATCACGGGCGAGGAGTATTTCCCGCTGGATCACGCCGATTACCGCGAAACCGTGCGGAAGATCATGGCGACCGGAACCGAGGTGGTGTTCAACACGATCGTGCCGCCCGGGCTGACACCGTTCCTCGAAGAACTACACAACGCCGGCTTTCTCGCGAAGGGCGGCAAGATCATCTGCACCTATTTCGATGAGAACTTCCTGAACCTCGTGCCGGCTGAGCATGTCGAGGGGCTCTACAGCTGCCTCGACTACTATCAGGGCATCGAGGATCCCTTCAGCATGCAACTGCTGAAAGACTACAACCGCCGGTTCCCGGGCAGCGCGATGTTCACCGCAGGCAGCGGCTGTTCGGGGCACTACAAGGCGCTGAAGCTGTGGGAGGCGGCGGTCAAGGAGGCGGGCTCGCTCGATCAGGACGCGGACATCACCGCCCTCGATCACGCCTCCATCGACCAGGCTCCGGGTGGGTCCGCGCAAATGGTTCCGGGACAGCACCACCTGCGGCACAACATGTACATCGCGCAGGCGCGGAGCGGGCGATTCGAGGTCGTCGAGAACCTGGGCGTCATTAAACCGAAAGAGCGCTATCGCCCCGCTCGGTCTGAACTGAGCGCCGTGAACTGACGCTATTTGCAAATTGAAATGCGTGGGGGTGGCACTATGTTGTGCCGCCCCTAACGGCAAGATCACGGTTGGAGGGGTTTGAAGCTGTGTTCAAATCGCCGGAAGGAGAATCAGGTTTCCACTTGCAGCGCAGCCATTTCGCGCGGTTCAAAAGTTACTTGAGAGCCCCGCGCGGGTAACGAAATCCGAGAACCTTGCGTCAATCTCGTCCCGTGCCGCCATCATTGACGGGCTGAAAATGCTGCAGTCCGCCGCTCGTGGCAGGAATGGGGACGCTGCGTCGCGACGTTTCCTCCCTCGCGAACGGCAGGATTGGGCCGACACTCACACACATTGGCCGTCAAATAGCTAATCGAACTCCTTCACCATCAGCACCGCTTCTGTTGGCCCTGTTCCAAAGTCAGACAGGTCGAACGGACGCCGCGCGCGCTCGGTGTACCCGGCCCGCCGGTAGACGCTTATGGCTTTCTCGTTTGAGGCCGTAACGATCAGCGCGAGACCTGGGCAAGAGCGATCTCGTGCCTGCTCCTCAGCCTCGTTCAGCAGGGCAGCGCCCACGCCTTGCCGTCGCTCTTCAGGCACGGCGGCCATGAAATTGATGTACCAATGGCCCGGCACGAGCTGCGCGAGCTCCTCGATACCGACAAATACCTCGGGAACGTCGGGCCCTGCTGGCTGCGGGGTGGTCGGAAGGACATAGCCGATCAATCCGCCCAATTCCGTACCGTTGCGTTCGGCGATGAACCCGTTTCGATAGCTAAAATCTCCGTCCTCCGCGGCAACAAGCGTGAGTCCGACGCCGAATCCATCCATGTCCGGAGAGGCCATCTCAGCCCAGAGCGTCGGCACCACTCCGCCACTTGCCATGTCGATGACGCGCACAAGCAGGGGCGCATCGTCCGGCGTCGCCTTTCGGATCGTCAGCGGCACGGTGCGCCTGCCGTATGTGTCTCTGTCGCGCAGCACGGATGATGCCGTTCGAACGCGTTCTGGCCGTTATCCGGCACGGCGTACTCCTTTCGATGCAGACCCTATCAGATTTGAGAATGGAGAACCTCCTAAGTTTTCCAGAATGGCTCTCATGCAATCGGAAGGAACGAATGACACCTGTGACCCGCGATGTGTGAGTTCGGTTGCCATCAAATTTTGCAACTGCAGCGAAAGGCAACTATGAGGGCTGCACTGCAGCATCTTGAAGCTCGGTCGAAGGTCCGGATTGGGCCGTGCACGAGCGGCAGCGCAATTCTGCACTCACATATTGCACTCGCTTTCATCTGAGCGTTTTGGGCCCGAAGCTTTCGACTTCTGCGACCGGACTTGGATGCTGTGATCGACCTTCGGACCGATCCGACGGTGAGGCTGCAGCGGGAGTGCATCGCGCCTTCGTACTGGCTTTAGGACGCGCGCCAAGCCTGCACCGCCGGATGGCTCGCTACGCCGTGCGCCACAACCTGAATGCGCGCATAGGGATCAAGAACCGTGGTCGGGATATCGTCGAAATTGCCGCCCCGAAGGGCCTTTTCAATCATGTGAATCTTGATGTCGGCAACCGCGGGCTGCGTTGTGCCGACAAATGGACTGTCGCCAATCAGACCTTCGATGCCTTGGGCCCAGTGAGGGATGAAGCCATCCGCCAGCGCTTGCCGCGCCGTCTTCCGTTCCGCTGCTTGGGTCAGCCGCGAGGTGGCCGAGATGCGGTGTCGCAAGTCCTCGCAGGCTTCCAGCACGGCATCGTGCCGTGCCGCATCCCAGGGATCATCCGGATGAAGGCCGTGCAATCGCCCGATCAACCTCAGGATCGCGTTAGTTTGTGCAAAGATCCCGTGGCCAGGAACTTCCAAAACGGGCAAGGAACCGAACGGCAGTTCAGTCTTGATGCCGGCAAACTCGTCGCGACCGATACGGTCATCGTCAAATGGCACCCCGGCGATCAACAGCGCAAGCCTCACTTCCTCGCCACGGCTCCCGGCAAAATCGAAATAGCGGACGATGGGATTGGACATCGTGATGCTCTCCTGTGGGCCCTCGAGAAGTATGGTGCGCGTCATCCCTGCAACAACGCGGCTATGGATCTGGCAGCGCTGCCAGTCCGAGCAAGATCATAACCGATCTTTCATTCGACGTCGGTGACTAAATGGGCACGCATTTTGGTGGCAGCTGTACCCTTGCCCTGGCGCGACTCAAAGACACTGGTAACACTATCGGGCGCGGGTATCCCTATGCCGCTCAATGTCCGAATTCTCGAACGCTGGACAAATGGGTACTGCCCGCAAAGAGCCGACCCTCACTGCAGACGGCGCCAACGGCGGCTCTGGGCCGGTCATGCACTAACAATCAACATGGACCAGTCAGATCGGGCTGCTCAGAAGAGCGGGTTCATTTCCGACGTCTGCCGGCATTCGACCGAGATGTTGACGACGGCGTGTGTCACCTCGGCTAGGAGGGGCGCAAGCGTCGGCAGGCCGTCATCGTTCCGGAGCAGGGGCCGGTCGGGCGTCTGCGCTGCAGCAGTTGAGGCTGCCAGTGTCAAAAACGCGCAAAGCGTCGTCAGAAGCCGGCCAGATACCCAAATCGGGAAACGCATCTACTCCTCCGTGCATGGCTGGAAAGTAGGCGGCCGGACTCGACCGGCCGCCAGTTGCGTCAGGCAGCCTTGACGGGAATGCGCTTGACCTTCGCTTGCGCTTCGGGCGTCTTCGGCAGCGTGACCGTCAGAACGCCGTTCCTGAACTTGGCATCGGCCTTGTCGGTATCGACGCCCGGCGGTAGCGGGATGGTCCGGTAGAACGCACCGTAGGCGCGTTCGGACATGTACAAGCCCTTGCGCTTTTCCTCGTGTTCAACCTTCTTCTCGCCGCGAATGGTCATCGCGTCGCCCGAGAGCGAGATGTCGATGTCCTTGTCGGTCATGCCCGGAAGTTCGACCGTCACCTCGACATTCTTGTCGGTTTCCGACACGTCGGTGCTCGGCCCGAACATGCCCACGACATTGCTGCGACCGTTCCAGCCGCTCTCGACCTTCTGCCAGAAGGACTCGAACACATTGTTGATGTCGCGCTGAAGTACGGCGAGCGGATTGGGCTCGCGGCCTTCCGGCGCGCCCGGGGTCTTTTCCTTATCACGACCCCAGGGGATGAGATCGCTGATCTGCATCATGATTTCCTCCTTTCCGGTTCGCGAGAAGCCAGCCCGTCACGCCGCCTTCACCGAGATTTTCTTCGGCTTGGCCTCGGCCGCGCGCGGCAGTTCGAGCCGCAGGACGCCGTTCTTGAAGTCAGCCTTGATCCTTTTCTGGTCGACTTCGTCTGAAAGCGTGAAGACCCGCAGATAGTCTCCCTCGCGATATTCCTGCGAAAGCCGCCGATAGCCTTCCGGCGCGTGCGGCCTGACGCGGCCCTGGAGCGTCAGCACCTGGCGCTCGAGCGTCACTTCCACGTCATCGGGCGCCACGCCGGGCATGTCCGCCTTGATGACCGTGACATCGCCCTGAGCGAAAATGTCCACCGCAGGCGTAAACGCCATGGCGGTGCGGTCAGAATCCTCGCCGCTGCGCGCGATGTTCCGGCCGGCTTGAGTGGTAAGTTCCTGTGCCATCTTTTCCTCCTTTCCCATTCTCGATCAGGACGCCCTGATTGTGATGCGCTTCGGCTTGTCCTCTTCCGGCCGCTGCATCTCGACCGTCAGGACGCCACTCTGGAACCGCGCCTCAATCCGCTCCGGGTCGATGCGGAACGGCAGTTCGACCGAGCGTGTGAACGAACCGACCGGGCGTTCGCGACGGTGCCAGACCATGCCATCGTTAGCCTCATGATCCGGATAGGTACCCCTGATCGTAAGCGTGGTGTCCTTGACAGTTAGTTCGATATCGCCCTCGGCGAGGCCTGGCAGTTCCGCCGTCATCACGACGCTGTCCTGGCCAGCCCAGAAGTTTACCGGCGGATATGTCGCCGGTCGATCGGGCGCGCGGATGCCGTCAAAGAGACGGTTCATTGTGCTCTGCATCCGACGCATGTCGGCGAAGGGATCCGCCGGACTGAACGGTGCGAAAACTGTTTCAAGCATTGCAGTCCTCCTTTTCCAACTCGACTTTGACCGACTGACTGGGCCTGGCCGCACGACATGCGAAACCGCGCGCCGTCACAGCCGGGGCAGACAGTCGATATGTTCGGAGAAGCCGGAAAGGCAGGTCTCAGGCCGTGACACTGCTCGCACTCCCGGGGCGGCGCCTGCGCGAGCGCCACGAACCGGTCTGGCAGTCAAAGGGACGGGCGCGTTTTGCCACCCATCCTCTCTTCCACTACCCGGGGACCCGCCTTGGCGTCCCCGCAATTTCAGGTGGTGAGCGGTAATTTTCTTGTCAAGACCCCTATGGAAAGATGGACAACTGGCGGCAATGCAGGGAACGAGTCTGCGCGATCAGCCGGTCGACCGCAGGGAAAATGAGCTGCCAAGCTCAGTAGTTTGCAGCGTCGTCTCCGTTCAATGCCGACACCCGCCGCAGGTCGGCCAGCAGTTCCGCCCGGGCTTGTGGTCGGGCTTTGGGCGGAAGACGCAGGACATAGCTCGGATGCCAGGTCAACAGCACCCTCCCGCCATCGCGGGCGGTCTCGACTCGCCCGCGGCGCGCGCGCATCGGGCTGTCGTCGCTGGTCAACGAATAGGCCGCGGATGCGCCAAGCGCGACCGTCAGGCGCGGCGCGATGAGGCGGCGTTCGAGGTCTAGCCACCAGCGGCAATGCTCGATCTCGCCCCGGCTCGGGTTCTGATGCAGCCGCCTCTTGCCTCTGGGCTGGAATTTGAAATGCTTGACCGCGTTTGTCATCCACGCGCGGCCGACCTCCGCCTCTTTCATCACGGTGCGCAGCAATTGCCCAGCCGGGCCGACGAAGGGCCGGCCGGCAAGGTCTTCCACGTCGCCCGGTTGTTCGCCCACAATCATCAGCGCGGCCTTCGGATCGCCTTCGCCCCAGACCGTCTGCGTCGCCGCCTCGCACAGGCCGCAGCGGCGGCACTGCGCAGCGGCCCGCCGCGCATCGTCAAGCGTCGCCGGAGCCCCCTCCGGTTCGGGCGTCGTCAGCCGCTCCAGAATACGCTCCGCGCGCGCTGGCGCCTCCGTTGGCATCGCGGCGCGCATGGCCGCGACCCGCGCCTCGGCACCTGCGAGCATCTCGGGGATCAGGCGGGTCTCGGGCAGGTTCCTCCAGTATTTCACAGGCATTTCCGAGCGCATCGCCTTCAGATGCAACCGCGCGGGATTGAAGATATTCGCGAAATAAGTGCCCCAGAGTGCCTCCGATGCGTCCGTGGGCAGATCGGGGCGCGGCGCGGGTGCGTGAAAGGAAAGCGCGCCGCCTTCGAACCGCGCCACGCCTTGCGGCGTCGCGATCGTCCAGTCCATGTCCGCGAAACGGCGGGCAAAGAACTGTGTGGCGGCCTCCAGAATGCCGTGATCGGGTTCGAACCACGCGCCGAAACGACGGCGTGCGCCGTCGCCCGACAGTTCGCGGAACCGGACGAAGGCGTGCATCTTGTGAATGTCCCGGCGCACCGTTTTCGCCAGCATCTCCAGGCGCCGAGACAGCGGATCGGCGGGATTGGCCAGCGCGCCGCGATCGCCCTGATGGCGGTACAAAGCTTCGTACAACAGCGCAGGCGCAGCCGCGTTGGAGTGGCAAAGCACTGTATCGGCAAGTTTGGGAAAGGCCGATGGGGCGTTGACCGTCGTCAACCCTTCGGTGCGGGGCGGTGGGTCTGCTTCGAACAGATCGCCGCCCTCACCACGGTCCCACCAGATACGGTCCGGCGCGACAGCATGGCTGACCAGCTGACGCGCAGCATCGCGCCATACCGGGGCAAACCCAAGCATCGGAAGGGTGACGCGATACATCAGAACAGGCTGAGTTGTTGCGGCGCGGCGGCGAACCGGGCGCGCAGGTCATCGCTGTCGGTCAGTGCGCCGGGCGACCAGTCAGGGAGGCGCACGAAGGGCTTCGCCTTGTTCATCAACGCGCCAATCCGGATCAAATCGGCATAGCGCACCGGCCCGGACCGACGCGCAGCAAGGATACGGTCGACCGAACGCGTCCCGAAACCCGGCACCCGCAGCAGCATGGCGCGGCTGGCGCGATTCACATCGACCGGAAACTGTCCGCGATTGGCCAACGCCCAGGCCAGCTTCGGATCGACAGCCAGATCGAGGTTGCCTGTTGGCGCGACGCTGGCAATCTCGCCCACCTCGAAGCCGTAGAACCGCATGAGCCAGTCTGCCTGGTAGAGCCGATGTTCCCGCATCAGCGGCGGCTCGATCAGTGGCAGCGCGGCCGAGGCGTCCGGAATGGGCGAGAAGGCGGAGTAATAGACCCTCTTGAGATCATAGCTGCTGTAGAGGCGCGAGGCGGCCGAAAGTATGTCCCGGTCGCTGGCGGCGTCTGCGCCAACGATCATCTGCGTGGACTGACCCGCCGGTGCGAAGCGTGCGGGCCTCTTCCCGGTATAGCTGCGCTCGCGGCTGCCCTCGCGCTTCAGCCTAACGCCCGCCATGGCCGCCCGGATCGTCTCCGGCCTCTTCTGCGGGGCCAAACGGCGCGTGCTGGCATCTTGCGGCAGCTCGATGTTCACCGAAAGCCGGTCGGCGTGTAGGCCTGCCTCGTCGATCAGTTGCTGGCTGGCCTCGGGGATGGTCTTAAGGTGAATATAGCCCTTGAAGCCGTGATCCTGCCTGAGCATCCGCGCTATGCGAACCATGTCGACCATCGTGTCGTCGGGGCTGCGGATGATGCCGGAACTTAGGAACAGGCCTTCGATATAGTTCCTGCGATAGAATTCCAGAGTCAGGGAGACGACCTCCTCGGGGGTGAAGCGCGCGCGTTCGACCCTGCTGCTCACCCGGTTGATGCAATAGGCGCAATCGTAGATGCAGAAGTTCGTCATCAGGATCTTCAGCAGGCTGACGCAGCGCCCGTCCGGCGTATAGGCGTGGCAAATGCCGCTGCCGCCTGCGCTGCCAATTCCGCCCTTGCGCGAGTCGCGCCGCGTGGTGCCGGACGAGGCGCAGGACGCATCATACTTCGCCGCATCCGCCAGGATGGCCAGTTTTTCCTCAAGTGTGCGCTTCATGGAACAAAAGTAGAACACATGGACACGATGTTCAATGTTCGACCCTTCGTCCCGGCGCGCTCATGCCTTGCGCGGCATGGGTAGAACTGTGCAGAGTGGCGCAATTCCGCTGAGTGAAGGGAGCGTGTCATGGCATCGATCCCGCGCCGGATCGCGATCGTCGGTTTCGGGCCGCGTGGCCTCGGCGCGCTGGAGGCATTGGCGCGCCGATCCGATGCGGAGGGTGGGGCCTTGGCGGTGGAGCTCTTCGACCCGACCGATTGGCCGGCGGCTGGCCCCAATTTCAGCCCGGACGAAACGCCTGTCTGCCTGCTGAACCTGCCGTTGCGAAGCATAGGCCTCCCGCCACCTCCGATAGGCGGTGGTCCGGAGGATAGCTTTGCCGCGTGGCTGGGCGATGCCGGCCGCGATGATGAGGCGTTTCTGCCGCGGGCGCGGCTCGGCACTTATCTGCACGCGCGGTTCAATGCGCTGCTATCTCGGCTGCCCGGACATATCTCCGTCGTACTGCACCCCGCACGGGTGATGGCGGCTGAACGCGATCCGCAGGGTTGGCGGCTAAAGACTCAGGGTGGGAACCATGGGCCCTACGACCATGTCCTTCTGTCGCTCGGGCAGCCCGAAACTGCCGATGACGAACAGATGGCACGCTGGCGCGCCCATGCCGGGCGACATGCGCTGCCGCTCATATCGGCCTATCCGGGGTCGGCGCTCGTGAAGGCAGCCGAGGGCTGGGCTGGGCGAACTGTCGGCATTCGCGGAATGGCGCTTTCGGCGCTCGATGTGATCAGGATGCTGACGCTGGGTTCGGGCGGCCGGTTCGAGGACGGACGCTACGTCGCCTCAGGGCGCGAACCGGCGCGGATCGTGCCGTTTTCGCTCGATGGTCAGGCACCCGCGCCGAAACCGGCAAGCGCCGCGCTGGATACCCGGTTCGACCCTTTGCTGGCGGAGGACGCCGCCTTTGCGGACGCCCTGCGCGTCGCGCTAACCGGACCGGCGGATGCCGCGCTGGCCCCGCTCTACGACGTACTCGAGACCGCAGCACTTCGCATCCTTCGCGCGACAGGCGGGCCCTCGCAGCGGTCAGCGGTGAACGAATGGCTGAAGATGGAAGCCGAAGCTCCCGGCAGTCAGGAACTCCGCACGACACGGGACGCGCTGCGCGCCAACATCGCGCAGGCCGAGGGGGCCGAGCCGCCCTCAATCGGCTACGTGATCGGCCAGCTGTGGCGCAAATGGCAGCCGCCATTGCGTCGCATCTACGACGAAACGGCGGTTGCCGCCGGGACGGCCAGGGCCGTCGTGAGCTTTGACGACGGCCTGAAGCGCTATTCTTACGGTGCGCCGGTCGATACGGCGCGCCTGTTGCTCGCGCTGATCGAATCGGGGCTGGTCGACCCGCGCGCCGCGGAGGATCCCGACATCGCGCTCGCCCTCGAAGGCTGGAAGCTGCAATCGGGCGGCCGTGCCGTGACCGTCAGCGTGATGATCGACAGCGTTCTACCCCAACCTGCGCTGGAGCGTGTGACGGAACCACTGATTGTTGAGCTGCAACAGCAATCGAAACTGGAGGCTCTGGGTGACGATCTGGGCGCGCAATGTTTGCCCGACGCTTTGCTGCTTGGGGCAGATGATGCACCGGTGGCGGGCCTGGCGCTGGCCGGGCGGTTGGCGAACGGCAGCACCATCGCCAGCGACTCGATCCATGACTGTTTCGGCAGCATCTGCGACCGCTGGGCGAAAACCGTATTTGCTTCTCGATCTAACCACTGACCTTCAACCGGATAAATGCTGCGCCGTCGAAGATCGTCCGAAATGCGGAGACTGCGCCCATCAATTGACAGGCCGGAGCAAATCTCTATTCGGTCGCTCCTTCCGGGCGGCAAGGACCCATCGAAGCGCATCCCTCTACTTTTGAAGCTTCAGGCAGATTGGGGCCCAATCGAACCTCGGATGCGGCGCGGCAATTACCCAATCTCGGTTTGTCGGAGCGGCAAAGACGCTCCAAGATACGCATTTGCCGCTTTGCTCGTCGCTGCCGTGCGGCTTCTCCACAACGGCCAGGGAGTTGCGCTCGCGAGGGGTTCAAGCACATCCAGAATGACAGAAGCGGCTCTTGTTCTAAGGTGCTTGAAGGCCAGGTTGCAACGCCGTCGCCTGACTGTTTCGCGTCCGCAGCTAAAGTCCGCTTCCCGCCGACCCTTCGGAGTGAGCCGGCCACGGTCTGGCTGCCGGGCGAATGTCGGCTACGGCTGAGGGCATCAGCCGCTTTCGCACTTGCGGCGAATGACGGCTGTGAGACTGCGGATGCGATCGAAAGAGCTGGCCGAGAGCCGGTTGCGTTCTGGCTACCGACGCATCCACCTCCTATTGAGGCTGGAGGTCTGGATGGTGAGCGCCGAGCGCGAAAACGCGTCTATCGGCTATGGGTCGAGGAAGGCTTGCCAAAGCCGACCATCGCGGATCAGCGCGTTGGTGGGCCTATGACCTTGCTCATAGTGCGGGTGATGGAAAGCTTCCCCGGTACTCCGGCAGCACGGCGTGCTATTTTAAGATTCTTCCAGATTAGGGGGCGTGGCGATGGCACAAGTTCTAAAAGATTGCGATCTGATTATGAAAGGCGGGGTAACCTCGGGCGTCGTCTATCCGGAGGTAATTGCCACGATTGGTGCGACCCATCGGCTGCATGGCGTTGGAGGTACGTCGGCGGGAGCCATCGCGGCGGCATTTGCCGCGGCAGCCGAATACCGTCGGCAGGAGCGCGAGGAGTGGCAGGGGTTTGATCGGGTGAAGGCCAGTGCGGCTTTCCTCGGGGAAAATACCGCCACGCTGTTCCAGCCCTCGCCTGATCTTTCTCGCTTGTTTTCGTTCCTGGTCGCATTGAACGCCAGCCTTCCGAAGAACCGCTACCTCAGGAGTGTTTGGGCAGTTGGCAAGGCTTACTGGCCCTTCTCACTGGGCGGCGCAGCTTTGGCGATCATCGCGGTGTTGCTCATGGGCTGGGCTGGCTGGCACGCTTCTCCACTCGTGCTGATTGTTGTGCTGATCACCGCGTTCTTGGCTGCTGCTGGAGCGGCGGCGCGCGACGTGACGGTGCGCCTCCCGAAGGCTGATTGGGGCATCTGCCCGGGCGTTCGGCAATCCGGCCATGAGCAGCCCTCCTTCGGGGAATGGATCGCCGACGAAATCCACGAGATCGCCGGGCGTCTTGCTCACGACCCGCCCTTGACAGTGCAAGACATCGAGAGGCACGGGATCCGCATCGGGGCGATGACGACAGACATCACCTCACGCCGGCCCTATGAACTGCCTCTGTTCACTGACGAGCACTATTTCAGCCCCTCGGAGTTCCGCCGGATCATGCCCGAAGGGATCGTCGACTTCATGGTGGCGAGCAGCAACGAGTATTCGGGCGGCGCGGGCCGCGCGCCCACCGACTTGCGCAAGCTGCCAGAGCGCGGGCAGTTCCCGGTGTTCCTGATCGCGCGGATGAGCCTGAGCTTTCCTGGTCTCATCGCCTCGGTGCCGCTCTATCGGCTGGAGCCGGGGGCAGAAGGAAGCGGGGGGCGCATGGTGCGCTGCCTGTTCACCGATGGCGGCCTGTCCTCCAATTTCCCAATCCACTTCTTCGACAGCATCCTGCCAAGCCGCCCGACATTCGGCATTGCGCTGGGCGAAGCCGCGGAAGACGCGGGGGACGAAGCTTCCGCGCGCATCCGTATCGCCAAAGATGACCGGAGCGATCTGGCGCTGCCCTCCGAGCCTCTCGATGGGCTGGCCAAGTTCGGCTGGGCGCTCTTGGGGACTGCAAAGGACTGGCAGGACACGCTGCAGGCCCGCTTGCCCGGCTACCGGGAACGCAATGTGCACATCCTGCTGAAACCCAACGAAGGCGGGCTGAACTTGAACATGGATCCCGAGGTGATCAAAAGGATCGCAAGCTATGGCGGTTTTGCGGCCGGGGCGCTCCTGAACTCTTTCGACTTCGACGAGCATCGCAAGCTCAGAGCCTCGGTGGCGATGCCGAAGGTCGCGGACATGCTGAAGCAGGTGAAGGAGAAGCTGGAAGGCGCACCGGCGGGAGCCGCGCCCTACCGCGATCTCCTGGCCAGCCCAACGCCTGCGGCGCTGCCAGACATCGGCCCCGCCTGGCAGAAGGATGTGCTCCTGCCCTTCATGGAAGGGCTCGCGGACTTGTCCGGCCGGCCGGACGGACTGGACGGAAAGCCGTTCGAGGGGATCCTCGCGGGGATGAGGCTGCGCGCCAATTCGGGCCGCCGCCCGCCGGCACTGACTTCCGGGGCGCAAAGAGCGGAGGGGGTGCGGGCACCTTAGTCGCACCTGCTCTACACCGCTTGGGCAGATCGAAAGAGGCACGCCTTTTGTTCTCTATCCTTCTCGGCTCGAGATAACGCCGACCTTTCGTAGTTTCGCCACCAATCCCCTCAGCTGGGCATATTCGTTCGAGCGAAGCCCATATTTGTAGTTGGGATGGTTCAGCCCCGGCTTCGCACCGCCGCGTGCGCCGTGCATTCTGCATACTGTCCAACCTCGTACGGCTGACGCGCGACAACGGCTCTTCGTCGACTTGCTGGTCGCAGTGCAGCGAGCAGCAGAATGCGCGCTGTGCATGGGGTTATCGCTGTTTTCCACGCTTCCCCCCTGAGACGTTGCCAACGACTGCTTGCCCGCCCGCATTGACCGTAACATGCTCGACGCGGACGGTTTGAGAGCCTCCCGTTCGGTAGCGGCGAAGCTGGTCAACCCGCGCCATGAAGGTGCGCGCCTGCCGGTTCATGATACGCTCGTAGGCCTTCCGCGCCTCAATGCCGCTTTGGTCCACCCCAACATCTGGTAGCGGATGAGGCGCTCTGATTCTGTGTGAAATTCAGTGAACTCGTAATGTCGTTTTCAGACAGTACTTTGAAGACAGCCTGACGCTGACTAATCCCTAGATATGTGGGCATTAAGTTCGCTCTGCCGGCACCACTTTCTCCACGATAGGCGCTGAAGCTGAATGGGGAAGGCCCGCTCGCATGAGAATCGGCGCGGTCTGCCAAGTTGTGGAATCAGGCAGGACTGTGGCGGATTGCCCAATGCTCCTGTCTCAATCAGGTGCGCGGCACGGCTTTTGTTTCGTGATATCGATTGAGGCATGACAAAAGAGACAAGTTCCACCCAAGGTGGAATCGCGGTAGACATGAACTCGTTGAATAATCGATGGATTTGAGATGAGTGACGTAACGAGTTCAGCTGTATTCCCGGATCTGGTTTCGCCTTCTGAGTTTGAGAAGGCGGGACCGGACCAGGGGGCGCAGCATCCCGGAAACCTATTTATCACGGCGCTAGAGATCCTGAGCGCCGGGGCGATGTTCGTCGCCGTCTTCCTGCTGAACGTCTAGGGCCGGACGGCCCGAATTGAGGCGACCGACATTCCCGGTAGTTCTTCGAAGATAGCGCGCCAGCCGTGACGCGGCATCACGCGAAGTTTTTCACAGCGATCCCGCCCGCCTCGAGCGCCGACCGCACCTGTCCGGCGAGCGCGACCGCCGTCGGCGTGTCACTGTGCACACAGATCGAGTCGATAGGCGTTTTGAGCCGCTTGCCCGATGCCGTCTCGATCGCGCCGTCCGAGACCATGCGGACGATGCGGGCCGAGGCTTCGTCGGGGTCGTGGATCACCGCGCCGGGAAGCGACCGGCTGACGAGCTGGCCCTCGTCGGTATAGGCGCGGTCGGCGAAGATTTCGTGCCGCGCCTGAAGCCTTGCCTCCTCAGCCGCCCGCACCTGTTCGCTCCGCGCGATGCACAGGAGGATCAGCGAAGGATCGACCGCGGACACCGCGCGCGCGACGGCGCGCGCCACATCGGCATCCGCCGCGCTGAGATTGCCGAGCGCGCCATGCGCCTTCACATAAGTGATCTTGTGGCCGGCATAGGTTGCAAGCGCTTGCGCAGCGCCGATCTGGTAGGCGACGAAGCGCTCGATCTCGCCGGTCGAGTGCGGAATGACGCGTCGCCCGAAGCCCCATAGGTCGGCGTAGCCGGGATGCGCGCCGATGGCCACGCCACGCTCTTTCGCGGTGCGGAATGTTCGGGCCATTATGTCGGGATCGCCCGCGTGAAATCCGCACGCGACATTGGCGGAAGTCACGATCTTCAGGATCGCGTCGTCGTCGCCCATGCGGTAGCTGCCGAAGCCCTCGCCCATGTCGGAGTTCAGATCGACGGTTCGGACGGCTTCGGTCATGGCGGATCTCCTGCAGCTGCGGCTTGGTCCGCCTCAAGCTACACGGAACGCCGCGAAACGGAAGCCGGTCAGCCCTTGTGCCGCATCGTCCCGCGCGCCGGATCGTAACCCCAGAGCGCGGCGGCCCCGAAGACGGCGAGCGCGACCAGCACCCAGCCGAGGGCGGGCAGGTTCCACTGGCCGTAGAGCGCGAAGCGGATCAGCTCGACCGCATGGGTGAAGGGGTTGGCGGCGCAGACGTCGCGGAGGAAGGGCGAGGCTTCGGCCATCTTCCACAGGGGGTAGAGCGCCGACGAGAGGAAGAACATCGGGAAGATGACGAAGTTCATCACGCCCGCGAAGTTCTCCAACTGACGCACGAAGGACGACAGCATCAGCCCGAGCGCCCCGAGCATGAGCGCCGCGACGAACATCGCCGGCAGCGCGGCGAGGTATCCGATCCACTCCATGCGGATGCCGTAAAGCGCGGCGATGGCGAGGAAGGCGTAGGCCTGCAAGACCGAGATGCAGCTGCCCGCGATCAGCTTCGAGGTCAGGAGCCACCAGCGCGGGCGGGGCGAGGTCAGGAGAAGCCGCATCGACCCCATCTCGCGGTCGTAGACGAGGCTCAAGGAGGACTGCATGCCGTTGAAGAGAAGGATCATGCCGCAGAGCCCCGGCACGATGTAGACCTCGTAGAGCACATAGGTCTGATAGGGCGGGATGATCGACAGGCCGAGCGCCGCGCGGAATCCCGCCGCGAAGATGAAGAGCCAGACGAGCGGCCGGACGAGCGCCGCGACGAGCCGCCCGCGCTGGCCGAGAAACCGCAGCCCCTCGCGCCAGAGGATCGCGACGAGGGCGACGAAAGCCGCTCTCACGCCGTCTCTCCCGTCAGTTCGAGAAAACGCCGGGTGACGTCCGTTCCTGCCGGGCCGTCCGAAAGGACGCGGCCCTTGTGCAGGATGACGAGCTGGTCGTCGGGCCGCACTTCGTCGGTCAGATGCGTGGCCCAGAGGACCGTCAGCCCGTCCTCCGCCGCGAGGCTGTGCACGTGATCGGTGATCGCCGCGCGTGTCGCGGCGTCGAGCCCAACCGTCGGTTCGTCCAGGAGGAGGATGTCGGGCCGGTGGATTAGCGCGCGCGCGATCTCCATCCGCCGCCGGTGACCGCCGTTCAGCGCGCGCGCCTTTTCGCCAGCGCGCTCGGCCATGCCGAGCCGGTCGAGCGCGGCCTCCGCCCTTTCCGCCGCCTCGCGCCCGGACAGCCCGTGCAGCGCCGCGAAGTAAAGGAGGTTGCGCTGCACCGTCAGGTCAAGGTCGAGCGTGGGCTGTTGGAAGACGACGCCGATCCGCGCGAGCGCGGCGCGCGGCGCGCGCGCAAGGTCATGCCCGGCGACGGTGATCTTACCTTCCCTGGTCGTGAACAGGCGCGTCAGCAGCGCAAAAAGCGTGGACTTGCCTGCGCCGTTCGGTCCGAGCAGCGCGCAGAACCGGCCCGCAGGCACCGAGAACGTCACGCCGTCCAGGGCCCGCTTGGTCCCGTAGGAATAGCCAAGGTTGCTGATGGTCAGTCCGCTCACCCGGTGATGATCCCCTGCCTTCGCCTCGCGCTCGATAGTCCGGCGTCGTCAGATCGTAGCGTCTGTGTCCGTTCGCGACAAAGCCCATTTCCATGGCCGCCGCTACCGGTCACTCAGCCCTGCCGGGCAGCGAAATGCGCGTCTGCCCTCCGGGGCGCCCAGCAGCCCCGAGCGATTGTCGTTCAACTGTCTGATTCCTTGGAAAGTTGCCAGTGACAACCGCGACTAAGGTCAGATAGCCTGTGGCGACGGTTCGCCGTAAGCTGATGCGGAGTCGGGGGGGCAAGCATGCAGTTGAATGACTACCGCAACATCGCTGCCGATCTCGGCACGGTCTGGTCGGCCATCCTCGATCCCGAGGTCCTGAAAGCCTGCATTCCGGGGTGCGAGAGCATGGCCGGCTCGCCTGAAGAAGGCTACGAGGCTGTGGTCGTGCAGAAAGTCGGCCCGGTGAAGGCGCGCTTCACAGGCCTGGTCACGCTTTCAGACATGGTGCCTGGCGAGGCGGTGACGATCGAGGGCGAGGGCAAGGGCGGTCCGGCGGGATTCGCGAAGGGCGGTGCCAAGGTGACGCTCGCGCCCGAAGGCGGAGGCACACGGCTTTCCTACGAAGTCGAGGCGCGGGTTGGCGGCAAGCTCGCCCAACTTGGCAGCCGCATCATCGACGGATTTGCAAAGAAGATGGCCGACCAGTTCTTCGAGCGCTTCAAGGAGGCTGTCGAGGGGCCGGTCGACGCGAAGAAGGACGGGCCGCCGGAGGTTGGGGCGTCCGAGGATGGCGGAGCGAAAAAGGGATGGTTCCAACGCGCACTGCGCCGCTGAGCGGAAGGCAAACAAATAATACCAATAGGGAGGAGCGAATGACACAAGTCACGATGACCGTGAACGGCAAGTCCGTCTCGGGTGAGGTGGAGGGGCGCACGCTTCTGTCCGCCTTTCTGCGCGAGGGGCTTGTGCTGACGGGCACGCATGTGGGCTGCGACACGGCGCAATGCGGCGCCTGCGTTGTCCATGTCGATGGCCGCGCGGTGAAAAGCTGCAACGTGTTTGCCGCCGATCTCGAAGGTGCCAAGGTCACGACGATCGAGGGGATGGCGAACGCCGATGGCTCGCTCTCGGCTATTCAGAAGGCCTTTCAGGACCATCACGGCCTGCAATGCGGATTCTGCACACCGGGCATGGTGATGTCGGCCGCCGCGCTTCTGGCCGAGAACCCCAAACCGAGCGAGGCCGAGATACGCCACTATCTCGAAGGCAATATCTGCCGTTGCACGGGCTACCACAACATCGTCAAGGCGGTCCTGGCCGCGTCCGGGCAGGACGCAGGCAGGATGGCGGCCGAGTAAGGGAGGGGAACATGCCGAAAGATCAAGGCATCGGCGCCAGCTCGAAGCGGCGCGAGGACGTGCGCTTCCTGACCGGGAAGGGTCGCTACACCGACGACATCAACCTGCGCGGCCAGGCCCATGCGGTCTTCGTCCGCTCGCAGGTCGCGCATGGCAAGATCAACAAGATAGGCACATCGGCGGCCGAGGGGATGCCCGGCGTCATCAAGATCTTCACATCGGCGGACTTCGCCGAGAAGGGTGGGGTGCCCTGCGGCTGGTGCGTCACCGACAAGAAGGGAAACCCGATGCTCGAGCCGAAGCACCCGATCCTCGCCGAGGGCAAGGTGCGTTATGTGGGCGACGCAGTGGCCTGCGTCATTGCAGAGACGCTCGATGAGGCGCGGGATGCGGCCGAGGCGGTCGATGTCGATATCGAGGAACTGCCGGCCGTCGTGGACATGAAGGCCGCCGTCGCCGGCGGCCCGCTCGTCCATGACGAGCTTGGATCGAACCTTTGTTATGACTGGGGCTTCATCGAGGACAACAAGGCCGCCGTCGACGAGGCATTCCAGAAGGCCGATCACGTCACCACGCTGGAGCTTGTAAACAACCGCCTGGTGCCGAACGCGATGGAGCCACGCTGCGCGGTGGGCGATTACAACAGCGCGACGGACGACTACACGCTCTACACGACCAGCCAGAACCCGCACGTGATCCGGCTTCTGATGGGGGCCTTCGTGCTCTCGATCCCCGAACACAAGCTGCGCGTCGTGGCGCCGGATGTCGGAGGCGGGTTTGGTTCGAAGATCTTCCACTATATCGAGGAGGCCTTCGTCACACATGCCGCCAAGGTCGTGGGCCGGCCGGTGAAGTGGACCGCGCAGCGGACGGAGAGCTTCCTGACAGACGCGCATGGCCGCGACCACGTGACGAAGATCGAACTCGCGCTCGACAAGGCGGGACATTTCCAGGCGATCCGGACCGAGACCTACGCCAACATGGGGGCCTATCTTTCCACCTTCGCGCCCTCGGTGCCGACCTATCTGCACGGCACGCTGATGGCCGGGAACTACAAGACCCCGCATATCTACGTGAATGTGAAAGCGGTCTTCACCAATACGGTTCCCGTCGACGCCTACCGGGGCGCGGGTCGGCCCGAGGCGACCTTCCAGCTCGAGCGCGTTATCGACAAGGCGGCGCGCGAGATGGGGATCGACCCGGTGGAGATCCGGCGGAAGAACTTCGTCGGTGTGGACGAGTTTCCCTACCAAACGCCGGTCGCGGTGGCCTACGACACCGGCAACTACCAGGCGACGATGGACAAGCTCGAGAAGATCGCCGATCTCGCAGGGTTCGAGAAACGCCGCGAGGCGAGCGCCAAGAAGGGCCTGCTGCGCGGACTCGGCGTCAACTGCTATATCGAGGCCTGCGGCATCGCGCCCAGTAACCTCGTCGGCCAGCTCGGCGCGCGGGCGGGGCTGTACGAAAGCGCGACTGTGCGGGTGAACGCCACCGGCGGCGTCGTCGTCATGACCGGCAGCCACAGCCACGGTCAGGGGCACGAGACGGCCTTTCCGCAGGTGATCTCCGAGATGATCGGCATACCCGAGAGCCAGGTCGAGATCGTCCACGGCGACACCGCGAACGCCCCGATGGGTATGGGCACCTACGGGTCGCGCTCACTGGCCGTCGGCGGCTCGGCGATGGTGAAGGCCGCGAACAAGATCATCGCGAAGGCGAAGAAGATCGCGGCGCATCTGATGGAAGCGTCGGAAGCCGACATCGAGTTGAAGGACGGGCAATTCACCGTCGCCGGCACCGACAAGTCGGTCGCCTGGGGTGATGTCTGCCTCGCCGCCTACGTGCCGCACAACTATCCGCTCGAGGAGCTTGAGCCGGGGCTGGAGGAGACGGCGTTCTACGATCCGTCGAACTTCACTTATCCCGCGGGCGCCTATGCCTGCGAGGTCGAGGTCGATCCGGAAACCGGCAAGGTGACGATCTCATCCTTCGCCGCCGCCGACGACTTCGGCAACATCGTCAACCCGATGATCGTCGAGGGCCAGGTTCATGGCGGTCTTGCTCAGGGGATCGGGCAGGCGCTTCTGGAAAACGCTGTCTATGACGAAAACGGCCAGCTTCTGTCGGGCAGCTACATGGACTACGCCATGCCGCGGGCCGACGATGTGCCGCCTTTCGTCGTCGACCATAGCTGCCAGACGCCGTGCACGCACAATCCCTTGGGCGTGAAGGGCTGCGGCGAGGCGGGGGCCATCGGCTCGCCGCCGGCGGTGGTGAACGCGGTGATCGACGCGCTGAACCGCGGCGGCCACAAGGTGGATCACATCGACATGCCGGTCTCGCCCTCGCGGGTCTGGCAGGCGATCAACGGCTGAAGGGAGGACAGGCCATGCACAATTTCGATTTCGTGAAACCGTCCTCGGTGGCCGATGCGGTCTCGGCGCTGAAGGCCGAGGACGCCCAGGCGCTTGGCGGCGGGCAAACGCTGATACCAACGATGAAGCAGCGGCTGGCTGCGCCTGCGGTGCTCGTGAGTCTTACCGGCATCACCGAAATGAAGGGCGTGAAGCGCGCGGGCGACGCGGTGGAGATCGGCGGCGCGACGACCCATGCGGAAGTGGCGAAGGAGGCTGCGTCTCATTACCCCGCACTTGCTGCACTCGCCACGGGCATCGGCGACCCGGCGGTCCGCAACCGCGGCACGATCGGCGGTTCGCTCGCCAACAACGACCCGGCGGCGGACTATCCGGCAGCGGCCCTGGCCTCGGGCGCGACTGTGGTGACGAACGCGCGCGAGATCGCGGCGGACGACTTCTTCCAGGGCCTGTTCTCGACGGCGTTGGAGGAAGGTGAGATCATCACAGCCGTGCGTTTCCCCATGCCCGAGAAGGCGGCCTATGCCAAGTTCGTGCAGCCCGCCTCGCGCTTCGCCCTGACCGGCGCGTTCGTCGCGAAATTCGCGTCGGGCGTCCAGGTGGCGATCACCGGCGCGGGCGAGGACGGGGTCTTCCGCTGGTCGGAGGCCGAACAGGCGCTGTCGCAGAATTTCTCGGCGGATGCGGTCGCTGGCCTCGCCGTTCCGGAGGACGGCATGATCGGCGACATCCACGGCACGCCGGCCTATCGCGCGAACCTCGTCAGGGTCATGACGCAGCGCGCGGTCCGGACCGCCTGACCGCGAATTGGACTAACGAGAGTAGCCTCCAGACGACCCAGCGCGTTGCAGCAAATAGTGCAGTTCGAGACGAGGTCGACACCAGCCCGAGAGCGGTTTGCGGGGAATATCTCCCGAAGATTTCTTCGGGAACGCTGGTGTGAAATGCACCACGCTTGCCCGTCGGCGACGGTTGCTGTGCGCAACGAATCGGGCGTTCGCTGCAGCGGCTCGTATGCTGCTCCAGCATCGAGATCATCCAAGCGATTGGGGGGAAAGAAGGCTTTCGCTGCGTTGTGCGCCAAAGACTTCAGCTTGGGCGGGCTAAAACTTATTGTTGCGCGTTTCGGGCAGATCTCATGGCGATCTTCCGCCGCGACGCGCGCGTTATCCGCGCCGGCTCATCAAGCATCCTCGCGGCACGCCTCCTTCAACACTGCGTATATTCTGGCGACCTCTTCCTGCACGTGGTCGGCGAGGCCGCGTGCCTCTTCTTCCTTAAGTCCCGTTGTCGGAATCGGCGTCCCGAAACGCACTCGGATTCGACCGGATCGCGCGCGGATGGAGCCTAGTGGCAACGCGTGATGCCCACCGTGAAACACCACTGGGATCAAGGGCGCCTGCGCCCTTATCGCGATCAGGCTCGCACCGACCTTGAACCTTCCAATCCCGTCCCGCCCGTAAAGACGACCCTCCCCACCCCATGCGAGCCGCTCTCCTCGCCTCACGGCTGCGACCATACGTTTCAGCAACCGCTCAGTGGCCAGTCGATTTCCCCTTGGAACCATCTCGATCGCCGCCTTTCGTGCTGCTGATCGTCCAAACGGAAGATACGCATAGATGTCAGCTGCCGCTGCGCGGTCGACATGAGGCCACATTGACACGCCAAAAGCGGCGACATCGATGAACGACGTTTCGTTATAGCAAAGGATGCAACCCCTGCCGGATTCGGGGAGAGGGCCGTCCAAGGTTACGCTGACCCGGCAGGTATCGAGGAATCGGGCGAAATGAGCTGCAATCAATGCTCGTGCGTGCTGCTTATCCTTCGCCCTCAGTGCCACGTTTGCGTTGACGATGGGGGCGCCGATCAACCAACGCAATGACGCACGTCCACCGCGCCAAGTCTCTGCCATCGGTCGCATCTGCCAATTCATCTGATGGATATCTTCGTCCGACGGAACCCTTGGCAATGATATCTTTTGGTCGACAGTCAGTCCATCAGACGACGCGACCGAAATGCTGCGTGCGCCGCCCTGCTGGGTATTTCCGAACGTCCGGTCTGGCGAGGCCGCACTGCTGCGATTGCAGGATTCTGCGTTTGCAAACGGAGTGGTCGGGCTCGACGCGGAAGTCGGCCAGAACAATCCGAGCCGCCGCCAGGCTGCACCATTTACCGCAAATGGCTGGCCAGCCGCCCGGGGGCTTGTTTCTTGGCGGGTTTGACCGCACCCAAACCTCAACTAACATTGAGGTGTTCGACAGGAGGGCGGTCATGGAGCGTGAATTGTCGATCGGGGCGCTTGCGCGGCGTACGGGGCTAAGCGTTTCCGCGATCCGTTTCTACGAAGAGAGGCGATTGGTCAGGCCCAGCCGCAATTCGGGCGGCCAGCGACGCTTCGCGCGGTCGGACATCAGGCGCCTGTCATTCGTGATGATCGCCCAGCGGCTCGGCTACACGATCACCGAGATCGCGGCGCGGCTGAGCGAACTGCCCGAAAGCCGGACGCCTGATGCCGAGGACTGGCGGCGGTTGGCCGAAGGATTCCGCGCCGAGCTCGATCAACGGATCGCGCTTCTTGAAAGCTTCCGCGACCGGCTCGACGGGTGCATCGGATGCGGCTGCCTGTCACTGAAGACCTGCGCGTTCCACAATCCCGATGACCAGGCCGCAGCGAACGGGGCCGGGCCGCGCTATCTGTTGGGGGACAACCCCGTTCAGCCGTGATGCAGGAAATCGCCGTAGCGGCCATGCCAGAAGAGAAGCGGCTCGCCCTCGCCGAGGCTCGCGCGCAGGACGCGGCCCACGAGGATCGCGTGGTCGCCGCCGTCATGGTCGGCGTGAGCCGCACAGTCGAACCGCGCGAGGCAGCCCGGAAGAGCCGGCAACCCCTCGGGTGTCGTCGTATTGAATAGGCCGCTGAAATCTTCGCCTGAGCCTGCAAAGCGGCGGCAAAGCGCGAGCTGGTCGGCAGCGAGCACGTGGATCGCGAAATAGCGGGCGCGGACAAAGGCGTCGAACCGCGCCGAGGTTCGGGCCGGACACCAAAGCACGAGGGGAGGGTCGAGCGACACTGAGGTGAAGCTGTTTGCCGTCATTCCGACCGGACCGCGTTCACCCAATGCAGTCACGACCGTCACGCCGGTCGCGTAGCGCCCGAGGGCCGTACGAAAATCGCGCGGGTCGGACGTATAGGGTGTGATTTCGGGCATTCTAATGTCCTGTCGGTCGCGTCGGGCGCGCAAGCGCCTCCGATGCCGGACAGGAAAATCACATTCGGCCGCCATTGGCCAGCCGGACGGGGCCGCCGCGGGCCCCTTGGAACGCGCTTCAGCCTTCCTCTTCGCCGGTATCGACAAGCCAGCCGCCGGGACCGGCGACGCTGTCGGGCAGGCCGAGGATCATCAGTTCTCTCAGAAGAAGGCAGGCCAGCAGGCTCGCAGCAATCTCATCGAACGAAATCTGAGTCAGAAAATGCATTGGTTGCTCCGTAACTGGTCTGGTTGGCACCATTGCGTTCAATCCGGGCGCGAATGGGGCACAGTCCGGGCAATTCGCGGATCATTCCGCGGCGCATTGTGTTTGCGGCACAACTCCGCCGTGAAGATCTGGCGGGCGTAGGAGCTCGGCCTTGTGGATTGCGGGTGCGGGCATTATGTCGCGCCCACTAGCTTGAGTATCCTGGGCCCGGTCCCGCCAGTAGGAAAGCGTGCACAGCATGACCACCGCCCTCCACTATTTCCGCTGGGCCTTCCTCTTCACGGCTCTTGGACTGGTGGTGGCGTTCTGGCTCGGGTGGGGGTACTCCAACAGCCTCGGCGGGGCGCTCAGTTTCTTCCTGATCGGCGTGGTGCTCGCGGTTCTCGAGATTTCGCTGTCATTCGACAACGCCATCGTGAACGCGAACAAACTCAAGGAGATGGATCCGGTCTGGCAGCACCGGTTCCTGACCTGGGGCATCATCATCGCGGTCTTCGGGATGCGGATCGTCTTTCCGCTGCTCATCGTGGTGGCGGCCGCGCGGATCGGCCCACTCGAGGCCATAAGTCTCGCCGCGCTGCGCCCGAACGAATACGCGCGGATTATCGCGGATGCGCATGTATCTATCGCGGCCTTCGGCGGAACCTTCCTGATGATGGTCGCGCTCACCTACTTCATCGACGAGGGCAAGGAGGTCGACTGGATCCGGTCGCTCGAATGTCAGCTCAGGCGCTGCGCCTCGGTTCGCGGGCTCGAGATTGCATTCGTCCTCGCCGTCATTCTGATCTTTGCAGCAGTCATACCGGGCCATGAAAGCGGGCGCTTCCTGTTCGCCGCGATCGGAGGCCTGCTGACCTTCCTTGGTGTCGAAGTGCTGGGCCACATCCTCGATTCGCGACAGCAAGCGGTGGGCGCGGTCGCCCGTGGCGGGCTTGGTGCTTTCCTCTATCTCGAAGTGCTCGACGCCTCGTTCAGTTTCGACGGCGTGATCGGTGCCTTCGCGCTGACGCACAACCTCTTCCTCATCGCGATCGGCCTCGGCATCGGGGCGATGTACGTGCGTTCGATGACGATCATGCTCGTGGAACGCAAGACGCTGGCCGAGTTCCGCTATCTCGAGCACGGGGCATTCTATTCGATCCTCGTCCTTTCGGGGATCATGTTCGCCCAGACGCTCTGGCATATCCCCGAACTTGTCACTGGGGTGCTGGGCGCGACCTTCATCGGCCTCGCGCTGGTCTCCTCGATCCTGCACAACCGTCGTCACCGCTCCGCCTGAGGAGTCGACTTGGCGGCATCTTGCCCCGGCTCGTCGGTCGCCCGCGTGTCCGCGGCTCAGCCCGCCAGAAGCCGCGCGGCGCGCTGCACGGCGAAGGCGTAGCCCTGCACACCGGCCCCCGCGATCACCGCATCGGCACGGGAAGAGACATAGGAATGGTGGCGGAACGCCTCCCGCCGGTGGATGTTGGAGATATGGACCTCGATCACCGGCCCCTCGAAGGCGCCGAGCGCGTCTAGGATCGCGATCGAGGTGTGGCTGAACGCGCCGGGATTGATGACAATCGCGGCCGCCTCGACCCGCGCGGCCTGGATCCAGTCGATGAGCTCGTATTCCCGGTTCGACTGCCGGCACGTGACGGCGAACCCATCCGCTTTCGCGGTCTCAGCGCAGAGCGCCTCGACATCGGCGAGAGTCTCGGACCCGTAGATCGCGGGTTCGCGCTGGCCGAGAAGGTTGAGATTCGGTCCGTTCAGAACGAGGATCGTCTGCATTGTGGGGCTCATGAGGTCGCAAAGGTCGCGCGATCATGGGCGAAAGGCAGGCGGCCCGCAACGCCCCTGGCGCGGCCCGCCCTCGAAGCGGAATGGCTGTTGCCGCGCCGCCGCGCCGGCCGATTGTCAAAATAGCCAAGTCAATCCTTCAGAGAATCCCGTACGCGAATTGGGTTGGCACCGTCGGCGCGGCGGAGTTTCATGGTCGGGACTTGGACCGGCCAGGAAACTCAAGCGATGACGAAGCGCACCTACTACGCCCCCGAGGGCGGTCTGCCGCCGCAGACGCAGCTTCTGACCGACCGGGCGATGTTCACCGACGCCTATGCGGTGATCCCCAAGGGCACGATGAGCGATATCGTCACAAGCTTCCTGCCGTTCTGGGAGGGCGCGCGGTTCTGGATCCTGTCACGGCCGCTCTCGGGTTTCGCCGAGACGTTTTCGCAGTATGTCGCCGAGGTTCAGCCCGGCGGCGGCAGCGACCGGCCCGAGACCGAGAAGGGCGTCGAGGCGGTGCTGTTCGTCGTTGACGGACGCGTCTCGATCACGATCGGTGGCGCGACGCACGAGATGGAGGCAGGTGGCTACGCCTACATCCCGCCGGGCGCGGAATGGCGGCTTCGCAACCGCTCGGACGGTGTGGCGCGGTTCCACTGGATTCGAAAGGCCTACCGGTCGGTGGAGGGGCTGGACGCGCCCGATGCGGTCGTCACGAACGAGAACGACGTCGCGCCTACGCCGATGCCTGACACCGACGGGGCGTGGGCAACGACGCGTTTCGTCGATCCGGCCGATCTGCGCCACGACATGCACGTCACCATCGTGACGTTCCAGCCCGGCGGGGTCATTCCCTTTGCCGAAACCCATGTGATGGAGCACGGCCTTTACGTCCTTGAAGGCAAGGCAGTCTACCGTCTCAATCAGGACTGGGTCGAGGTCGAGGCGGGTGACTACATGTGGCTCCGCGCCTTCTGCCCGCAGGCGTGCTACGCGGGCGGGCCCGGTCCATTCCGCTACCTGCTCTATAAGGACGTGAACCGGCACATGCCGTTCCCCGCGCTGCGCGCGCCGAAAGGGTGATCACGCCGGCGCTGCCGCTCCGATGCTTTGCGACACGCTAGCGGCTGCGTCCCGGACGAGGTGACCGATGCGTTCAATCTGGTCGGATGACATGCGGTGCGTCGGGCCGGAGACTGAGATGCCTGCGATCGCGGTTCCCCAGGCGTTTATGATCGGAGCGGCCACGCAGCGCATGCCCGTGGCCTTTTCCTCGTCGTCGAAGGCGTAGCCGCGGTCGCGGGTCCGGCGCATCTCTTCGATCAGCGCGTCGGAGTTGACGATCGTATTGTCGGTGAACCGTTCGAGCGCGCGGCGCTTGAGGAACGCGGTGATCTGGTCGGCGTCGTAGCGGCTGAGAAGCGCCTTGCCGATACCCGAGGCATGCATTGGCGAGATCGTTCCGGGCGGGAAGAAGGCGCGGATCGATTCCTGCGTCTCGACCTGAGCCACGAACAGCACGTCGCCGTTTCTCTCGATGCCGAGATTGGAGGTCTCTCCGGTCGTTTCCATCAGGCCGCGCATCGCGGGCTGGCTGCGTTCCAGGACGCTGCTCCGCCTAAGGAAGGCCGAGCCGAGCCGGAAGGCCGTTGCGCCTACATGCCAGGCTTGCGTCTCGGCTTCGGCCTCGACTACGCCGCGTGCCTCGAGCGTGGAAAGCACGCGGTAGACAGTGGCCGGGGACTGGTCGAGAGCGCGGGCGATTTCGCTCAGCGTCATGCCCTTGGCGGCGGCAAGCGTTTCCAGCACGTCGAACGCGCGGTCGAGCGATTGGATCGTGGATTGCGAGGCATCTCCCGAAAAGTTTCGGGGGCGTCCCTTGCGCGGCGTATCGCGTGCCATTCTTCACCTCGGGAGGCAGGTAAGGCCTGTATTACTCACTAAGTATGAAAATGCATATCTGCCAGTGAAAAATTCAATATACTGAGATTAAACATAAAAATGTAGGCTCTCGCTAAATGAAAAACGTTTTCAAAAAAATTTACGACTCATCTGGGAAGGCGTATGGTGACCGATATCGCCGCAGGAGGGCACATCTATGAGCTTCCAGAACCCCGTCTTCATTCCCGGTCCGACAAACATGCCCGAGGTGTTGCGCAAGGCAATCGACATGCCGACGCTGGACCACCGTTCGCCGCTCTTCGCCGAGATCCTGCATCCGGCGCTCGAAGGGGTCCGAAAAGTCCTGAAGACCGAGACGGCGAAGGTATTCATCTTCCCCGCGTCCGGCACTGGCGGGTGGGAGACCGCGCTGACGAACACGCTTTCGCCCGGCGACAAGGTACTGGCGGCGCGAAACGGCATGTTCTCGCAGCGCTGGATCGACATGTGCCGCCGCCACGGTCTCGAGGTTGAGGTCGTGGAGGCCCGGTGGGGCGAGGGCATCCCTGCCGCCCGCTACGAGGAGATTCTGACGGCCGATAAGGGTCACTCGATCAAGGCCGTGCTGGCGACGCACAACGAGACGGCGACCGGCGTGCGCTCCGACATCGCAGCGGTGCGCCGCGCAATGGATAGGGCGAAGCACCCTGCGCTTCTCTTCGTCGACGGCGTGTCCTCGATCGCTTCGATGGACTTCCGCATGGATGAATGGGGCGTCGACATCGCCGTGACCGGCAGCCAGAAGGGCTTCATGCTGCCCGCTGGCCTCGCGATCCTCGGCTTCTCGGGGAAGGCGATGAGGGCCGGCGAAATGGCGGCGCTGCCACGCACCTTCTTCGACATCCGCGACATGGAGAAGAGCTACGCCGCCAACGGCTATCCCTACACGCCGGCGGTGGGCCTCATGAACGGGCTGAAGCTTTCGACCCAGATGCTCCTCTCCGAGGGTCTCGACAACGTCTTCGCCCGCCACCACCGAATCGCCGAGGGCGTCCGCCGCGCCGTCGATGCCTGGGGGCTGAAGCTCTGCGCCATCTCGCCGGATCTCTTTTCCGACACGGTCAGCGCGATCCGCACGCCGGATGGCTTCAATGCGACGGACGTCGTGAGCCACGCAGCGAAGAAGTACGGCGTGGCCTTCGGCACCGGACTTGGCGAAGTCGCAGGCAAGGTGTTCCGCATTGGTCATCTCGGCAGCCTGACCGACGTATTGACGCTGTCCGGGATCGCGACGGCGGAGATGGTGATGGCCGATCTCGGCCTGCCGATCCGGCTCGGATCTGGCGTCGCGGCGGCGCAGGACTATTACCGCAACGAGTCCAAATCGAAGAAGGCGGCGGCGTGAAATGAAAGACCAGACCATGTATATCCCCACGTTCCGGGACGTGCTCGACGCGCACGAGCGCATCCGGCCCTATATCCACCGCACGCCTGTCTTGACCTCGACCTACCTGAACGGGCTGACGGGGGCGGAACTCTTCTTCAAATGCGAGAGCTTCCAGAAGGCGGGCGCGTTCAAGGCCCGGGGTGCATCGAACGCGGTCTTCGGCCTGACGGAGGAGCAGGCCGCGAAAGGTGTGGCGACCCATTCCTCGGGCAATCACGGCCTCTCGCTCTCGTATGCGGCCGGACGGCGAGGAATACCCTGCACGGTCGTCATGCCACGCACCGCGCCGCAGGCCAAGAAGGACGCCGTGAAAGGCTATGGCGGCCGCGTCGTGGAATGCGAGCCGTCGACCTCGAGCCGCGAGGCGGTCTTCGCCGAGGTCGTGGCCGAGACCGGGGCAGAATTCGTCCATCCCTACAACGATCCCCGCGTGATCGCGGGGCAGGGCACCTGTTCGCGTGAGCTGAACGAGCAGGTCGAGGGGCTCGACGCCGTCATCGCGCCGATCGGCGGCGGCGGGATGATCTCGGGCACCTGTCTGACGCTGTCGAACGTCGCACCGAACATCAAGATTTACGCCGCCGAGCCGAAACAGGCGGACGACGCGGCACGAAGCTTTAAGGCGGGCCATATCATCGCCGACGACGCGCCCGAGACGGTGGCTGACGGGCTGAAAGTGCCGTTGAAGGAGTTGACCTGGCATTTCGTCAGGAACCACGTCACTGATATCCTGACCGCCGAGGAGGACGAGATCGTCGATGCCATGAAGACCATCTGGAAGCGGATGAAGATCGTCATGGAGCCGTCCTCGGCTGTACCGCTCGCCACCATTTTGAGGAATCCGAATGTTTTCAAAGGCAAACGTGTCGGCGTGATCATCACCGGCGGCAACGTGGATCTGGACAAACTGCCCTGGATGAAGGGTTGAGGAGGCTGAAATGAACGCACCAGTGAACATCAATTCGCTCGAAGTCGGTTTCGACATTCCGGCCAAGCCCGGCATGGACGAGAAGGACATCCAGACGCCGTGCCTCGTGCTCGATCTCGACGCTCTGGAACGCAACATCACGAAGATGGGCGACTACGCCAAGGCGCATGGGATGCGCCACCGCGTGCATGGCAAGATGCACAAGTCGGTCGACGTGGCCAAGCTGCAGGAAAAGCTTGGCGGCGCGATTGGCGTGTGTTGTCAAAAGGTTAGCGAGGCCGAAGTCTTCGCGCGGGGCGGCATCAAGGACATTCTTGTCTCGAACCAGGTGCGCGATCCGGTGAAGATCGACCGGCTGGCGCAGCTGCCGAAGCTCGGCGCGCGGACCATCGTCTGTGTTGATGACATCGACAACGTGGCCGACCTTTCGAAGGCTGCCCAGAAGCACGGGACCGAGATCGAGGTTTTCGTCGAGATCGACTGCGGCGCGGGGCGTTGCGGGGTGACGACGACCGAGGACGTGGTGAAGATCGCCAAGGCCGTCGACGCTGCGCCGGGGCTCAAGTTCAGCGGCATCCAGGCCTATCAGGGCGCGATGCAGCACCTCGACAAGTACGAGGACCGCAAAGCCAAGCTCGACATTGCCATCGTGATGGTCAAGGACGCGGTAGAGGGTCTGAAAAGGGCGGGGCTGGAGCCGGAACTCGTTTCGGGCGGCGGCACAGGGTCCTACTATTTCGAAAGCAATTCAGGGGTTTACAACGAACTCCAGTGCGGCTCCTACGCGTTCATGGACGCCGATTACGGCCGTATCCTCGACAAGGACGGCAAGCGCATCGACAAGGGCGAGTGGGAGAACGCGTTCTTCATCCTCACCCAGGTGATGAGCCACGTGAAGCCAGACAAAGCGATTTGCGACGCGGGTCTGAAGGCACAATCGGTCGACAGCGGGCTGCCGGTGATCTACGGCCGGGACGACGTGAAATACATCAAGTGTTCGGACGAGCACGGCGTCATCGAGGATCCGAAGGGCGTCCTGAAGGTCGGCGAGAAGCTGAAGCTGGTGCCCGGACACTGCGACCCGACCGCGAATGTTCACGACTGGTATGTCGGCGTCCGGGGCGGCAAGGTCGAATGCGTCTGGCCGGTCTCGGCGCGCGGCAGAGCCTACTGAACCGCGCGTCCCGTTTCCGTCCCGCGTCCGTCCCGCATGCGTATGGCATCCGTCCCGACAGGGCGGGCGCCCCATTTTGAAAGGTTTAACATGATCATCGTCCCTGAATCCGAGATCGCGGGGCTCGTCACGACCGAAGACGCCTTCGCCGCCATCGAGGCGTGCTTCGCCGCGATGGCGCGTGGCGAGGCCTATAACTTCCCCGTCATTCGCGAGGCGCTCGGCGAGGGGCGGCAATACGGGTTCAAGTCCGGGCTCGACCGCGCGGGCGGGGTGATGGGCGTGAAGTCCGGAGGCTACTTTCCCGGCAATGCCGGGCGCGGCATCCCGAACCACCAGTCGACCGTCCTCTTGTTCGACCCCGAGTCGGGCCGTCCGACGGCGCTGGTGGGCGGCAACCTTCTGACGGCGCTCAGGACGGCTGCCGCTTCGGCCATCTCGATCGACCGGCTCGCGCGGACGGACGCGAAGGTGCTCGGGATGGTGGGGGCGGGGCATCAGGCGCAGTTCCAGCTTCGCGCTGCCGCGAAGGTGCGCGACTTCGACAAAGTCGTGGCGTGGAATCTTCATCCCGAGATGCTGCCGAAGCTCGGGGAGGTGGCCGCCGAGATAGGCCTGCCGTTCGAGGCGGTGCCGCTGGAGCGCATGACGGAGGCCGACGTGATCATCACGATTACCTCGTCGCCCAAGGCGTCGCTTCTCGATGCCCATGTCGGGCCGGGCACGCATCTGGCCTGCATGGGGACCGACACGAAGGGCAAGCAGGAGGTGGACCCCGCGATCCTCGCCCGCGCGCGGGTGTTCACTGACGAGGTCGCGCAGTCGGTCACGCTCGGCGAGGCGCAGCACGCCATCGCGAACGGGCTGATCAAGGCCGAGGACATCACGCCCATCGGCGCGGTGATCGAGGGCTTGGCCGAGGGGCGCCGATCGGCGGACGAGATCACGCTTTTCGACGGCACGGGCGTCGGGCTTCAGGACCTTGCTGTCGCGAGCGCCGCCGTCCGGCTGGCCGGGCAGAAGGGCGTGGCGGCGGAGGTCGAAGTCTGAGCCCAAATCCCGCGGAACGCCGTCTTCCGCGGCCGACTGCCAATTGGAAACTGAGAACGCCCGGCCTGGAAGGGCCGGGCGTTTCCGTGGCGGCCTGTGGGCCTCGACCGCTGGCTCAGACGTGATCGTCCTTCGGCAGCGAGCCGCGGGCGTGGCCGGCCATGCCGCCCGACACTTCGTCGGTCGCCTCGTCGGCGATTTCGTCGGGAAGGACCAGGTTGAGGACGATGGCGATGACCGCCGCGGGCAGGAGGCCGCTGGTCATCAGTACCCTCAGCGTGTCGGGCAGGTGCTGGACGCCGTCGGGCTCGAGCTGGAGGCCGAGGCCGATCGAAAGCGCGATGGCGAAGATCACCATGTTGCGCCGGTTCCAGTTCACGTCACTGAGCATCGAGACGCCGGCGGCCACGACCATGCCGAACATCACGATGACCCCGCCGCCCAAGACCTCGATCGGCACCGTCGAAATCGCGGCGCCGACCTTCGGCACCATCCCCGCGACGATCAGGAAGACCGCGCCGCAGGTCACGACATGGCGGCTCATGACGCCGGTGATGGCGATCAAGCCGACATTCTGGCTGAACGAAGTGTTCGGCAGACCGCCGAAGAGGCCCGCTATGGCCGAGCCGAAGCCGTCGGCATAGGTCGCGCCTGCGAGTTCCTCGCCGGTGGCTTCGCGGCTGGCCCCGCCCTTGGTGATCCCGCTCACGTCGCCCACCGTCTCGATCGCCGAGACGACACCCATGAAGCAGAAGCCGACGATGGCGGCGAGCTGGAAGTCGAGCCCGAAATGCAGCGGGTCGGGCAGGGCGAAGACCGCCGCATTGGCCACGTTGCCGAAGCTCACCATCCCCATGAGGAGTGCTACGACATAGCCCGCGATCAGACCGAGCAGCACCGCCGAGATCGACATCATGCCGCGCGTGAAGAACTTCAGCCCGAGTGTGACGACGATCACGACGGAGGCCACGAACCAGTTCTGCAGGCTGCCGTATTCCGGCGTGCCGATGGCGGGCACGCCGCCCGCCGCGTACTGGATGCCGACGCGCACCAGCGCCAGTCCGATCATCGTGACGATGAGGCCGGTGACCAGGGGCGGCAGCGCGAACCGGATCTTGTTGATGATGAGGCCGAGCGAGCCCTGAAAGAGGCCGCCGATCAGCACCCCGCCCATGAGGCCCGCCATCGCGTCGACGCCCTTGCCCGCGACGAGCGGGATCATGATCGGCAGGAAGGCAAAGCTCGTGCCCTGCACGATCGGCAGGCGCGCGCCCATCGGGCCGACGCCGATGGTCTGGAACAAGGTCGCGATGCCGGCGAAGACCATCGACATCTGGATCATGTAGATCATTTCGGGGAAATCGGGCGAGTTCGAGCCGAAGCCGAACCCGGCCGCCCCCGCGACGATGATCGCAGGCGTGACGTTCGAGACGAACATGGCCAGCACGTGCTGGATGCCGAGCGGGACCGCCTTGGTGAGCGGGGGTGTGAAGTTCGGATCGCGGAGCTGTTCCGCGGTTCCGATCGAGATGTCAGCCATCGAGGTCTCCTCCCTGTCGATGTTCCGTGCGGACCGCTTCTTGGCGTCGGTTTCAGATCTTTGCCGTCTCCACGATGTAGGGCGCGTCGAACCAGTGTTCCTCGAGGTTCGGACCCGCGCCGATGCGGTCGATGACGATGTATTTTCCCGGCCGCTCGATGGGCGCCAGCACGCCGTGCCAGACGCCGCGCAGAAGATTGACCGACTGGCCGGGGCGGGTGACAAAAGCTTTCGGGTTTACTGGCCGGCCCTCCGCGTCATCGGCGACGACGACGAGGAACGGCACGCCGTCGAGCGGCACGAAGGCCTGGCTGCCCTCGGGGTGACGTTCGACCATGTCGATCGCGTAGGGGAACGTCCGCGCCTGAGCGTCGAAGAGACTGATCCCGGCGCGGCCATCGGCGAAGTCGAGCCGGGCGCGGTCGTGATGGCGCCCGCAGAGCCCCTGGTTGATGAGCTTGTCGGGCGCGCCCGCAACTTCGATCACGTCGCCGAAGGGCGCGAAGGCCTCCGCCGTGAGCGGGGCGGGAACGAGCCTGCGCTCCGTCACGGCAGGACGTCCTTCAGCCGGAATTCGGCGATGCGCTCGACCTGGGCACAGGCTTCGGCGAATTCGGTCGCGCGGTCGTTGCCGATTCGCCGCTCGAAGGCGGCGAGGATCGAGGCCTTGTCGTGGTCGCGGACGGCGATGATGAAGGGAAAGCCGTGCTTGTCCACGTAGGCGGTGTTCAACTCGGTGAACCGCGCGCGTTCCGCGTCGGTCAGCGCGTCGAGCCCGGCGCTTGCCTGTTCGCTGGTGGACTCCGCCGTCAGGCGCTTGGCCTCGGCGAGTTTTCCGGCGAGGTCGGGGTGGGCGGTCAGGACGCCGAGGCGTTCGTCGTCCGAGGCGGTGCGGAAGGCGCGACAGAGCGCGTTGTGGAGACCCGCGGCGCAGTCATGGGCGGGGCCGAGTTCGAGGTCGCGGGCGCGCTCGGCGATCCACGGGGAATGCTCGAAGATGCCACCATAAGCTTTTACGAATTCATTCTTTTCCATGTCGCTAGGCCGGTTCCGCCGTTTCGGCGGATGGGTCTTGGCCCAGTGTTCGGCGATGTCGACGCGGCGCGGGCACCAGACGCCGTCGAAGCCCCGGATATGGTCGACGAAGCGCTTGAGGCCGGCGATCTTGCCGGGCCGGCCGATGAGGCGGCAGTGCAGACCCACGGACATCATCGCGGGACGACCGGATTCTCCTTCGGAATAAAGGGTATCGAAGGCGTCCTTGAGGTACTGGAAGAAGTGCTCGCCCGTGATCCAGCCGGGCGAGGTGGCGAAGCGCATGTCGTTGGCCTCAAGCGTGTAGGGGATGATGAGCTGGTCGCGCTCCCCGACCTCGAGCCAGTAGGGCAGGTCGTCGTCATAGGTATCCGAGATGTAGTCGAACGCGCCCGTCTCGGCGACGAGCCGAACGGTGTTGACGCTGCATCGGCCGGTGTACCAGCCGCGCGGTGACTCGCCCGTGACTTCGGTATGCAGCCGGATCGCCGCGGCGATGGCGGCGCGCTCCTCCGCCTCGGGCATGTCCCTGTGCTCGACCCATTTCAGGCCGTGGCTGGCGATTTCCCAGCCCGCCGCCTTCATCGCCGCGACCTGTTCGGGGCTGCGCGCGAGGGCGGTCGCCACGCCGTAGATGGTGACTGGGATGCCGGTTCCGGTGAAGAGCCGGTGGAGCCGCCAGAACCCGGCACGTGCGCCGTATTCGTAGACGGATTCCATGTTCCAGTGACGCTGGCCGGGCCATTGCGCGGCGCCGGGAATGTCGGAGAGGAACGCTTCCGAGGCGGCGTCGCCGTGGAGGATCGAGTTCTCTCCGCCTTCCTCGTAATTCAGCACGAATTGAACCGCGATACGCGCGCCGCCCGGCCATTTCGGGTCGGGCGGGTTGGCGCCGTAGCCGCGCATGTCACGGGGATAACGGTTCACGCTCACACTCCTGATTTGTTTTCTTTGTAAACGACGTGAATGGATTTGACTTTCGCATTTTTTCTGAAGGAGCTGCTTGCAAGTCCACTGCCGTGCGTTCGCGCGGTATCAGGCCCTGAGCGAACGTTGGATATGCCCGACCACGAAGTCGATGAAGAGCCGCGCCTTGGGGTCCTGGCGGCGGCGGTGGGTGTAGAGGCAGGCCATCTGCACCGGCACCGGCGGCTCGTCGGTCAGGATCGGGACAAGGCGGCCTGATTTCAGATGCTCCGAGATTTCGAAGACCGGCTTCAGGATGATGCCGAGCCCGGCCAGCGCCCAGTTGGTCAGAACGTCGCCGTGATCGCTTTCGAAGGGGCCGCTGACGGGAACGCGGCGGATGCCGTCTGGGGTCTGCAAGGGCCACTGAAACTCCGGCGCGCCGGGGTAGCGGAGGTTCAGGCAGTCGTGCTTCTGCGCGGTGAGATCCGAGCTTTTCTTCGGCTCGCCCTTGCGGGCGATGTAGTCCGGGGCGGCGCATAGCACGCGCGGACAATCGGCGATCTTGCGGATGCGCAGCGTCGAATCCTCGGGCAGGCCGAGGAAGAACATCGCGTCGAGCCCCTCGGCGGCGAGGTCGAGCTTGCGGTCCGAAAGCCTCAGCCGGATGTTGATGAGCGGGTAGCTTTCGCGGAACGCCGGCGCGGCGGGGGCCACCAGCCGCTGGCCGAGGCCAAGCGGTGCGGCGACATAGAGCGTGCCCTTGGGGTTTTCGGTGACATTCGAAATCTCGGCCTCGGCCTCGTCCACCGATTCGAGGATCTTGAGCGCGCCCTGGTAGAAGAGGTGCCCCTGTTCGGTCGGATTGAGCACCCGCGTCGTCCGCTGGAACAGCCGCACGTTCAGATGCGCCTCGAGCTGCGAGATGCGCGAGGAGGCGACGGCGGCCGATATCCGCATGTCGCGCGCGGCGGCGGACATGTTGCCGAGTTCGTAGACCCGGACGAAGGTGCGCACGTTGTCGAGATAGGCCATGTCCGAATTCTTAGGCTTTTTTTGAAGCAGCTGGGGTTTTTTGTCGATTACAGGATAATAGCCCCATAGGCTAGGGTCGTGTCCAGAGTGCCGAAGGAGGACCGGATGCAAGACATCGCCATCATGTGGGACTGGCTGGGTTTTGCGGTGCGCTGGCTGCATGTGATCACCGCCATCGCCTGGATCGGGTCGTCCTTCTACTTCGTCGCGCTCGATCTTGGCCTGAGGAAAGTGCCGCACCTGCCGGTCGGCGCGCATGGCGAGGAATGGCAGGTCCACGGCGGCGGCTTCTACCACATCCAGAAATACCTCGTGGCGCCCGAGCACATGCCCGACCACCTGACATGGTTCAAATGGGAGAGCTATTCGACCTGGCTGTCGGGCGCGGCGCTTTTGATGATCGTCTACTGGGTCGGGGGCGAGTTATACCTCATCGATGCCGCCAAGGCCGATCTCGCGCTCTGGCAGGGCATTCTGATCTCGGCCGCCTCGCTGACCGTGGGCTGGCTGGTCTACGACTTTCTCTGCAAGTCGGGGCTGGGCGAGCAGCCGACGCTCCTGATGCTCTTGCTCTTCGTGCTCCTCGTCGCGATGGGCTGGGGCTACAACCAGATCTTCACCGGCCGCGCGGTGATGCTGCATCTCGGCGCCTTCACGGCGACGATCATGACGGCGAACGTGTTCTTCATCATCATCCCGAACCAGAAGATCGTGGTCGACGACCTCAAGGCGGGGCGGACGCCCGACCCAAAATACGGCAAGATCGCCAAGCTGAGATCGACGCACAACAACTACCTGACCTTGCCGGTCGTGTTCCTGATGCTGTCGAACCACTCTCCGCTGGCGTTCGCGACCGAGTACAACTGGGTGATCGCGGCCCTTGTCTTCCTGATGGGCGTGACGATCCGGCACTACTTCAACACGATGCATGCGCGGGCGGGAAATCCGACCTGGACGTGGCTGGCGACCGTCATCCTTTTCATCGGCATCATGTGGCTTTCGACTGCGCCTTTGATGCAGGACACGGTCGAGGAGTCCGAAGCGCGGGCGCTCACGACCTCGGAGCAGGTTTTCGCGGAGGCCGAGGGCTTTGACGAGGTGCTGGGCATCGTGCCGGGGCGGTGCGCGATGTGCCACGCGCGCGAGCCCTTCTACGAGGGCGTCCACCGGGCGCCGAAGAACATCCTTTTGGAAACGCCCGCCGACATCGCGCGGGCGGCGCGTGAGATCTACATTCAGGCGGGTGTGACGGATGCGATGCCGCCCGCCAACGTGTCGTTCATGGAAACGGCCGAACGGCAGGCCGTCATCCGCTGGTACCGCAATGCCGCTGGCGCGCTGCCACTGCGCCTCGCCGCCGAATGAGGCGGAAGGTGAGGCGATTGCCGGGTCCGGACGAGGCGGCGGCGGTCAGATGCTTGTTTTCAGGCGGTAGCCTGGCCGGTAGTAGAACACCGCATGCGTCACGGGGACCGATCTGAGCCAGGTGATCCGGTCCGCTAGCAGGATGGGTTCGCCGGGCTGGATGCCGAGGAACTCCGCGAGGCGCGGATCGGCGTTGACCGCGCTGAAGGAGAAGGCCGCTTTCGTGTAGGGGATCGTCTCGACCAGCCATTCGTTGGGGCCGACTGCCGCGAAGTCCACGCTTTCGACGTCCGGTACCGCGGCGATGTTGATCCAGCGATCCTCGAATGCGAATGGCCGGTTGTCGCCGTAATGCATGCAGTTGAGGTGCAGGACCTGCGCGTCGGGTTCGAGGTCGAGCTGCGCGATCAGCCAGTCAGGCGCCGTCAGACGGTTGCGGCTGACGAGCGAGTAGCGGTACGTCGCCCCGGTCGCCTCGATCTCGTCCTTGATCAGAGGAATCGAGAGCTTCGCCTGACGCAGGGGATGGGTGCGGACCCGCGTGCCGGCCTTGCGCTTGCGTTCGAGATAGCCTTCCTCGGCCAGTTCGCGCATCGCGCGGTTGACCGTCGTGCGGGTGCAGGCGAACTCCTTCGCCAGTTCGACCTCGCTCGGCAGGTTGGAGCCGGGCGGCCAGATGCCGCCGAGAATGCGCTCGGTCGCGACGCGCTTCACATCGCGGTAGCTGACATTCTCCGATCTGGTCATGGCGCAGGCGATTGCCTTTATGACTGCCCATTTTCTGATATAGCGTACGCAATATTGCCGGGATTGGAAAGCAGCTGAAGGTCATAGCCAAATCCGCCTATATGCGGACGCTCTGGAAGAACGGCCGGGGGGCGACCTATGAGATTGCGACGCGAAACGGCGCGCGGGGCATGCTGTGGCGCCTCAGCCTCGCGGAAATGGCGGGGGAGGTGCCGTTCTCGGTCTTTCCCGGTCTGCAAAGGATACTGACCGTCGTGAGCGGGCCGGGCATATGCCTGACCGGCGAGGACATGGCGATCGAAGCGCTGCCGCAGCAGCCGGTGACGTTCTCCGGCGACGTGCCGCTTGTCGGCGCCTGTGCCGACGGGCCGGTGCGCAACCTGAACCTGATCTTCGACCCGGGTCAGGTGGCGGCGTCGGTCGCCCCCGTCGCCGGTTGTGATTTCGGCAGATTGAGGCGTGATGCGGGGACGCTGCATGCAATTCATCTCCTATCCGGCCGGCTCGGGCTGGCGCAGGGCGTCATGCTCGAAGCGGGGGATACCGCCCTCTTGGATGGCGACGACGCCGCGCCATCTGCAAGCGAGGATGCGCGGGGATTGCTGGTGGCGATCCACCGCATGCCGGGACCTGCCGGGTCAGAGACCGGCCAGGAGGTCTGACAGGGCTGACCGGTACCGTGCGACGATCGGCTCGCGCGACACGTGCCGGCCATCCCTGACCATGTGCCGCCCTGCGGACCAGACATCCGTCACGACGCGGTCGGAGGCGGCAAAGCACACGCCGTCGAGAAGCTGATGGTCGGTAAGGCCGCAAAGCGCCGGATCGGTGCCGTCGATCGCGACGAGATCGGCGAGCGCACCATCGCGGATCGTCCCGGCATCGCGGCCAAGCGCTAGCGCCCCGCCGGTCGCGGCGCCTGAGTAGAGCTGGCGGCCGACCGATCCTTCCCCGACCACCAGCACGTTGCGCGCCTGGTCGCGAAGGCGCTGGGAATATTCGAGCATGCGCAGCTCTTCCGTAAGCGAAATGCGGACGTTTGAATCGGAACCGATGCCGAAGGCGCCGCCGTGTTCCAGAAAAGTCGGCCCGTTGAACGTGCCGTCACCCAGATTGGCTTCGGTGATCGGGCAAAGACCCGCGACCGCGCCCGACCGGGCGAAGCGGGCGGTCTCATCCCCGGTCATGTGCGTCGCATGGATCAGGCACCAGCGCGGCCCGACATCGGCATTGTCGAGAAGCCAGTCGACCGGCCGGCGGCCGAGCCTGTCCTCGACATCGCGCACCTCCTTTGTCTGTTCGGCGACGTGGATGTGGACCGGACCCGATGGGTGCCGGGCCAGCGTCGCGGCGAGATCGCCGGGCGAGGTGGCGCGCAGCGAGTGCGGGGCGATGCCCAGCCCCGTGTCCGCCGGCAAATCCGCCAGGACGGCGCGGCATTCTTCGACCAGACGGGCGAACCGGTCCACGTCGTTGCCAAAGCGCAGCTGTCCGCCCGCCAAGGGCTTCTGCGTCACGCCGGCATAGGTGTAGAGCACCGGCAGATGGGTCAGCCCGATACCCGCCGTGGCGGTGGCGGCGAAGATGCGCTGGCTCAGTTCCGAGAGCCTACCGTAGGGGCGCCCGCCCGGCTGGTGGTGGACGTAGTGGAACTCTCCGACCGCGGCGTATCCGGCCTCCAGCATCTCCATGTAGGTCAGCGCGGCGATCGCCTCGACCTGTTCGGGCGTCAGCCGGTCGAGGAAGCGGTACATGAGGTCGCGCCAGGTCCAGAAGCTTTCGCGTCCGGCGGCGCGGAACTCGGTCATTCCCGCCATCGCGCGCTGGAAAGCGTGGCTATGGAGGTTGGCGAGCGCCGGGAGCAGCACGTCCACCGCGTGGTCGTCTGGGGCGGGCCGGGCGCCCCGCGTGATGGAGGCGATGCGACCACCCGCGAGTGCAATCCGGACATCCTTCACCCAGTCCTCGCCAAGCAGTGCCGAACGGGCGAAAATCCTCATGCTGCCCTCATTATGTGTAGACAATAAAAGCCTATCTGTATACCTAACGCCCTGCAAGCGGGAGTTCTTCGAATCATGCGGCAGGCGTTCGAATGGTCCGGTCGCGGCGGCATCGTTGGGGGTCGCCACATGCGCGTCCGTGACAGCGAATGGCGGCGGCGCGGCGCGCTGCCGCGGGCGGTTCCGGAGGCAGCCGATGACCGCGCGTGAGCTGACGCCGGGCAGGGTGACGCTGTCCGAGCTTGCCGACATCTACTGGAACGAAGCTCCGGCGGTCCTGGACGCGTCGTGCCGGCCCGACATCGACGCGGCAGCGGCACTTATCGCGGCGGCCGCGGCAGGCGACGGCGCAGTCTATGGCGTGAACACCGGCTTTGGAAAGCTCGCGAGCATCAAGATCGCACCGGGAGATACCGCGACGCTCCAGCGCAACCTGATCCTCAGCCATTGCTGCGGCGTGGGCCCGCCGGTGTCGCGCCGGATGGCGCGGCTCATCATGACGCTGAAGCTCTTGTCCTTCGGGCGCGGCGCGTCGGGCGTCCGCTGGGAACTCGTGGCGCTGCTGCAGGAGATGCTCATGCGCGGCGTGACCCCGGTCATTCCGGCGCAGGGCTCAGTTGGCGCCTCGGGCGACCTCGCGCCGCTCGCCCATATGACGGCGGTTCTGATCGGCGAGGGCGAGGCCGAATTCGACGGCAAGGTTCTGCCGGGGGCGGAGGCGCTGGCGCAGGCGGGGCTCGCGCCGGTCCAGCTTGGCCCGAAGGAGGGGCTTGCCTTCATCAACGGCACGCAGTTCTCCACCGCCTTCGCTCTGGCTGGCCTTTTCGAGGCCTGGCACGCGGCGCGGGCCGCGCTGGTGATTTCGGCGCTCTCGACGGATGCGATCATGGGCTCGACCGCGCCCCTGCAGCCGGAGATCCACGCGCTGCGCGGCCATCGCGGCCAGATCGAGGCGGCCGAGGCCATGCGACGCATCCTCGACGGGTCTGATATCCGCGAAAGCCACCGCGAGGGCGACACGCGCGTGCAGGACCCTTACTGCATCCGCTGCCAGCCGCAGGTGACCGGGGCGGCGATGGACGTGCTGCGGCAGGCCGCCACGACGCTCGTGACCGAGGCCAACGCGGCGACCGACAACCCGCTGGTGCTGACCGGGGCCGGGCTGATCGTTTCGGGCGGCAATTTTCACGCCGAGCCGGTCGGCTTCGCCGCCGACATGATCGCGCTCGCCGTCAGCGAGATCGGCGCGATCGCGCAGCGCCGCGTCGCGCTGATGGTCGATCCGACGCTGAGCTTCGACCTGCCGCCTTTCCTGACGCCGTCACCCGGGCTCAATTCCGGGCTGATGATCGCCGAGGTGACCTCGGCGGCGCTGATGAGCGAGAACAAGCACCTCGCCACGCCCTGCGTCACCGACTCGACGCCGACCTCGGCAAACCAGGAGGATCACGTGTCCATGGCCGCCCATGGCGCGCGCCGCCTGCGGCGCATGATCGAGAACGTGAAGCACATCCTCGGCATAGAGCTTCTGTGCGCGGCCCAAGGGATCGATTTCCGCGCGCCGCTGCAGACGAGCGTGCCGTTGCAAAATGTCGTTTCGCGGCTTCGCCGGGAGGTCGCCACTCTGAACCAGGACCGCTACCTCGCGCCCGACATCGCCGCCGCCGCGGCACTCGTGGCGTCGGGCGAGATCGTGGCGGCCGCCGAGATCGAACTGCCGGAGTTGGACGGATGAACTTATTTGAGGTCGTGCGGGGCGACAGCCCCGTTATTCTGGGCCAGCCGCATGGCGGCACGCATGTGCCCGACGCGATCGCGCCGCGCCTGAACGACACCGGCCGGGCTCTCGCCGATACCGACTGGCACATCGCGCGGCTCTACGCCGGGATTCTTGTGAAGGCGACGATCGTGAGGTCGAATGTGCACCGCTACGTGATCGACGCCAATCGCGATCCCTCCGGGGTGTCGCTCTATCCCGGCCAGAACACGACGGGCCTGTGCCCGCTGACCGATTTCGACGGACAGGACATCTGGCGCGAAGGGCAGGCGCCGTCGGGGGATGAAATCGACGCGCGGCGGGAGGCGTATCACGCCCCCTACCACGCGGCGCTGGCCGAAGAGCTCGCGCGGGTAAAGGCGCGTCACGGCTGCGCGGTGCTCTATGACTGCCATTCGATCCGGTCGCGGATTCCATTTCTCTTCGAGGGCACGCTGCCGGTCTTCTCCATCGGCACGAACGACGGCGCATCCTGCGCCGCGCGCGTTCAGTGTGCGACCTCTGATCCCTGCCTGAAGGCCGAGGGCATGGATGCCGTCGTCAACGGCCGCTTCAAGGGCGGCTGGACGACGCGGCACTACGGCCGCCCGGACGAGAACGTGCATGCGGTCCAGATGGAGCTCGTCCAACGCGCCTATCTCGAAGCCGAAGCGTCGCCGTGGACCTATTCGGCCGATGTCGCGGATCCGACGCGCGAGGTGCTCGGCGCGGTGCTCGCCAATCTCGACCGCCTCGCCCGTTCCGGCGAACTGCTCTGAAGGAGACCGACCATGTCCGACCGCAAGAACGTTCGCGACATCTACCCGCCGACCGGAACCGAGCTGAACGCCAAGAGCTGGCTGACCGAGGCGCCGCTTCGCATGCTCATGAACAACCTGCATCCCGACGTGGCCGAGAACCCGCATGAGCTTGTCGTCTATGGGGGGATCGGGCGCGCGGCCCGGACCTGGCGCGACTTCGACCTGATCGTCGACAGCCTGAAGAAGCTCGAGGCGGACGAGACGCTAGTCGTCCAGTCGGGCCGGCCGGTTGCCATCGTGAAGACCCACAATGACGCTCCGCGCGTGCTGATCGCGAATTCCAATCTCGTGCCGCACTGGGCCACTTGGGAGCATTTCAACGAGCTCGATAGGAAGGGGCTCATGATGTACGGCCAAATGACGGCCGGATCGTGGATTTACATTGGAACACAGGGGATTGTGCAGGGAACCTACGAAACCTTCGCCGAGGCCGGACGCCAGCACTACGGTGGCGACATGGCGGGCCGCTGGGTGCTCACCGCCGGTCTCGGCGGCATGGGCGGGGCGCAGCCCCTTGCCGCCGTCTTCGCGGGGGCGTGCTGCCTTGCCGTCGAATGCGACGAGACCCGCATAGATTTTCGAATTAAAACAAAATACTTGGACGAGAAAGCCAAGACTCTGGACGAAGCACTCGCGCTCATCGAAAAGTGGACCACGGTGGGCGAGGCGAAATCGGTCGGGCTTCTCGGCAACGCGGCGGACATCGTTCCCGAAATCGCGCGCCGGATGAAGGCGGGCGGCATGCGGCCCGACATCGTCACCGACCAGACCTCGGCGCATGACCCGGTGCACGGCTATCTGCCGCTCGGATGGACCGTGGCCGAATGGCGCGAGCGGCAGGAGAGCGACCCGAAGCGGGTCGAGCGCGAGGCGCGCGCCTCGATGAAGGTCCATGTCGCGGCGATGGTCGAGTTCCACGAGGCGGGCGTGCCGACCGTCGATTACGGCAACAACATCCGCCAGGTCGCGAAGGACGAGGGGCTGGAGAACGCCTTCGCCTTCCCGGGTTTCGTGCCGGCTTATATCCGGCCTCTCTTCTGCAAGGGGATCGGCCCGTTCCGCTGGTGCGCGCTCTCGGGCGATCCGGAGGACATCGCCAGGACCGATGCGGCGATGAAGCAGTTGTTCCCGGAGAACGAACACCTTCACCGCTGGCTCGACATGGCGAGCGAGCGGATCGCCTTCCAGGGCTTGCCCGCCCGCATCTGCTGGATCGGGCTTGGAGACCGGCACAAGGCGGGGCTGATGTTCAACGCGATGGTCGCGCGGGGCGAGCTGAAGGCCCCCATCGTCATCGGTCGCGACCATCTCGATTCGGGCTCCGTCGCCTCGCCCAACCGCGAGACCGAGGCGATGAAGGACGGCTCGGACGCGGTGTCGGACTGGCCGCTCCTGAACGCGCTCGTCAACACCGCGTCGGGCGCGACATGGGTCAGCCTGCATCACGGCGGCGGCGTCGGCATGGGGTTCAGCCAGCATGCGGGCGTGGTGATCGTCGCGGATGGCACCGAGGACGCGGCGAAGCGGCTGGAACGCGTTCTGTGGAACGATCCGGCCTCGGGCGTGTGGCGCCATGCCGATGCCGGCTACGAGACCGCGATAGATCACGCCAAGGCGTGCGGGCTGCGGCTGCCGGCCATCCTCGGGAACTGACAGAAGGCTGCTGACGGCCGCGCACGACGGCTTGCGCGCGAACGGCTGCAAGAGAGGCGCGGTTGATCTGTATCATGGCTCCGTGCTCGCTCAGCGCGTAGCCCTTCACGAGACACAGAAAACGACCTCCGAGGTATCGTCATGAACGCTCCTTCCGCATCCAGCGCCAATGAGGACAGCGGGCGCGTGACGCCGCTGACTGTCGCGAAGGCCCAGCCGCCGGTCCCGACGCCGCTCGGGGATCATTCCGGCGCGCCGACGGGCATGATGCTTGCCACAGACACAATCCTGCAGGACATCGACATGGGACTGCGGGCGCAGGTCGCGGGCTTCACCGGCGGCCTGTCGCCCAGCGCTCTGGCGGGGGCGTGGTCGGACTGGGCGACGCATCTGGCCACATCGCCGGGCAAGCAGATCCAGCTTTCCGTCAAGGCCGCGCGCAAGGTCCAGAGACTGACGGGATTCCTGGCCCGCTGGGCGATGATGCGGGAAAGGGCCGAAACCTGCATCTGCCCCTTGCCGCAGGACCGCCGGTTCGACGGCCCGGCGTGGAAGTCCTGGCCCTACAATGTGCTGTCGCAGACGTTCCTGCTGAACCAGCAATGGTGGCACAATGCGACGACCGGCATCCGGGGCGTGACGAAGCAGCACGAGAAGGCGGTCGAGTTCGCCGCCCGCCAAGTGCTCGACGTCTTCTCGCCATCGAATTTCGCGCTAACCAATCCCGAGGTGCTCGAACGCACGGTCAGCACGGGCGGGATGAATTTCGTCCTCGGCTGGCAGAACTTCCTCGCCGACTGGCAGCGGATCGTCTCCGGCGCGCAGGAGGAGGGGCGGGAGGACTTCGTGCCCGGCAAGGATGTCGCTGTGACGCCCGGCAAGGTGGTCTACCGCAACCGGCTGATCGAGCTGATCCAGTATGCCCCCGCGACCGAAACGGTCCGGCCCGAGCCGGTTGTGATCGTCCCGGCCTGGATCATGAAAGACTACATCCTCGATCTGTCGCCGGAGAACTCGTTCGTGCGGTACCTGACCGAGCAGGGCTTCACCGTCTTCATGATCTCGTGGAAGAACCCCGAGGCCTGCGACCGCGACCTCGGGATGGACGATTACATGCGGCTTGGCGTCCAGTCGGCGATCGACGCGGCCAGCGCGATCACCGGCGGGCAGAAGGTGCATGCGACGGGCTATTGCCTCGGCGGCACGCTCTTGGCCATCGCCGCCGCCGCGATGGCGCGCGACGGCGACGATCGCCTGGCGAGCCTCACGCTTCTGGCCGCCCAGACCGATTTTACCGAGGCTGGGGAACTGACGCTCTTCATCAACGAAAGCCAGATCGCGTTCCTCGAGGACATGATGTGGGAGAAGGGCTATCTCGATACAAAGCAGATGGCCGGCGCGTTCCAGCTTCTGCGTTCCAACGACCTGATCTGGTCGCGGCTGGTGCGGCACTACCTGATGGGCGAGCCGGAAAGGATGAACGACCTCATGGCCTGGAATGCCGACGCCACGCGCATGCCCTACCGGATGCATTCGGATTACCTGCGTCGGCTTTTCCTCGACAACGATTTCGCCGAGGGGCGGTACGAGGTCGACGGTCAGCCGACCGTCCTGTCGGACGTGCGCGTGCCGGTCTTTCTCGTGGGCACCGAACGCGACCATGTCGCGCCGTGGCGGTCGGTCTACAAGTTCCAGCTCATGGGCGACACAGACGTGACGTTCCTGCTGACGAATGGCGGTCACAATGCCGGCATCGTCTCGGAACCGGGACACCAGGGGCGTCATTTCCGGATGCGCCACGCCGCGCGGGACGACAGCTATGTCGATCCCGAACGGTTCATGCAGACAGCGCCGTTGACCGAGGGGTCGTGGTGGCCGGCGCTGGCGGGATGGCTGGCCGAGCGCTCTGGCGCGCCGGTGCCGCCGCCGACGATGGGCGCGCCCGACCGGGGCTTGCCTGCGCTCGGGCCCGCGCCCGGCGCCTACGTATTCGCGGCCTGAAGCGCTCTGCAAGCCGGTCGCGCGATCACGGGCACACCTTTGGGGGGTGTGCCCGGTTCCGTTCGTCCGCCGGATCGGGTCCGCGCTCGCGGCTCCCGGTTACCTGTCGTCGATCCTCAGCCGGACGGTTACCAGGGCGGCAATCGCCAGGGCTAGACCGACGCCCGCGACACAGGCTTCCCAGCCGTAGCGGTCGAAAAGCTGACCGAGCAGCGCTGCCCCGGTCAACCCGCCGACATAGTAGCTGGCGAGGTAGAGGCCGCTCGCCGCCGCGCGGTCGCTGCGCGCGGCGCGGCCGATGAAGCCGGTGGCGAGCGCCTGGACGAAGAACGTGCCGACGCCGACAAGGACCATCCCGCCGAGCACGCTGACGAGGTTCGGCTGGACGAGGAGCACGAGGCCAGCCGCAGCCACGGCCAGCCCGCCCCATAGCGCCGGCCGCGTACCGATCCGGCCCGCGACCGCGCCCGCGAGAGGCGTGGTGACCATCGACGGCAGGAAGACGAAATACACGATTCCAAGCGACATGGGCGACAGCGAAATCGGCGCGGCGGCCAAGACGAAGTTCACGTAGGTGAAGATACCGAGAAAGGCGAAGAGCGTCAGGAAGCCGATCCCGAACGTCGCCCTGAGCGCGGGATTGTTCAGATGATCTGCCCAGCTCGCCAGCGGAGAGCGCGCCGGTCCCGGCGAGGCCATCGGCGACATCCGGTCGAGGTTGAGGAAGACGAGCGCCGCGCCCGCGAGATTGAGCGCCGCGAAGAGGTAGAAGTTCGCGCCGACGCCGAGAAGGTCGGAAACCGTCGCCGCGACGAGGCGGCCGACGAGGTTGCTCGCCACAACCCCGGTGACATAGGCCGCGAGCGTGCCGGCGATTTCCTCGGCGCTGCAGTGCTCGGCGAGGTAGGCCATCGTGAGCGCGAAGGCCGCGGCCATGAAGATACCTTGTGCGATCCGCAGCGCGGCGAAGCTCGCGAGCCCCGGTGCCACGGCAAGGAGCGAGGTGGGGATCGCAAGCAGCGCGAGACTGATCCAGATGCCCTGCCGTCGGTTCAGGCGGCCGCTGATCAGCGCGACGCCGAGGCACGAGAGCGCCATGCCAATGGTGCAGACATTCACCGCGAGGCCGATTGCCGAAGGGGTGACGTCGTAAACCTCGGCCAGTGTCGGAAGGATCGCCTGCGTTGCGAAGAGATCGACGAGCGTGAGAAAGCCGATCACGCCGACGATGATCGAACGCAGCCGCATGGCGCGTGCCTTGGGCATCGGCGGCAGGGAGGAGGGATGGAGTTCGAGCGAGGAGTTTGACATTGGGGCGGCCTATCTGTTCGTGACACTCCATTCATGCCCTCTGGCGCGCGCGCGGAGAAATGCCGCGTCGCTCTGAAATCGATAGGGCGGGCGCATCGATTTCAGAGCGACGCGGCATTTCCAATCCACGGTGCAGCTTCGTAGCTTTCTCCAACGCACCCTCATGTGGAGAACACGGTATGGATCACGCGCTTTCAGGAACAAAGGTCAAACCGGCGGCGCGCCGCAGGGCCGCCGGATCGGCTGGCGGGCCCGTCGCGGACAGGCAACTGGCCGGAAAGGCCGCCATCGTGACCGGCTCGACGAGCGGTATCGGTCTCGGCATAGCCGAAGCCTTCGCGCGGGCCGGAATGAACGTCATGCTGAACGGCTTCGGCGACAAGCGTGAGATTGAAATCATCCGTGCGCGGCTGGCGAAGGAGTACAAGATCGACGCCGCGTTTTCCGCCGCGGACATGTCTGTGCCCGACGAGATCGCGGCCATGGCGGACGATGCGAAGCGGCATTTCGGTGGCGTCGACGTGCTCGTCAACAATGCCGGCATCCAGCATGTCGAGGCGGTCGAGAACTTTCCCGTCGCGAAGTGGGACGCGATTTTGGCCATCAATCTTTCCTCGGCGTTTCATGGCATCCGCGCGGTCGTTCCCGGGATGAAGGCGCGGGGCTGGGGCCGCATCATCAACGTCGCGTCCGCCCACGCGATCGTCGCCTCGCCTTTCAAATCGGCCTATGTCACCGCGAAGCATGGTATGCTCGGCCTGACCAAGACCGTGGCGCTCGAAACGGCGGAGCATGGCGTCACCGTCAACGCGATTTGCCCCGGCTACGTGCTGACGCCGCTGGTCCGGAACCAGATCCCGGAGACCGCAAGGGCCCGGGGCATCAGCGAGGACGAGGTGATCCGCGATGTCCTGCTTCATGCTCAGCCGACGAAACAATTCGTCACCACTGAGCAGATCGGGGCGCTCGCGGTCTTTCTGTGCAGCGAGGGCGCGGCGTCCATCACGGGCGCGGCGCTGCCCATCGAAGGCGGCTGGACCGCGCAGTAGCGGCCATTTCCGGAGGAGAAGATGAAAAACGCATCGATAGTCGGGGCCGAAGCGGCCGGATCACCGGACGGCAAGAAGTTTGCCGCGGGCGGGCGCCAGGTCGCGCTGGTCTTTCAAGGCGGCGGAGCGCTCGGCGCTTATCAGGCAGGCGTCTATCAGGCACTGCACGAGGCGGGGGTCGAACCGGACTGGATCATCGGCACCTCGATCGGCGCGATCAACGCCGCGCTCATTGCCGGCAACAAGCCGCAGAACCGACTGCCGAGGCTGGAGGAATTCTGGCGTCTCGTGTCGCGCAAGTCCTTCGCCGGCCTGACCGCCGGCTGGCCGCAGCTCACCCGGCCGATGGCCTATGTGAACACGCTGTTCCAAGGTATCCCGAACTTCTTCGAGCCCAACCCCTTCGCCTTCATGGGCCAGCACGTTCCGCTCAATCCCGACCGCGCCGGCTATTATTCGACGCGGCCGCTCGAGGAGACGCTGCTCGATCTCGTCGATTTCAAGCTGATCAACCGCAACAAGCCGCGTCTGACGGTCGGGGCGGCGCATGTCCGCTCGAGCCGGATGCGGTATTTCGACAGCCGCGACATGGAGATCGACGTCAAGCATATCCTCGCCTCCGGCGCCCTGCCGCCGGCGTTTCCGGCAGTGCGCGTGGAGGGCGAGCTATACTGGGACGGCGGGATCCTCTCGAACACGCCGAGCGAGGTCATCTTCGACGACAATCCGCGCCGGAATTCGCTGATCTTCGCGGTTCATCTGTGGAACCCCGAGGGGTCCGAGCCGGGTACGATCTGGGAGGTTCTGCACCGCCACAAGGACGTCCAGTATTCGAGCCGGGTCGCCAACCACATTGCCCGCCAGCAGACCGCGCATCACCTGCGCCACATCATCAAGCGGCTGGCCAGCTACGTGCCCGAGGCCGAACGAATCCAGGACGAGGTGCGCGAGCTCGAAAGCTGGGGATGCCAGACCCAGATGCATGTCGTCCGGCTGCTCGCGCCGTCGCTCGCCTATGACGACCACACCAAGGATGTCGATTTCAGCCTCGAGGGCATACGCGGGCGGTGGCAGGCCGGGCTGGAGGATACGCGCAAGTCGATCGAAGCCGAGCCCTGGTCGGGCGAGTTCGATCCGCTCGAAGGCGTCTTCCTTCACCAGGCGCCTTGGCCGGGTGCCGTCGTCGCCGAACACGCGGACCTGACCGAGTTGACGCGAATGGGCGAGCCGCATTCATCGGTCGCCGTCTGACGCAGGACGGGGCAGGGCGGCGGAACGGACGGAGATGAAGGCCATGAGCGAAAGATATGACGCGATCGTCATCGGCACCGGCCAGTCCGGCCCCGCCCTCGCCCAGCGGTTCGACCGCGAAGGCTTGCGGGTCGCGGTGATCGAGCGGAAACACTTCGGCGGCACCTGCGTGAACACCGGGTGCATCCCGACCAAGACGCTTGTCGCCAGCGCCCGCGTCGCGCACATGGCGCGCCGGGCGGCCGAGTACGGGGTTGATCTGGGATCGGCCGTGACGGTGGACATGAAGCGCGTCAAAGCGCGCAAGGACGCCGTCGTGGCGCTCTCGCGCGTCGGCGTCACCGACTGGATGGAGGGCTTGAAGAACGGCCGCGTCTTTCGCGGCCATGCGCGGTTCACGGGCCGCCGGACCGTGCGGGTGAACGGCGAAGAGCTGGCCGCCGACCGGATCTTCATCAATGTCGGCGGCCGGGCTTTCGTCCCGGACATCAGGGGTCTCGACACGGTCCCGTATCTTACCAACAGCACGACGATGGAGGTGGATGCCCTTCCCGAACATCTCATCGTCATCGGCGGCAGCTATATCGGCCTTGAATTCGCCCAGGCCTTCCGGCGGTTCGGGTCGCGCGTGACCGTCGTCGAGATGGCCGACCGGCTGATCCCGCGTGAGGATGCCGACGTGTCAGAGGCCGTCCGCGACATTCTTCAGGCCGAGGGCATCGCCGTGCGCACCGGAACGAAATGCCTTTCGGTGAGCGAGAGGGACGGGCGCATCGCGCTTGGCGGCGCGGGCGACGGCGGCAAGCCGCAGGTCGAGGGAAGCCACCTCCTGCTGGCGGTGGGGCGACGGCCGAATACCGACGACCTCGGCCTCGACACGGCCGGCGTCGAAGTGGACGACAACGGTTTCGTCACCGTCGACGATCAGTGCCGCACGTCCGTCGACGGCATCTGGGCAATCGGCGACGTCAACGGTCGTGGCGCCTTCACCCACACCTCCTACAACGACCACGAGATCGTCGCGGCCAATATCTTCGACGATGACAACCGCAGGATTTCGGACCGCGTTCCCTGCTACGGCCTCTTCATCGATCCGCCCCTGGGGCGCGTCGGCCTGACCGAACGCGAGGTCCGTGAGCGCGGCATCAAGGCGCTCGCCGCGAAGCGCATGATGACGACGGTCGGGCGGGCGCGCGAACGCGGCGAGACCCAGGGCTTCATGAAGGTGGTCGTGGATGCCGGGACGAAGGAGGTGCTCGGCGCGGCCATTCTCGGCGTGAACGGCGACGAAGCGGTGCAGGTGTTTCTCACCGCGATGGCCGAACGTCTACCGGCGACATCGATCGCGCGCACCATGCACATCCATCCCACGGTGTCGGAATACCTGCCAACGCTGATCGGCGATCTCAAACCGCTATGCTAGCCGCTCGCGGTTGCTCGCCCAGGGCGGCGAGCAGGTCGTCGACGTCCATCCGCTTGCGGTAGTCGGGATCGACGAAACAGCCACGGACGATTCCTGCCTCGTCCAAAACGAAGGTCGCCGGTATCGGCAGGATCCAGTTCTCGCAGTTGTGGAACTTCGCAATGTCCCAGCCGGCACTCTTCATGGCGTCGCGCTTCTCGTCGTTGATCATGATCGCGAGGTTGAGTTCGAGCGCGTAGCCGCAGTCGATATCCGACAAGTAGGGAAAGTTCGCCCCCGCGTCGGTCTTGAGCGTCTTGTTGTACTTTTCCGTCTCGGGCGTGATGATCACCATATGCGCGCCCATCGCGCGCACTTCCGGCTCGATCCCGGCGAGAGCGGCGGCGCCGATCCGGCAATAGGGACACCAGTGCCCGCGATGGAAGGCGACGACCAGCTTTCCGCCCGCGAGCAGCTTTGTGAGGCTGACCAATCGGCCGGTCTCGTCGGGCAGCACGAAAGGCGGCAACTTGTCTCCGACGTCCGGCGCCCCCTCGCCGGCGCCGCCGCGCCGAAGCCTGTCCACCATCCGGTCCACGATGTCCGCGAAATCCGGCGCAAGGCGGCGCACGTCGTCCGCCATCGCGCTGAGACGCTCGCCAAGCGGCGCATCCATCGTGCGACAGCGGTGCGTGCACGCATTGAGTTCTTCCGCGAGCGAGAGGACGGTCATGACATCGCCTCCTCCCCAGTGCGCCGATACGGTGACCCATCCGACCAGTCGTTTGCACGCAGAAGATTGATGAAAGTCTTGGCTGCGGCCGAATGCTGGCGCCCGAAGACGGTGTAGACCTGGACGCATCGTGACATCGGGCATTCCCGGATATGGCTGACGAGGAGATCGCCGTCGTACTTCCGGTCGGACGGCCAGATCCCAAGGCCGAGATTGGCCCGGACCAGGCCCGGAATATCGTCGAGCAGGCTCACCTCGTGCCAGATCGCGCTCGTGATGCCCATCTCCCGGAACCGCTGCTGCAGGGTCTCGGTCAGGACGCTGTTGGGCAGGCCCAGCAAGTGCGCGTCGGACAGGTCGATGATCTCGATCTCGTTCTTCTTCGCGAGACGGTGGTTGCGGGTGATCAGAAGCCCGAATTCCTGTTCGAACAGCTGTTTGGACTCGATCCGGTCCCAGAACTCCGAGAGGGGTTCGGACACCGCGATCTCGGACTCGCCTTTCTTCAGACGGTCCGTGATCTCCTCCGCCGTGCCGCGGAACATCTTGATCTCGATGTTCGGGAACGCCTCGCCCAGTTCGGCGAGCATCGGGGTCAGGAGCGCGAGGTCGATCGAGCGCGACAGCGCGATGGAGAGTGGCGCGTGGCCGCCGGCGTGGAATCGCCGGGCCAGTTCCTTCGCATTCAGGTTCGCCTCGTAGCATTCGCGAAGCGGGGTCAGGATCGCACGACCGAATTCGGTCAGATGCGTGAGCTTCCGTTCCCGGCGAAAGAGATGGCCGCCGAGCTCCGCCTCGAGCTGGGCGATCGCGCGCGACAGGGCGGGCTGCGACACGTTGCAGTCCTCTGCCGCCTTGGTGAAATTGAGCCTTTTCGACAGCGCGAGAAAATAACGAATCTGGTGAAGTTCCATCTTAGCCCCCAAGTGATGGCAGACGGATCAACGATACCAAGACATATTCCACTGAACGCTTCATCTTACTCCCGCGTGGCGCGGCGCGCCACAGTTTCTCACGCGCAGCGAATGCGGGCAGGGCGCGCGGCGGGGCGATCGCGTGCTTGGCCGCTTCAAGCCGGATCCCCTGTGTCATCGGTCGTCGCCCGTGATGAGGCGCGCGCCGCGGCCGAAGGTGAAGTACGACCAGGCCCAGTCGAGCATCACGCTGATCCGGTTGCGGAAACCGATCAGAAAGCCGACATGGACGAAGCCCCAGACCAGCCACGCGGCGAAGCCGGCCAGGCGGAGCCGGCCGAAATCGGCGACGGCGGCTTTCCGCCCAATCGTGGCGAGGTTTCCGTAGTTCCGGTAGACGAATGGCGGGTATTTCCTGCCGGCGATCATCGCCACGACTGCGCGCGCCGCGTGCTGTCCCATCTGCTTGGCGGCCGGCGCGACGCCGGGCACCACGTGTCCGGCCGCATCAGTGATAGCAGCAGTGTCGCCAATAACCAGAATGTTGGGATGCCCGGGCAGGCGCAGATCCGGGCCGACGATGACGCGGCCTGCGCGGTCGGCATCGGATTTGAGCCACCTCGCGGCGGGCGATGCCATAACGCCCGCGCCCCAGACGATCATCGCGGCATCGAATTCAGCACCGCTTTGCAGCCTCACGCCGCTCGCGCTGCACTCGACCACGGGATCGCCCCTGATGACCTCGACCTTGAGCTTTCGTAGCTGCGCCTCAGCAGAGGCGGACAGCTTCTCGGGAAAGCTCGGCAAGAGACGTGGGCCCGCCTCAACCAGCACGACCCGGGTGTCGCATGTATTGATGTTGCGGAAGTCGCGCATGATCGTGTTGCGTGCGAGCTCGGCTATGGCGCCGGCCATTTCGACGCCGGTCGGGCCGCCGCCTACCACGACGAAGGTGAGCGCGACCTGCCGCATCTCGGCGTCCGCGGTATTCTCCGCCACTTCGAAGGCGAGCAGCAGGCGCTTGCGGATGTCGGTGGCCTCGTCGATCTTCTTCAGGCCGGGGGCGACGGCTTCCCAGTCGTCATGGCCGAAATAGGCATGGCGCGCGCCCGTCGCGACGATCAGGAAATCGAAGCCGATGCGCCGCGCGGGCGTGACGACCTCGGACGTGTCGAGATCGACATCGACGACGCGATCCATCAGGACCGTCGCGTTCCGTTGCCGCGACAGGATCTGCCGGATCGGCGTCGCGATCTGGTTCGGCGACAGACCGGCCGTGGCGACCTGATAGAGCAGCGGCTGAAAGAGGTGGTAGTTGTGCCGGTCGAGGATGACCACGTCGGCATTGGCGCTCTTCAGCGCCTTGGCCGCGCTGAGCCCGCCGAATCCCGCGCCCAGAATGACGACGCGCGGGCGCCTGCGCTGCTCGCTCATGGCCGACTGATTGAGGAACTTAAGCTGATCATCCATGGGCCCTGCCTCCTTTTCGAAACCGGGGCCCGCGTCGCGATCATTCGCGGAGAGCCCTTCGAGTGACCGATCCCGCAGGCTATGCGAAGCATGGCCGCTCCGCATCGCGAAGGTCCTGCGCCGATCCATCCGCAGCGTCACACCCCCACACTGGCCTCGGTCGAACCTCCGCAATATCCGTCAGAGATATATGAGGCGATCACCGCGCTGGCCGGGCACGTCCCGGAAGCATAGGGAGCGGTCGCGGCGGAATCACCCAGAAGAATCGAGGTCGACGCAGAGAGCGCGGCCAGCGAGACCACAACCGTGATCGCAATTTCATGTGCAGTTAACATCTCGTCCTCCGTTGCTTGAGACCTCAGAAGCGCGGACGCCTCTGCGGCCGGCGTCCTAATGTTTCGCTTTCCGCAACGGAAACGGAAATGCCGATACCGTATCGAAATGATAGGGCTCCCCTATCGGGCGGAGCAGGGCCGGGCGTCGTCGCCGATGCGCGCCCGCTATCGATTTCAGAGCCACCGAGCATTTCCGCCCGCCGGCTGAATCTGTGACGCTGAGGGACCAGTCGGAGCATGCATCTGGCGCCCGGCACCCCATGAACCAGGAGAACTGAACATGTCCCAGATTCACCCTATCGGCCGGAAGACGGCCATTCTTTCTGTCGGTGCCGCGTTGGCGCTGGCATTCGGTGTTTCCGCCCAGGCCGGCGAATGTCCGGCCGATCAGCTCATGGACGGCGCCGTAATGTCCGGCGAGACGACGGCGGTCGGCGTCACCGACACGGTCATCGCGTCGATCGACCTGACGCCCAAGGGCGGCAGTTTCGAAAACCAGCTTCTGCGCATGCGCAAGCTGACGATCGAACCGGGCGGCGTCGTGCCTTGGCACGAACACAGCGTGCGCCCCGCCAACATCTACATCCTGTCGGGCGAGATCGAGGAATACCGTGCGAACTGCAAAGTGCCGATCGTGCACAAGGCTGGCGAGGTGACGATGGAATTCGGCAAGGGCTTCGCCCACTGGTGGAAGAACACCGGAACCGAGCCTGTGGAACTGATCTCCGCTGACATCTTCACGGCCGAAATGGGCGATCCCAACCAGATGTAGGCGCGCCCGTCGGATTGACTCGCAGCATCGCAGTGGCGCTGCCCGCTCGGTTCGGCTGAACTGCGGGCCTCGGGTCCGGCAGGCGGCGCCCACCAGCCAGGATCACGGAGTACAACATGAAAAGAAGACAATTCAGCAATGTCGTGGCCGGCCTCGCCGCGCTGAGCGCCATCGCGCTCGTCGTGCCCGCTTCACGCCAGGTTGATGCCGCCGACGCCACGCTGCCGGGCGATGGCATCGTCAGGGCAAAGAGCGCCTATCCGATGGCCGACACGATCGACCGGATAACCGACGACCTCAAGGCCAAGAACATCATCCTCTTCGATGTCATCGATCAGGCGAAGCTTGGCAGGGATGCCGGCATCGATCTCAACCCATCGGCCCTTGTCGTCTTCGGCAATCCGCCGCTGGGTGCCCAGTTCCTGACCGCCAAGGCAGAGTCCGGTCTCGACTGGCCGGTGCGGCTTCTGGTCTTCGAGGATTCCGAAGGGCAGGTCTGGATGGCCTACACCGATTTCCAGTGGATCGCGCGGCGGCACAACATCACCAACCGCGTGGAACAGTTCGCGATGGCGAGCGAGGTCATCGCCTCCATCGTGTCCAGCGCCACGCACTGACGCTGCCAAACCGCTGCGGCCCGCCAGATGGGGCCGGGCGAAGCGTATCGGCCTGACCGCCGGGATCGTGGCCCATCACGATCCCGGTTGCGAGCCGCCACCGCGCAGCCAGAAGGGAGGACGCCGCCGAACTTAACTCGCGGTCAATCTCGGCCTCGGCCACCGTTGCCTCCATCAGGACCCGCCCCAGTTTGCCCGAGTCGCGCCGGGCAGACGATCACCTGCAGGTGCGGGCATGCGATCGCGCGTCATCTCCGATGCCGCGTGCCCCAGTCGCCGAGCGCCTCGATCACGTCGCGAAGCTGCCGGCCCTTGTCCGTCAGCCTGTAGTCGACCCCGGGGCGGGACCACCGCGAAGACCTCGCGGTGCGCGATGCCGTTCGCCTCCAGTTCGCGCAGCTGCTTCGTCAGGCTTCGCTGGGTGACGCCGCCGACTCTGCGGGCGAGTTCGTTGAACCGCAGCGTTCCCTCCATCACGTGATAGATGATCAGCCCCTTCCACTTGCCCGCGATCTGTTCCAGCGCGCCCTCGACGGGGCAGCCGCCGCTGCAATCGTAGCGTTCGAACCTTGGCGCGGCCGAACCCGGATCCGGATTTGCAGTATCCATCTTCTACCTATAGGCGGAGGAGATGCGTACATGCGATATATCTCTTATCCCCTCACATGCCCCTGCACGGCTTGATTTTCAGAAGGAAGGAATACGCCCATGACGCTGACCATTCTGGCGCAGCTAACCGCCGCTGAAGGCAGGGACGACCTCTTCCGAGAGGCCGCGTGAGCGAAGGGAAGCCAGCCATGACGAAAACCATTCTCATTACGGGCGCGACCGACGGCATCGGACTTGAGGCGGCGAAGATGCTCGCCCCGAAAGGCCACACGCTGTTGTTGCATGGGCGCAATCCGGCGAAGCTGGCGGCGGCGGCAAAGACGGTCATGGCGCTGACTGGCGCAGGGCCTGTCGAGACCTATGTCGCCGATCTCGCGCGGATCGGCGATGTCGAGACGCTCGCGAAGGAGGTGGCGGAGAGGCATGCGCATCTCGATGTGCTGATCAACAACGCCGGCGTCTTCAAGATACCGGATCCGGTCACCGAATACGGACTGGACGCGCGCTTCGTCGTAAACACGCTCTCGCCCAGCCTGCTCACGCGGCAGCTCCTGCCGCTGATGGATGCGTCGGGGCGGGTGATCAACCTGTCCTCGGCGGCGCAGGCCCCTGTCGACCCGGAGGCGCTGGTCGGGCGCAAGCGGCTGTCGGACATGGAGGCTTATGCGCAAAGCAAGCTGGCGCTGACGATGTGGTCCCGCGTCATGGCGCAGACCCTGAAAGGCGGGCCGGTTTTTGTCGCGGTCAACCCCGGATCGCTGCTCGCCAGCAAGATGGTCAAGGAAGGCTTCGGGGTCGCGGGCAACGACATAGGGATCGGGGCGGACATCCTGGCGCGCGCGGCGCTGTCGGACGAATTCGCGGAGGCGAGCGGCCAGTATTTCGACAATGACAGCGGCCGGTTCGCATCGCCTCATCCGGATGCGCTAGATGCAGGGAAATCCGAACGGATCGTCGGTCTGATCGACGAGGTTCTTCAATCAATATCTCACGAAGAAAAGCAATGAAAACCGTCGATTAAAACATGTCCGGCCCCATCGACCGTGACGATGCCCTCGTCGATATCGAGATGGAAAGGCCCAGCCCGAAGGGGCACGACCTGCTGGTTCGGGTAGAGGCCGGTTCGGTCAATCCGGTGGACTGAAGGATTCGCCAGGGGTGCCCGCCGGAAGGGCACGCCCCGGCCGTTTTCGGCTGCGACGCGGTCGGCGAGGTTGTCGAGACAGGCGACGAGGCGGCGGCGTTCCGGCCCGGCGACGAGGTCTGGTACGCGGGTGCCATTCTGGACGAGGTCTCGGCGCTTCTCGATGCCGGGAAGATCAAGTCGACGGCGACTGAGACCCTCGGTGCGGTCACTGCCAACAACCTCAAGCGCGCACACGCGATCCTCGAAAGCGGGAAAGCGCGCGGCAAGCTGGTGCGGGAGGGGTTCTGACCCGTCCCCGCCGGGCGCAGGAGGCGGTCAGCCCGTGCGCCCGGCGAGGATCAGCTGGTCGCCCCCTGTCAGGCCCGCAATGCCTTTTCGATCGGCAGCCGGCGGACGCGCTTGCCGGTGGCCGCGTAGATCGCGTTCGCGACCGCCGGGCCGATGGGCGGGACGCCGGGTTCGCCGACGCCGGTCGGCGGCTCGCCCGACGCCACGATATGGACCTCGATCTCGGGCATCGCGTCGATCCTGAGCGGCGTGTAGGTGTCGTAGTTCGTGTCCTGCACCTCTCCGCCGACCAGGGTCAGTTCCTCGGCCATGATCGCGCCGAGGCCGAAGCCGATCCCGCCCTCCATCTGCGCGCGGATGTTGTCGGGATTGACGGCGATGCCGCAATCGACGGCGCAGACGACCTTGTGGACGCGCACATTGCCGCCATCGACGCTGATCTCGGCGACCTGTGCGACATAGCTCGAGAAGCTTTCGGCCAGCGCCAGCCCGCGCACCCGGCCCTCGGGCGGCGGCGTGCCCCAGCCCGCCTTTTCGGCCGCGAGCCGCAGCACGGCGGCGTGGCGCGGCGCATTGCCCAGCAGCGCCAGCCGGAACTCGAGCGGGTCCTTCCCGGCCGCCTCGGCCAACTCGTCGAGGAAGGTCTCGACGGCAAAGGCGGTATGCGTCGAGCCGACCGAGCGCCACCAGAGGACGGGCACGCCGACATTCGCCGTGGTCAGCCCGACCGTCTGGTTCGGCAGCGCGTAGGGCAGGTGGCTCGCGCCCTCGACCGAGGTCGGATCGACGCCGTTCTGGATCAGGCCCTCGAACGGGCCACCGGCGACGATGGACTGGCCGACGATGTGATGCTCCCACCCGGTGATGTTGCCGGCGTCGTCCAGCCCGGCCCGGATCGCGTGGGCGTAGGCCGGCCGGTAGCGTCCGCCGCGCATGTCGTTGTCGCGGGTCCACTGCACCTTCACGGGCGCCCGCCAGCCGATGGCGCGTGCCGCCGCCACCGCCTCGACGACGATATCCGCATCCGCCACCGCGCGGCGGCCGAACCCGCCGCCGGTCTTCATCACATGGAGCCGCACCTTGTCGGGCGTGGTTTCCGCGACCTGAGATGCGATGAACTGGTAAAGGTCCGGAACCTGATGACCGCCCCAGACTTCGACGACCCCGTCCTCGCCCATGCGGGCCACCGCGTTCAGGGGTTCCAGCGCGGCATGGGCGAGGTAGGGGAACTCGTACTCCGCCGCGATGACCTTGGCGGCCCCCGCAATTGCCCCGGCGCTGTCGCCCTCCTGCCGCGCGATAGCGGCGGGCGGCTCGGCAATGAGGGCGCGGTACTCCGCCAGGATCTCCTCGGACCCGCGGGTTTCGGCGGCGCTTTCGTCCCAGTCGGCGGTCACCGCTTCGCGCCCCTTCATCGCGGCCCACATGTGCTCGCCGATCACGGCCAGCCCTCGCGGCGTCTCGACCACGTCGACGACGCCTGGCATCGCCTTGGCGGCCTCGGCGTCGAACGATTTCACAGTCGCACCGAATTTCGGCGGGTGGATCATCACCGCCGTTAGCATCCCCGGCAGTTTGACGTCGATCGTGAAGTCATGCGTGCCGTTCGTCTTGGCGGCGCTGTCGTAGCGGCGGAGATCGGGATTGCCGATCATGGTCCACTCGCCCGGTTCTTTCAGCGCGATCTCGGACGGTATTGGCATCTCGGCGGCGCGCGCGGCCATCTCGCCGAAGCGCGCCGCGCCCGCCGTCGCATGGCTCAGCATCCCGTCCGCGACGGTGATCTCCTCTGCCGGCACGTCCCACGCCTCCGCGGCCGCCGCGACGAGCATCAGGCGCGCGGCCGCGCCGGCCGTCCGATAGCGGTCCCAAGATGAAAACATCGAGGTCGAGCCGCCAGAGCCCTGCGCCGCACCGCCCCAGGCGAGGTTGCCGTAGAGCGCCGGGTTCCCCGCGCCGCCCACGACATCGATCTGGTCCCAGCGGGCACCGAGTTCCTCGGCCACCAGCGTCGCGAGACCATTGTAAGAGCCTTGCCCCATGTCGAATTGCGACGAGATGACCGTCACCTGGTCGTCCCCGGTGATCGTGACATAGGCGCCGAATGGGCTTGCCTGCGCGTCGGCGGATTGCGCCGAAGCGGGATCAGGGCGAAAGCCCACGGAGAACCCCCCGGCCACCGCCGCCGCACCGAGCAGAAAGCCCCGGCGGGTCGGCTTGATGGCGGGAAGGACGAAGTTCAGTTTTCCGGGAAGCGCAAACATGGCTCAGGCCTCCAATCTGCGGGCGGCTTCATGGATCGCGCCGCGAATTCGGTGGTAGCTGGCACAGCGGCAGAGATTGCCGCCCATCGCCGCGTCGATGTCGTCGTCGCTGGGCTTCGGCGTCTCGGCCAGAAGCGCCACGGCGGACATGATCTGACCGGACTGGCAGTAGCCGCATTGCGGCACGTCCATTTCCGCCCAGACCGTCTGCACCGTTTCGGGCACATTGCCGCTCAGCCCCTCGATCGTCGTGATCGCGGCGCCCTCGGCATCGCCCACGAAGGTCTGGCACGAGCGGACGGGCACGCCGTCGAGATGCACGGTGCAGGCGCCGCACAGGGCCTGGCCGCAGCCGAACTTGGTCCCGGTGAGCCCGACGATGTCGCGGATCGCCCAGATGAGCGGCATGTCGTCATCGACGTCGAGCTGGTGGTCGGTTCCGTTGATATTGATCGTTCTCATTCTGATACTCCCGGTGGGGTTGGTCCTGGATGAGCGGGCTCGACGGCTCTGGGTGTCCGTGGGCCATTGCCTGTGCGCGGATAGCCGAATGCCGGGGCACGCCTTTCACAATTTGAAGATGATCCCTGCATCCTAGCACAATCGCCGCGGTTTTCGGATTAAGCCGATGGTCCCAATGTCGCGCATTGGTGGGCAGAAATCCGCCAGCGCGGCCCGTGCGATGGCGGGAATCGGTCACCGCATCATCCCGCATCCGCAAAGTGCGGGCCCGCCCTCGGCGCAATCTATCGCCGCGCGGCCTTTTGCTCGGCGACATTCAGGGCGATCAAATCTGAGTAAAGTTCGCCAATGTGCCGGGTGACGGGGCCCGCGCCCTCATCTTCGCCAATCGGCTTGCCATCGATCTCGGCCACCGGGGTCAAGGCGCCGAAGGTTCCGGTGAGGAAGGCTTCGTCCGCGCCATACGCCTCGTAGAGCGAGTAATTCTTCTCGAATACAGGAGTGCCGTTCTCGCGGCAGAGGTCGATCACCTTGCGGCGGGTGACCCCGTTCATGCAGTAGTCGCCCGTGGAGGTCCAAACCTCGCCCCGGCGCACGATGAAGAAGTTGCAGGCATTCGTGGTGTTCACGAAGCCATGCGGGTCGAGCATCAGCGCCTCGTCCGCGCCGGCCTGTTCGGCCTGAAGGCAGGCGATCACGCAGTTGAGCTTCGAATGGCTGTTGTACTTGGGGTCCTGGCTCATCGGCAGGCCGCGCACCTGCGGAACGGTCGCAAGCCGCACGCCCCTTCCTTTCAGGCTTGCGACCGGCCTGGAATGCTCGACGATCGCCACGATGGTCGGGCCGAACCGGGACAGGCTCGGATGCTGGAACGGTTTCGCCTTGCGCCCGCGAGTGACCATCAGGCGGCAATGGGCATCACCGGTCATCCCGTTGGCGGCCGCCGTGCGGTCGAGGATGTCGCGGATGCCGGACGGGCCCGTGCCGATGTCGATGGAGACCGACTTCAGCGAGTTGAACAGCCGGTCCATGTGATCGTCGAAAAAGGCCCATTCACCGTCGTGAAGGCGCAGTCCCTCCCACATGCCGTCGCCGAGCATGAAGCCGCTGTCGTAGACCGAGACGACGGCCTCTTCTTTCGGGAGGATGTCGCCGTTGACGTAGATATTGATGGTTTCGTTCCGCGCATCCACTTGGGAGTCGTGGGCGGACTGGCTGGGCTGTCTCATAAGTCTGTCTTCCATGCTGCGGTCGCGGGTCAACAGGCGCGCGTTCGGTGCGCTTCCCGGTCATCCTATCTGCAGCCAGACTCCGCAGGGAAGCTTGGCTGTGGATTGCCTCGGGCGTGCGCGATGAATGCGATAGTCCGTCGGAAAGGGCCGAATTGCGGAGTGCCGGAACTTGATCCGGCCAGACAGGAGCCGCCCGGATCAAGCCGAAAACGCGAGAGAAATGCATCTGGCTGAACACGCCACTTTGTCCGCCGCACCCATGATGGATGGCATGCACTTCGGCATGGGACGGTCCAATCTGCTTTAGCGCAAGTCCGGTCGACCTGTCCTTGGTGCGATCTATTTTTTCTCGGGCACTCCCTTCACAGGGGCAATGATTCCGGCTCTTCTCAGGGTCAGCACGGGGTAGTCAGGATCGTTCAGGTAGCGATCGAGCGTGAAATCCACTTCAAGCGACTTGAGTTCTTCAAGATACTTCTTCGCCGCGGCAATGTCGCCGGCATTGGCGCAAAGCGCCAGCAACTGCCGGCGAGGCGCCACGAACTTCGGGGCGACGCGGCTGGCGCGCTCGGCCGCCGACCTGGCTTCCTCGAGTCTGCCGGCGCTGATGCAGACAAGGGAATGGTAAAGGTCCCAAAGGTGCCCGAACTCATCGCGGGAAGCCATCGATCGACACGCGGCAGAAATCTCGTATGCCTTTGCGGGGTCGCCGACCGCGCTGTGCGCCATTGCCAGCGTCTGCCGGGCGAAAAGGTTGTTCCGGTTCCAGGCCATCGCCTGTTCGGCGAGCCTGGCGGGCCCCGTTAGCTCATCCTCCAGCATGATGCGCGTCAGAGCAACGAGTGCCACCGCCAGCCCGTTGTCGGGGGCGCGGGAAACCACGCTCGGGACAAGCTCGTCGATCTCATCCCGCCAGGCGTCGTGGTCCCCGTCGACCTTCTCCACGAGTTGCGCCATTCGGACGAAGGCGCGCCAGGCGAGATAGACGCCGTTCGGGTCCTCTTCATGGGCCTTGGTAAAGTAGCGGTGCGCCTCGTCGAAGCCGAGCGGATCGAACTGCGCGAGGCTCTTTGCACCCTGGAGTGCATCCTTGACAGCCTGTGACTCGGGCCTCGACGGGCTCAACCGCTCCGGTAGCTTGTGGATGACCTTGGTGGCTGCGCCATGCACGAGATCCGCGACGATGGTGCCGGTGATCGCTTCGGCGATCCCGCCCGATACGCTCTTGTGATCAGAATAAAGCAGGCATCCGTCCCTTGGGTCCTCGATCCTCAGGAAGATCACCGAGCGGTCGTCGTCTTGTGCGACGTCGCATCGGATCTCGAGATCGAACGTTCCTGAGAACCCCGCGCGGTCCGCCTTCAGAAACCGGCTGGCGGAGAGCCTGTCCTCCAGATTCCGGGCGACCTGGTCGGCGATGATGCGGCCGGTAACCCTCTCGGAGGATGTTCCGCTTTCGGACTTCTCGGCGCGAATGAGAAGGCCACGACGCAGCGGCTGCGTCGCGGGTGTCGGCACGTCCGCGCTGGCATAGTGGGCCCTGGCGTTTCGCAACCACTCGTCGAACTCTTCGTCCTTCGCGTCGAGCCCCTCGAGGAACTCCCTGCCGGTGCGGCGCGGGTCGGATGCCGCGATCAGATCCGTCTCGATGCGCTCGCTGTCCAGCCAGACGTCGCTGCGATCCGCGCCGAGCAGGTCCGCGTGGTCGCCGAACGCGTTTCTGATCTCGGTCAGCGTCTGCCTCAGGCTTCCGCTGGCCTGCGCGGGCCCACGGTCGCTCCACAGCTTGCTTTCCAGCCAGCGGCGGGATCGCTTCATGTCGCCGGCCTCGGCAAGAAGCGCCAGCAGGGCTCTGGGCTTCGAACCTTTCGGGGTAATGTCATTGCCATCGGGATCGGCGAGCGCAAGAGCTCCGAAAAAATTGATCCTGAAGCCCTTTTTCATAAAACGGGTCCCATGTGACCGCCCCGAACCAGGCGGCGCTCGGCCTGCATGCGCGATCTCTCGGCCAAGGGTGCACCGGGAGGCCGGCGAACGTCCGTCCGGCAAGAGCGCCGCGACATCTTCGCAAGTTTTTCGTCAGTCTAGCGTCAATTTTTCGGTTTCGCCAGTTGGATGAGGGCCGGGACGTTGACAGGCCAACAGGTTGGCGGTCATCATTTTTTTTCGCGCTGACACTTTTCTGCGGGGGACGGCTTGTATGGCTGGTAGAGCAGGAAGAGCAGGCCGGGCGGGCCGCGCCGGGCGGGCCGGACGTGCAGGGCGGGCAGGACGTGCCGGCCGCGCCTATTCCGAAGGCGAGGATGCGGCGCTCGATTCAGCGCTGCTGACGCATCGAGAGGGGATATCGCCTTTCTGGGATGGATCGCACGACCTCACGCCGACCTCGCGAGCCGATTTCGAGAGACTGAGGGCGCTCGCGCCGATCCCGCGAGAGGTGGTGATCGACCACCGCCTGTTCTACAAGTTCGTGACGAGCGACGCGGGCGGCGGAACCATCGGTCAGGTTCACTGCGATCTGGTGAGCGGCCCTGATCCGCTAGTGAAACTCACCGAGCCCGCCGATACGTTTTTTCGAGACCAGTTGCTGCACGTTCAGTCCTACGCCGACCTGCGCGAGGATCGGTTCGACGAGATCATCGTGCAGACCGAGGATATCCTGTCCTTCTTCGCCGCGATCCTGAAGATCGACCTCACTTATTCGGAATGGATCGCCGAACTGCTCGAGGCGGTCGTCCGGCTTTGCGGCTACACGGAATTTCCGCTGAAGTTCATTTTCGACGTGCCGAGGCCGAGCCAGTTGAGCGCAAGGGTCGTTCCGATGATCGAAACGCCCGGGCACGGCGCTTGGCCGTCAGGTCACGGCACCGAAAGCTTCGCCGTGGCCGCCGTCCTCTGCGGATTGCTGCACCGCTGGGAGGCGGGCGATGGGACCTTCAGGTTGCTGGATGTCGCCGTCGGCGGCAATCATGGCGCCACAATGCTACTGCGCACGGCGATGCGGATTGCCGACAACCGAGTCGTCGCGGGCGTTCACTATCCTTATGATGGCGTCGCGGGCGCGGCGCTCGGCCTCGCGATCGGCGAAGCGATCGTCAACTACGCGAGCGCGCAGGCTGCGACTCTCGCCTACGAGCTTCTCGCGCCGCCGGCGCAGAACTATGAGCTCAGCGAAGTGGTTCTGAAGAACCAGCTTCAGACGACGTCGAGGAACTTCGTTAGGGGCCCGCGCGATCCCCTGATCATAGGGCTTTGGGACCACGCCAAGGACGAAATGCCCTCGGAAAAGTGATGCGGGCCTCACACCCCGCGCTTGCGGATCGCCGGGTTGTCGAGGACGACCCGGTCGCCCAGCCGCGACTTCGGTAGGGGGGCCGTCACGGCGGTATCGGGAAGCGGGGCACCCAGCAGACGCAATACCTTGTCGCGGGTGAGCGTGGCCACGGCCGCGCTCGTCCCGTCGAGCGACACGGTGGCGTGCGAATGGACACCTGCCGCCCGGACGCCCCTCGGAGCCCGCGCGACGCTCGAAACCGCCGATGCCGTCGGTTGGTGTCCCGACCAGTCCGCGCCCTCCGACGTGTAGTCGGCCGGAGCGATATGGTGCGGCGGGGTGTTAAGAGGGTCGTGCCGGACGACCGCCCCGCCTGCGGTCAGGGCGCCGGCTGAATCAATGGTCGTGTAGGCCGAGTTCGTCCCCTCATGCGTGATGTCACCCGCCCCGTGAAAATCGTAGTCGCGGGTGCGCGGGTTGAATTCATGGACGCTTGGCGCGTCGAGATAGGATTGCCGCGCGCCTGTCCGCCGGGGATAGGGGCTGTCGTCGCTTTGGACCTGAAGCAGGAAATCCATCTCGGCGTCGCCGGTGTTCTCGACAAGGATCGTCCAGGCGCCGCTGGGGCTTGTCGGCTTCGTCGAGTTCAGCTCCTTCGTGGGGCGGAGCGAGATGAGGATGTAGGCCGGGATGGACAGCGCGAACATTGTCTGCGCCGCGCGGTGCGAGATCCACGCGATGTCCTCGCCGTTCGCGTTCACCAGTTTGCGAACGCCGCCGGCTGGAATGGTGTTCGGGCCAAAGACCTCGCCCGAAGGCGATCGGAGCTCGATCTTGAGCTTTTCCAGGTCGTTGCCCGGGAGCTTCGTCGAAGCGCGCAACTCGACATAGCTCGGCGTCAGGTCGCTTGGCTGCACCCGCAGGGTGAAGTCTCGCGGCTCTCCCTTGACCAGCTTGCGGCGCGCCACCTGCTGCTTCGCGTAGTCGTTTCCGTAGGGAAACACGACGAACACTTCGAGAGGAAACGGCAGGGCAGCGGCAATGTCGATTGTCTGGGCGATCACCTGTTCGAGAAGGGAGCGCCCGTCCTTCGACCCGGCAAGAACGCCGAGACTGATGTTCACGACCAGGGCGTCGGCCGTTCCAAATGTGTCGAGTATCAACCGCCACAGGCCAAGGATCACCTGCAGGGGCATCTTCTTGCCCGACGTGTCGTCGTAGACAACCGGTGGCAGTTGCACCACACGCATCGACACCTCTCCAAGCGGATCGCTAGACGACTGGTCGATGCCGCCGGCCAGATCCAGCATATGCGATCCGTGGCTGCCGCGATTTGACAGGCTGTGCCGAGTGAGCGGCGGGAAGAACAGCGCGGCCAGTTCCCGGTAGAGGACGGTTTCGCCTTCCTCTTGAAGGCGATCGAGCCATTGCCCGATCTGCGTCTTTCCAAGGACGGTTGGCGGCGCGCCCCAGGACTGCGCGGTGAAGTCGACGATCCGCGACACGCCCGCGCCGTCCCAGAACCGTGCGTTCAGCAGCGGGATGCAGTCGTCGACAATGCCAAGCACGACCCTGGGGCTTTCGGCCGCGGATTCCGCTTCGCCCTCGGATTCCGCTAGCGCCATGGCGTCGCCAACGATGTCGGGTGGAGGGTCCGGATCGGGGTCTCCGCCTTCAAACGCGACGGCGTCTTCAGTGACAAGACCGCCGACGGCGAGGACGACGAAAAGTTCATCGTCCCGCGCGGAGTCGAGCCGCCGGTAGATGATCGCCACGACCGGCTCGTCCTCCTTGCGCGTTAGTGCGGCGTAGTCCTGAACGAAGGGATCGAACGCGAGCCGCTCGGCTCTGCCGTTCGAAGTGAGCGCCCTGAAAAAATCCTCCGTCCGAAGGTTCGTGCTGACGGACTCCACCAGAATCGACTCCCAGAGCACGTCTGACTTGCTCTTCACGGGAATTCCCTGCCAGCGCAGACGCTCCACATCGAGCCCCCCGTCCTTGAGGAAGGCAAGATGGGTGGCAAACTCCAGATATCCATCCCGATCGGTCCTGAATTCGTCTCTCTTGGGAGCGTCTCCGTTCTGGTCGGCCATGAGGTCCTCCATTCGCTCTGAGAAAATGATGCCGTTCGGTCTTAGACCTGACAAGGAATTGGCCGCCAAGGACACGCCGTTGCACACGATTTGACGGTAGATTGACGCTGACACCTTCTTTCGGTGCGGTCTTCGCGGTGAAACAAACCCCGAACCGCCCTCGCGATGCCGTCGTCGCCGCTATTTTTAGGCCCGCGCCGATGTCGGGCTGCGCTTTTCGCGGATCGTTCACTTTCTGCTGACGGACGGTTGATGCCGCCCGGAGAGACTGGGGTGCCGGCAATCTCCGGCAACCAGGAGGACATCCCATGGCGAACATGGCAACATCCCGACCCGCACGGAAAGTGATCGCGGCCAGCATCACGGCGGCAATCGTGGCCACCACCCTCGCTGCGCTGCGCGGCTATCCGCCCGACATCATGCCGCTTGTCCTCGCGGACGCGCTGATGGCGGCGGCTTTCGCCTTCGTCGCGGGTTATCTCGTCCCGCCCGCCGACCGGGACCGGGCGACCCCTACGGCGATGCTACAGTCCTGATCGGGGCGAATTCCCTCGCCCCGAACCAAAGGCGCCCGGCGCGCCGAGTCGTCCGAGACAGGCAGGCCGGTCTCGATCCCTGAACCGTCGCGGGAAGAACGCGGCGGGACAGGTGCATTGCACTCCACCCACACCCCATCACCGAGCGTTCTGTGGCTGCGTCCACGCTGTGCGATGCACGGAATTCGCGCCATTTTGCGTTCTGCCAGTCATTTTGACGCTGCGATAACGATCCGCTGTCGGGACGATAACGCACTTCGCGCATAGTCGATCTTACCCTGTGAGGCGAGAAAGGAGCCTTTTGAAGTGAGTTTTTTCATTGCTATGCAGAACCGGCGGGCTACAGCAAGGCATTTGCACCCCCAGACGTTTACCAGCGCACGCAATGAGTTCCTGATTGTGTCGCGATCGGGTGGGCGGAATGAATTTTTAAGCATCTCCAATGCCGGTGATTGCACAGGGCAAGAGGAGGAGGCTCCGGCGGAGCTGAAACCCGATGCCGTGCTGCACGCAACGCTCGTCGCGCAGGGTCCTGATGGTGGCGAAATCTTCGTCGTGGAGCGCCAGAAGCGCAAAGGTCATGTCGGGGAAGGGCGCCATCTAGGGGGTGACGGTTACATTCTGCTTCATCAGGCCGAAGATAGGGTCAGCCTGACAGGAGCGGTGCGCTTGCGGCCGGGCGTGAATCCCCGCCCGGCCGGGAACTTGCCCGGCGCGACGGTGCGTTTTGACGCCGCCTATGTGCCCTGGAGCGGCGAGCGGCTGCCGGCGGGCTTCAACCAGGGTTGCAGAACGCGTTTCGGCGTCGTCTGACATATCTCCTGTGAGAACGTCCATTTTTCGAGGTTCGGAGCACTCTTGCCGCGGGTTCAAGAGCTTCGCGCAGTCGCGATGAATTACATCTTCGAGATCTGTTTTTTCTTTACCGATCGTCTACGACCACTCAGCGGCGTGTGCAGCAGATGTCCAAGCTCTGATCACGTGCCGTCGCGCCATCGGCTGGTACTTTCGGCTTTCTGGGAATTGCCGGCTCAACAATTCGGAGCGCCCTTTTCAATGACATGTCTCCAGGGCCCAGATATTATTGGCGCATCGCGGCGTATCAGTCCGGGGGGTTTTAACCGGAACTGAACATACCAGCCTCAGTGCAGAAGGTCCGGAGCGTCCCGCATTCTCGCCGTTCCCTTCAAACGCAGTAAACGGTGACGTGAAGGCGTCCGGCACGGCAAAACACGACGTCGAAGACTATTGCGGATCGGGTCAAGTGCCGCACTCAGGTCACCCACTACACGTTCAACCGTATTGGATTGCTTTCAGATCTGATCGCAGCGCCCCGACAATGGATGCGGCGGTCGGGTGTATCTCGGTCTCGCACGGGTGGAACACAACATTGGACATGAACCGGCCCGTGGCAGTAACGAGCTCGGTATCGATCCGGTGCGCGCCATGAGCGCCGGAATCGAGGAGCTCGACACTTGTCGCATCAAGTCCGGGGCCGCAGAGCGCCGCAGCAACCGCCGAGTTCAGATCGTATGGAAAGAGCGTAATAGCCTCACGCAGTGATCCCGACCAACTGGCCCCAAGGCCCGGACGGGCGGCACGAATGTGAAGCCGGGCGGTATGATCGTCAGCGCCATGGCCGATCCCAGCGAACCAGGGCGAGAACAGCCGCAACCTCGTCCCGTGCGCTTCGGCCACCTCCTCCAACCTCCGGCGAAAAGCATCATCGGCCAGTGCTCCCGCGCATACGGTCCAGAGGTCCGCCTTGGCCAGCGCCTGCGGGCCGAACGCCCGCAGCGCCCCGGGACCGGCCGTTTCGATGATCAGTCCGGCGGGCGCGGCGAGAAACGCGTCCGGATCAGCGGTATCGGGGGGACCGCCCCTCGTCAGCACGCGAGAGAGTTGAAAGTGCGGGGTCGCGCGCAGGAACGCGATTACGCCCCGCCCGATCCGGCCCGCACCGATCACGCTGACCGTCCGGTCCATCCGCAGTCTCCCCGAAGGAGTCCGGCCTGCGCGCTTGGCGGGCCGGGAACCTTTCGCGCGATGTCTAGTTGGTCGAGGCCATCAGAGCATCGACCTCTTCCAGCGTTATGTAGCTGGCTTCCTCGGTGCCGGTTTCGGTGAAGGTCCAGACCACCGCCGGGGCCGAGACATCGCCGTTTGCGTCGAAGCGCACATTGCCGGTGGCACCCTGATAGAGAACAGAACCCCCGCCGGCCAAAATGTCACGCGCCGCCGCAAAGCCCGCCGCATCGGCAGTGACGGGCGTGCCCGCCGGATCGGTGACGCGCGAGACGGCGGCAGCGATATCTGCGCCCCTGGCGTCCTTGCCCGCCGCTTCCATCGCCAGAAGCGCGATCATCGTCGCATCATAGCTGTTGGCGAGGCCGGGCCCGTTCGGCTCGGACGCGAAGCGTGCCTTGTAGCTGGCAACGAAGGCATCCGCGGACTCGACACGCGGCGAGGCGGTGTCGGTGCCATGCGCATTGCCGAGATACTGCAACCCGACGTTGTCGCGAAACTCGTCGGATTTCAGCGAATTGGCGAGGATCATGTTCTGCGTTCCACCCAGCGACACCCATTCCCGCACGACCGAGCTTCCTTCGGTCGGATAGATCGCGAGATAGATCGCCTCGGGTTCACCCGCCAGTGCTTCGGTCACCTCCGCACGGTAGGACGGCTGGGCATCGTTGATCGCGACTGAGCCGGTGACCTCGATCCCGTGCGCCTTCAGGTTCTCGGCGACGAGTTTACCGATGTCCTGACCCCAGTCATCGTTCTTGTAGAGGACGGCGACGGACTTGTAGCCTTGATCCTTGGCGACTTTTGCACCCACCGCGGCCTGCACGCCGGACGTCGCGAAGGTGCGGAACCAGAGGCCGTTCGTCTTGCCTTCCTCAGCTAACGCCGTGAACGCACCCGAGGACGAGCAGCATGAGAACTGCGCGACTCCCGCCGGGACGGTGACCGAGGTCAGGATCGGCATCGAAACGCCGCTCGACACCGCGCCAAGCAGAACCTGCACGCCGTCGAGATCAACCAGCGCCTTGGCCGCGTCCACCCCGACCTTGGGGTCGACCTGGCTGTCGCGCAGCACCATCTCGATCTGGCAACCCTGGACACCGCCTGCCTCGTTGACCTGATCGACGACGAATTGCGCGGTTTCCGCGATGGGTTTGCCCCAGTCCACGGATGTCGGCAGGACCGCGCCGATCTTGGTGGTGCAATCCTGCGCCATTGCCGCGCCGCTGAAGCCGACAGCCAGCCCGAAGGCGACCCCGGCCGTCTTGACCATTCCGAATGTTGTCATTTCACACTCCCTGTTTGCTTGGTTGTCCGGGTTTTCCCGATTGCGATACGACCAGCCGCTCCGGAAACAGACCCTGAGGCCGCCAGAGCAGCATGCCGACGATGACCGATCCGATCAGAATGTACTGAATCGAGCCGGTGTAAAGCTGCGCCTCGATCGGCGCGAAGCGTGACAGCGCCCAACCGCTCGCCGTCCAGGCGCCCCAGATGAGGAACGCCCCCATAACAGCCCCACGGTTGTTGCCCGCACCCCCGACGATCAGCATGGCCCAGATCTGGAACGTCAGCGTGGGCAGCACGTCCTGCGGGCTGACGAAGGCGTAGAAGGTGGCGTAGAGCCCGCCCGACAGGCCCATGATCACCGATCCGGTGATGAAGGATGTCAGCCGTATTCGGGCGGGAGACTTGCCGAGCGACCGTGCCGCATCTTCATCTTCGCGGATTGCACGCAGGAGGCGGCCGAAGGGCGAGTGGACGACGTGCTGGAGAAATCGATAGACCGCAATGAGGATGATCAGGACGACGCAGAGAAAGAAGAGGTTGTAGGCGAAGCCGTCGCCGAACCAGCCCCTAAGAGGTCGTTCAAACCCGCGCAGGCCCTTCGCGCCGCCCGAGAAGCATTCGGCGTTGCGCATGATATTCTCGAAGGTGACGGCGATGCCGAAAGTGGCGATGGCGAGGTAGTCGTGGCGGAGGCGCAGCGTGAGGGCGCCGACAATCCATGCCAAGAGCCCCGCCGCCAGGGCGCCGCCGGCGAGTGCGAGCGGATAGAGAACATTGAACCCGCCAAAGTGATCCGCCTGAGGCGTGCCGCCGAGGATCAGCGTGCCGTAAGCACCGGCGCCGAAGAAGGCGACGACACCACCGTTGAAGAGCCCGGTATTGCCCCATTGCAGGTTCAGCCCCAGTACCGCGATCGCGAGGATCGAGGCGACGGTGGTGAAGAAGACCGCATATGAGAGTACGCCGATCATGCCCGGGCCTCGCCGAAAAGCCCGTTCGGCCGGATGAGAAGCACCGCGAGAATAATCAGGAACGGCACTGATGGGCTGTAGCCCGAGGGCAGCACGGCAAGCGCCATGTTGGCCGCGATCCCGACCACGAAACCGCCAAGGACGGCACCATAAATGCTGCCGATGCCGCCGACGATCGTGGCGGCGAAGACCGGCAAGACAAGGTCGCGCCCGATCATTGGACTGATCTGGTTGGTAAGCCCGTAAAAGACGCCCGCAACCGCCGCCAACCCGCCGCCAACGAGCCAGACGAGCGCGATCATGTGGCTGAGGCGGATGCCGTTCACTTGCGCCAATGCAGGGTTCTCCGCCACCGCCCGCAGGGCATAGCCCAGCGTCGTCCGTGACAGGACTAGGTGCAATGCGAACATGATCGCGAGGGCGGCGGTGAGCGCGAAGACCTGATCGGGCTTGATCAGCACCATCGGATCGCGGCTGAGAACGACGGCAAACACGATGTCCCTGGAGTAAAGATGCGTGCCAAGCCCGAAGATCAGTCCGATTGCATTGCGGATGATCATCGCGACTCCGAACGAGGCGAAGACCATCGACAGTTCCGATCCCTTCTCGCGCACCCGGCGAAACACCAGCCGGTCGACGAGGAGCGCGGATATCGCCGTCACCGCCAGCGCCAGCATCAGTGCCACGGCCAACGCCCAAGTCATCGACAGGGGGCCGATCTTCGTGGCCAGCGTCGGCAGGATCGCGGCGAAGATCGCGTCGAAGACGAGCGCCGAATAGGCGCCGATCGACAGAAGCTCCGCGTGGCTGAAATTGGCGAAGCGCAGCATATGCATGACCATCGTCAATCCGATCGCGCCCAGTGACAGGACCGAACCCACGAGTATGCCGTCGGCGAGGTTCTGGATCATGACGCCCGCGCCCGCTTTGCGCCAAGATAGATCTCGCCCACGACCGGATCGCACAGAAGGTCGGCGGCGGGCCCGTCGATCTGGTTGCGGCCTTCGGCAAGGATGTAGCAGTGATCGGCGAGGCGCAGCGCCTGTTTGACATTCTGCTCCACGAGCAGGATCGTCACGCCCTGTTCTGTCAGACCGCGCGCGCATTCCAGCACTTCTTGCGCCGCCTTGGGCGACAATCCGGCCGAAGGTTCATCCATCAGGATCAGTGATGGGCGCGAGGCAAGCGCCATCGCCACGGCGAGGAACTGGCGCTGCCCGCCCGAAAGCGCCCCCGCCTTTTCGTGGCGCTTTTCCGCAAGCGGTGGAAAGCGCGCGTAAAGCTCCTCCAGCCGCAGCGCCGTGTCCGGCCCGGCGTTCCGCAGCGCCAGATCGAGGTTCTGGCGGATCGTCAGTGTGCGAAAGATGTTGTCCATCTGCGGCACATAGGCGACGCCCTGCCCGGCAAGCTGGTCGGGCCGGATACCGGTGATGTCCGCACTCTCATGGGTGATGCGTCCGGCGCTGACCTTGACCAGACCGGTGATGGCCTTGATGAGTGTCGATTTTCCCGCGCCGTTCGGTCCGATGATCACCGTGACCGATCCGCGCGGCACCGCAATGCCGACATCCGTCAGGATAGGCAGATCGGGCACATAGCCCGCAATGATCCCCTCGGCGCTGAGGGCCATATCAGCCATCCGCCATCACCCCGAGATAGGCGTCAAGCAGCACCGGATTGGCCTGCGCCTCTTCCGCCGTGCCTTCGAAGACGGCCCGTCCCTCGGCAAGGGCGATCACCGGGTCGCAGTGCTGCATGACGAAATCCATGTCATGCTCGATGATGAGGAAGGTCTTGCCCTGCCGGTTCAGCTCCTCGATCTTCTCGATCAGTATGTTGGTCAGTGTCGGGTTCACCCCCGCCGCCGGTTCATCGAGTAGGATCACCGCAGGGTCGCCCATCAGGACGCGGGCCAGTTCCAGAAGCTTCATCTGCCCGCCCGATATGTTGCCTGCCGGATGATCGGCGAGTGGTGCGAGGGTCACGAAGTCCAAAACCTCCAGCGCGCGCGCGCGGATGCGCGCCTCCTCTTCGCGGACGCGGGCCCGATGCAGGAACGGGCCAAGGATGCCCTCGCCAATCTGACCGAGCGGCGCCGTCATCACGTTTTCCAGAACACTCATCCGCGCGAAGGGGCGCGGGATCTGGAATGTGCGGCCGAGACCAAGCGCGAAGAGCTTGTCCGGCAAAAGGCCGGTCACGTCCTGCCCGTTCAGAGCCACTTGTCCCGCGGTCGGTTTCAACACTCCGGTCAGAAGGTTGAACACTGTGGACTTGCCCGCCCCGTTCGGCCCAATGAGCCCGGTGATCGAGCCGGGCCGGATGCTCAAAGACACTTCGTCGACCGCTCGGAACGGACCGAAATCACGCGTGAGACCGCGCGTGGAGAGGATCGGCTCAGCCATCCGCGGCACCGAGGATCCGATCGTCGGGCCGGGTGTTGAGGTTATATTTCATGATCCGCCCGTGCCGCCCGGTGCGGTCCCTCTCCAATCCGTAGACCGGCCCGTCCGGACCCTTCGCCCTGGCGATCACGGCGTCGATCTTTGCGCAGTCGTCCCCGTCAAGGGCCACATTGAACACGTCCAGCATCTTCGGCAAATGCCGGGCATAGCGCGCCCCGACAATTGCGCCGGCGACCTGCGGCTGGTCCAAGACCCATCGCGTGGCAATAGCGCTCGGCGATACGCCGTGCCGGTCGCCCACAGCCTTCAGCACCGCCAGTAGCTTTTGAAACTGCTCCCAAGTCCCGAATTCGTCGATGATCAGGCGATACTTCACAAGGGACCGGTTATCGAACTCGAACCCCGGATCAGGCTTGCCGATCCAGCTTTCCGTCAGGAACCCGCCAGCCAGCGATCCGTAGCACAGAAGCTTGATGTTCTTGCCCTTCGCCCAGGCGGCCAACCCGTTGGCAGGGCGGCGGTCGAGGACGGAGTACTGGACCTGCGCCGCTGAGATGTCGAACCCGGCATCGACGAAGGGCGCGATGTCGGTCCGATCCCAGTTGTTCACGCCAAGACTGGCGATCTTGCCCTTCTCCTGACACCGCTTCAGCACTTCGAGCGCGGAGACAGCGTCGCCCACGGACAGGTCCCACCAGTAGAATTGGACTAGGTGCAGCCGCTCGACCTTCAGCCGCGTGAGCGAGCGATCGACGATCGCCTCGACCTCGGCGGGACGCAGATCGGCGAGCCGCCCGAGATCGGGCACGAGCTTTGTATGCACGCAGACCCTGCGGGCCACTGCGGCACCCCTCCGGCGGCGCAGATCGGCGATGAATGCACCGATCATCTCCTCGACGCCCTTGTAGATGTCTGCGCAGTCGAAGGTCGTAATGCCGGCTTCGAGAAAGGCTTCCATGTCGCGGATCGCCGCTTCCCGGTCGACGGCGCCGTGATCGCCCGCCAGTTGCCAGCCGCCCTTGATCACGCGCGAGATTTCGTGGCCGGGACGCAGCTCGGCCGTTTCTATCGCAGTCATTCCTTGCCGTCCCCCTGCCAATAGGGTGTACCGCGCGCTTCCGGTAAGCCGGTGGTTTCGGCATGGCCGAACCACCGTTTGCCGGTTCGGGTCACGCGGAACCGCCCGCCGCAATGCGGGTCGGGGCAGGCGATTTCGGCGTCGGTCGACATCCAGTCAGCTTCAGAGGTTTCGCGCTGCTTGGCAGGCAGAAGCGGCAGAAGCGCAGCAAGCGCATACATCGAAACGCGCTGGCCCGCCTCGAATACGAGCGCCTCGCCCTCGACGCGGAAGGAGTCGCCCTCGATATGACGGCAGACGGCAGGGCGGTCGGCAAGCACTGTCTCCACCTTCAGATCGTATAGCCAGAAGCCCTTCTTCTCCCCCTGCATCTTTCCCCCGCCGGGTGAGCGCGCCACCCAGGTGTTATCTGTGATATTTTATCGTAGGTATGTGACACTTCGCTTGTCAATCTGTTCCGGGCGGGTACTCTGAATGGGCAAGTCCAGAGGCAGAGGCGAACATGACGGGTCCCCGCATCGCCAAGATCGACCAGTCGAAACTGCGCGAAAATGCCTATTTCGCGCTGCGCGACGCCTTCACGCGCGGTGAATTCGCCCCCGGTGACACCGTCAATCTGCGCGGGTTGGCCGATCAGTTGGGGACCTCCATGACGCCCGTCCGCGAAGCGGTTCGCCGCCTCGTGGCCGAGGGTGCGCTGATCGACACGCCGAGCCGGACGTTGATGGTACCACCCTTCGATGCGGACCGGATGCAGGACCTGAAGAGGGCCCGGCTCGCGCTCGAAGCGCTCGTGCTCGACCAGGCGATCGGCCGGATGGACAGCGACACTCTGGATGAGATGGAGGCGGTCCTCGCAGCACCCCGCGACGCCGGCCGCACAACGCCGGATCTGCAGCAAAACCACGACTTTCACTTCGCGCTTTACCGAAAAAGCGGATCAAAGGTTCTTCTGCCGCTGGTCGAGGCGCTGTGGCTGCAATACGGCGCCTATCTCAACCTTGTCATCCATCATCACGACGCAACGCGGATCGACGAGCACAAGCACCATCACGAGATTGTCGAGGCGCTTAGGCGCGGCGACCGGAAGGCGGCCCATGCCGCGCTTGCCGAGGATATTGAGCGCAGCTTCCGGGTGATCGCGCCCGAAACAACGGGTGGGGCCGCGGTGTGAGTGACGCTGTTCGGCCCGACCGTTACCGGCTTGGCGATCTGGAGATCAGCCGCGTTCTGACCGGTCTCTGGCAGGTCGCCGATATTGAAAAGGGCGGCCAGACCATTGACCCCGACAAAGGGGCGGACGCGCTGCAGGCCTATGCCGAGGCAGGCTTCACGACCTTCGACATGGCCGACCACTACGGCTCGTCCGAGATCATCGCGGGGCGGCTCCTGTCACGGTTCGAGGGCCGCGCCGACCGGCCACTTGCCTTTACCAAGTGGTGCCCGGAGCCGGGTCCGATGGCGGCCGACTTGGTGCGCGCCGGCGTTCAGGAACGGCTGGATCGGCTGGGCGCCCAGCGCGTCGATCTCCTGCAGTTCCACTGGTGGAGCTACCAGCATCCCGGCTGGCTCGACGCGCTGCACGAACTCGCGAAGTTGCGGGACGAGGGGCTGATCGGTGAACTCGGCGTCACCAATTTCGACGCCGCGCACCTGCATCTGGCACTTGCAGATGGTGTTCCCGTACTGACCAATCAGGTGCCGTTCTCGCTTCTGGACCGGCGGGCGGCGGGACCGCTGGCCAATCTGTGCAACCGTTCGACGGTGCGGCTTCTGGCCTATGGCACGCTTTGCGGTGGTTTCCTGTCGGAACATTGGCTGGGACAGCCGGAGCCTACAGAGATCACCGACTGGTCGAAGATGAAATACAAGCGCTTCATCGACACCGCCGGCGGCTGGGAGCCGTATCAGGACATCCTGAAAGCTGCAAACGAGATCGCGCGGAAACATGACGTTTCCATCGCGAATGTTGCGACCCGCTGGGTGCTGGATCAGACCGGTGTTGCGGGCGTGATCATCGGGGCGCGGCTCGGCGAAAGCGAGCATATGGCCGACAATGCGCGCATCTTCTCATTCCGGCTCGATGCCGAGGATCGAGCGCACCTCGATGCCGCTTTCGCGGCAACTCGCCCGCTGCCCGGCGATTGCGGCGACGAGTACCGCAAGCCGCCTTTCCTGACCGCCTCGGGCGATCTTAGCCATCATTTGGACGCGATGCCGCTGGCGTCTGAGGCGACGGACGTGCCGCACCGGCCCGGTGCACGTCGCGTCATGACTGGTTCGGAGTGGGAGGAGATCGCGGGCTATTGCCGCGCCCAGCGGATCGACGACCGGATTCTGGTCTCGGGCACGACCGCCACGTCCGGCTCAAACCGCTCCGTGGCCTCCGCGGATGCCGCCGCGCAGACGACCTTCATCCTCGACAAGATTCTCGCGGCGCTGGCCGCCCTCGGCGCCTCGGCCGGGGATGTCGTGCGGACGCGAATCTATCTGACCAATTCAGACGACGTTCAGGGCGTTTCTCAGGCGCATGGCCGCGTCTTCGGCGAGATCAAACCCGCGAACACGCTGGTCGTCGTGGCGAAACTCATCGGCGATTACCGGGTCGAGATTGAGGCCGAAGCGATATCGCGCTGCCGCGCCGCCACAGGATGCGAACCGTCCGAGGCATGATCTTGCCGCCTCGAAACTCAGCAAGTGATCCCGCCCGCATCGCTGCATCGTGGTGCACGGGTCAAGGGTCGCTTCGGGCCGCGAGCGCCAGATACCGAGCATTCCGTGTACCGCCTATTGCCTGCCTTTCCTTCCGGGATATTGGCAGTCGAAGTCCCTCATGCATGTTGTCCGCTAGCGCACCGGCGGCCGACCAGCGGGCTGGTTGAGGAGAGTAACAGATAGTCTTTGACGCAGCCACCAATGCGGCGCGGTTGTCTGTTGCGCCTTTGTTGGCTTGGACAGGCGTGATTTCTGTCATCACTTCCGGCGGCTTCCGTCGTCAACAGGATTAGTATTGCAAGGTTGGCCTTAACTTCCTGCGGCGCCACGTGAAGGAAGCGTCTCGAATGATTAGACCCAATAGCAAGCTTCTTTGGTGCCTCCCGCACCAAGGAGTTCAACGGCAGATCTAGGCGAAGACGAGGGGCCCCGAATGCAGGCAAGATTCTCCCAAGGGCAGGGCAGCCTGAGTATGGATGAATGGGGTCTTCATTGAGCAGTTCAGTTCGGCAGTGGCCTCGCATGCACAATACCAACACAGAGGACAGAAGCGGCGAACTTCCGTTCTGAGATCAATTCGACGCACGCTCCGCAACGCCTGAAGCGGATGGGACGCACACAGACTGACATTGGCGGCCATAATGACAACTTACAACACCCATCAGACCCGCCTTTCGATGAAAAAGCCCAGACGCCCCAGCAACGGGCGCTCGTGGACTATGCACCACTCTCAGGGCCCGTTGGGTTCAATCAAACTGATCGCTGCCGCCTGCTCGAATGAGCGCGTAGCGGCATCTGCCAATATCTGCGCGCGCAATCCATCCACTATTCCTGGTGAGATGTGCTTCTGACTGACCACGCCCTCCACGAAATGCGCCATCTCTGCGCGGTAGGCTGCTTCGTAACGCTCCAGGAAGAAATGCTGCGCCGGCGCCTTCCTGAATCCCGTCGAAGTGGCAATCTCTACAGTGTTTTCCAGCACGTTCCCGGCCCGCAACATACCCTTCTCGCCATGCACTTCGATCCGTTGGTCGTAACCGTAGCTGGCACGGCGGGAATTGGTGATCTGGCAGATCCGGCCGCTTTCCGTGGTCAGCGTCACCGCCGCCGTGTCAACGTCGCCAGCCTGACCGATCTCCGGGTCGACCAGCGATGCGCCCACCGCGTAGACCGTCACCGGCTCTTCCCCCAGCAGGAACCGGGCCATGTCGAAGTCATGGATCATCATGTCCCGGAATAGTCCACCGGAACTCTGGATATAGCTGATAGGAGGCGGCGACGGATCGCGGGACTGAATCGTCACGATCTCGACCCCGCCGATCTCTCCCGCCGCGATACGCGCCTGGACATTGGCAAAGTTGGGGTCGAAGCGGCGATTGAAGGCCGTCATAAACGGCACGCCGGCGGCCTCCACCGCCTTGATGCAGTCGCGGATCCGATCGGCCGACATGTCCACCGGCTTTTCGCAGAAGATCGCCTTGCCCGCAGAGGCGGCGGCATGGATCAGGTCGAAATGGGTGTTTGTGGGTGTGCCGATGACAACGGCGTCGACGTCGGCGCTGGCGATGAGTTCTTCGGCCCCCATAACAGTGGCGCCGGTCTTATCCGCCAGTGTCCTGGCCGGCGCCTCCAAGGCATCGGCGACTGCGGCTACCCTGGCGCCGTCGATCTGGCCGATGGAACGGCCGTGAACCTGACCGATCCTGCCGCAACCGAGAAGTCCGATGTTCAGCATTTCATGCTCCCTTGAAGGCTCGCAGCACGGTGCGGGTGGCGGCCACCAGTGGTTCATGGGTTTCTCTGAGAATCTGAACCCGGTCGAAGCGGTCCGGATCACGGTTCACCGCCTCCCTCAAGGCCTGACCGAAGGCCATGCGCAACTCCGTGCCGATGTTGAACTTGCAGATTTTTGACCCGCGCGCCAGCGATGTGCGTTGTGCGACAGGTACCCCCGATCCGCCATGGATCACCAGCGGCACCTCGGTCGCGGCTTCGATCGCGCGGATGCGGCTCTCGTCGAGCCCGCCTTCCTTGTCGCGCTGCAAATGCACGTTGCCCGCCGAGATGGCCATGGCATCCACCCGCGTTTCCCGCGCGAACCGTGCGGCTTCTTCAGGGTCGGTCCCGGCAGAGCCCTCGCCGCCGGAATAGCCGACAAAACCGATCTCGCCCTCGCAGGACACGCCCGCCGCGCGGGCGATCTCGGCGATCGCGGCGGTCTCCTCGATGTTCTGGGCAAGCGGCTTGCGCGAACCGTCGAACATGACCGAGGTGAAGCCGCAGTCGATGGCGATGCGACAGTCCCCGGCGGTGTAGCCGTGGTCGAGATGCGCCACGATCGGCACCGAGGCCGCCTCGGCCAGGTGGCGAAACATCGCGCCCAGCACGGGCAGTGGAGTGTGTTCGCGGCAGGATGGGCCGGCCTGCAGGATCACCGGCACGCCTTCGGCCTCCGCGGCGGCGACGTAGGCGCGCATGTCTTCCCAGCCGAGCGTGACCAGACCGGCGACGGCATAGCCGCCTTTCAGCGCAGGTTGCAGCACCTCGGCGAGCGTCACGAGGCTCATTTGAACTTGGCAACCATGTCCATGATCCCGGGGATCGTGTGCAGCTGCGCCTCGTGCGTCGGCTGGAAATACTGCTTCAGGCTGCGCTGGCTGAGCCCGCCGAGGATGGTGAAATAATACATCTCGTAGCCCGGAAGTGCGGCGCAGGGGTGATAGCCCTTGTCGAGCAGGATCGTCGAGCCATCCATGATATGGTAGGCATCGCCCGGTTCGTTGTCCTCGCGCTGGAGCATCTGCAAACCAGAGCCGTAGTTCGGCCGGAAACGGAAGTTGTAGGTCTCATCGTGGCGGGTCTCGATCATCTCGCCGTCGGCGCCCCTGCGGTCGGTGTCATGCTTGTGGCTCGGGAATCCCGACCAGCCGCCCTGTCCGACGATGAACAACTCGGAAACCAGCAGACGGCCCACCTTGTCGTGGTATTTCGTGCCGAGGATATGCTTGATCTTGCGGTGCGTCTTGGTGTCGTCCGAGCCGTATTGCACCACGTCGAGATCGGCGGCACGCACGTCGAACGGTTCCAGCACGCGGTCGTATTTCGCCCCCGCGATAAAGGTCTCGGTCGTGTCGGAAACGCAGGTGATGCGCACCTTGGCGCCGACGGGAACATAGACGCCCTCGGGTTCTCCGTCCCAGACATCGACGCCCCGGTTGCCGAGGCGCTTGAAGGCCGCGCCTTCGACATCGACATCCACCGTCCCGGTCGCGGGGACCACGCATGTCTCGTAGCCCGGAACCGCGTATTCGAACACCTCGCCCTTCTTCAGCTTGACGATGTTGAAATAGTTCAGCGGCACAAGTGCGTTATCGACGTCGACGATCGGTACGTTCTGGTTGTCGTGGGGCGCGATATGCATCTGCGTCTCCTTTCAGGTCCGGGTTGGGCCGGGATGTCCAGCCAGAAATTCTTCGAGTTCCACGGTGGTCGGCATCGCCCCGGCGCAACCCGGCTTGGATACGACGATCGAGGCGCAGGCCGAGCCGCGAAGGACGGCATCGCGCAGGTTGTGACCGCTGGCGATCGACGCCAACAGACCGGCCATGAAACTGTCGCCCGCGCCATTGGGTTTCACGGCGGTGACGGGATAGATACCGGTGCGGATTTCCTGTCCGTCCACCAGCGAGACGGCGCCTTTCTGCCCCATCTTGTAGATCACCATCTTGCCGCGTGCGGCCAGTTCCCGGGCTTTATCCAGCCCCTTCTCGATCCCGCCCGCCATGAAACCGAATTCCTCGTCATTGCCAACGATCAGGTCGCTTTCGTCGCCCGCGCGGCTGAGCACGTCGGCGGCCACCTCGGACGAGGGCCAGCTATAGGGGCGGTAATCGATGTCGAAGATCACCGGGACACCGGCCTTCCGCGCATTTTCAAAGGCGCGAAAGGTGGACCCGCGCGAAGGTTCGGCGGCAAAGACTGTTCCGGCGGTGATGAGCGCGCCGAAGGCCGCGTAGTCCACCCGGTCGACATCTTCGTCCGTCACCTGGAAATCTACCGCGTTGTTGCGGTAGATGCAGAGCTGGAAATCCTTCATCGTGCTTTCATAGACCGCGAGAGAGACGCGGTATTCGCCGCCGATCACCTTGACGTATTGCGTGCCCACCCCGTAGTGGCGCAGCTTGTTGGTGCAAAACCGCCCGACCGCGTCGTCGCTGACCGAAGTCACCAGCGCTGAATCCATGCCGAGTTTGCAAAGCCCCGCACAGATGTTTGCGGAAGAGCCGCCCAGATCGGCGCGGAAGGTCTCTGCCCATTCGGCCTTCGTGCCCTGCGGGTCGGCGAACATGTCCATGCCCGCGCGTCCGAAGACCGCGAACCGGCCCTTGCGGATGCCGTCGATCAGCGCGCTCATCACACCCCCCGCCGCTGGCGCTCGCGCGAGGATTCCCAGTCTTCATGCGCTTCACGCACTCGGTCGTCCTCGGTGATATGCGGCGTGCCGACCTCCCACCAAGCGTGGCCTTGCGCGGTCCAGCCCTCGTAGGGATCCACGTTCATCACGATCACATAGGTCTTATTCGAGGCCTTGGCGCGCTTGAACGCCTCGCCAAGTTCGGCGGAGTTGGCGACCTTCTCGGCCTCGGCCCCCATCGACGCCGCATGGGCCGCGAAATCCACGCCGAAGGGTTCGGGAATGGTGGGGCAGTCGGCCAGCAGGTTGTTGAAGCTCTCGTTGCCGGTGTTGTTCTGCAGTTTGTTGATGACCGCGAAGCCGCCATTGTCCAGCAGCAAGACGATCAGTTTCTTATGGCTCAGAACCGAAGAATAGATGTCCGAGTTCAGCATCAGGTAAGACCCGTCGCCACAGAAGGTGATCGTGTCCTGCTCCGGTTCCTGCTCGGTCTGAGCGATGCGCGCCCCCCAGGCACCGGCGATCTCGTAGCCCATGCAGGAAAAGCCGAATTCCACGTCGACCGTGCCGATATCCAGCGTGCGCCAGTTGGCCGTGACCTCTGCCGGCAGCCCCCCCGCCGCCGCAATTACCCGGTCACGCGGATCGCAAAGGTCGTTCACCACGCCGATGGCTTGCGCATAGGAGTTGGGCCGGTTGCCGGGCTTCACGTTTTCGGCGACGTAGGCGTCCCACTTGGTCCGTTCATCCTTGGCGAAGCCCACCCACGCCTCCGGCGCGGTATAGTCCAGCGCCTCGGTCAGGGCCTTCAGCGACAGTTTCGCGTCACCCACTACCGGCAGCGACATGTGCTTGCCTGCGTCGTGCCGCGCCGCGTTGACCGCGACGATCTGCGCGTCCTTGGCGAAGGCCGTCCAGGATCCGGTGGTGAAATCCTGCAACCGGGTGCCGACGGCGAGGATCACGTCGGCTTTCTCGGCAACCGCATTGGCGCTGTCCGATCCGGTCACGCCGACCGGCCCGATATTGAGCGCATGGGTCGCCACCATGTTCGCACGACCCGCGATGGTCTCGACCACGGGGATCTGGTGCGTCTCGGCAAAGGCGGTCAGTTCCTCGACCGCACGCGAGTACTGAACCCCGCCACCCGCGATGATCATCGGGCGCTCGGCTGCCTTCAGCGCGGCCACGGCATCGGCGATCTCGGCCAAGTCGGGCGATTGGCGGCGAATGCGATGCACCTTCTTGGCAAAGAACACTTCGGGGTAGTCATAGGTCCACCCTTGCACGTCCTGCGGCAGGCCGATGAAGGTAGGGCCGCAATCCGCCGGGTCGAGCATCGTTGCCAGGGCGGCGGGCAGCGACTGGATCACCTGCGCAGGGTGACAGATGCGATCCCAATAGCGGGAGACCGGCTTGAAAGCATCGTTCACGCCAAACGTCGGATCGCTGAAGTTCTCCATCTGCTGCAAGACCGGATCAGGCAGCCGGGTGATGAAGGTATCGCCGCAGAGCATCAGCATCGGCAGGCGGTTGGCATGGGCCAGCCCGGCAGCGGTCAGCAGGTTGGCGGTTCCGGGGCCGGCAGAGGCGGTGCAGAACATGAAACGCTGGCGCAGCCACTGCTTTGAATAACCGGCTGCAGCAAATCCCATGCTCTGTTCGTTCTGGCCGCGATAGAGCGGCAGCTCCTCGCGCACGCGGTTCAGGGCTTCGCCAAGGCAGGTCACGTTGCCATGCCCGAAGATGCCGAAGCCGCCGCCGCAGACCCGCAGCTCCTGCCCGTCTATTTCGATGAACTGATTACTTAGCCAGCGAATGATCGCCTGGGCCGTCGTCAGCCGGATGGTGCCGTCAGTCGAAGTCATAAGCGCGAACCCTCCCTGGGAATTCTCGATCGCTGGCTATTTGCAGCTTGCCATATCTTTAATCTCACGATACAAAATTTGCAACCGGTTGCAAACACAAACCGCGAAAAATTCGGGAGGGGATGATGGCTGAAATCGGCATCGGCGTTCTGGGCGGCGGCTACATGGGCAAGGCGCACTCGGTCGCCATGTCCTCCGTGGGCGCGATCTTCGACACTGCGCTCCGGCCCCGGCTGGAAATGGTCTGCGCTTCCAGCCCGGAAAGTGCCGAACGCTACCGCAAGGCCTATGGGTTCGCCCGCGCCACGCATGACTGGCGAACCCTCGTTGATTCGCCCGAGGTGGAAGCTATCGTCATCGCGACGCCGCAAGAAACCCACCGCGATATTGCCGAGGCGGCCTTTGACCTTGGCAAGCCGGTGTTTTGCGAAAAGCCGCTTGGCGCCTCTCTCGAAGACAGCGCCGCGATGGTCGCCGCCGCCGACACAGCGGGCGCGGTCAACATGGTAGGTTTCAACTACATCCGCACCCCCGCCAGCCAGTTCGCGAGGAAGCTGATCGCGGATGGAGAGATCGGCGACATCACATGGTTCCGCGGCGAGCACACCGAGGATTTCTATGCTGATCCCGAGGCGCCGGTTACATGGCGCACCAGCGGCATGGCCAACGGCACGATGGGCGATCTGGCACCGCACATGATCAACGGCGCGCTCGCGCTCATGGGACCTATCACAAGGGTCATGGGTCTCTATGAAACCGTTCACGAAAAGCGCCCTGGCGGCACCGTCACAAATGACGACCACGCCCAGATGATGTGCCGGTTTGAGAACGGTGCCATGGGGCAGATGTATTTCTCGCGCGTGGCAACCGGGCGCAAGATGGGCTATGCCTATGAAATCTCTGGCACAAAAGGCGCGATCCGCTTCGATCAGGAGGATCAGAATGCGCTCGGGCTCTACCGCATGGAAGGCCCCGAGGCGACGCGCGGCTTCACCAAGATCCTGACCGGCCCGGCCCATCCGGATTACGAACCCTTTTGCCAGGGGCCTGGCCACGGCACCGGCTATCAGGACCAGATCATCATCGAGGCAAAGGACTTCCTGCGCGCCATCGAGACCGGCAAGGCTCTCTGGCCCACCTTCCGGGACGGGCATGAGGTCAATCGGGTGATCGCCGCAACGCTGGCCTCGGCCGACAGCGGAACCTGGAAAGACATCAACGACTTCTGATGACGGGAGACACCGAAGAATGACAATCAGAATTGGCAATGCGCCCTGCTCTTGGGGCGTCGAGTTCGCCGATGACCCGCGCAACCCGACCTGGCCGCACGTCCTGAAGGAATGCGCCGAGGCAGGCTACACGGGCATCGAACTCGGCCCCGTGGGTTTCATGCCTGAAGACCCGGCCGTGCTCCGCGAAGGACTGGAGGAAAACGGGCTGGAGCTGATCGGCGGCGTTGTGTTCCGCCCCTACCACGACCCGGACGCGTGGGACGACGTGCTTGACGCGACCCACCGCACCGCTCGCGCGCTAACGGCGCATGGCGCGCGGCACATGGTGCTGATCGATTCGATCTCGCCGCGCCGCGCGCCCACCGCCGGCCGCGCCGGTGAGGCCGAGCAGATGGACAAGGCCGAGTGGACCGCCTACCGCGACCGTATCGCCAATAGCGCGCGCATCGGGGCCGAGGAATACGGGCTGACCGTGGGAATCCACGCCCATGCCGCGGGCTTCATGGATTTCGAGCCCGAGCTTGAGCGTCTGCTGGGCGAGGTCGATGAAAATATCCTCAAGATCTGCTTCGACACCGGCCACCATTCCTATGCGGGCTTCGATCCGGTGGCCTTCATGAAAAAGCATATCGACCGCATTTCCTACATGCATTTCAAGGACATCGATCCCGAGGTCAAAGCCCGCGTGATCGAGAACCGCACCGGCTTCTATGATGCCTGCGGCCAAGGCATCTTCTGCAATCTGGGCGAAGGCGACGTGGACTTCCCCGCCGTCCGCCAGGTGCTGCTTGATGCCGGCTTCGCAGGCTGGTGCACCGTCGAGCAGGACTGCGACCCGACCCTCAACCCCGACACGCTCGGGGATGCGCGCAGGAACCGCGCATACCTCGAATCCATCGGATTCGTCTGAGGAGACAAGCCATGAGCAAACTGAACTGGGGCATGATCGGCGGCGGCGAAGGCAGCCAGATCGGGCCCGCGCACCGGCTGGGCGCGCAGGCAGACGGACGTTTCAACTTTGCCGCCGGCGCCCTGGACCACCGCCCCGAAGAGGGCCGCGCCTATGCCCAACGGCTGGGCATCGCCGCCGACCGCGCCTATGGCGACTGGAAAGAGATGCTAATGGGCGAGAAGAGCCGCGATGACCGGATCGATCTGGTCACCGTCGCCACGCCCAACTCCACGCATTTCGAGATCGCAAAGGCATTCCTCGAAGCAGGCTTCAATGTGCTCTGCGAAAAGCCGATGACCATGACGGTCGAAGAAGGCGAGGAAATCGTCCGCGTCGCCGAAAAGTCCGGCAAGATCTGCGCTGTGAACTACTGCTATTCCGCCTATCCAATGGTCCGGCAGGCCCGCGCCATGGTCCGCGCTGGCGAGATCGGCAAGGTGCGTCTTCTTGTCACCAATTTCAGCCACGGCCACCATGGCGATGCCACCGATGCAGACAACCCCCGCGTCCGCTGGCGATATGATCCCAAGATGGCGGGCGTCTCGGGCCAGTTCGCCGACTGCGGCATTCACGCGCTGCACATGGCGAGCTTTGTCTGCGACGACGAGGTCGAACGGCTCTCAGCCGATTTCGCCTCGACGATCCCCAGCCGCAAGTTGGAAGATGACGCGATGGTCAACTTCCGCATGTCGGGAGGCACTGTGGGAAGGCTCTGGACCTCTTCGGTCGCCATTGGGCGGCAGCACGGCTTCGACATCCAGATCTTTGGCGAAACTGGCGGTCTGCGGTGGGCTTCGGAACAGCCGAACCAGCTGATCTACACCCCCGTAGGCGGGCGCACCCAGATCATCGAAAAGGGCGAAAGCGGTCTGCATGAAGACGCCCGACGTCTTAGCCGCGTATCAATTGCGCATCCCGAAGGGTTCCCGCTGGCAGTGGCCAACATCTATTGCGATCTGGCCGACGCGATTGCGGGCGAGGCCCGCGACGGTCTACCCGGCGCCGAGGCCGGCGTGCGGTCGATGGCGGCGGTGCACGCCGCTGTCGCATCGGCCAAGGAAAACGGCGCGTGGATGGACGCGCGCCCGCCGATGTTTCGTTAGGCGAACGGAGCGGGGCGCAACGTGCCCCGCTCCACGACCGAACAAGAGAATATTCGCGCCTCGGGATAGCGGTCTGGATCATCGAGCGTTGCGACCATCAGCTCGATGGACGAGCTCACGATTTGCTGAATCGGCTGGCGGATTGTCGTCAGGTTGATGTTGTTCCACCGCGCCATTTCCATGTCGTTCAGCCCCAGAATCCCCACATCCGCCGGACAATCCAACCCGCTGTCCTTGATCGCCGAAAGCGCCCCGATCGACAGCACGTCGTCACCGCAAAAATAGGCCTGCGCCGGGGACTTCTTGAGCAGACGCAGCATCTCTTCCCGCCCGGCATCGAAGGAATAGGCTTGGGCGAAGGAATGACTGACCTTGACCTTCAGATGCGCGGACATCTCCGACATGAAGCCAGAATAGCGATCCTGAGTAGAGGTTGCGGATTCCGGCCCGCCCATGAAGCCCACACGTGCATAGCCCCGCTCCACCAGTGTGCGCGCCGCCAGACGTCCGGCCTCGCGGTTGTCGATCCCCACCACATGCACCTCGGGCGCCGACGAATATCGGCCAAAGGAATGCACCACCGGCACACCAAGTTCGCGGAATGCCTTGGCGAAACCCGGCGACAAGGTTGATGAGGCCACGACTACCCCGTCCACGGAATACTGCCGCAACATTCGCACGGAGCTTTCCGGATCGGTCTCTTCGGAAAGGTTGACCAGCAGCGGCCGTAACCCCCGGCCCTGAAGCCCACGGGTGAACAGGTCGAAAACCTGAAGAAAGATCGGATTGTGGAAGTTGTTCGATACAAGTCCGATCAGCTTGGTCCGGCCGGTCGTCAGCGACGAGGCCAGCGCATTCGGGCTGTAGCCCAGTTCGCGCGCTGCCTTCTCGACCTTGCGTCGCATGGCATCCGAAACAGATGCGCCATCGGTAAAGGTGCGCGACACCGCTGACCGCGAAACGCCGGCCCGTTCCGCAACCTCTTTCAACGTAACTGCCATGTGTTCAGGTCCACAGCACACTGGATTCTTGTCATTTTACCGGGATTTTGCGTTCGGAACAGCCCCAAACTAGTCTTGTTTATGCAACCGGTTGCAAGGAATCGCGTGCGCCGATCGACTGACTATCGAGGGACAGGCCAAACCCGCCTCGAATTTTGGAACACCAGGGAGGAACACATGCACTCGGTGCTCAAGAAGCTCGCGCTGGCCACGGCGGTCGCCGCCGCGCCGCTGATCGCGGCCTCGGGCGCCTCGGACGAAGGCGAGAGATACATTCTGGTCAGCCACGCGCCGGACAGCGACTTCTGGTGGAACACCATCAAGAACGGCATGGCACTGGCGGGCGAGCAGATGAACGTCGAGGTCGAGTACCGCAACCCGCCCACGGGTGACATTGCCGACATGGCGCGGATCATCGATCAGGCGGCGGCTTCGCGGCCGGACAGCACGCCAAGGATGACGGCGTCACGTTGTTCCTCTGTGTCAATCATTCGATCCAGCAACCCACGCTGGCCGAGCGCTGCCAGGGCTTTGCAGACGGACTGGGTATTGGACTGGGGACCGCGATGCTCGACAGCGGCGCCGATCCGGCCGAGATCAAGAACCGCGATCTGGCCTATCTTTCGGCCAATCCCGACACCGATGCCATCCTGAATCTTGGTCCGGTGTCGGCCGATCCGACCCTGCTCGCCGCTGTTATCCTGAACACCTAAACCCGTCGCATAATCACGGGGGTGCACTGATATCACCGAAGAGAGCAAGTTCCATCACGGCTATCCCAAGGACGATGTCCAGCCGATCATCGAGATGAAGAACATCGAAAAGCACTTTGGTCGCGTGATCGCCCTTGCTGGCGTCAGTTTCGATGTGAGGCCGGGCGAATGCCACTGCCTTCTGGGCAAGAACGGCGCCGGCAAGTCGACCTTCATCAAGACCATGTCCGGCGTTCATCAGCCGACGGCGGGCGAAATCTACTTCGAAGGCAAGTCGATGCACTTCGACGACCCGCGCGATGCCATCGTCGCCCGGATCGCCACGGTGCACCAGCACCTCGCCATGGTCCCGCTGGTGAGCGTGAGCCGGAACTTCTTCATGGGCAACGAGCCCGAGCGCAAAGTTGCCGGGAGAAGTTTCCTCGACAAGAAACTGGCCGACGCCGTGACCATGGAAGAGAGGCGCAAGATGGGCATCAACCTGCGTCGTCCCGACCAGGTCGTCGGCACGCTGTCTGGGGGCGAGCGCCAGACGGTGGCGATTGCGAGGGCGGTCCATTTCGGTGCCAAGATCCTGACTCTTGACGAACCGATATCGGCGCTTGGCGTGCGCCAGACGTCGAACGTCCTGGCGACGATCGACAGGGTCTGCAAACAGGGCATCGGCGTGGTTTTCATCAGCCACACTGTGCGCCACGCCTTGGCGGTTGGCGACAGGTTCAGCGTGCTCAACCGCGGCAAGACCCTGGGAACGGACAAACGGGTTGAAATCTCTCCCGAGGAACTTCAGGATTTGATGGCGGTCGGACAGGAGCTTGCCGAGATTGAAGGGTCGCTCGGCGGCAATGTCTGATCCTGCTGAATCGGCAAGTCCTCCTCGAAACATGCGCCGGAGGAGTCTTGCCGGAAGCGATCCATAGGCAGCGTCAGCCTCGATTGGTCACCGAGCCAGTCTGATGGCAATCTGATGCCGTGGTTTTGCGGGCGGGGAATTCGACCTTGGCAGCAAGGGTGTATTCGCGACCCGAACAAGTTCACTCGTGAACATGGCCAATGTCCGCACGGACTCCAGGTCGCCTGGCAGCGCCGCAGATTGAGGCAGATTTTCGGGATCCTTTGACGATACGCGTGCAATATCGCGTCATGCTCTTATGGCATTCAAAGCGGATGCCCGCTTCAGTCCTCCTCTCCGGAAGGTCGAATCTGTGCCGCTTGCGTAGCATCATCTGCCGTGCCGCTCTAACCTCTGCCTACCGGATGGGCGCGGTGGTTTTGGCGCCGATGCTCACTGCGTTTTGAAATCGAACAGATTGTTAGTGCATTGGGCGAAGAAAGCCCGGTCTCTGTTGGCGCGTGTGAACCGGGCAGCAGGATCGAACGGAGACAGGGTCTTGGACTGCACCTACCTCTTAACCCCGAAGGCCGCGCCATGGGGGGGTGCTTAGGTATTTCCGGGTCGCGCGGGGTACCCAGTCCGGGATCGCCCGGGCCAGTACAACATCTGTTTCGATCGGCAATGTAGGCTATGAGCTGCCGAAAACGGGAGCGAATAGGCATGATCCGGGCGCAAATCGTCTTCTGGTGCAAGCCGCGTTCGCCGTGTAAGCGAGGATCATGGAAGGAGTTTCGCAAGATTTCGCACCGTGGCGCATGTCCATTGCGCCCATGATGGACTGGACCGACCGACACTGCCGATACTTTCACCGGCAGATCAGTGCCTGTGCCCTTCTCTATACCGAGATGGTGACGGCGCCTGCGGTGATCCATGGCGATCGGGACCGGCTGCTCGGGTTCGATGGTGCCGAACATCCTGTCGCGCTCCAGCTCGGCGGGTCGGAACCCGCTGAACTCGCCGAAGCGGCCCGGATCGCGGGCGACATGGGCTATGACGAGATCAACCTCAATGTCGGCTGCCCCTCCGACCGGGTCCAGTCGGGCTGTTTCGGCGCGGTTCTGATGGAGCGGCCGGAACTCGTGGCCGACTGCGCGGCTGCAATGATCGCCGCCTCGACGGTCGAGGTGACGGTGAAGTGCCGGATCGGAGTCGACGACCAGGTGCCCGAGGAGGTATTGCCTGCCTTCCTGGAAGCGGTCTCCGCCACCGGTGTCAAGCGGTTCGCGATCCATGCGCGCAAGGCCTGGCTTCAAGGGCTCAGCCCGAAGGAGAACCGCGACATCCCGCCCCTCGACTACCCACTTGTCGCCGCAATGAAGCGTGCCTTCCCGCAGCTTCATATCTCCGTCAATGGCGGCGTCACGTCTCTTGATCAGGCGGAGGCGTTCCTGGCCGATGGGCTCGACGGCGTGATGATCGGGCGCGCCGCCTATCACGAGCCCTACGACGTTCTGGCCGAGGCGGACGAGCGCATCTTCGGCGCGGGTTCGGGCCCCGACCGGTTCGAGGTGATCGAGCGCATGCGGCCCTACATCGCGCGACATCTCGAAGGCGGCGGCCGGCTTCACCAGATCACACGCCACATTCTCGGGCTCTTTCACGGCCAGCCGGGGGCGCGGGCCTGGCGGCGTATCCTGTCCGAACGCGCCAATGCGCCGGATGCCGGGCTCGACGTGATCGACGCGGCGCTGCAGCCGATGCGGCGGCTCGCGGCCTGATCCCTCTGCTGGCCTTGGAATCTGCTCCGCGCTATTTGAGCGGGAGAGGGAGGGGATGCCAATGCCGGTCCGGACCATTCTGGATATGAACGCATGTCAGTCGCGGGGGGTGCCCGTTGCCCTTCGCGGGCGTCCGTCATGCAACACGTTTAGGAACAAGTTGCGGTGCTAGACCTGCTGGACACTCGCGGCTGGGCGCGGTTTCCCGCCGATCCCGCCTTGGCGCGCTGGGTGGCGGCGGCGCTGCCCGCCGCGCGCGCGGCGCTAAACGAAAGCAGCGCGCCCGTCCGTTGTGGCGGGACCTGGGATGTGGGGCTCAACCTTCTGCCGAACGACCCGGCGGGCGGCGTGGGTGGCGTGCCACTGACAGGCGCGGCCATCGACGCGGCGGCCGCGCTTTTCGGGCCACTGCCGCTTCACCGCGCACAGCTCTCGGCCGTCTATCCCGGCTATCCCCAGCCCTGGGACGGTGAGAGCGATGCGGCATTCCGCTTCCGGCTGAACCGGGACGCCGCCCATGTCGACGGGCTCTTGCGCATCGGCCCCGAACGCCGCCGCCAAATCCGCGAACCGCATGCCTGGATCCTCGGCCTGCCGCTGACCGAAACCAGCCCCGGCGCGAGCCCGCCCGTCGTTTGGGAAATGAGCCAGACCGTCATGGCGCATGCGTTTCGCGAGGCGCTTGCCGATGTGCCGGAGGCCGACCGGCCCGAGGCCGACATAACCGAAGTCTACCAGGCCGCGCGCCGCGAGGTGTTCAGGACCTGCCGGCGCGTCGTCTTGCACGCGAATCCGGGCGAGGCGGTCCTGATCCACCGACTCGCGCTGCACGGCGTCAGCCCGTGGCAAGAGGGCGCGGAGGCGCCCAAGGAGGGCCGCATCATCGCTTATTTTCGCCCTGAACTGCCGGGCGGGATTGCCGACTGGCTGGCGTGACCGGCAGACGCATCTGTTTGCTACGCAGGGATCGGGCACCCGCTAGACTTGCCGCGACGGCTGCCAAGGAGAGCCTGCCCGACACCGGGGCCCGTTCGGTCAATTGCTACCAGGCGCGGTGCCGGGACATCTGGGACATCTGCACCGAACCGAGGATCCTCGATCTGATCGAGGACGTTGTCGGCCCGGGCATCGTCTGTCGGGCCTTACATTTCTTCTGCAAGATGCAGCACGATCCGAAGGCGGTTCCGCAGCATCAGGACGCAACCCACTGGCATTTGACGCCCGCCCGGACGGTTACGGTCCGGCTCGCGATCGACGATGCCGACGAGGACAATTCCGCGATGCGGTGCATTCCCGGCACCCACGACAAGGGGCATCTTCAGTTCCGGGGAGCGGGCGAGGGAGCGGTGCTGCGCTTCGAGACGGTCGGCGCGGAGGCGCTGGCGGCATCACCACCGTCCAAAGGGCGACGACGTCTCGCTTGCAAACTGCCCGCACGATATCGGTGGCAACTGAGCCCGAGCGCAAAGCGGGTTTGGCCGAGGCCCCGGTGCCGCCCGCCGAACCTTATGTGCCGCCGCCGGTCCGGGCGGCGCGCCCGCCCCGCCGCTGACGCAGCCGCGGCGCGCGGCCGGGCAGTTCGGCCATGATCCGGCTGCGCTCATCGGCGCTCAGCCGACCCCAGCCGGCGATCTCTTCGATCGAACGATAGCAGCCGACGCAGATCCGCTCGGTCGGATGGACCACGCAGACCCTCACACAGGGCGAGTCGATCTCCCGCCGTTTCCAGACCTCGTCATTCATGCCTGCCGCCTCAGATTGCCGATCCTGTCGAGCGCCCCTTGAAGGATATACCCTGCCGCGACGTGGTCGATCACCTCAGAGCGACGCCTGCGTGTCGTATCCGCCTCCAAGAGCGCGCGCTCGGCGGCGACGGTAGACAGGCGTTCGTCCCAAAACCCGATCGGCAAGTCGGTGAGCCGGGTGAGGTTCCGCGCGAAGGCGCGGGTCGATTGGCAGCGCGGGCCTTCGCTGCCGTCCATGTTGCGCGGCAGGCCGAGGATCAGCCCGCCGATTTCGCGCTTTGCGCAGATCGCGATAAGCGCCTCGGCATCAGCGGTGAACTTCTTGCGCCGGATCGTCTCGAGCGGCGTGGCGACCGACAGCCGCCGGTCCGAGACCGCGACCCCGATCGTTTTCTCGCCAAGGTCGAGCCCGGCGACGGCCCGGTCGCGCGGCAATGCGGCGGCGAAGTCCTCGATCGCGTCGAAGATCATTCCGCGATCCCGGCCCCTGTGGCGGCCGCGCGCACAGTGGCAAGCTCCGCCTCGCGGTCCGCGAAGACGGACTGGGCTTCGCTCCAGATCGCGGTGGCGCGCTCCGTCTCGCCCAAAACCGCCAAGGAGGAGATGAGCCGCGCCCAGTCTTCGGCCGGCCCGCCCTCGGTCGCCAACCGGTCGGCCAGCCCGTCGACCATGCCGCGGATCATCTCGGTGCGTTCGTCCGCGTCCATCTCGGACGCGGCCGCTATGTCTCCCGCGTCGGGTCCGGGCGCCGAGCCTGCAGGGGCCGGCGGCGTGTAGTCCACACCGGCCGCCTCGGCCAGCATGATGATATCGGCACGAATGGGCGGGATCCAGGGCGCCTCTTCGGGGCCTTCTTCCAGAAGCGCGCGCCACAGCTGGAACGCCCGGTCGGGCCGGCCAGTCTGCGCCCACATCAGCCCCATGTAGAACCGCGCCGTCGGGTTCCGCGGATCCCGGACCAGCGTCTCGGCCAGTGCGGCCTCGGCCTCGGGTGAAACATAGCCGTCAGCCGCGAGGATGTAGTTGTCGGCGAGCGCGGCGAAGTCCTGCGCGGTCGCCTTCGCGTCAGCCAGTGCCACGACGCGCGCCTGCGCCGCCGCGGCGGCCGCATAGTTCCCAAGGTTCGCTTCGTTGCGCGCCAGCAGCCGCTGGCCCGTCAGGTCGTCAGGATGTTCGGCGACGGCGGCGCGCAATCGCTCCATCAGCTCCAGATAGGCCGCGTCGGGCTCGGGTCGGGGACTTTCGGACTGCCCCGCCGCCTCGGCCTCGGCCTGCGACGGGCGTGTCGCGCGGAACGCCTCGGCCCGCTCGATCCGCTTGGCAATCGGCAGGTCGGGATAACCCGGCGCGCCGATTTTCAGATAGAGCGCGAAGGCGCCCGAGAGCGCCACACCGGTCGCCAGCAACGGCACGAGGGGCGATCCACGCCTTGTTGCCTCCGTTGCCGCCCCGGACCGGTCCGCTTCGAGGATGCGCCGGGAAATCTCGATCCGGGTGCGTTCGGCCTCGCCCGCCTCGATCACGCCGCGGGCGAGATCGCGCTCGACCCCTTCGAGCTGCGTGCGGTAGACGGCGATGTCGGAATTGGCCGAGCCTTCCCGCCCGGCGCGGAACAGCGCGCGCAAGAGGAGCGCACCGGCGGCGGCGGCAAGGCAAGCTGCGACGATCCAGAAGGGCATTCGGCCTCCGTCTTTGGCCTCCATCTAAGGCCTTCGGCGCGGCGGCGGAAGGGGCGGGAGCGTCCATTCTCGCGTCCGCGATGTCGCAGAGTAGCGGTAATGTCGCATTTTTCCGAAATGCGACGCTTGCCAGCCTGTTGCAAATCGTGCGCCGATCCATCAAGCGCCACAGGGGCGCCACCTGTGTCTGAGAGGGGATTCGGCATGGCCATGAAGCGTTACTCGGCATTCGCCGTCGCACGAGAGGCGATGAGCTATCATCTCGGCTGGGAACGTGCCTGGCGTTCGCCCCAGCCGAAGAAGAAGTACGACGTCATCATCATCGGCGCCGGGGGTCATGGTCTGGCCTCCGCCTACTACCTCGGCAAGAACCACGGGATCACGAATGTCGCGATCATCGAGAAGGGCTGGCTCGGCGGCGGCAACACGGGGCGCAACACGACCATCATCCGCTCGAACTACCTGCAGGACCCTTCGGCCGCGATCTACAACAAAGCCCTGTCGCTCTACGAGACGATGAGCCAGGACCTGAACTACAACGTCATGTTCTCCCCCCGCGGCCTTCTCATGCTCGGCCAGACCGAGCACGAGGTCAGAGGCTACAAGCGCACGGTGCACGCCAACAACCTGCAAGGGGTCTCAACCGAGTGGATCTCGCCCGAGCGCGTCAAGAAACTGGTGCCGATCATCAATATCGACGGGCCGCGCTACCCGGTCCTCGGCGCGCTCTACCAAGCGCGGGGCGGCACGGCGCGGCACGATGCGGTCGCCTGGGGCTATGCGCGGGCCTGCTCGGCGATGGGCATGGATGTGATCCAGCAATGCGAGGTGACGGGTGTGCGTTCGGAAGCCGGCAAGGTTGTCGGCATCGACACCACCAAGGGCGCCATCGACTGCGACAAGCTCGGCGTCGTCGTTGCCGGACATTCGAGCCTGCTGGCCGAGATGGCCGGCTTCCGCCTGCCGATCGAGTCGCTCGCGCTTCAGGCGCTGGTCTCGGAGCCGATCAAGCCGTGCATGGACGTGGTCGTGATGGCCAATACGGTGCACGGCTACATGAGCCAGTCCGACAAGGGCGAGATGGTGATCGGCGGCGGCACCGACGGGTTCAACAACTACACTCAGCGCGGGTCGTTCCACCACATCGAGGAAACCGTCCGCGCGCTCGTCGAGACCTTCCCGATGATCTCGCGGCTGAAGATGCTGCGCCAATGGGGCGGCATCGTCGACATGACCGGCGATCGCTCGCCCTTGATCTCGAAGACGCCGGTCGAGAACATCTTCGTCAACTGCGGCTGGGGCACCGGCGGCTTCAAGTCGATCCCGGGCTCCGGCTGGGCGATGGCGGAGCTGATGGCGAAGGGTCACTCGCCGCTCGCCGAGGAATTCTCCATGTACCGCTTCCGCGAAGGCAAGTTCATCGACGAAAGCGTCGCGGCCGGGGTGGCGCATTGATCCTTGGCCGCGAATATTATTTGTACGCTGGCGCCGCAGTCATCGCCATTGTCGGCTATCTCGTTGATCTGCGGATCGGCGGGAACGCCTTCGCGCGTGCCGGGGCGGTTATGGTGGCCTACGGCGCACTTCTGGCCGGGCGCGAAATCTATCTGATGGAACGGGCGATCACCCGCCACGAATCCCGTGTCGAAAAGCTGGAAGCCGCCTATCTCGACGCCGCGCGCAACGGCCAGGAGGGGTCGGCCGAGGACGCCTTTTCCCGGCTCGCGCAGAACCTATCGGAATTCCGCGCGGCGCGGATCGAGCGGGTGGGGCGCATGATCTATGCTGAAATTCTGATCCTATGCTTCGGCACCATCATCTGGGGCTTCGGCGACCTTGTTGTCTGACGCTCAGAACCTAATGACCCTCTTGAAGGAGGCGGCGGCATGCTGACACTTGAATGCCCATACTGCGGCGTGAAGGCCGAGGAAACCGAACTCCAACCGGGTGGCGAGGCGCATCTGAAGCGCTTCGGGCCGGGCTCGTCAGAGGACGAGTTCGAGGGTTACCTGTTCATGAAAAAGAACCCCAAGGGGGTGCATTTCGAACGCTGGCGTCACGCCTATGGCTGCGGCAAGTGGTTCCACGCCGCGCGCTGCACCGCGACGCTCGAGGTCTTCGGCACCTATTCGGCGCAGGTGACCGAACCGCCCGCCGAGATCGCGGCGAAGATCAAGGCGAAACGCCCGGGCTGGGAGGGTTGGACATGAGCACGCGTCTTCAGAAGGGCGGGCGTCTGCTCGACCGCACCAAGTCCCTCGGCTTCACCTTCAATGGCAAGCGTATGCAGGGCTATCAGGGCGACACGCTCGCCTCGGCGTTACTTGCGCAGGACCAGATGCTCGTGGGCCGGTCGTTCAAGTATCACCGACCGCGCGGCGTGATCGCTTCCGGAGCCGAGGAGCCGAACGGCCTTGTCGGTCTGGGCGAGGGCGGCACGTTCGAGCCGAACCAGCGCCTGACGACGACCGAGCTGTTCGAGGGCGCCACGACGATCAGCCAGAACCACTGGCCGAGCCTCGACTTCGACGTGGGCGCGATCAACGACAAGTTCGCCAAGTTCCTGCCCGCCGGCTTCTACTACAAGACCTTCATGTTCCCCCGTTTCGCGTGGAAGCATGTCTTCGAGCCGTTTATCCGCCAGTCCGCGGGGCTCGGAAAGGTGCCACGGAACCGCGACGAGGACCGCTATGAATACGCCTATGCCTTCGCCGATCTGGTGATCGTCGGCGGCGGCATCGCGGGCCTCGCCGCCGCGCTGGCGGCAGGTAGGCAAGGCAAGCGCGTCTGGCTCATCGAGCAGACCCCGCACTGGGGCGGGCGCGCGGTCGTGGACGACGTTCAAATCGAAGGCATGGAAGCGGCCGAGTGGGTGGAGGAAGCCGTCGAAACCCTTGAGGGAATGGAGAATGTCACGCTCCGCACCCGGACGATGGCGTCGGGTCTTTATGACCACGGCTATCTTCTCATGTACGAACGCGTGGCCGATCACACGCCCGGCGACGGACGCCCGCGCCACCGGCTCTGGCGGATGCGCGCGGGTCATGTTGTCGCCGCGACGGGCGCGATCGAACGTCCGCTGAGCTTCGCGGGCAACGATATCCCCGGCGTGATGCTGGCCTCCGCCGTGCGCGACTACGTCGTCAACTGGGCCGTCAGCCCCGGCGACCGCACGGTGATCGTCACCAACAACAACGACGCCTATCGCACGGCGCTGACGCTTCTCGATGCGGGCCTTGTCGTTCCGGCGGTCATCGACGCCCGGCCCGAGGCCAAGGGCGAGCTTCCGGAAGCGGTCCGCGCTCGCGGCGTGCGCGTGCTCGAGGGGCATGGAATTGCGAAAGTCAAGGGAACGAAACGGGTTACCGGCGTTTCCACATGTATTCAGGTGGGCGAGGGGACAGAGCTCGGGTCGATCGCCTGCGACGCGGTCGCGATGTCGGGAGGCTGGTCGCCGGTCGTCCATCTCTGGTCCCATTGCGGCGGCAAGCTGACCTGGGACGAAGGACAGGCGATGTTCCGCCCTGATCCGAAGCGTCCCGCGACAGGCGCGGATGGCGAGGCGATGATCACCGCCGCAGGATCCGCCAACGGCATCCTGACCGCGCATGACGTGCTGGCTGACGCGCATCAGGCAGTCGCGGGCAAGAACAGCGCGCCCGGCGCGGTCTGCGCAACCGAAGCGCCGATCCTGCCTGTCTGGATCATGCCGGAGGGCGCGGGGCCCGCGCTGCGGATGAAGATGTGGCTCGATCCCCAGAACGACGTGAAAGTATCCGACGTCCAGCTCGCCGCGCGCGAGGGCTACGAGTCAGTCGAACACACCAAGCGCTACACCACGCTCGGGATGGCGACGGATCAGGGGAAGATAAGTAACATCAACGGTCTGGCGGTGCTTTCTGACTCTCTTAGCCGCGCGATTCCCGACACCGGCACCACGACCTTCCGCCCGCCCTACACGCCGATTTCGATGGGCGCGATCGCGGGCGAGGCGCGGGGCGAGATCTTCCAGCCCTTACGAAAGACGCCGATGCACGACTGGCACGAAGCCCACGGCGCGCATTGGGAGCCGGTCGGCCATTGGCGCCGGCCCTACTGCTTCCTCAAGCAGGGCGAGGGCATCCACGATGCCGTCAACCGCGAGATCCGACAGGTGCGGAACTCGGTAGGTCTGCTCGATGCCTCGACCCTCGGCAAAATCCTCGTAAAGGGGCCGGATGCGGGCAAGTTCCTCGACATGCTCTACACCAACATGATGTCGACATTGCCGGTCGGCAAATGCCGCTATGGCCTTATGTGCAACGAGAACGGCTTCCTTTCGGATGACGGCGTCGTCGTGCGCCTGACCGAGGACACCTGGCTTTGCCACACGACGACAGGCGGGGCTGAGCGTATCCACGGCTGGATGGAAGATTGGCTGCAATGCGAGTGGTGGGACTGGAAAGTCTACACTGCCAATGTCACCGAGCAATACGCGCAAGTGGCAATTGCGGGCCCCAACGCGCGAAAATTATTGGACAAACTCGGCGGCATGGATCTGTCGAAGGAGGCGCTGCCGTTCATGGAATGGCGCGAAGGCACGCTCGGCGGATTCCGCGCCCGCGTCCACCGCATCTCGTTCTCGGGCGAGTTGTCCTTTGAAGTCGCGGTGCCCGCATCGGAAGGACTCGCCTTCTGGAAGAAGCTTCTTGAAGCGGGCGAGGGATTGGGCGTTGCGCCCTATGGCACCGAGGCGATGCACATCATGCGAGCCGAGAAGGGCTTCATCATGATCGGCGACGAGACCGACGGGACGGTTATCCCGCAAGACCTTGGCCTGAACTGGGCGATCTCGAAGAAAAAGGACGACTACCTTGGCAAGCGCGCGCAGGAGCGGTCGTTCATGGTCAGCCCAGAGCGCTGGAAGCTCGTCGGGCTCGAGACGCTCGATGGCAGCGTCATTCCCGACGGCGCCTATGCCGTCGCCGAAGGACATAACGCAAACGGCCAGCGCAACATGCAGGGCCGCGTGACGTCGACCTACTACTCGCCGACCCTCGACAAGGGCGTCGCGATGGGCCTCGTGAAGAACGGCCCCGACCGGATGGGCGAAGTGCTGGACTTCCCGACGGACAATGGCAGGGTGGTCAAGGCGCGGATCGTCGATCCGGTCTTCTACGACAAGGATGGGGAGAAGCAGAATGTCTAAGGCAGTCAGCGCCTTGGAGGGCGTTTCTCACAAGGGCTTCGTGGGCGTCGCCGAAGCGGGCCTGCGCGGCATGATCACCCTGCGCGGCGATCTCGCCTCGGCGAAGATGAAGAAGGCGGTGAAGGCCGCGACAGGCACCGCCGTGCCTGCGCCGCGCCGGATCGAGATCGAGGGCGACAAGGCGACGGCGTGGATGTCGCCGGACGAGCTTCTCATACTGGTGCAGTACGAGGACGCGCGCGCCACGGTCGAGGCACTGGAAAAAGTGCTCGCAGGCGACCATCATCTCGTCGCCGACGTTTCCGACGCCCGCGCTGTCTTCACGATCAGGGGCAGCAAGGCGCAGGAGGTCCTCGCCAAGCTTTGCCCGGTTGATTTCGAGATGTTGGCCGAAGGTGAGATCCGGCGCACCCGGGCGGCTCAGGTCGCCGCCGCGTTCTGGAAATCGGGTGCGGACGAGTTCACGCTCGTCTCGTTCCGCTCCGTTGCGGGCTACGTGATGGGCCTGCTCGATGTCGCATCGCGGCCGGGCGGCGAACTCTTTCCGGCCCCTTGACCTTCGGAACCGCAAGGCGCTTAAACGGGTTGGACTTTTCCATAGCGCGAAAGGATTACGATCATGGCCTTCACCCTTCCCGATCTTCCCTATGCCCACGACGCGCTCGCCTCGCTCGGCATGTCGAAGGAGACGCTCGAATATCACCACGACCTGCACCACAAGGCCTATGTCGACAACGGCAATAAGCTGATCGCCGGGACCGAGTGGGAAGGCAAGTCGGTCGAGGATATCGTTACCGGCAATTACAAGTCGGGCGCCGTCGCGCAGAACGGAATCTTCAACAACGCCTCCCAGCATTGGAACCACGCCCAGTTCTGGGAGATGATGGGTCCGAAGGGCGACAAGATGCCGGGCGAACTGGAAAAGGCGATTAAGGATGCGTTCGGCTCGGTCGACAAGTTCAAGGAAGAATTCGCCGCCGCCGGCGCGGGCCAGTTCGGCTCCGGCTGGGCCTGGCTCGTCAAGGACAAGGACGGCTCGCTGAAGGTCACCAAGACCGAAAACGGCGTCAACCCCTTGTGCTTCGGCCAGACCGCGCTTCTCGGCTGCGACGTGTGGGAGCACAGCTACTACATCGATTTCCGCAACAAGCGCCCCGCTTACCTTTCGAACTTCCTCGACAAGCTCGTGAACTGGGAAAACGTCGCCTCGCGCCTCTGACGTGATTACGCGACGCGGTGTTCTAAAGGGCCTGCTGGGCACGTTCCTGGCGGGCCTATTCGTATCCGCCTATGCGTTTTTCGTCGAACCGGCACTGCGGACGCGCGTCAAGACGTGGCGGGTCGCTCCGAAAGGCTGGACCGGCGGCCCGCTGAAGATCGCGGTACTGGCCGACCTGCATATGTGCGAACCCTTCGTGCCGCTCTCCCGGCTCGAACGGATCGTCGCGCGGACCAACGCGCTCGGCGCGGACCTAATCGTGATCCTCGGTGATCTGGAGGCGGGGCACCGCTTCGTCACCCGCCGCGTCGGGATGGACGCGACCGCGCGCGTGCTGGCTGGCCTGTCCGCGCCGCTCGGCGTCCACGCGATCCTCGGCAACCACGACTGGTGGCACGATCGGCCCGCCCAAGCGCGCGGCGGGGGGCCGAACCGCATCGCGGAGCTGCTTCACGCGGCGGGCATTTCCGTCCTTCAGAACGACGCGGTGAAACTCGGCGAGGGGAGCGCGTCGGGTCCGTTCTGGCTCGCCGGGCTCGACGACCAGCTGGCGATCGGGATCGGTCCGGGCAGGTTCCGGGGACTCGATGACCTGCCGGGCACGCTGGAGCTGATCACGGACGACGCGCCCGCGATCCTCCTTGCGCATGAGCCCGACATCTTCCCCCGGGTGCCGGATCGCATTTGCCTGACCCTGTCGGGCCACACCCACGGCGGTCAGGTGCGCTTCTTCGGCTGGTCGCCCGTCGTGCCGTCCGCCTATGGCAACCGCTTCGCCTACGGGCCGGTGCGCGAAGCGGGGCGCGACCTCGTCGTCTCGGGCGGGATCGGCTGTTCGATCCTGCCGGTGCGGCTCGGTGTCGTGCCCGAGATCACGGTGGTGGAGATCGCCGCGCCGCGCGGCGCGGCGTGACTGTCCCGGAACAAGTCCGGGCTCTGGCGGGTTGTTGTCCTGAACCCGAACGGCACAAGGAGGCGAAGATGGCAGAGCGCAAGCGGTCCAAGGACGGTCGCAAGGAGACCGAAGACTATGTCGGCGACGCCGCGACCCCCGGCCAGCAGGGCCGCGAGGGCGGCCAGCTCCAGCGGCGCGTCGGCACGCGCGACGAAAAGCGCCGCGCAGAGCAGGACGACCCCGGCATCACCCGGGTCCGCAAGTCGGACGAGCGGGCGACCGGGGCGGACAAGAAATGACCGGTCTCAGCCAGGACACCTGGGTTCTCGTGGCCGACGGCGAGAAGTCGCTGTTCCTGCGCAACATCACAGACGCGCAGGCCCCCCATCTCGAGGTTATCCGCAAGGAGGAGCAGGACAATCCGCCGACCCGCGAGCAGGCCGCAAACCGGCCGGGCCGGATGAACGACGACGGCCCCGGCCACAAGTCGGCGTTCGACGACACCGACTGGCACGAACTCGCCAAGGACCGGTTCGCCGCCGATCTGGCCGACATGCTCTATGCCCGCGCCCATCGCGGCGCGTTCGACCGGATCGTCCTAGTTGCGTCGCCCGGCGTTCTCGGCGAATTGCGCGGCCAGCTGCACAAGGAGGTGAGCGACCGGACCGTCGGCGAGATCGCGAAGACGCTCACCAACCATCCCGTGGACGAGATCGAGCGCATTGTGAAGTCGGAACTGGAGGGGTGAGGCGCGGGCGCCGCTCAGCCGAAATGCGCGGACAGCACCGTCTGTAGTCCGGCCGCATCGGGCACGACTGTCACGAAGCCGCGCAGCGAGGCATCAGCGAAGCCCTCGGCGACGATGTGGTCGATCAGCGCCACAAGGCCATCCCAGTAGCCTTCGACATTCAGCAGCAAGATGGGCTTGGTGTGAAGCCCGAGCTGGCGCCAAGTCAGCACCTCGAAGAATTCGTCGAGCGAGCCGCCGCCGCCGGGCAAAACGACCACGGCGTCGGCGTTCATGAACATCACCTTCTTGCGCTCGTGCATGGTCTCGGTGACGACGACGGTCGAGCGGTCCTGGCCGCGCCGTTCCTGCCCGAGAAGATGGACCGGGATGACGCCGAAGGTCGCGCCGCCCGCGGCCCCGGCGGCGCGCGACACCTCGCCCATCAGCCCGACATCGCCCGCGCCGTAGACCAGCCGCCAGCCGTTTCGCGCGAGCGTCGCGCCGGTTTCGCGTGCGGCCGCGGCGTAGGCGGGCCTGGCGCCCGTGCGCGAGCCGCAATAGACGCAGACGGATTTGCCGGATTCGGTCACTCGGGGCCTCATGCACGGTTTCTTTGACCCGTGATAACCGCGTTGTTATGGTCGCTCAAGCGCGCCCGAAAGCGGGCGTCATCGAGGGGGCTTCATGACGGAAAAGAAGGCAGGGCCCGTTGCCGGGCCGAGCGTGGGAATGTGGGTCGCCGGCGCCTTCGCGGGTGTCGCGATCGGCGCGCTCGTCTGGTATTTCGCGACCACGCGCAGCCCCCGGCAGGCTCAGGAGGCGCCCGCCGTCGCCGCGCCGGAGGCGGGCACTGACGAGGCGCCGGTTGCTGAAATCGAAACATCCGGCGCCGCACCGGAGACGACAGCGCAGGCCCCTGCGGCCGAGGAAGCCGCAGCAGAGCCGCTTCCCGAAGCCGAGCCGACCTCTGAACCCGTGTCCCAGCCTTCCGCCGAAACGGAGGAGGCCGTCGGGGCACCGGAGGCACCGGCCCCCGCACAAGAAACGCCAGAAGCCGCCGAGGCACCTGAGGCGACGGCACCTGCAGAGACGGCAGAAGCGGCAGAGCCCGGGACATCGGACGGCGCCGCATCCGCGCCACCGGACCCGCCCCGCTTCGATACCGTACGCGCCGATGCGGACGGGTCCGTCCTGGTGGCGGGCCGGGCGCAGTCTGGGTCTCAGGTCTCCGTCCTTGTGGACGGGGTCGAGATGGCCGGAGCGACCGCCGAGCCGGGCGGGACCTTCGCCGCCTTCCTCTCGCTCGGCCCGAGCGCCGCGCCTCGGGTCCTGACGCTCGTCATGCGCGGCGCGGACGGGACACGCACTGCATCGACGCAATCCGTGATCATCGCGCCGGTCGCAACGCCTGAGATGTTGGCCGAGGCTGCGCCTGAAGCGGAAGCGCCCGATACCTCAGGAACGGCAGCCGCCGAAACGCCCGCCACAGCCGAGGCTACGGAGACGGCGGATGCCGGGACTGCCGCCGAGGTGCCCAGCGCCGCATCCGAAGCCGCCGAAACCGAGGCCGCGGAATCCGCTTCCGAGCCGGAGCGCATCGCGGCGGCCGAAGGCACGGCTGAGCCCGAAACGACCGCTTCCGGGACCGGCACGCCCGAGACAGGTGCGCCCGAGACAGGTGCGCCCGCAACATCCGCGCCAGAGGTTCTTATCGTCGACGAAACCGGTGTTCGCCGTCAGACTGAGGCGCCCGTGGACGGCATCGTGATCGACACGGTCGGCTACGGCGCCGAGGGCGAAGTGCAGGTGGCGGGAAGGGGGGCGGCCGGGCTTTTTGCCCGGCTCTATCTGAACAATCGGGAGCTCGTGACGGTGCCGATCGGCGAAGGCGGCATCTGGGCGACGGTGCTGACAGACGTCGCAGCGGGTCTCTACACGCTGCGCGTCGACCAGGTCGACCAGGGCGGCAAGGTCAGCGCCCGGTTCGAGACGCCGTTCCAGCGCGAGACGCCCGAGGCGGTCGCCGCTGCCCGAACCGGCACCGCGCCCGAAGTGGTCCCCGCGGAACCGACGGCGCTCGCGGCGCCTGCGCCCGATGCCACGGCGCAGGCCACGACGGACACCACAGTTGCGCGGCCGGAACCCGAGGCCGAGCTCGCACCGCAATCCGCCGACGCGCCCGAGAAACCGGCACTGGTTGCAAGCGTGGTCACGGTCCAGCCCGGATTCACGCTGTGGCGCATTGCGCGGGAGAATTACGGCGAGGGCATCCTTTACGTGAAGGTATTCGAGGCGAACAAGGATCAAATCCGCGATCCCGATCTGATCTATCCCGGCCAGGTGTTCACAGTGCCGGTTCAGTAGAACCTGGCCCCGTCGGCCATTTTCGACGCGCTGAATTTGGTGGATCTCGCGGCGACTCCCGCCCGAGCTCCGCGCGCGGCGATGGGAGTTCGGACAGCCTTACCCCGCAGGCTGCACGCTTCTTGGCGCAGAGGAGCTTTCCGTGCAGCAGGCGCGCACCGTCGGGTCCGCGCAGCAGCAATCATTGAGAAGATAGCCGATCACCCGGCCAATCCCTGCCGCATCGGCGGTGTAGATAACATGCCTGGATGCGCGGCGAGAGCGGATGAGACCGGCCTGCTCGAGCGCCGAAAGGTGGAACGAGAGCCGCGACGCCGAGACGCCGAGCCTGCGGGCGATTTCACCCGCCGCGAGCCCGTCCTCGCCGCTCGCGATCAGCGCGCGCACCAGTTCCAGCCGCGTCTCGTTGGCGAGCGCGGACAGCGCGGCGAGGGCTTTACTCTGCTCCATGATTCAACTACTCATGAACTATTGAAATATGCCCCTTGATACCTGAGACCGAACCTGCGATCAACCGGGAGATAGGCGCGACTGAAAGGCGGCGGTCCGATGACGGGCGAGACTCAGGTGACAACGGGCTGGCAGCGGGGCGCCGGGACCCTGAAGCGGGTCGCGCCCTACCTCTGGCCCGAGGGCGAAGCCTGGGTCAAGCGGCGCGTCGTCCTGTCGCTGACGGCGCTTACGATGGCCAAGGTCATCTCGGTTCTCACACCTTTCTTCTACAAGGCGGCGGTGGATGCGCTGACAGGCGAGTCGCGCGACGATGCCTGGCTCCTGGCGGTGGGCGCGATCGGCCTGACGGTCGCCTACGGGATGGCCCGCGTGGGCACGATCGGCTTCAATGAGCTTCGCGACGTGATTTTCGTCCGCGTGGCCCAGCGCGCGCTGAGGAAGCTCGCGCTCGAAACCTTCACGCATATTCACCGCCTGTCGATGCGTTACCACATCACTCGCAAGACCGGCGGACTGTCGCGGATCATCGAACGCGGGGTGAAGGGCGTAGAGTTTCTATTGCGTTTCATGCTTCTGTCGGTGGGTCCGCTCATCCTCGAACTCACGATGGTGACGGTCATCTTCGCCGTCCTCTTCGACTGGCGCTATGCCGCCGTGGTCCTCGTCACCATCACGCTTTACGTTACCTTCACGTTCAAGGTCACCGAATGGCGGGTGAAGATCCGCCGCCAGATGAACGAGCAGGACACCGACGCGAACCAGAAGGCGGTCGACAGCCTTCTGAACTTCGAAACGGTGAAGTATTTCGGCGCCGAGGCGCGCGAGGCCCATCGCTACGACGAGGCGATGAAGGGCTACGAGGCGGCGGCGATCAAGACCGGCCAGTCGCTGTCCCTCTTGAATTTCGGCCAGGCGCTGCTGATCACGATGGGACTTGTGATCGTGATGGTCATGGCGGCCCTGGGGGTGCAGGCGGGCGCCCTCACGGTCGGCGATTTCGTCATGGTCAACGCCTACATGATCCAGATCACGATGCCGCTCAATTTCCTTGGCACCGTCTATCGCGAAATCCGTCAGTCGCTCGTCGACATGGGCGAGATGTTCGACCTGCTCGGGCAGCCCGCCGAAATCACCGACAAGCGGGGCGCGAAGGACCTCAACGTGACCGGCGGCGCGGTGGAGCTTGACGACGTGAGCTTCGGCTACGAGGCGGCGCGGCCGATCCTGAAGGGCGTGAACATCCGCGCGGGCGCGGGCGAGACGGTGGCGATCGTCGGCCCGTCCGGTTCGGGCAAGTCGACGATCGGACGGCTCCTCTTCCGGTTCTACGATGTCACGGGCGGCGCGCTCCGGATCGACGGTCAGGACGTGCGCGACATCACGCAGGACAGCCTGCACGACCAGATCGGTGTCGTGCCGCAGGACACGGTGCTCTTCAACGACACGATCCTCTACAACATCGCCTATGGCCGCCCCGAGGCGAGCCGCGAGGAGCTGATCGCGGCGGCACAGGCCGCGAAGATCCATGATTTCGTCGTGTCGCTGCCCGAGGGCTACGAGACCAAGGTGGGCGAGCGGGGCCTGAAGCTGTCGGGCGGCGAGAAGCAGCGGGTCGGCATTGCCCGGACGCTCCTGAAGAACCCGCCGATCCTGCTTCTGGACGAGGCGACGTCGGCCCTCGACACCCAGACCGAGCGCGACATCCAGGAAAGTCTGAAGGCGATGGGCGAGGGCCGCACCGTCATCACCATTGCGCACCGGCTATCCACCATCGCCGATGCCGACCGGATCGTCGTCCTCGAAAAGGGCGAGGTGGTCGAGGAAGGGCGGCACGAGGCGCTACTGGCCCGTGGCGGACGCTACGCCGCGATGTGGGCCCGCCAGTCGGCCGAGGAAGAGACCGAGCGCGAGGCCCCACGGGCGGCTGCCGGCTGAGCCGCGGCGTGCAGCGAACGGGCAGGTTGGCCGCGGGCTTGGCAAGGGCTCGGCCTTCCGTGTAAGACGTGGCCGAACGCGGGCGCCGCACTGGCCCCGACCGGTGGGAGTGACCCGTGAGCGAGACCGACAGTTTCATCGACGAAGTGACCGAAGAGGTCCGCCGCGACAAGCTATTCGCGCTCTTCCGGAAATACGGCTGGATCGGCATTCTTGTCGTGCTTCTGATCGTCGGCGGCGCGGCCTGGAACGAATGGCAGAAGGCCCGGGCCGAGGCCGAGGCGCGCGCCTTCGGCGACGCAGTGCTCGCCGCGCTCGACAGCGACGATCCCGCCGCGCGGGTCGCCGCGCTCGACGGGCTCGCGCCCGAGGGTGCAGGCGCGCACGCGGTGGCCGGGATGCTGGCTGCCGAAGAAGCGCTGAATGCCGGCGACCGGGAAGCGGCCGCGGCGCGGCTTGCCGGTATTGCCGAGGATGGCGAATTGTCGCCGAGCCTCAGGGATCTCGCGCGGCTGAAGGCGGTCATTCTCGCCGGACCGACCATGACGCCCGAGGCGCGCGATGCTGCGCTCGCCGATCTGGCGCGACCCGGCGCGCCTTACCGGGCGCTCGCGATGGAACAGCAGGCGCTGGCCGAGGCCGAAGCCGGGCGGACCGAAGAGGCGCTGGCAATTCTGGACCAGATTCTGCAGGAACCGGACGCCACCGCGGGCTTGCGCCGCCGCGTAACAGAGTTGATTGTGGTCCTGGGCGGCGAACCCGGGGCGGCGTGATCCAGACCGGCCGGGATGCCGGAGCAGGCATCCGGTATCGAGAGTGAGGGGGCAGGCAAGGTGAAAACGTACCGATTAATGAAAGCTTTGGCGGTGCTGGCTGTTCTGTCTGCCTGCGCCTCGGGCGACCCTGTCCTCGAAGGCGAACGGTTGAATGTGCGGGCCTCGGCGACGGGGGAAGTGCCTGTCGCCGCCGGTCAAAATCCGGTGCCCATCGCGCTCCCGGCCGCGCGCGCGGCGGCGGACTGGACGCACAGGGCGGGGAATGCCGCGCATCGGCCGCCACATGCCGCGCTGTCGCCCGCGCCCGTGCAGATTTGGGCGGCGCCGATCGGCGCCGGAGATGGGCGCAAGAACCGCATTACCGCTGATCCCGTTGTCGCGGGCGGCCGCATCTTCACGCTCGACGCCAACGCCACCGTGACGGCAACCGGTTCGAACGGCGCGACGCTCTGGCAGACCGATCTCACGCCCGCATCCGAGCGAACGGGCGACGCCTCGGGCGGTGGGCTCGCCTATGGCGACGGCCGGGTTTTCGCGACGACCGGATTTGGAGAACTCGTTGCGCTCGATCCCGTGACTGGCGCTGTGGCCTGGCGGCAGCGTTTCGACGCAGCGGTCGGCGGCGCGCCTGCGGTGATGGATGGCCGGGTCTATGTCGTCGCGCGCGATTCAGCGGCATGGGCAGTGCGAGCAAGCGATGGCCGAGTGGAGTTCGTGCTGCCGGGCACGCCGTCGCCCTCGTCCGTGGCCGGGGCTGCCGCCCCCGCTCTAGACGCGCGTCAGGTGATCTTTCCCTTCGCCTCCGGCCAGCTTATCTCGGTCGACCGGACCAACGGTACCGGGCTTTGGGTCTCGCACGTGGCGGGACAGCGCGGCGGGCGCGCCTACGCGGCCCACAGCGATCTGACCGGTGATCCGGTGATCGCCGACGGCATCGTCTACGCCGGCACGTCGGCCGGCCGGCTCGCCGCGGTGAACGCCGATACCGGCCAGACGCTCTGGTCGGTCCGCGATGGCGCGACGAGTCCCGTGGTGGCCGCTGGCGGTGCCCTCTTCTTCGTCAACGACGAGGACCAGCTCATGCGGCTGAACGCGAGCGACGGCAGCACTGTCTGGCGCATCGACATGCCCTATTTCACGAAGGAGCGCGACAAGCGCCGGCGAGCAATCTACGCCCATTACGGTCCGGTTCTGGCCGGAGGGCGGCTGGTCCTCGCCTCTTCAGACGGGCTGATCCGCAGCTTCGATCCGGCCTCGGGCGCGCTCGTCCAGACGATCGACATGGGCGACGGCGCGGCGGCCGCGCCCGCGGTCGTAGGCGGCACCCTCTATGTGGTGACGAAATCTGGACGGCTCAGGGCTTTCCGATAGGCGCGGTCCCGTGTAAAGGGGCGGCTTCGACCCGTCAGGAACCGACCCCATGAGCTTCACCCTTGCCATTGTCGGCCGACCCAATGTCGGCAAGTCCACGCTGTTCAACCGGCTCGTGGGCAAGAAGCTCGCGCTCGTCGATGACCAGCCGGGCGTCACGCGCGATCTGCGCGAGGGCGAGGCCAGGCTGGGCGATCTGCGCTTCATCGCGATCGATTCGGCCGGGCTCGAGGATGTCGCGGACGAGAGCCTTCAGGGCCGCATGCGGCGGCTCACCGAGCGCGCCGTCGAGATGGCCGATATTTGCCTCTTCGTGATCGACGCGCGGGCGGGCGTCACCCCGACCGATCAGGTATTCGCCGACATCCTGCGCAGGAAGAACGCACATGTGATCGTCGCGGCTAACAAGGCCGAGGGGCACGCGGGCGACGCGGGCGCGCTTGAAGCCTATTCGCTGGGGCTGGGGGAGCCGTTGCGCATCTCGGCCGAGCATGGCGAAGGGCTGGATGACCTCTACCGTGCCCTCGAGCCGCTCGCTGAGGAGTTCGAGGCCCGCGCCACCCGCGACGCGCCCGAGGTCGACGTCGACGTAACCGACGCGGATGCCGAGGAGGGGCCGCGCAAGCCTACCCGCGACAGGCCTTTGCAGATCGCCGTCATCGGGCGGCCGAATGCGGGAAAGTCGACGCTCATCAACAAGATCATCGGCGAGGAGCGGCTTCTGACGGGACCCGAGGCCGGGATCACGCGCGACGCAATCTCGGTCACCGCCGAATTCCTGGGGACGCCGGTCCGCATTTTCGACACGGCGGGCATGAGGAAGCGCGCGAAAGTCGTTGATAAGTTGGAGAAACTGTCCGTCGCGGACGGGCTGCGCGCGGTCCGTTTCGCCGAAGTGGTCGTGGTCCTTCTCGATGTCGATATTCCGTTCGAACAGCAGGATCTTCGCATCGCCGATTTCGCCGAAACGGAGGGCCGCGCGGTGGTCGTCGCGGCCAACAAGTGGGACCTCGAAGAGGACAAGCCCGCGAAGCTGAAAGAGCTGCGCGAGGCGTTCGAGCGGCTCCTGCCGCAGCTCAAGGGTGCGCCGCTGGTGACGGTCTCGGCCAAAACGGGCAAGGGGCTCGACAGGCTGCATGCCGCGATCGAAAAAGCCTACGAGGTCTGGAACCGCCGCATCACCACGGCGAAGCTGAACCAGTGGCTGAGCGCGATGACCGAAGCGCATCCTCCCCCCGCGCCAGGCGGGCGGCGGATCAAGCTGCGCTATATGACCCAAGTGAAGACCCGGCCCCCGGCCTTCGTCGTCATGTGCAACCATGCTAACCAGCTGCCGGAAAGCTATTCCCGCTATCTGGTCAACGGACTAAGAGCCGATTTCGACATGCCCGGTACGCCGATCCGGCTGACCTTCCGCGATCAGGGCGACAAGAACCCCTTCAAGGACCGGAAGTTCCACACGCCATCGCGGCTCAGGAAGCACAAGGGCAAGCCCGTTACGAAGGGTTGAACGGGCTCCGTTCCCGCGCGACGCGCCACGTTCCTGTCGCCATCACCGCGATTCCAAGGCCGGCAAGCAATGCGACCGTCGGCGCTGACACAAGATTGGCCACCATCACACCGATCAGGGCCCAGATCACCGCGCCCCCGTATTCCGGCGCGCGCCGTAGCGTCGCCTGCACGGTGAGCGCAAGCGCGAGCACGACGGCCAGCATAGCCGCCGCAGAGGCCGTACCTCCGAGCACGCCCCAGCCTTGCAGGACGACGCCGAGCGAGACCGCTGCCGCGGCATTCAGCCAACCGGCATAGACCGCGAGGGGTGCGAGCAGCAGCCAGCGGTCGGGAATAGAAGGTGCGCGGAACACCGCGCTCAGCGCGAGGCCGAGCATCGCCCAGATCACCACCGTGGCGATCACGGGGTTCAGCGACGCGACCTGCAGCCACGCGATTCCGAGGATGAGCGACCCCATGAGTGGCCAGCGCACCGCGTCCCAGGCGACGTCCTCGTCCCGCTTCAGGAGGCCGAAACCGGCATGCGCGATCAACCAGCCATAAATGAGAAGCCAGATCGAGAAGGCGTAGCTAGCGGGTTGAATCGCCGGGTCCTCGACCGGAATCGGAAAGTCGCCCGGTTCGTAGCCGGCGAACGACGGGCTGAAGAGCGGTGCGGCGGCGAAGGCGAGCGCGGCGACGAACAGGAGAATGGCTTTCATGCGGCTCATGTCATTGAAACGCACGGAGCCGCCTTTCGGTTCACGTCTCAGACGAGCGCCCCTTCGGCCGTAAGCTTCTTCGCGCCGCCGAGCCAGGGGGCAAGCGCCCCGGGCAGGTCGACCGAGCCGTCCGCCTGCTGGCCGTTCTCGAGGACCGCGATCAGGCAGCGCCCGACTGCAAGCCCCGAGCCGTTCAGCGTATGGACGAAGTCCGGCTTGCCGCCGCCCCCAGGGCGATAGCGCGCGTTCATGCGCCGCGCCTGAAAGTCGCCGCAGACAGAGACCGACGAAATCTCGCGGTACTTGTTCTGCCCGGGTAGCCAGACCTCGATGTCATGGGTCTTTCGGGCGCCGAAGCCCATGTCGCCGGTGCAGAGCACGACCGTGCGATAGGGCAGGCCGAGGCGCTCCAGAACGGCTTGGGCGCATTTCGTCATGCGTTCGTGCTCGGCGAGCGAGGTGTCGGGCGTGGTGATCGACACCATCTCGACCTTCTCGAACTGGTGCTGGCGCAGCATGCCGGCCGTGTCCTTGCCCGCGCTACCAGCCTCCGACCGGAAGCATTGGGTGTGCGAGGTCATCCGGATCGGAAGCTGGGTCTCGTCGAGGACGTCGCCCGCAACCGTGTTCGTCAGCGTCACTTCCGATGTCGGGATCAGCCACCAGCCGTTTGTCGTCTGATAGCTGTCCTCGCCGAATTTCGGCAGGTTCCCGGTGCCGTACATCGCGTCCTCTTTGACGAGGACCGGGGTCATCGTCTCGGTCAGACCATGCTCGGTCGTGTGCAGGTCGAGCATGAACTGGGCGAGCGCCCGGTGAAGGCGGGCAACGGCGCCCCGGAGGAGGACAAAGCGGCTGCCCGAGAGCTTCGCGGCGGTTTCGAAATCCATGCCGGGCTTCACGCCCGCGATGTCGAAATGCTCGCGCGGCGTGAAGTCGAATTCGCGCGGCTCGCCCCAGCGGCGGATCTCGACGTTGTCGTTTTCGTCCGCGCCGTCGGGGACGTCGGGAAGCGCCTGGTTCGGGATGCCCATGAGAAGGTCGCGGAGACGGGCGTTCTCGGCCGCGGCCTCCTCGTTCAGGCGCGCCACCTCGGCCTTCTTCTCGGCGACGAGCGCGCGGAGGCGTTCGAATTCGGCCTCGTCGCCCTTGGCCTTGGCCGCGCCCACTTCCTTGGAGGCCGCGTTCTGGGCGGCCTGGGCCGTCTCGGCGGCGAGGATCTTCGCGCGGCGGGCCTCGTCGAGGGCGAGGATCTTCGGGGAGAGGGGCGAGAGGCCGCGCCGGGCAAGGGCGGCGTCGAACTGGGCGGGATTGTCGCGGATCGCGCGGATATCGTGCATCTGATCGTCCCTCGGACCGTTGGTTGGGGCAGATATGCCCGATCCGGAGGGGAAGGGGAACCGGGAATCTCCGTGTCCGGGCACCCCCGATTTAGCGGGATTTCGCGCGTGAAATCATATGTAATTAATTGATATTTATAGATAATGTATTTCGCGTTAACCACACTGCAACGCTTTTCCCTCTCGCTGGCCAGTTGACCGGGCCGCAGACGTCATCTTGGGGCGAGAGCGGAGGTCCCACGAGGTCGGCCTTCGGGAGCGAACATCGTATCCCTTGGCATCTGCCTCGCCGGAACGCGGAATTTCGACGATCGGGATGGCGGTGAAGCGGACGAAGTTGCCGTATGGGATCATTCCGGCGGTTGAGCATACGCAGCATAGACTTCCGCGGCGGTCATGGTTTTTGTCGCATTGGCCAATGTGTAAAAGGGTGGCTTCCGATCGACAAAGACCTGCAAAGAGAGGTGTAACTCCGACTGATCGTCAAGAAGTCCGGCAGCCATCTGTAATTCGCTACTTTCGAAAAGGTGGTAGAACAAGTTTGACCCGCATTTCTTGCAGAAACCCCGCTCAGCCCAATCGGAAGATCGAAACTTTGCTATGCTGTCTTCACCATCGAAGACCACGTCTTCGCACGATACTTCGAAATATGGCCCGGATGACCAGCGGCGACACATGTCGCAATGACACGCAGCCACCTTCGGCTCGTTCGCAGTGCCGACAAACTTGACCGCACCGCACAGACATCTTCCGGTCAGCTTCATTTGCTTGCTCATCTCCCGACCTCCTTCTTGGGCGATACCTTCCAAGCTATCACGGCTGGGCAGTAGCTGCTTTCAGCTTGGCCAAATTCCAATTTGAAGTCCTGGAACTCGGTACTTGAAGTTCTCATAGAGCAAGCATTGCGGAAGGCCGTAGAAGGGCGCGATCCCGACCTTCACTGCGTCAGTCGACAAGGTTGGCCCCAGGCTGATCGCAACCTCCGAAACGAATGGCAGCTATCGGTATTCCGAAATGGCGAGTAGTCCAAGTGCTGCAATTGTTGGTGCGTCCTTAATCTGACCCGCGGAGATCATCTTTACTATTTCCTCCTGGCTAAACATGGCTGTCTCCATACCTTGCTCCTCGTGATCTCGATCTGCGGTCCCGAGCTCTAGCTCATTAGCGAGGAAGACGTGGAAGCCTTGGTTCGAGAACCCGTATGCCTCAAATAAGTGACCCAATCTAAGGAGCGATGTCGCTCGGAACCCTGTTTCTTCTTCCAGTTCACCTAGGGCAACTTTTTCGGGATCTGATCCTGGTTTGGTCTCCCATGATCCTTGTGGAAATTCCCAATAGCGGCCCGCAACCGGATACCGAAATTGACGCACGAGTTGAAAACAGCCGTTCCCATGGCGCGGGATAATCAGCACAAAGTCTTCTTTGTCGACTATCCCATAGATACCTTCAGATCCGTCAGGAAATTTCACTGTATCTTCATGAACTTTCATCCACTTGTTTTCGTAGGCTGTCCGTCGATCCAAACGCCTGATGTCGTCCACGTAATACTCTCCAATGGCATAAATAGGTTGACTTAACCGGACTTTGGCTGCGCTGCGAAAACATTGCAACAAGGGCTCGTTGCTGCCTTTCGCCGTCGCAAGAACGAATGTCCGGTTCCGCTTCAAGCACGCGTCGTTCGCGTCGGCGCAGACCCGCACACGAACAAATGCGCTGAGAATGGATCTCGTCCGGTGGTCGCGTGATCGGCACGCTTGGGTGAGCTGACCTCATAGCCGTCACGCGATAGCCGTCACGCGCGGCCGCGACGTCGGGCAGGCCGCGCCCTCCCGCCGCTGTCGCCCTGCCTTGCAAAGCCCCTGTCCCGCCTATAGGTTCCCCGCGACAAATCGGGCGGATACCTGCGCCCAAGGATACGAAGGACGCAATCCATGCTCATCACTCCCGCCTATGCCCAGGCCGCCGGTGGCGGCGGAGGCGCGGCTTTCGCGCAGTTCCTGCCGCTCATCCTCATCTTCGCGATCATGTATTTCCTTCTGATCCGACCGCAGCAGAAGAAGATGAAAGAGCACAAGGCGATGGTCGAGGCGCTGCGCCGGGGCGACCAGGTCGTGACCCAGGGCGGGATCATCGGCAAGGTCTCCAAGGTCAAGGAGGATGGCGAGCTGGAGGTCGAGATCTCGGACGGCGTGCGCGTGCGCGTCGTGCGATCCACAATTGCGACGGTTCTGTCGAAGACCGAGCCCGCCGCCAACAAGTAACTTCGCCCGAGCCCAGCCGGAAACGAGCCCCCAATGCTGCATATCCCCCTCTGGAAGCGGATCCTGATCTGGGGGCTCTGCGCCCTGGGTCTTCTGACGGCGATGCCGAACGTCTTTTACACCCGCGTCGAGTTGCACAACGACGCGGTCGTGGCCGCGGAACGCGCGGGCTTCGAGACCGAGGAGCAGGTGGCAGACCGGTCGCTGTGGCCGGACTGGCTGCCCTCGGGGCTGGTCAATCTGGGCCTCGACCTTCGGGGCGGCGCGCATCTTCTCGCCGAGGTGCAGGTCGCCGATGTCTACAAGGCGCGGATGGACGGGCTCTGGCCCGAGATGCGCCGGGCGCTGGCCGAGGCGCGGGGCGAACTTGGCGGCATCCGCCGCGCGCCGTCGGAGCCGTCGGAGCTGCGCATCCAGATCGAGAAGCCCGAGGCGATGGCCAAGGCGGTCGAGATCGCGAAGGGCCTTGCGAGCCCGGTCGTCACGCTGACCGGGGTGGGGCAGAGCGATCTCGACGTGACGGCCGAGGGCAACCAGCTGATCGTCACGCTCTCGGAGGCCGAGCGCGCCGCGACCGACGACCGAACGATACAACAGTCGCTGGAAATCATCCGCCGACGGGTCGACGAGGTCGGCACGCGGGAACCGACAATCCAGCGCCAAGGCCAGGACCGGATCCTGATCCAGGTGCCGGGGATCGGGTCGGCCACGGAGCTGAAGGAGCTAATCGGGACGACCGCGCAGCTCACGTTCCACCCCGTGGTCGGGCGCGGCACCGACGGGACCGCGATCGCGCCGCCGGGCACCGTGCTCGTGCCCTCGATCGACGAGGGCGAGGACGGCGTCTACTACACACTTGAGGAGGTGCCAGTCGTCACGGGCGAGGACCTCGTCGACGCGCGGCCCGATTTCGACCAGAACGGCCGGCCTGCCGTATCGTTCCGCTTCAACCCCACGGGCGCCCGCAAGTTCGGCGACTACACGGCCGCGAATGTCGGCCAGCTTTTCGCGATCGTCCTCGACAACGAAGTGATCTCGGCGCCGCGGATCAACCAGCACATTCCGGGCGGGTCGGGGATCATCACCGGGTCTTTCACCGTCGAAAGCTCGACCAATCTCGCGGTGCTGCTGAGGGCGGGCGCGCTGCCCGCGAAGATGAACTTTCTCGAGGAACGGACCATCGGCCCCGAACTTGGCCAGGACAGTATCGAGGCCGGCCGCATCGCCGCGATCGTGGGCCTCGTTGCGGTCGTCCTCTTCATGATTGCGAGCTACGGGCTCTTCGGCGTCTTCGCCGCCGTGGCACTCGGACTCAACATCTCGATGATCTTCGGAGTCCTGTCGACCATCGGCGCGACGCTGACGCTGCCCGGTATCGCCGGCATCGTGCTGACGATCGGCATGGCGGTCGACGCCAACGTGCTGGTCTTCGAACGCATCCGCGAGGAAATGAAGACCGCGCGCGGCCCGGCCCGCGCGATCGAGCTCGGCTACGAGAAGGCGATGTCGGCAATCATCGACGCCAACATCACGACCTTCATCACGGCGGCGATCCTCTTTATCCTCGGCTCTGGCCCGGTCAAGGGCTTCGCGGTCACACTGGTCGTCGGCCTGATCACGTCGGTCTTCACGGCGATCTACGTCACGCGCGCATTCGTCGTCACCTGGTTCGACCGGAAACGGCCGAAGACGATCACGGTATAAGGGATCCTGTCCATGGCATTGCGTCTCAAGCTCGTCCCGCAGGACACCAAGATCGACTTCTTCCGATGGGCGCCGATCACCTTCGGCTTTTCGACCTTCCTTGTCGTCGCCTCCCTGATCCTCACGCTGGTGATGGGGCTGAATTTCGGCATCGACTTCAAGGGCGGCACGACGATCCGCACCGAGTCTGTGCAAGCCGTCGATGTCGGCGCCTACAGGGATGCGATCCAGCCCCTCGGCCTTGGCGATGTGTCCATCACCGAGGTGTTCGACCCGACCTTCGGGCCGGAGCAGAACGTCGCGATGGTCCGCATCCAGGCCCAGGAAGGCGAGGAGGCGGTGACGCCCGAGGTCATTTCCGCAGTCGAGGCGGCGCTCAAGTCAGTCGATCCGTCGGTGACTTTTCCGTCGGTCGAATCGGTCGGGCCCAAAGTGTCGGGCGAGCTCATCAAGACCGCCATCCTCGCCGTCCTTGCCGCGACAGGCGCGATCCTCGTCTACATCTGGCTGCGCTTCGAATGGCAGTTCGCGGTGGGCGCGGTGGTGGCGCTCGTCCATGACGTGACGGTCACGGTCGGGATCTTCGCGCTTCTCCAACTCAAGTTCGATCTGTCGATCATCGCGGCGCTGCTGACGATCCTCGGCTATTCGATCAACGACACGGTCGTGGTCTTCGACCGGCTGAGGGAGAACCTCATCAAGTACAAGCAGATGCCCTTGCGCGACGTGATGAACCTCTCGGTCAACGAGACGCTGAGCCGGACGGTCATGACCTCGGGCACGACGCTTCTGGCGCTGATCGCGCTTCTCGTGCTCGGCGGCGACGTGATCCGCGGCTTCGTCTTTGCGATGACCTGGGGCATTGTCGTCGGGACCTATTCCTCCGTCTACGTCGCCAAGAACGTCGTTCTCTATCTCGGCGTCAGGCGCGACTGGGGCAAGAAGGACGACGGCCCGGCGGGCACACAGTTCGCTGCTTCGGGAAAGTGACCGCGGGGCCGATGATCCAGCTGACCGAGATCCCCTTCGACGATGCGCGCCCTATCGACGGCTACGGGCCGGGGTTCTTCCGGATCGGCGGTGACGTTCTGCACGGCGCGGTGCTCGTCACGGCGACGTCGGCACGGGTCTGGGACGGCTACGACGCGCAGGCGCCGCTTCTCGCGCTCGCCGGGGAGATCGACGTGCTGCTTATCGGAACCGGGCCTGAGATGGCGCGACCGCCTGCGGATCTGGTCGCTGCTCTCGAAGCGGCAGGGATCGGGGTCGAACTGATGGCCAGCCCTACGGCCGCGCGCACCTACAACGTGCTGCTGTCCGAGGGTCGGCGGGTCGCTGCGGCGCTCCTGCCCGTAGAATAGCGGTCTTGCCTTTCCCGCCCGATCGGCTAACCCCTTGACCATGATGCTGCGTCTCGAAGACCTGTCCGTCGCCCGCGGGGGCCTCCGGCTGCTCGACGGCGTCGGGCTCGCGCTCGGTCCGGGCGGGGCGGTCGTGCTGCGCGGCCCGAACGGGATCGGCAAGACGACGCTTCTGAGGACAGTTGCCGGGCTTCAGCCGACTATCTCGGGCCGCATGCACCTGCCGCCCGAAGGCGTCGCCTATGCCGGTCATGCCGACGGGTTGAAGGCGACGCTGACGGTCGCCGAGAACCTCGGCTTCTGGGCCCGCATCTACGGCCAGACCGAGATCGCCCCTGCGCTTGCCGCGATGAATCTCGAAACGCTCGCCGACAGGCCCGCACAGAACCTCTCGGCCGGCCAGAAGCGGCGGCTCGGTCTCGCCCGCCTGCTCGTGACCGGTCGCCGCCTCTGGCTTCTCGACGAACCTACGGTCTCGCTCGACCAAGCCTCGGTCGCGCTCTTCGCCACTCTGATCCGCGACCATCTCGCGCAGGGCGGTGCAGCGCTCATCGCCACCCATATCGACCTCGGCCTCGCCGAGGCGAAAGACCTCGACCTTACACCCTTCCGCGCCAAGCTTCGCGAACCCGGGCAGGGCGACTTCGACGAGGCGTTTGCATGACGCATCCCAGCTTTTTCATTGCCGAAACACCTCGGGGGTCCGGGGGTAGAACCCCAGGCGCGAACGGCAGGCGAGGGGCGCAGTCATGATCGCGCTCCTCCTCCGTGACATCCGGCTCGCGACGCGGGCGGGCGGCGGCTTTGGCCTTTCGCTCGCCTTCTTCCTGATCGTCACGGTGCTTGTCCCCTTCGGCGTAGGGCCCGAGGGCGGCACGCTCGCCCGGATCGCTCCCGGCATTCTCTGGGTCGGCGCGCTGCTCGCCTGCCTTCTTTCGCTTGACCGCATATTCGCGCTTGACCGCGAGGACGGCTCGCTCGACCTCCTCGCCACCGCGCCGATCCCCCTGGAAGGCGTCGTCGCCGTCAAGGGGCTCGCGCATTGGCTGACGACGGGGCTCCCCCTGACGGTTGCGGCCCCCGTATTGGGCGTGCTTTTGAACCTTCCCGGGCCGGGCTACGGCTGGCTCACGCTGTCGCTCGTTCTCGGGACGCCCGCCTTGTCGGTCATCGGCACGTTCGGCGCGGCGCTGACCGTCGGGCTGAAGCGCGGCGGGCTACTCCTGTCGCTGCTTGTCCTGCCGCTCTATATCCCGACCCTCATTTTCGGGGCCCAGGCGGCGACGCGCGGGGCCGAAGGGCTGTCGGCGCTGACGCCCCTGATGATGCAGGCGGGTATCACCTTCGGTGCAGCCGCGATCCTGCCCTTCGCCGCGGCTGCGGCAATCCGCGTCAATCTGCGCTAGGCCGCGACGTGTTATGTGTATTGAGAGCGCTGGCGCAAACCGCTAGCTAAGGCGCCATGTCGATCTGGGAATACGCGAACCCGAAGAGATTCATGCAGACCTCGGCCTGGGCGCTGCCCTGGGTGACGGGGTTGGCCGTGGTCACGCTCGTCACGGGGCTCGTCTGGGGCTTCTTCTTCACGCCCGACGATTACCGGCAGGGCTCGACCGTCAAGATCATCTACATCCACGTGCCCGCGGCGATGATGGCGATAAATGCCTGGGTGATGATGCTCGTCACCTCGCTGATCTGGCTGATCCGGCGCCACCATGTCTCGGTGCTGGCGGCGAAGGCGGCCGCGCCGATCGGGGTCACGATGACGCTGATCGCGCTTTTCACCGGGGCGATCTGGGGCCAGCCGATGTGGGGCACATGGTGGGCCTGGGACCCGAGGCTGACTTCCTTCCTCATCCTTTTCCTCTTCTATCTCGGCTATATCGCGCTCTGGGAGGCAGTCGAGGACCCCGATACGGCGGCCGATCTCACCTCGGTCCTCTGCCTCGTGGGCTCCGTTTTCGCGATCCTCTCGCGCTACGCGGTGCTCTTCTGGAACCAGGGGCTACATCAGGGCGCGTCTTTGTCGCTCGACCGGGAGGAGCATGTGTCCGACGTCTATGCCTGGCCCCTGTGGATCTCGATGTCGGGTTTCGTCCTACTGTTCGTGGCGCTCGTCCTCATCCGCACGCGGACGGAAATTCGCGCGCGGCGGCTCAGGGCGCTTGAAGCACGGGAGAGGATGGCGTGATGGTCGAACTTGGCAAATACGCGGGCACCGTCCTGGGCGCCTACGGGGTTACGCTGGTGCTTCTGGCCGGGCTGATCTGGCTGAGCCTGAGGCGGGGCGCGAAGATGCGCGACCGGCTCGAGGCGCAGGAACGGAGAATGGGACGCAATGGCTAGGGTGTCACCCATGATGATCCTGCCGCCGCTGATCTTCGCGGGGCTGGCGGCGGTGTTCGTCCTCGGCATGCAGCGCGAGGATCCCGACGCCCTGCCCTCGGCGCTGGAGGGGCGGCAGGCGCCCGCCGTGGTCGTCACGCAGCTTGGTGATCTGCCGGTTTTCGCGGATGCGGACCTGCGCGACGGAACGGTCAAGCTCGTGAATTTCTGGGCGAGCTGGTGCGGGCCGTGCCGCGTGGAACACCCCACGCTCGAAAAGCTCGCGGACGAGGGCGTGACGATCTACGGGGTCAACTACAAGGACAAGCCCGAGGCTGCGCGGCGTTTTCTGGATGAGCTTGGCAATCCCTTCGCGGCGATCGGTGCCGACGAGAGCGGACGGATGGGAATCGACTGGGGGCTTTACGGCGTGCCAGAAACCTACGTCATCGACGGCGACGGCAACATCGTCCTACGCTTTCCGGGGCCGGTCACCGAGCGGGTGCTGGCAAGCGACATTCGCCCAGCGATGGAAAAGGCCGCCGCGGAATAGCTGCCGATCCGCGGCGGCCTCGCGCCGTCAGCGCAACTGCGAAGCGGCGATCAGGAACAGCAGCGCCGTGGCTTCGAACCACGGCATGCTCGGTGTGAATGGCAGTCTGGCGATTATCGATCTCATGCGAGATTGGTAGCCGCCTGCGCCGCGCCGACCAAGCGCTGAATCGCCAAGTTGCACAAATCGTGCAAAAATAGCTGTTATTTATGAAAGCCTTGTTCTTGCCTACATCGCCGAAGCGGCGACAAGCGCGCGATATGGGCGATATCATTTCGCGACCGGGGTCAATGCCTGATAGGTGGTCCCGCGGGAATCGGTTCCGGAACTGCTACGAGGCGGATTCGGCGAGTTCGTAGTGGCTGAGCCGGCGCGCCTTCACGAGGTTGGCCTCGTCGGCGTGGATGTGCGCGTGCCGCCAGTCCTCGCCCGCGAAGGCCCTAAGCGCGCCGAGATCGGTCCAGACCATCACCATAGTGAAGTCCTGAGGGCTTTCCGGCCGTGGCAATCCGGGCGTGATCGAAACAAGTCCGTCCTGACGTTTCATCAAGGGCAGGGCGGTATCGAGGAAGAAATCGCGGAACTCGTCCTCTTTTCCCTCGTGCACGGTGACCTGGAAGATGCGGATGATCATGGCTCACTCCCATTCGGATGAGAGGAGTGTAACATGCCTGGTCAGGGGCGCGCGGGCAGGCGAGAGCGGCGCCCGTACCTTGACCCATGCCGCTTCGCAATTCGCGGGCATCGTCGCCGAGCGGGGCGGGCGCTGCCCTCGCCAGCTTTCCCAAAGGCAAGGCCGATCCGGGTTCTGAGCCGATTCAGACGGCTTCAATGCGCGTCAAAGCGAAAGCCCCGCGCGGCGCGTGGAGCCTTCGAAGATGCGGCTTGGGGCCTCAGCTCCGCGCGAGGTCCCTCAGCACGTAGTGCAGGACGCCGCCATGCTCGACATAGTCGATCTCGATCTCGGTATCGATCCGGCACTTAAGCTCGATGGTCTTCTCCTTGCCGTCGGCATATTTGATCGTGCAGGGCACCGTCGCGAGCGGCTTCAACTCGCCTTCGAGACCCGCGATGGAGATCACCTCGTCGCCGCTCAGGCCAAGCGACGTGCGGGAGTCGCCGCCCGTGAACTCAAACGGGATGACTCCCATGCCGACGAGGTTGGAGCGGTGGATGCGTTCGAAGGACTCCGCGATCACCGCCTTGATGCCGAGAAGGTTCGTACCCTTCGCGGCCCAGTCGCGCGAAGAACCCGCGCCGTATTCCTTGCCGCCGATGACGACGAGCGGCGTTCCGGCATCCTGATACGCCATCGCGGCGTCGAAGATCGACGCCTGCTCGCCGTCGGGTGCGAGCGTGTAGCCGCCCTCGACGCCGTCCAGCATCTCGTTCTTGATGCGGATATTGGCGAAGGTGCCGCGCATCATGACTTCGTGGTTGCCCCGGCGCGAGCCATAGGAGTTGAACTCCCTGGGCGCGACCTGGCGGTCGGTCAGGTATCGGCCGGCAGGTGTTGTCGGTTTGAACGAGCCGGCGGGCGAGATGTGGTCGGTGGTGATCATGTCGCCCAAGAGTGCGAGGATGCGGGCGCCGTCAAGGTTCCGGATCTCGCCCTTCTCCTTCGACATGCCCTGGAAGTAGGGCGGGTTCTGGATGTACGTCGAGGTCGGCGGCCAGTCGTAGGTCTCCGATTCCGTCACTTCGACCGATTGCCACTTCTCATCGCCCTTGAAGACATCGGCGTACTTGGTCTGGAACGCCTCGCGAGTCACGGTCTTTTGGACGAGATCGGCGATTTCCTTCTGGGTGGGCCAGATGTCCTTGAGGTAGACGTCCTTGCCGTCCTTCGACTTGCCGAGCGGCTCGGTCGTCAGGTCGAGGTTCATATCGCCCGCCAGCGCATAGGCCACGACGAGCGGCGGCGAGGCGAGGTAGTTGGCGCGCACGTCGGGCGAGATGCGGCCCTCGAAGTTGCGGTTGCCTGAGAGGACCGAGACGGCGATGAGGTCGTTGTCGTTAACCGCTTTCGAGATTTCAGGCTGCAGCGGGCCGGAATTGCCGATGCAGGTCGTGCAGCCGTAACCCACGAGGTTGAAGCCGATGGCGTCCAGGTCTTCCTGAAGGCCCGCAGCTTCGAGATATTCGGAGACAACCTGCGAGCCGGGGGCGAGCGAGGTCTTGACCCAGGGCTTGCGATTCAGCCCGAGCTCGCGCGCCTTCCGCGCCACAAGTCCCGCGCCGATCATCACGTAGGGATTCGAGGTATTGGTGCAGGATGTGATCGAGGCGATCACGACCGAACCGTCGCGGAGCTTGTAGTCTTCACCCTCGACGGCGGCCGATTTGCGGGCATCAGGGGGCGCGGTGATCGTGTCGCCCTCGGACGCCATCTCCAGTGCACCGTTCGACGCATCGATACCGCGGTATTCGCAGACGACCTTGTAGAAGCTGTCGGACGACTGAGTGAGCGGCGTGTGGTCCTGCGGGCGCTTGGGGCCCGAGACGGCCGGGACGACCGTGGACATGTCGAGTTCCAGCGTGTCGGTATAGACCGGGTCGTAATCCGCGCCGCGCCACATGCCGTTTTCCTTGGCATAGGCTTCGACCAGCGCGATCCGGTCCTTGTCGCGGCCGGTCTGTTCCAGATAGCGGAGCGTTTCGTTGTCGATCGGGAAGAAGCCGCAGGTGGCGCCGTATTCTGGCGCCATGTTGGCGATCGTGGCGCGGTCGGCGAGCGGCAGGTGGTCGAGACCCGGCCCGTAGAACTCGACGAACTTGCCGACGACACCCTTCTGGCGGAGCATCTGGACGACCTTGAGGACGAGGTCGGTCGCGGTCGTGCCCTCGACCATCTGGTTGGTGAGCTTGAAACCCACGACTTCGGGGATGAGCATCGAGATCGGTTGGCCAAGCATCGCGGCCTCGGCCTCGATCCCGCCGACGCCCCAGCCGAGAACGGCAAGGCCGTTGACCATCGTCGTGTGGCTGTCGGTGCCGACGAGCGTGTCTGGATAGGCGACCTCCTCGCCGTTCTGGTCGGTGTCCGTCCAGACGGCCTGGGCGAGGTATTCGAGGTTAACCTGATGGCAGATGCCGGTACCGGGCGGCACGACGCGGAAGTTCTGGAACGCCTTCTGGCCCCATTTCAGGAAGGTGTAGCGCTCGATGTTGCGTTCGTATTCGCGGTCCACGTTCATCTGGAAAGCGCGCGGGTTTCCGAACTCGTCGATCATCACCGAGTGGTCGATGACGAGGTCCACCGGATTGAGCGGGTTGATCTTCTGCGGGTCGCCGCCGAGCGCCACGATGCCGTCGCGCATCGCGGCGAGGTCGACGACGGCGGGCACCCCGGTAAAGTCCTGCATCAGGACACGGGCCGGGCGATAGGCGATTTCGCGCGGGTTCTTGCCGCCCTTCGCGCCCCATTCCGCGAAGGCCTTGATGTCATCGACCGAGACCGTCCGGCCGCCATCCTCGAAGCGCAGCATGTTCTCCAGCACGACCTTGAGGCACGCCGGCAGGCGGGAGAATTCGCCGAGCCCGGCCCCTTCGGCGGTGGGAATCGAATAATAGGCGATGGATTTGCCGCCTGCGGTCAGCGTCTTGCGCGTCTTCGCGGTGTCCTGTCCGGTGACGATGGGCATGGGGATCTCCCGTCTGAATGAGGTGTCGGTCGGGTCTTGCTCGCCTCGCGTTGTGCCGCAACGGAAAGGGCCGATCAAGGGGGATGCGTGCCATTGTATACCATTGTGCACAATAAGCCGCAAGGGGCCGCGCTCAAATGGCGCTCGCAATCTCTCGCAAAACCTTGATTGGCAATTTCGGTTCCGCTTGACTACCAAGAAGGGGACAAGGGGACACGGAATAGGATCATGCTGAGAATTTTCGGCGCGGCTCTGGGCGTCTGGCTCGGGGTTGCGAGTTTCGCGCTGGCGCAGTCGGGTACGGATAGTCCCGTTGTGGTCGAGCTCTACACGTCACAGGGCTGCTCGTCCTGTCCGCCGGCGGACGCGATTCTGAAAGGGCTGGCTGCGCGTGAGGACGTAATCGCACTTGGGCTGCATGTCGACTATTGGGACTATATCGGCTGGAAGGACAATTTCGCGGATCCGGCTTTTTCCAAACGCCAGCGCGCCTATGCGCGCGCGGCGGGCGCCCGCAGCGTCTACACGCCGCAGATGATCGTCGGCGGCAGGGAACACCTTGTCGGATCGCGCGTGGCCGAACTCGACCGGCTGCTCCGTCGGTACGCAGGACAGAAATCGAATATCGCTCTCTCGATCGCCCGCAAGGGCGATGGGGTCCGGCTGACGGCCCGTGCCAACGGCGGGCTGCCCGGGGCCGCGATCGTGCAGCTGGTACGCTATCGTCCGATGAGCCGGGTGGAGATTCGGCGCGGAGAGAACGCAGGCCGGGTGCTTGATTATGCGAATGTCGTCACGACTTGGGCCCGCGTCGCGGAGTGGGACGGGCGGTCGGACCTGTCGCTCGACGTGGCCGCCGAAGGGCCCGAACCAGTCGTCGTGATCATCCAGCAGGCCGGGCCCGGCCCGATCCTCGCGGCGGCGCGGCTGCGCTGACGGCGGTCAGGAGCTTGCCGGGCCGGGTTTCCAGCGGCGGTGAATCCAGAACCACTGATCCATATGGGCGCGGACCTGCCCTTCGAGGCTGTCGTTGATGGCCTGGGTCATTGCGCGCGGGTCGCCGTGCGGGATTAGGTCCTCGACGACGATCTCGAAGTCCAGCCCACCGGGCTTGCGAATGCCGTAGACCGGGATCACGTCCGCGCCGTATTTGAGCGCGAGATCGGCTGCCGAGGTGGCGGTGAGTGCGCGCTGGCCCATGAATTGTAGCGCCGCGCCGTGCCGCATGTGCTGGTCGAGGAGGATGCCAAGCATGCCGCCCGATTTCAGGAAGCGCAGCATCTGCCCCATCCCCTCGCGCCCACGCGGGAAGAGCGGTGTGCTGATGAGCGCCATCGCGTCGAGATAGTGGGCGTTGAAGAGCGGGTTCTTCATCGGCCGGTAAAGTCCGCCGAGCCGGAAGCCCCGAGCCATGAACACGGCGCGCGCGGCGTTGAAGTTGCCGAAATGGCCGGTCACGACGATCACAGGGCGGCCGGCACGATGCGCCCCTTCGAGCGCGGCCACGCCGGGCCCGGTGAACGGCAGGTCCCGGACCCGCTTGACGAATTCGCGCCCCGAATACATCTCGATCATCGTGCGCCCGACATTGTCCGGCACCGCGCGGACGAGGCGGGCGACCTCGCTCTCGGGCATGTCGGGAAAGGTCAGTGCGAGGTTGTCGCGGATGCGCATGCGCCAGCCCGCGAGGGGTGCCACGAGCCGCGAGACGACCCAGCCGGCCATCGGAACGCGCCGCTCGTAGGGCAGCGCGCGGGCGAGCGCCAGAAGGCCGCGGAAGGCCGCGTCCGTCACGCGGTGCCTCAGCGTGGGATGCGGTTCGTCCGGTGCCTTCATCTCGGGAAGTCTCTCCGCCGCGGTCTGTCCAGCCCCGGGGCCGGAAGGCGCCGGTCATCAGGGGGCAGACATAGGCCGACCCGCCCGCGCGCACAAGCCGTCTCACGAGGGCGGCGGCGTCGCTTAGTCCTCCTCTCCGGCCGCGATCAGCGTCAGTTCTCCGCTCGCTTCGAGCGCGCGAAGGGAGGTGACAATAGCGTTCATGGCCGCGTCGGCATCCTTTTCCTTCACAGTGCCGCGTTCGCTGACCTCTTCCCTGAGCGAGGCGGCCATGCGGCCCGAAAGGTTCTCTAGGATGAACTCCGCCGCCTTCGCTTCGGCCTCGCCCGAAGCGCCGGCGAGCGCGGTCACAAGCGTCGCCTGATCGACGCCACGGATGACCTTGGAGATGTCGCGGCCGACGATCCGATCGGGAATGTCGGCGAAGGTGAAAATGGCCTTGCGGACCTGGCGCGCGAAGGCCTCGTCGGTCTCGCTCAGGCCGAGAAGCACGTCGTCGCGCGTCGGTGCCGCCACGACGTTCAAGATCGCTCCGACGCGTTCGAACGGGTCCGAGTCGAACGCACGGACGGGCTGCGCCTCCAGTTGGGAGATGAGCGACAGACCGATCTGGCGGACGGTCTCAGGGTCGATGTTTCCCGTGCGGCTGACGGCATAGGCTATCCGGCGCGCACGGTCGCCGGGGAGTTTGCCCAAAAGCTCGGCCGCGCGCGGCACGGCGAGCTTCGACAGCATCACCGCGCAGACCTCGACACTTTCCTCGGTCAGCACGGGCAAAAGCTTTTCGGGGTCAAGCGCGGCAATGCGGTCCCATGGGTCGGCCTTGGCCGAGGCACCGGCGAGGCGGCGGAGCCTGCTGGCCGCGGTCGGCGAGATGTGCCCGTCGAGCATCCGGAGCGCGCCGTCGATGCCGCCGGGGAACGAAAGCCCGACCGATTCTAGCAAGGTCAGGAACTCCTCCACGACCGCGCGCAGTGTGAACCGGTCGACGCTGCGCATCGAGCCGATCTGCTCGGTGAGCGCCGCCTGCATGTGGTCGGGCAGGGCCTGAAGGGGCAGGGTGCTGCCTTCGGAGAGGAGAAGCCGCACGATGATCGCGGCTTTCTGCCGGCCGCTGAGATCGGCCACGCCAGGCGCGGCGACGGGCCGGGCCGCGAGCGAAGATGAAGAAGATGGGTCGCCCCTGCGGTTCAGGGGCGCAAGCGCGGTCATCGATGCGAACCTCTCACGGACAGGAGTCCGGTGCAGGCTCGCAGACGAGCGTTAAGGGCTGGTTACACCCAGCCCGTCCCTCGAAACGGCGCGCGGTCAGCTTCCGACGGTCACGCAGGTGCGCGTCTCGGCGTCCCAGGTCTGACCCTCGGCGCAGCTGATCTGCGCCTGCCGGTCGTGGCCCGTGCAAGTGGCATAGGCGACGGCCGGCGCAAGGCCAGCGGCGAGGGCGAACGCGGCGAGAAGGGTTTTCATGTGCATGGTCCTCCTGGCTGTCGTCGGCATAGTGCCAGCCGAGGTGACGTTGCGGCAAGCCTTTCCTGTGCGGCGGGCGGAGCGTTCACGTATTCGTGTGCGTTCGGGCTCAGTCGCCAAAGACCCGCGCGAAGATCGTATCGACGTGCTTGGTGTGATAGCCGAGGTCGAACTTCTCTTCGATCTCAGCCGGGGCAAGCGCGGCGGTGACCTCGGGGTCGGCCAGAAGCTCTTCCTTGAAGTCGCGGCCCTCTTCCCAGACCTTCATCGCGTTCCGCTGGACGAGCCGGTAGGCATCCTCGCGGCTGACGCCGGCCTGCGTGAGCGCGAGAAGAACACGCTGCGACATTACGAGGCCTCTGAACTTGTTCATGTTTTTCAACATGTTCTCAGGATAGACGACGAGCTTCTCGATCACGCCCGCGAGCCGGTTCAGCGCGAAATCGAGCGTGATCGTCGCGTCCGGCGCGATACCCCGTTCGACGGAGGAGTGCGAAATATCGCGCTCGTGCCAGAGCGCCACGTTCTCCATCGCCGGGATCACCGCCATGCGCACGAGGCGGGCGAGGCCGGTGAGGTTTTCGGTGAGCACGGGATTGCGCTTGTGTGGCATCGCCGAGGAGCCCTTCTGGCCCTTCGAGAAGAATTCCTCCGCCTCCAGCACCTCGGTGCGCTGCATGTGGCGGATCTCGGTCGCGATGTTCTCGATGCTGCTGGCGATGACGCCGAGCGTGGCGAAGAACATCGCGTGGCGGTCGCGGGGGATCACCTGGGTCGAGATCGGTTCGGGGCGCAGGCCCATTTTCTCGCAGACATGCGCCTCGACCGCGGGGTCGATATTCGCGAAGGTGCCGACCGCCCCGGAGATCGCCCCGGTGCCGATCTCGGCGCGGGCATATTGCAGCCGCGCCTTGCCGCGCTTCATCTCGGCGTAGAAGCGCGCGAAGGTGAGGCCCATCGTCGTCGGCTCGGCATGGATGCCGTGGCTGCGGCCGATGCGGATCGTATCCTTGTGCTCAAGCGCGCGCGTCTTCAACGCGGCGAGCACGCGGTCCATGTCGGCCAGAAGGATGTCGGCGGCGCGGACGAGCTGGACGTTCAGCGTCGTGTCGAGGACGTCCGACGAGGTCATGCCCTGATGGACGAAGCGGGCGTCCTCGGATCCGATATGTTCGGCGAGATGGGTCAGGAAGGCGATGACGTCGTGCTTCGTCACCGCCTCGATCTCGTCGATGCGCGCGACGTCGAACTCCACGTCCCCGGCCTTCCATACAGCCTCGGCGTTCGCTTTCGGGATCACCCCCAGCGCGGCCTGCGCGTCGCAGGCATGGGCCTCGATCTCGTACCAGATGCGGAACTTTGTGGCCGGCTCCCAGATGGCGACCATTTCGGGGCGGGAATAGCGGGGGATCATCCGGGGGCCTTTCCGTTTGAGGGGCGTGCGGGCGTGTCCTAGACTGGGCCGGGACGGGTGGCAAGAAGGGGAAGGCCGATGCGGCGATGGGCCATGGTCTGCGGCCTCATTGCGGGACTGGCCGGGCCAGTCGCGGCGGAGGACTGGCAGGCGCTGGACGCCGCCGCGATCCTTCAGGCGCTCACCGGCCGCAGCCTCGCCTATGAGGACGGCGCGCGCCAGGACTTCCGCGACGGCGGCGGGACGACCTACCGAGCGGGCGCGGGTGAAAGCGAGGGGCGCTGGCGGGCGGAAAGCGGCCGGTACTGTTCGGTCTGGCCGCCGTCGGAGAGATGGAGTTGCTATGCGCTTGAGCGCGACACGGAAACCGGGCGGTTGCGCTTCGTGGGCAGCGCCGGAGATATCACGGTGGGAGCTTATCAAGAAAAATGAGATTTTCTCCGCAACTTGCTGATTTTGAAGGTTTATGGCAACTAAGGCGTGTGATACAGGACCGGATGGGCAAGACCGAGGGGCGGTTCGAGGGCCGGGCCGTGTTCCGCCCCGCGCCGGTCGGGTTGCACTATCACGAGGAAGGCCATCTGAAGCTTGGGCCAGGCCCCGAGATGAAGGCGGTTCGCGACTACCTTTGGCGTGAGGCCGACGGGCGCATCGCGGTCGACTATGGCGACGGGCAGCCGTTTCACGACTTCGATCCCGTCGAGCCGGAAGCGCGGCATCGTTGCGCCCCTGACGAGTACCGGGTGCGCTACGATTTCAGCGGCTGGCCCAACTGGAGCGCCGTCTGGGTCGTCTCTGGGCCGCGCAAGGACTACACGATGATCAGCCGCTATTCGCGCGAGAGCGACGCGGGATAGAATAATGCGGACGGCGCGCTGCCGCGCCGCCCGCGAATTGCGGCTTGGCCTATCCCTCATAGTCCGGCAACGGTGGCAGGGTGCGCAGGTAGAGGATGATCGCTGCGAGATCGTCTTCAGTCATCTTCGCGAGGAACGGGTAGGGCATCGGCGGCATCATCTGCGATCCATCCGGACGCATCCCCTTGGTGATCATTGTTGCAAGTTCGTCGTCGCTGTAGCCTGCGAGGCCATCGACATGTGTCGTGAGGTTCGACGAGACGGAAACGCCCCAGGGCCCCGGTATGGCGAACCCGCCCTGACCGAGCGCGGTGTCCAGCATCGGGCCCTCGGGTCCCATGGGCGTGTGGCATTCCATGCAATGCGCAACGGGTCCGGCGAGGTAGGCGCCATATTCGACCGTGACGCCCGCGGGGATATCCGCGACGTGGTCGATCTTTGGCCCGTGATCGGGCGGCAGCGGGATATTGTAGATGCTTTCCGGCACCTCGTTCTCGACCGCCGGAATCGTGCGAAGATAGGCCACGATCGACATCACGTCGTCGTCGCTGAGCCCGCGATACATCGCGAATGGCATCGGCGGCCCGATGAGCGATCCGTCGGGGCGAAGACCCTCGCGGATCGCGCGGGCGAACTCCTCGTCGGTCCAGTCCGCGACCCGCCCAGCGGGCGTGATGTTCGCCGAATAGGCGGTGAATTCGGGTACTTCCAGAACCAGGCGACCGCTGAGTTCCTTGCCGGGGGTGAACCCGTCGGGACCGAGCGGGCTGTGGCAATTTCCGCAGCCGGCAGGTCCGGTCACGAGGTAACTGCCGCGCTCCACTGAAGGTTCGGCGGCAGCGGCGCCCGCCGCCAGTCCGGCGGCGATGGCAAGCAACGCTTTCATGTGATGTCCCTCCCATTCAGACCGCGCCTGAACGTTCGCGCGGAAGTCCCCATGGTAGCACGGTTTTTGCCGCCAGAGATTTGCGATGTGCGGGGGAAGCCGGCCCGGGTGCCGAACTTTCACGGGCCGCAATCCGCGCAGATTGCATCAGCGCGGAAGGACATAGCCCTGCGGTGGCGCTGCGCGCCGGGGCGGCGCGACTCAGTCGGCGAGTCGCGTTTCAATGTGTGAGGCGCTTTCGAGGGTCCGGTGAACCGGGCACTTGTCGGCGATTTCGAGAAGTTTCGCGCGCTGTTCCTCGTCGAGATCGCCTTCGAGCGTGATCTCGCGCTTGAAGACGTCGATCTTCGCGCCCTTTTCGCAGTCCGCGCAGTCCTCGGCATGGACCTTGTCGTGGCTCACGTCGACCCGGACATGGGTGAGCGGCCATTTCTTCCGCCGCGCATACATGCGGATCGTCATCGAGGTGCAGGCGCCGAGTCCGGCCGCGAGGAAGCCGTAGGGCGTCATGCCGCGATCGGTGCCGCCGTAATCCGTGGGCTCATCGGCAAGCGCGTGGTGCTTCGGCCCGTGATTGACGTTCTGGAGGAAGCCGTCTGGATCGGCCTCGGACACGCGGACGATGCCCTCAGGCGCGCCTTTCGGCGGCTCCGGCGCCTTCAGGTCGAGATAGCGGGCCGACCAGGCGGCGATCACCTCGGCGGCGTAGTCGGCATCGGCGGGGTCAGAGATCAGATGATCGGCGCCGTCGAGGGTGACGAAGCTTTTCGGGTGCTTCGCCGCCTTGAAGATCTCGCCCGCGTTCTCGATGCCGACGATCGCGTCGCGCGGGGCGTGGAGGATGAGAAGCGCACGTTTGAGGCTGGCGATGGGGCCGGACAACTCTTCGGCCGCGACCTCGCGGACGAAGTCGCGGCCGATGCGGATAGGGCGGCCGCCAAGATCGACCTCGGCCTCGCCCTCTTCCTCGATCCGGTCGAGCGCGTCGGCGAAGTTGTGGGTGACGTGGCCGGGATCGTAGGGCGCGCCGATCGTGACGACGGCCCGGACGCTTTCGATCTGGCCGGCAGCCTTCAGCACGGCCGCGCCACCGAGCGAATGGCCGATCAGGAGCGACGGCGCCATGCCACGATCCGTGAGATAGGACGCTGCGGCTTCCAGATCCGAGACGTTCGACAGGAAGCCGGTTTCGGCGAACTTGCCGCCGGACTGGCCGAGCCCGGTGAAGTCGAACCTGAGGACGGCGATGCCCATTGCAGCGAGCGCGCCCGCGATCCGGCGCGCGGCGACCACGTCCTTGCCGCAGGTGAAGCAATGCGCAAAGAGTGCCGTGGCGAGACGCTCGCCTTCAGGCAGGTCGAGCCGCGCCGCAAGCTCGGCGCCGGAATGTCCGGGGAAGGTGATCCGTTCGGTCGCCATGTCCGTCTCCTCTGATCGCTGACGGCTGAAGACTGCGGGCGAAGCGGCTTCGCGGCAAGGGAGCAGGGCAGGGCGTCACAGACAGGTGAGCGGATGTCATGTTCGGCGGCGTAGGCGGTTCATCATGAAGCATGATGTACTCGATCAAATACATTCGTTTTCATGATGGTGTCAGCTCGGGTAGATTGCGGATGATGATTTAGTCACGCTGGAGAAAACCGATGACCTGCACAGATTGCCTCGAAAGCCGCCGCCCCACCGTGTCGAGCCATCGACGCGACAGGGCTGTCGGAGCCGTCGTCCTCGTCCTTCTCGGGACGTTCGCTCTGTTCGCCTCAGGCGCTGACGCGCCGCTGCCGACCGACCGCGCCGCCCAGGCGGCGGCGGTCGAGGACTGGCACGGCAATGTCAGGCGGTCGCACTGGACGCCGTAGGCGCCCGCCGGCGGGGCTGGCTCAGGCCAGCCCCATCAGGCGTTCGTCGAACGGATAGGTCGTCAGGTTCTCGTGGCCTGTCTCGGTGATCAGCACCTGATCTTCGAGCTTGATCGAGAAATCGCCGCCCTCGGGCGAGACGAGCGCCTCGACGCAGAAGACCATGCCCGGCTCGACTACATAGTCGAACGCGCCCTCGACGGCCTGATCGGGATAGGCGATGAGCGGCCATTCGTCGCAAAGCCCGACACCGTGCATCTTGCAGCCGTATTTCTGCATCTGGAACTGGTCGTCGAGGCGGTGGCCGCCTTCGACAAGCTCGCGGAAGCTGACACCGGGTTTCAGCATTTCCATGTTCGTCATGATGTGCTCATGCCCGTGGCGCATCGCGTAGATCATCGCGTTCGTGGGCTTGGCCTCGCCCACCCACCAGGTGCGCGAGATGTCGATGCAGATGCCGTAGGAGCCGACGAGGTCAGTGTCGAAGGCCACGATCTCGTTCGGCTGGATGATGCGCGGGCCGCACTCCTGGAACCACGGATTGGTGCGCGGACCGGAGGTGAGAAGTCGCGTCTCGATCCATTCGCCGCCGCGCCTGATGTTTTCGGCGTGAAGCACCGCCCAGACGTCGTCTTCGCTCATGTTGCCACCCGGCACGCCTTCGCGACAGGCGAGTTCCATCGCGGCGACGGATTTGTTGCAGGCGTCGTTGGCGCAGCGCATCGCGAGGACCTCGTCCGGCCCCTTGATGGCGCGGGTCTTTTCCGTGCATTCCTCGCCTTCCTCGACGGTGAAGCCGGACGCCTCGAGCGCCCGGAGCCCATGAACAAGGATCTTGTCGACGCCGAGTCTGCGGTTGGTTCCCGCATGGGCGCGCATCAGTTCGTCGACTTCCGCGACGAAGCCCTTAGCGGCCGCGTCGCCCTTGTCGCCGGCGGAGAAGTAGAACATCGACGCGCCCGAACGCCGCTCGCGGACGAGCGGATTGAACTCGGTCAGGAAGGGCGAACTCTTGTAGTCCCATATCACCATGTAGCCGTCGGCGCAGATCAGGACCGCGCGGAACGGGTTGTGGGTATTCCATAGCTGCATATTGGTGGAATCGGTGGCGTAGCGGATGTTGAGGGGGTCGAGCATGAGGAGCCCGCCCCAGCCGCGGTCGACGATGGCCTGGGTCATCCGCTTCCAGCGAAATTCGCGCATGCGTTCGAGGTTGGGCAGCGTCAGCCCCGCTGCCTCCCATTCCCGAAAGGCAAGCTGGGTCGGTCCGATCTCGACCCGGTCGTTGTCGTTAGGGCTCCCGTCGGGCAGGTGAGCGCCCTTCGTGGGGTCAATCTTGCGGCGGTGGGCGTAGTGAGTATCCATGGTACGTGCCTTCCGGTGTCGCGCGAAGCTTCGGCGCGGGGCACGGCAGGGGCTTTGCCTTTCGCGACCCGCGATGTCGGAAATTGGCTGAGATCGCCATCAATCCGCGGCGCAGGATTGATGGCGATCAAGAGCGGTTCCGGAGCGGCTGCTATTGTCTTGGCGTCTTGCCGGGTCGGCTCATGTGACGGCGCCCGGCGCCGAAAAGAGGTGGAGACAATGGCAAAAGATGTCCCGTTCGAATTTCCGAAGCACCTACTGGAAGCGGCCGAGCGCATCCGCGACGTGTGGGAGGAACTGCGGCTCGTCCTGCCTGCGATCAGCATCGAAAGCCAGGGGCTCACCGGCAGGTCCGAGGGCGCGGTCGCGCTTGAGGTCGAGCATTGCGACCTCGGCGGGACTGTGAAGGAAAGCATGAAGGTTGCGCCGGGCGCGCAGATCATGATGAGCCATCCTGCCGAGGTAGTCGAGGTCGTGGGCCCGCCCGTTCAGACCGGCCCGGGCGAGGAGGTCCCGATGCCCGACAAGCAAATCGAGGGCACGCCGAAGCCGCCCGCGCAGTTCGAGATCCCGCGCCGGATGACAGGCGACATCATCCGGGTCAGGATCGCGACAGGCGCGAAGCCCGGCGCGCGGGCCTATGTCCGGATCGGAAACCTGAAGGGCGCCGATCTGGATGTTCTGGAGACGATCCCCGACGACTATCCGTCGGATGGGGCGCTGCCGAATGTCTATGCATCCTCGACGGTTGGCGGGCATGGATACCGCATCTACGACCTGACGCAGCCGCTCAACGCCTCCGAGCGAGGGCAGCTGATCCTTTACTTTTCGGCCGGGCCGTTCGCGGCGGTCCTGCATCCGCAACCGCACGTGATCTGGTGAGCGGGCTAAAAAAGGCAAAGGGCGCCCCGGAGGCGCCCTTTCCATGATGGTTCTGGGTGGGATCAGCAGCTGTAATACATCTGGTACTCGACCGGGTGCGGCGTGTGTTCGTAGGCGTAGACCTCTTCCCACTTCAGCGCCAGGTAGCCCTCGATCTGGTCTTTCGTGAATACGTCGCCCGCAAGGAGGAAGTCGTGGTCGGCCTCGAGCGATTCCAGCGCTTCTCGGAGCGACGCGCAGACGGTCGGGATGTCGGCCAGTTCCTCGGGCGGCAGGTCGTAGAGGTCCTTGTCTGAAGCCGGGCCCGGATCGATCTTGTTCTTGATCCCGTCGAGACCGGCCATCAGCAGAGCCGAGAAGGCGAGATAGGGGTTGGCCGCCGGATCGGGGAAGCGGGCCTCGACGCGCTTCGCCTTGGGGCTTTCGGTCCACGGGATGCGCACGCAACCCGAGCGGTTGCGGGCCGAGTAAGCGCGCAGGACCGGTGCCTCGAAGCCAGGGATCAGGCGCTTGTAGCTGTTCGTCGCGGGGTTGGTGAAGGCGTTCAGCGTCTTGGCGTGCTTGAGGATGCCGCCGATGAACCACAGCGCCTCTTGGCTGAGATCGGCGTACTTGTCGCCGGCGAACAAGGGTTTTCCGCCCTTCCAGATCGACATGTTGACGTGCATTCCCGTGCCGTTGTCGCCCTTGATCGGCTTCGGCATGAAGGTGACCGACTTGCCATAGGCGTGCGCCACGTTGTGGATCACATACTTGTACTTCTGGATATTGTCGGCCTGGTCGGTCAGCGAGGAGAAGATCAGCCCCAGCTCGTGCTGGCACGACGCCACCTCGTGGTGGTGCTTGTCGACCTTCATGCCCATGCGCTTCATGGTCGACAGCATCTCGGAACGCAGGTCCTGCGCCGCGTCAGTCGGATTGACGGGGAAGTAGCCGCCCTTGACGCCCGGGCGGTGGCCCGAGTTGCCCATTTCGTATTCGGTGTCGGTGTTCCAGGCGGCGTCTGCGGCGTCGACCTCGAACGAGACCTTGTTCATCGCGACAGAGTAGCGGACGTCGTCGAAGACAAAGAATTCGGCCTCGGGTCCGAAATATGCCGTGTCGCCGATGCCGGAGGCCTTGAGATAGGCTTCCGCCTTCGTTGCGGTCGAGCGCGGATCGCGGCTATAGGGTTCGCCGGTATCGGGCTCGACGACGTTGCAGTGCACGCAGAGCGTCTTTTCGGCGTAGAACGGGTCGATATAAACCGACGACGTGTCCGGGATCAGCTTCATGTCGGACTGGTCGATCGACTTCCAGCCGGCGATCGACGAGCCGTCGAACATGAAACCTTCCTCGAAGAAATCCTCGTCGATGATATCGACGATCAGCGTCACGTGCTGAAGCTTGCCGCGCGGATCGGTGAAGCGGACGTCGACATACTCGACCTCTTCATCCTTGATCAGCTTGAGAACGTCCTTTGCGCTCATGATGTCTGTCCTTTTCATTGCCGTGTTCTTGGATCGGGCGGGGGCCCGGGATTCAGATCGCGTCCTCGCCGGTCTCGCCGGTGCGGATGCGGATGACCTGTTCGACGGGGGAGACGAAGATCTTGCCGTCGCCGATCTTGTCGGTACGGGCGGCCGAAACGATGGCCTCGATCGCGGCGTCGACGAGATCGTCGGGCAGGACGACCTCGATCTTTACCTTGGGCAGGAAGTCGACGACATATTCGGCGCCGCGGTAGAGTTCCGTGTGGCCCTTCTGACGGCCGAAGCCCTTGACCTCGATCACCGACAGCCCCTGTACGCCGACGTCCTGAAGCGCTTCCTTCACCTCGTCGAGCTTGAAAGGCTTGATGATGGCTTCGATCTTCTTCATCGGCGACTCTCCCCGGGGCCAGTTCCTGCGGTCCGGCCCCTGTCAGCACTTCCGCTCGGCCAGCACAATTGGCTAGGGTCGGGGCAGGGCGGTGGCGTCCGGGATTCTGGTGCTGTTGCCTAAATTTTGTGCAACTCGCCCGTCGGCAGGGCAGTTTAATAACTCTTGGGGCGGCGATCGATGACCGAACTTCTTACCGCCGCACAGATGCGCGCCATCGAAGAGGCCGCGATCGCCTCGGGCGAGGTTACTGGTCTCGAGTTGATGGAACGCGCCGGGCGGGGCGTGGTCGAGGCAATATTCGAGGAATGGCCAGAGCTGAAGGCGACATCGCACCGAGCGGTGGTGCTCTGCGGGCCGGGCAACAATGGCGGCGACGGGTTTGTCGCGGCGCGGCTGCTGAAGGAGTGGAGCTGGGAGGTGGAAGTTTTTCTCTATGGCGACCCCGAAAATCTGCCGCCGGATGCGAAGGTGAACTATGAGCGGTGGTGCGGGATGGGGGAGGTGCGCCTTCTCGACTTCCCCAATCTTACTGACGCAGACGGGGAATCCTTCAACGAAGCGATGTATGTTCGCGTTCGCGAAGACCAGCCATTGTTGATCGACGCCCTATTCGGAACAGGACTTACCCGTTCGATTGAAGGTCTATTGCCGATTCTGGAACTCACCGACCTGTATGCTGCGATGCCGGAATTGAGCGACGTACGAACTGTCGCGGTTGATATTCCAAGCGGAATCTCCTCCGACACCGGCGAGATTGTGGGGACTGCCGATCCCCGGATGGCCGTCCCCGCCAACCTAACGGTCACGTTTCACAAACAGAAGATCGGACATAAGAACGATTGGGGACGGCGGCTCTGCGGCCATGTGGTCGTCAAGGATATTGGCCTTGGCCCGTGGGATCGTTACGCGGGGATCGTTGAATGACAGGCGCGTCACACTTCGGCGACGCCGGTGCAACGGTGGGAGACGGACATGTTTCGTGAGCCTCAGGCGGTTGCGGGCGGGCCAGCGATGCGGGAACGACTCGCGAAAACGGTGGATGCTCACAAGTACACCCACGGCCATGCCCTGATCCTCTCCGGCGGACCGGCCAAGGGCGGCGCTGCCCGCCTTGCCGCGCGGGGGGCGCTCAGGATCGGGGCGGGGCTTGTCACCGTGGGCTGCCCGCCCGAGGCGCTCACAGAAAACGCCGCGCGGCTCGATGCGGTGATGCTGGAGCCCATCGCGGATGCGGATGCACTGGCGGTGGTGCTGGAGGACAAGCGGATCAACGCGCTTGGGCTCGGGCCAGGACTTGGGACGGGGAAGCGGGAAGCGGCGCTGGTCGCGGGTGTCCTCGGGGCAGGGCGGGCATCGGTGCTGGATGCGGATGCGTTGACCATTCTCGCGGGCAAGCCCGATCTTTTGGCCGCGCTGCATGATACATGCGTCCTCACGCCCCATTCGGGGGAGTTCGGACGCCTGTTCCCGGATATTGCTGAGAAGCTCGCCGCGCCGGCCGCCAAGGGACCGGCCTATTCAAAGGTGGACGCGACGCGCGAGGCGGCGAAGCGGGCGGGCTGCGTCGTGCTTTACAAGGGGCCGGATACGGTGATCGCGGATTCCGACGGGCGCTGTTCGATCAACTCCGCTCACTACGAGCGCGCCGCGCCGTGGCTTGCGACGGCGGGGTCGGGCGATGTGCTGTCGGGTTTCATCGCGGGGCTTCTGGCGCGCGGGTTCGCGCCCATGCAGGCCGCCGAGATCGCCGCCTGGCTGCATGTCGAATGTGCCCGCAGGTTCGGGCCGGGACTGATCGCCGAGGACCTGCCGGAAGCGGTGCCGGCCGTCTTCCGCGATCTGGGGCTCTGAGGGCTACCCGGCGGCGCTAGCCATCTCGCACCGGGCCGGTTCGCAGACCAGTTCCAGCCCCTCGGCATAGACAACCTCGGCCGTGTCAAACCTCAGGTCAAAGACCCGCATCGAGAGCACTGTTGTCGGCGCGACGAATTCGCCGTCGGCGACGCGGCGGATCGGCACCACCACCTCGGGCGCGCCGAACAGAGCCCGGGCCCGCCAGTCGCGCAATACGATCGGCGTCTCGTCGGGCAGGAGGAGGTCCTGGTCGGGCCGGTCGTGGCCGAGCGCGCCCGCCCTGAGGCGGATCGCGGGGCCGGAATAGCGGTGCACCTTGATGTCGCGAAGGATGCAGAGGCCGGTCCTCGTGATCACCCGGTCGCCGGGTACGAGGAACTCCACCGGAAACGCGCCCTCGAGCGTGAGCACGATGGTCCCCGCTGCGATGCCCCTTGTCCCATCCGTCCGGCCCGCGCCGGGGGCGGTGCGAACCGCAAGCTCTTCCGTCATCCACGTCATGTCGTCACCCCTATGTTCCCACCCCGAATTCTTCATTCCGACTGTGTCAAGATTTGGTTTCGCGCGGTCCATTTCCGGGGCGCTTTTTCCGCTCGCATCCGCGGTGCGATATTGTTAGAAGGACGCGGATTTCGGGAGCGGTCCGGCGCCACGCTGAACGGGCGGGCCGTTTTCAGGCATTGCGGGTGTGGCGAAATTGGCAGACGCACCAGATTTAGGTTCTGGCGCCGCAAGGCGTGGGGGTTCAAGTCCCTCCACCCGCACCAAGAGGAAAAAGGACGTAGGAATGCAGGTCACCGAGACCCTGAACGAAGGTCTGAAGCGCAGCTACACGATCACCGTGCCGGCCGCCGATCTGGACGCGAAGGTCAACGAGAAGCTCGCCGAGGCGCAGCCGGAAGTCGAGTTGAAGGGCTTCCGCAAAGGCAAGGTCCCGATGGGGCTCCTGAAGAAGCAGTTCGGCCCGCGCATCCTCGGCGACGCGATGCAGGACGCGATCGACGGCGCGATGAAGGATCACTTCGAGTCGACCGGAGACCGGCCTGCGCTGCAGCCGAAGGTCGAAATGCAGGGCGGCGAGAACTGGAAGGAAGGCGACGACGTCGTTGTCGAGATGTCCTACGAGGCGTTGCCGGAGATCCCGGAGGTCGATCTTTCGAAGCTGAAGCTCGAGAAGCTTATCGTGAAGGCCGATGACAAGGCCGTGGCCGAGGCGCTCGAGAATCTCGCGAAGTCGGCCAAGAACTTCGAGGACAAGAAAAAGGGCACCAAGGCCAAGGACGGCGACCAGGTTGTGATCGACTTCGTCGGCAAGATCGATGGCGAGGCCTTCGAAGGCGGGGCGGGTGAAGACTACCCGCTGGAAATCGGTTCCGGTTCGTTCATCCCGGGCTTCGAGGAACAGCTCGTCGGAGTGAAGGCGGGCGACGAGGTCGCGGTGAAGGTGTCGTTCCCGGATGAGTACGGTGCGAAGCATCTTGCTGGTAAGGAAGCGGTCTTCGACTGCACCGTGAAAGCCGTCAAGGGGCCAAAGCCGGCCGAGATCGACGACGAGCTCGCCAAGCAGTTCGGGGCCGAGAGCCTCGAAGCGCTGAAGGGCCAGATCAGCGAGCGGCTGGAGGCCGAGTATGCCGGCGCCTCCCGTTCGGTAATGAAGCGGGCGCTTCTCGATGAGCTCGACAAGATGGTGAAATTCGACCTGCCGCCGAGCCTCGTCGAGACCGAGGCGGGTCAGATCGCGCATCAGCTGTGGCACGACGAGAACCCTGACCACGAGGGCCACGATCACCCCGAGATCAAGCCGACAGAGGAGCACAAGTCGCTCGCCGAACGCCGTGTCCGGCTTGGCCTCTTGCTGGCTGAGATCGGGCGCAAGAAGGAAGTCGAGGTCACCGACGCCGAAATGACGCAGGCGGTGATGAACCAGGCGCGGCAGTATCCGGGTCAGGAGCGGGCCTTCTTCGAGTTTGTGCAGAAGAACCCGCAGATGCAGCAGCAGCTGCGCGCGCCGATCTTCGAGGACAAGGTCGTCGATCTGATCGTCGAGGGCGCGAAGGTGACCGAAAAAGAGGTCTCGAAGGACAAGCTACAGAAGGCCGTCGAGGCGCTGGACGAGATCTGACCGGGGAGAACCCACGAATTGCGAAAGGCCGCGCGGTAGCGCGGCCTTTTTTCATCGGTAGCGCGGAAAACTCCTGCGATCGGACGGGAAGCTGATGCGAGCTCGGCCCAGTGGGCTCTGTGGCGGAGGAGTCTAAACGGGGAGCGATAACGGCACTTGCGAAGCGCCGACCGGTGCGCCCGGCCAAGCATAGCCCATGCCGCGAGTTTGGGTCCGGTTTGAGCCGGGATCGCGACGCGCGTGGGTGAGCAGATCCGAAACCGGCGCATGCTTGGCGCGGCAAAGCCGGGCGGAGCAGGCGTTCAATGCCGGAATCTGATTGACCGTTCTGTCCAGCGGCACTGGGAGCAGCAGGACGGTTTCAGGGCATGTCCAACGAAAACGGCGCCCGAAGGGGCGCCGTTTCAAGCTCGCTCCGTATCCGCTCAGGCGGCTTCGGAAATGAACTTCACCGCATCGCCGAAAGTCTGGATCGTTTCGGCCGCGTCGTCGGGAATCTCGATCCCGAATTCTTCCTCGAACGCCATCACCAGCTCGACCGTGTCGAGGCTGTCCGCGCCCAGATCGTCGATGAACGAGGCGCTTTCCGTCACCTTGTCCTCTTCGACGCCCAGATGCTCGACGACAATTTTCTTTACGCGATCTGCGATGTCGCTCATGTCAAATCCTCATTCTCGCGGGGTTTCCCGCCTTCTAGTCCCTTGCTCTGTCCGAGCGGCTCACGCCCCGCCTATTTCGCGAAGGCCGCCGGTGCGGAGCATCAGCCCGCCGGCGCATCGTGGCCGCCTATAGCACAGTCTAATCCCGAGGCAAACGCTTTCGCAATCGCGGATAATGTGCCGTCCCGCACGGATCGCCGGCCAGCCTCAGATCATCGCCATGCCGCCGTTCACATGCAGAGTTGCGCCGGTGACGTAGCCAGCCTCGGCGCTCGCCAGATAGAGCGTGGCGGAGGCGATCTCGTCCGGGTTGCCCATGCGGCCGGCAGGAATCTGCGCTGAGATCCGCGCCTTCTGATCGTCGGTCAGCTTGTCGGTCATCGCCGTCGCAATAAAGCCCGGCGCGACGCAATTCACCGTGATACCCCGGCTCGCGACCTCCTGGGCGAGCGACTTCGACATGCCCGTCAGACCGGCCTTTGTCGCGCAGTAATTGCCCTGACCGGGATTGCCCGTCGTGCCGACGATCGAGGTCACGTTGACGATCCGCCCCCAGCGCGCCTTCATCATGCCCCTCAGAACCCCGCGGCACAGCCGGAAGGTCGCGGTCAGGTTGACGTCGATGACCTGCTGCCACTCCTCGTCCGACATTCGCATGAAGAGATTGTCGCGCGTGATCCCGGCGTTGTTCACGAGGATATCGACCGCCCCCATCGCCTCGACCGCTTGCTTGGGCAGGGCCTCCACCGCCTCGGGATCGGAGAGGTTGCAGGGCAGAACATGCGCGCGCTCACCGAGTTCGCCGGCCAGCTCCTTAAGCGGCGCCTCGCGCGTTCCGGACAGGCCAACCGTGGCGCCGGCGCCGTGCAGCGCCGTTGCGATTGCGCCGCCGATCCCGCCCGACGCGCCGGTTACGAGCGCCGCCTTTCCCGTCAGATCGAACATGCGCCTCTCCTTTTCTTACGCAAATACCTCGGGTGGGATTGGGGAGGGCACCGCTCTCCGCGTCGCCTCAGCCTTTCGCGGCCTGAACGTCTTCCGGGTTGCCGACGGCGCGCGTCTCGGCTTCCTTCGCGATCCGGCGGATCATGCCCGATAGCGCCTTGCCCGCGCCGACCTCCCAGAACTCCGTTACACCCTTTGATACCATGAACTCCACGCTCTCACGCCAGCGGACCGATCCCGTGACCTGCTCCACCAGAAGGCTGCGGATGGTCGCCGGGTCTGTCACGTCATGCGCGGTCACGTTGGCAACCAGCGGAACTGCCGGCTCCTCTATGTGGACGTGGCTCAAGGCATCGGCCATCGCCGCCGCCGCAGGCCCCATGAGCGCACAGTGGAAGGGCGCGGAAACCGGCAGGAGCAGCGCTCGCTTCGCCCCCTTGGACTTGGCGATCTCCACCGCCCGCTCGACCGCGCCGCGGTGACCCGAAACGACCACCTGTCCGGGGTCGTTGTCGTTCGCCGCCTGGCAGATCTCGCCCTTTGCGGCTTCCTTCGCCACCGCCGTGGCCGTGTGGAAATCGAGGCCCAGAAGTGCTGCCATCGCACCCTGGCCGACCGGCACGGCCCCCTGCATCGCCTTGCCGCGCAGCCTCAGAAGCTTTGCGGTATCTGCGATTGTCAGGCTGCCTGCGGCACAAAGCGCCGAATACTCGCCAAGGCTGTGTCCCGCGACGTAAGCCGCAGACGTGACGGCGATCCCCTCGGCCTCGAGAGCCCGCATTGCCGCGATCGAGGTCGCCATCAGCGCGGGCTGGGCGTTCTCGGTCAGCGTCAGAGTGTCTTGTTCGCCGTCCCAGATCAGGGCGGAGAGCTTTTCGCCCAAAGCCTCGTCAACCTCGTCGAAGACCGCCTTTGCGGCGGGATAGGCTTCGGCCAGCGCGTGCCCCATGCCGATCACCTGCGCTCCCTGGCCCGGAAATACGAATGCGCGCATCGCGATGCCCCTCCCAATGACGTTCAACACTCCGATAGCGCGGGACGCACAGCTTTACCAGCCCGGAGCGCGCAGCAAGCCCGCCGCTTGCATCGCGTCGCGATCCATGTATAAGGCCCCATCCTTCCGCATTCATGGGAACCGGCGTAGCCTCTCGTGGCGGGTCGCGGAGGGTCGATACCCGCCGTTGAAGCCGCCTGAAAAGTCAGGAGAACGCATGCCGCTTTACGAGCATGTCCTCATCGCGCGTCAGGACCTTTCCAACGCGCAGGCCGAAGGCCTCGTCGAACATTTCTCCACTGTGCTTGCAGACAACGGCGGCAAGGTCGTCGATCACGAGTACTGGGGCGTCAAGACGATGGCCTACAAGATCAACAAGAACCGCAAGGGTCACTACGCCTTCCTGCGCACCGACGCGCCGTCGGACGCCGTTCAGGAAATGGAGCGCCTCGCCCGTCTGCATGATGACGTGATGCGCGTTATGTCGATCAAGGTCGACAAGCACGAGGATGGTCCCTCGGTGCAGATGCAGAAGCGTGATGACCGCGACCGTGGCGACCGCCGCGACCGTCGCTGATCTGAGCCTCGAGGAAAGGAGCCCAACACATGGCGAACAAGCCGTTTTTCCGCCGCCGCAAGGTCTGTCCCTTCTCGGGCGACAACGCGCCGAAGATCGACTACAAGGATGTCCGTCTTCTGCAGCGCTACATCTCCGAGCGCGGCAAGATCGTACCCGCCCGCATCACCGCCGTTTCGGCGAAGAAGCAGCGTGAACTGGCCCGCGCCATCAAGCGCGCGCGCTTCCTCGCGCTGCTGCCCTATGCCGTAAAGTAAGGAGACACGACGATGCAAGTGATCCTTCTCGAACGCGTGGCCAAGCTTGGCCAGATGGGCGAAGTCGTCAAGGTCAAGGACGGCTACGCGCGCAACTTCCTGCTGCCCCAAGGCAAGGCGCTCCGCGCCTCGGAAGACAACATCAAGAGCTTCGAGTCTCAGAAGGCCCAGCTCGAAGCCCAGAACCTCGAGACCCGCAAGGAGGCCGAGAAGGTCGCCGAGAAACTCGACGGCCAGACCTTCATCGTGATTCGGTCGGCCTCCGACGCGGGTGCGCTTTACGGCTCGGTCACGCCGCGCGATGTGGCCGATGCAACCATCGACGCGGGCTTCACTGTCGACCGCAAGCAGATGGTCCTAAGCCGGCCGATCAAGGAGCTTGGTCTGCACGAGGTCGAAATCGTGCTGCACCCGGAGGTCTCGGCGACGATCACGCTGAACGTCGCGCGCTCGAACGAAGAGGCCGAACTTCAGGCCGCAGGCAAGTCGATCCAGGACCTCGCACATGCGGAACAGGAAGCCGCGGAATTCGAGATCGCCGAACTTTTCGACGATATCGGTGCCGCGGGACAGGACCTCGGCGAAGCCGAGCAGCCCGAAGTCGAACCGCGCCCGGAGTAATCCGGGACTTCCCCCGCAAAACAGAGAACCGCGCCCTTCCGGCGCGGTTTTTTCTTGCGCCTGTCACTCAGCCACGCTGGAGTGCTTCGCGGAACATTGCGGCCGCTCGGATACCGGCACCGAACCCCCCACTCCGCCCGGCGCGCTTCCGGATAGTGTCCGATCCGTCCCGAAGGCGGACATCTGGCGCTATCTTCGGGCAGGGGCGTCCCGGGACCGTTCTCTTCGGCGAGCGTTCTTCCGAACGCCTTGTCCCGGCGCCGCAATCACGCGCATTCGCCATTGACGCGCGATTTGCGGGCCGCCGCCGCCAGATCGATTCTGGCGGAATCTTCTCAAAAAACGTCGGAATCGCCTTTGGCTTTGACCTTATCAGACTTACCATCTGCCGGCGGGCAACGCGTCATGGCGATGCGGTTGGCCGCAACCCCCGGATGGCGTTGCCCTCGGGGAAACATGGGAGGCGCGCAGATGATCCTTTATCCTACGATCGAATTGATGAACGGCCGGTGTGTGAGTTTGCATCGGGGCAGGCTGGAGGAGCCGTCGATCTGGCATGTCGATCCGGTCGCGAAGGCGCAGGAATTCGCCCATGCCGGCGCGGAATGGATGCATGTCACCGATTTCGACGCGATGCAGGGCAAGGACATCAACCGTCAGACGGTGCTGAACATCATCCGGGGCGCGGGCATCCCGGTGCAACTCGGTGGCGGCTTCCGATCGCGTGACCGGATCGAGGAGTGGATCGATCTTGGCGCGGGCCGCATCGTCGTTGGCACGTTGGCCGCGAACAATCCGCACCTGGTCAAGGAACTCGCCGACCATCACCCCGACCAGATCGTGCTGGCCGTCGATATCTGGAAAGGCCATGTCCTGATCGAGGGCTGGAAGCAGCAGAGCGTCTACACGCCGGAAGGCTTCGTGGACGCGTTCAAGGGCACGCCCTTCGCCGCGATGATCGTCACGGATATCGACGCCGACCTAGATGAATCCGACCGCTCGCTCGGTTTGATCTCAAAGATCGCCGACAAGTCGAAGGTGCCGGTCATCGCCTCGGGGATCGTCCGCACGCTCGATGACATCTCGCGGCTGAGGCTGCTCGGCTCGGTGTCGGGCGCGATCGTGGGGCGGGCGCTTTACCACAAGACGCTCGATCTCGGCGAGGCGCTGAAAGAGGCGCGGCCTGACACCTCGCACGTGGCGGAGTTCATCTGACGGACGCGGGCCAAATGGCAAGTTGGCAGGTCGCTGGGTTCTAGCCGGCGTTGCGCCGAGGTTCGACAAGCGCCTTGGGACGGATCATCTGAGCGCCGTCCGCGCGCAGGATCATCGGCCGTAGGAGCGGCACGAGGAGCGCCATTGGGCCACTTGCGCGGAAGTCGATTTCCAGCCCGGCGGATGTCAGGTTCGAGCCCGACAACGAATAGGTGCAGATCGCGGTGACTGGGCCCCGAACGGAGCGACCGCCGAGCCGGCGTTGAGGTTAGCACTCAATCCCTTCGCTCGCGCGGCGTTTGCCGCAGGCGTGAAAGATCGGCACCGCGCCCGGGCTGAGCGGGGAACCACCGTCGGTTTGCAAGGCTGCGACGTTGCCTATCCATTGCGCCATATCGTCCGGCGTTGTGAGATTGTGCCAAAGGGTGGCGCTTTCGTCGATTCCTCGTTGAATGTCGCGAGCGCATTGTAGCGGGGCGCCGGAACGACCGGCTTGAAGATCACGGAAGTTCGTGCGGAGCGAAGACGACATGCTTGCCGAGGCCGAAACCGGGATTGGCGCGGCGTTCGGCGAGATGGCGCTGGGGTGGAGCCCGCACAGTCGAAGGACTTCTCGGATGAAATGGGGCCGGTCGTAGAATCCGAACGCATGGACGAGTTCGGTCCGGTCGACGTCTGAGCGCGGGTCGGCGCCATATTCTATGCGGACCTGGGCGAGCCAGTTGTAGTTGAGAACACCGAAGGCGGCGCTGCCGCCGGAAACTGCGGGAACGTGAACGGCGCGTCCGGGACGCGGCAAGTCTTCGCCCAGCCGGCGCGATCGGCAAGGGTCAAGCGGGGTTTTCACTGTCCAGACGCTCGGATAGAAGGAGCGGAACGAAACCGAATGCCGGAGGTAGCATGCGTCGGGTCGTCGTAACGGGTCTTGGTATGGTCACGCCGCTGGCGTGCGGCGTCGAGGAAACCTGGAGCCGGCTGGTCGCGGGACAATCAGGCGCGGGACCGATCACCCGGTTCGACACGTCGAATGTCACGACAACCTATGCCTGCGAGATCCCGATGGGAGACGGCACGGACGGCACCTTCAATCCCGACGACTGGATGGAGCCCAAGGACCGGCGCAAGGTCGACGATTTCATCCTCTACGGAATGGCCGCGGCCGACCAGGCGGTGAAGGATGCCGGCTGGACGCCCGAGGACGAAGAAAGCCGGATGCGCACCGGCGTGATGATCGGGTCGGGCATCGGCGGGCTGTCGTCGATTGCTGACACGGCGGTCCTGATCAAGGAGAAGGGGCCGAAGCGCGTTTCGCCGTTCTTCATCCCCGGAGCGTTGATCAATCTCGTCTCGGGTCAGGTCTCGATAAGGTACGGATTCAAGGGACCGAACCACGCAGTTGTCACCGCTTGTTCGACCGGCGCCCACGCGATTGGCGACGCGGCGCGGCTGATTCAATGGGGCGATGCCGACGTGATGATCGCAGGCGGCGCGGAGAGCCCGATTTCCGAGATCGGGATCGCGGGCTTCAACGCCTGCAAGGCGTTGTCGACGAAGCGGCCCGAAGATCCGACAAAGGCCTCGCGGCCCTATGACGCCGATCGCGACGGGTTCGTGATGGGCGAGGGCGCGGGCGTCGTCGTGCTCGAGGAATACGGGCACGCCAAGGCACGCGGCGCGAAGATCTACGCCGAGATACTGGGTTATGGCCTAAGCGGTGACGCCTATCACATCACCGCGCCCTCCGAAGACGGCGACGGCGCCTATCGCTGCATGAAGGCGGCGCTGGCCCGGGCGGAATTGGAGCCGTCAGAGATCGACTACATCAATGCCCACGGCACCTCCACCATGGCAGACACGATCGAGCTTGGCGCGGTTGAGCGGCTAATGGGCAACGCAGCCGCGAAGGCGACGATGTCCTCGACGAAATCGGCGATCGGTCACTTGCTGGGAGCGGCGGGTGCGGTCGAGGCAATCTTCTGCGTTCTGGCGCTGCGCGACCAGGTGGCGCCGCCGACAATCAACCTCGACAATCCGGCGGTCGAACCGAAGCTCGATCTGGCGCCGAACGCGGCCGTGAAACGCGAGATCAACGTGGCGCTGTCGAATTCTTTCGGCTTCGGAGGCACGAATGCCTCGCTTATCATGGGGCGGGCGCGGGACTAATGTGGCGGGCCATCGCTTCGAACTTCCTGACCGTGGCCATTGTGATGCTGGCCGCCGTGGCGGCGGCGATCGCGTGGGGCAAGAACCAGTATTCCGGACTTGGGCCTTTGACCGAGGCGATCTGCTTCAAGGTCGAGCGGGGCGCGACCATGCGGGGCGTGGCCCAATCGCTCAAGGAAGAGGGCGCGATCCGGTCGGACTACATCTTCCGTGTCGGCGCGGACTATGAAGGCAAGGCGGGCGACCTGAAGGCAGGATCGTTCCTGATCGGGCCCGGGGAATCGATGGCTGGCATCGTCGGGGCAATCACCAAAAGCGGCCAGTCGACCTGCGGCACCGAGGTGAACTACCGCATCGGGGTCAACGACGCAGAGATGCTGATGCGCGAACTCGATCCCGCGACGAACCGCTATGCAGAGGTCGCCAAGTTCGATCCCGCCGCCGAGGCCGCGCCGCAGACCTATGTCGACCGGCTGGAGGACCCCGATCTGAGGTTCCGCGTGACGCTCGCCGAGGGCGTCACGAGCTGGCAGGTGGTCGAGGCGCTGAAGCGCGCCGACTTCCTTGACGGTGAGCCGGGCGAGGTGCCTCCGGAGGGCACGCTCGCGCCTGACAGCTACGAGGTGACGAAGGGCGTAGCGCGGGCGGAGATTCTGAACCAGATGTCGACGCGGCAGGAACAGGTTCTAGCCGAGCTCTGGCCTGGACGGTCGGACGATCTGCCTTATTCGACGCCCGAAGAGGCGTTGATCATGGCGTCGATCGTCGAAAAGGAAACCGGCGTGCCGGAAGAGCGGCCCCTGGTCGCGAGCGTGTTCGTCAACCGGCTGAGAGAGGGCATGAAGCTGCAGACCGATCCGACTGTGATCTACGGGCTTACCAAGGGGCAGGGCGTGCTGGGCCGCGGGCTCAGGCAGAGCGAACTGCGCGGACGGACGCCGTGGAACACCTATGTCATCGACGGGCTGCCACCGACCCCGATCGCCAATCCGGGCCGTGAGAGCATTGCAGCGGCGCTGAACCCCGAAAGCTCCGACTTCCTGTTCTTCGTGGCTGACGGCACGGGCGGGCACGTTTTCGCCCAAACCCTGGCCGAGCACAACGAGAACGTCGCGCGTTGGCGCGCGATCGAGGCGGAGCAGGAGGCCGAACAGGAGGCGGGGCAGTAGGTGGCGTTGCCGTTAGCGTTTCGGCGTACGGTTCATTAACTATCTGATAATAATAAATTTATTGACTTCGCGAACGGACCCGGATATACCTTCGGGCATGCTAGAAGAAGTGGGCAAGCGGCCGAGGGGCAACCCTCTGGCCGCTTTTCCGTTTCGCTCGTGCGGACAGGCATGAGAGGCGGGCACTGACTGAATGACAACGGGGAATGCGGTCGAAGGGCCGAAAGACCAGTCCATGGTCGATCAGGCCGTGGGGCTTCTCGGGGCGCTGATCGCGGAGATCGATGCCGCGATGGAGCGACTGAAACGGAATCAATTCGACGAGCTAAAGGAGGCCACGCGGTCCTGCCGGGATCTGCGGCAGGCGCTTCTGATGGTCTTCGAGGAAAGGGCGAAGGTTGCGAAACTCGACAAGCTGGAAGCCGGAGTCGCCTACGACTACGCGCTCGACCTCGATGCGGCCCGGGATGAAATCGGCCGCCGCCTGGCTCGCCTCCGCGACGCCGGAGATGGTGGATGAGTTCCTTGCGGGGCTGTCGGACGAGGCGCTGATGGCGCTGCCCTGGCTCTTCGAGTTCTGGGCGCTGCCGCACCAGTTGCCACCGGAGGGCGCTTGGAAGACCTGGGTCATCATGGGCGGACGCGGCGCGGGCAAAACGCGCGCCGGCGCCGAGTGGGTCCGGTCGCAGGTCGAGGGGCCACGGCCGCTGGACCCCGGTCAGGCCCGGCGGGTGGCGCTGGTCGGCGAGACGGTGGATCAGGTCCGCGAGGTCATGATCTTCGGGGATAGCGGAATCCTCGACGTGTCGCCGCCCGACCGGAAGCCGGTCTGGGAGGCGACGCGCAAGCGCCTCGTCTGGCCGAACGGGGCGGTGGGCGAAGTCTATTCCGCCTTCAGCCCTGACAGTCTGCGTGGCCCGCAATTCGACGCCGCTTGGGTCGATGAGCTGGCAAAGTGGCAGAAGGCACAGGAAACCTGGGACATGCTGCAATTTGCGCTGCGTCTCGGCACTCATCCGCAGCAGGTCGTCACGACGACGCCAAAGAACGTGGGCGTGCTGAAAGCGATCCTGCAGAACCCCTCGACCGTGCTTACGCAGGCGCCGACGGAAGCGAACAAGGCCTATCTGGCGGCGTCATTCATTGAAGAGGTGCGAGCGCGCTATGCGGGCACGCGGCTGGGCCGGCAGGAACTGGACGGCGTGCTTTTGGAGGATGCGGAAGGGGCGCTCTGGACCACGGGCGGGCTTGAGGCCTGCCGGTCCAGGGCGCCCGAGCGGCTGAGTCGGATCGTCGTGGCGGTCGATCCGCCGGTTACCGGGCACAAGGGATCGGACGAATGCGGCATCGTCGTCGTGGGGGCGGTGACCGATGGGCCGCCGTCGGAGTGGCGGGCCTGGGTTCTGGAGGATGCCTCGGTGAGCGCGGCGAGCCCCGATACCTGGGCGCGGGCGGCGGTCGCGGCGATGGAGCGGCACGGCGCGGACCGGTTGGTGGCGGAAGTCAACCAGGGCGGGGCACTCGTCGAAAGCGTCGTGCGACAGGTCGATCCGACGGTGGCCTACCGGGCGGTCCACGCATCGCGCGGCAAGGTCGCGCGGGCCGAGCCGGTGGCGGCGCTTTACGAGCAGGGGCGGGTTCAGCATGTGCGGGGGCTCGGGCCGCTCGAGGACCAGATGTGCCGCATGACGGCGCGTGGCTTTGAAGGCAACGGATCGCCCGACCGGGTGGATGCGCTGGTCTGGGCGCTGACCGAGCTGATCGTGGAGCCGGCGGCGAAGTGGCGGAGACCGCAGGTCAGGCGCTTGTGACGCGCGCCGGACGGGGGGCTGTCTGCCCCCCGCGCCCCGGATCGGGTCCGGGGCTCCCCCAAAGGCATTTCGGCCAAGATGAAGAGCGGGCCTGAGGTCGAGGCCGGCGGGTCCCGATGCGGGCGGACACAGGAGAATTGCGATGGCATGGAATTTCTTCCGGCGCGCCGAGGGCGCGGTTCCGGAGCAGAAGGCTTCGGCCACGGGGCGGGTCGTGGCCTGGGGATCGTCGGGCCGCGTGGCATGGTCGCCGCGGGACGCGGTGAGCCTGACGAAGACTGGGTTCTCGGGCAATCCGGTCGGCTTTCGGGCGGTGAAGCTGATCGCCGAGGCGGCCGCCGCCCTGCCGCTGATCTGCCAGGATGGGGAGCGGCGCTACGATGTGCATCCGGTGATCGAGCTGATGCGCCGGCCCAATCCGGGTCAGGGGCGGGCGGAGCTGTTCGAGGCGTTGTACGGTCAGCTTCTGCTGAGCGGGAACGGCTATGTCGAAGCTGTAGGCGGCGGTCTGCCAACGGAGCTGCACATCCTGCGTTCGGACCGGATGAGCCTCGTGCCGGGAGCGGATGGCTGGCCGGTGGCCTATGACTACACGGTCGGCGGGCGCAAGCATCGCTTCGACATGACCGGGCCGGTCGATCCGGTCTGCCACATCAAGTCGTTTCATCCGCAGGACGACCATTATGGTCTGTCGCCGATGCAGGCGGCGGCGGTGGCGGTGGATGTCCACAATTCGGCGTCGAGCTGGTCGAAGGCGCTTCTGGACAATGCCGCGCGGCCCTCGGGGGCGATCGTCTACAAGGGCGCGGACGGGCAGGCTCAGCTGTCGGGCGACCAGTACGACCGGCTGATCCATGAGATGGAGATGCACCATCAGGGGGCGCGGAACGCGGGCCGCCCGATGCTGCTGGAAGGCGGGCTCGACTGGAAGCCGATGGGCTTTTCGCCTTCGGACATGGAGTTCCAGAAGACCAAGGAGGCGGCGGCGCGCGAGATCGCAGTGGCCTTCGGAGTGCCGCCGATGCTTCTGGGCATTCCAGGGGACGCGACCTACGCCAACTACCAGGAGGCGAACCGCGCGTTCTATCGGCTGACGATCCTGCCGCTTGCGACGCGGGTCACGGCGGCGGTCAGCTACTGGCTGTCAACGCATCTCGGCGAACATATCGAGCTGCGACCCGATCTGGACCAGGTGCCCGCGCTCGCAGCCGAACGGGATCAGCAGTGGAGGCGCGTCGGCGAGGCGGCGTTCCTGACCGATGCCGAGAAGCGGAGCATTCTCGGCCTGCCGCCCCTCGCGGACGAGGGCTAACGATGGCCGGGGCGGGGTCGCGCTATCTCAAGGAGCCGTTCGAGTGCGCCCATGAGCACCGCTTTGAGGCCACCGAAAGGATCATGGCCCTGCAGTTCGAGACGGTCGAGAAACGGCTGGAGCGGATCGAGGCGATGATCCTCGGGGTCGAAAAGCGGCTTTGGATGACGGTCTTCGGGGTCGTCGGAGTGATCCTTAGTCAAGCGGTGCAGTCGGTGATTGAATTCGGGCCGAAATAGGAAATATCACATGATGACAAGTGATTACGGGTTGGAGATGAAGTTCTGCCGGCTGGGTGAGGACATTGCCGTCACGGATGGCTGCAGGATCGAGGGCTACGCTTCGCTTTTTGGCATCACAGATCAGGGCGGCGATGTCGTGATGCCCGGCGCCTACGGTAAGTCGCTCGCCCGGATGAAGACGGAAGGCCGGACGGTGAGGATGCTGTGGCAGCACGATCCCGCCCAGCCGATCGGCGTCTGGGATGAGATCGTCGAGGACAGGCGTGGGCTGAAGGTCAAGGGCCGTCTTCTGACCGAGGTCGAGAGGGGGCGCGAGGCGGCGGCCCTGGTTACGGCGGGCGCGATCGACGGTCTGTCCATCGGCTACCGCACGGTAACGGCGGAGAAGGACGCGAAGGGGCTACGGCTTCTTCGCGAGGTGGAGCTTTGGGAGGTGTCCCTGGTGACCTTTCCGATGCTTCCCGAGGCGCGGTTCGGGGCAAAAGGCGATTCGCCAGAAGCCATCGAACTGCGTGAACTGGCGGCGCTGTTCGATCAGGCGCGCCGGACAGTCGCGGGCCGATGAATCAGCCCGTGCGACGCAACCCCTGACTTGAGGTGATGGGTATGAAGAAGACCGAGACGAAGGCTCGGGCCGGGGAAGGCGTGTCCGACGCGCCGGCCGAGGAGGTGAAGTCTGCGCTGCAGGGTTTCCTGAGCGAGTTCAAGGGCTTTCAGGACGACATGAAATCGAAGCTGCAACAACAGGAAGAGCGACTGACCATGCTGGATCGCAAATCGTACACTCCCGGGCGCCCGGTTCTTTCGACGGCCGTCGACTGCGAGGCGCCTCACAAAAAGGCGTTCGCGGCCTATCTGCGTTCGGGCGATGACGATGGGCTCCGAGGGCTGACCCTTGAGGGCAAGGCGTTGAACTCGCAAGTGAATGCAGAGGGCGGGTTCCTCGTCGATCCGCAAACGTCCGACCGTATCCGGGGCGTGTTGAAGTCGACCTCCTCGCTGCGCGCCATCGCGAATGTCGTGAGCGTCGAGGCGACCTCGTTCGACGTCCTCGTTGATCACACCGATCTCGGCTCGGGCTGGGCAACAGAAACCGGCTCGATCAGCGAGACGGGGACGCCGCAGATCGACCGCATATCGATCCCGCTGCACGAGTTGTCGGCGATGCCGAAGGCGAGCCAGCGTCTGCTGGACGACAGCGCTTTCGATGTCGAGGGTTGGCTCGCCGAGCGGATCGCGGACAAGTTCTCGCGCGCCGAGGCGCAGGCGTTCATTTCGGGCGACGGGCTGGACAAGCCGAAGGGCTTCCTGACCCACAGTGCGGTGGACAATGGAGTCTGGGCCTGGGGATCGCTCGGCTATGTGCCGACGGGGGCTGCAGGCGATTTCTCGGCCACCAATGCGTCGGACGCGATCATCGACCTCGTCTACGCGCTGAACGCCGAGTACCGAGCGAACGCAAGTTTCGCGATGAACTCGAAGACCGCAGGTGCAGTGCGGAAGATGAAGGATGCCGATGGTCGGTTCCTGTGGTCGGACGGTCTTGCCGCCGGCGAGCCCGCGCGGCTCATGGGCTATCCGGTGCTGGTGGCCGAGGACATGCCGGATATTGGCACTGACGCCTATGCCATCGCCTTCGGCGATTTCTACAATGGCTACACGATCGCCGAGCGACCTGACATGCGGGTGCTGCGCGATCCGTTCTCGGCCAAGCCGCATGTCCTCTTCTACGCCTCCAAGCGCGTGGGCGGCGACGTGAGCGACTTTGCCGCAATCAAGCTTCTGAAATTCGCCGTCTCGTAAGAGGCTCGCGAGTTGGTCGGGGCTTTCGGGTCCCGGCCGTTCGGGCGCGGGTCGCCTTTGCCCTCGTGTTGTCTAGCTGCTCCCTCCGTCCGAGCAATGCGAGGTTGGCCCGCGTCCGTCTTTCAAGGCGAGGGGCGCGACGATCGGAGATATCCATGATGCTGAGCGAAATGACACCGGTGCCGCAGGCGGTCTTGCCGGTGGCGGAATTCAAGGACCATCTGCGGCTTGGCACCGGGTTCGCCGATGACGGGTCGCAGGATGCGCTAGTCGAAAGCTATCTCAGGGCGGCCCTGGCGGCTGTGGAAGGGAGGATCGGCAAGGCGCTGATCTCGCGGGACCATCTGTTGGAGCTGAATGCGTGGCGTTGGCCAGATTGCCAGGCCTTTCCGGTGGCGCCAGTCAGCGCGGTTGTGTCGGTCACAGTGAGGGACCGCGACGGCGTGGCCGATCTGATCGACCCTTCGCGGTACCGGCTGGAGCGGGATGCGCACCGGCCGAAGATCGTGGCCAATGGCGCGCTCTTGCCGGGGATCCCGGTGGGTGGGGTGGCCGAAGTGGTCTTCACTGCGGGCTTCGGGCCGGCCTGGTCCGATGTGCCGGTGGACCTCGGGCAGGCGGCGTTTCTTCTGGCGGCGCAGTATCACGAGAACCGGCACGAGGCCGGGACCGGACAGGCGATGCCCTTCGGCGTCATGGCCTTGATCGAGCGGTGGCGGACGGTGCGCGTTCTTGGCGGGGGTGCGGCATGAGCGCGCCGAGGCTGAACCGGAAGCTGGTGCTTGAAGAGGCGCAGCGCGTGCCGGACGGCGCAGGCGGCTGGACACTGAACTGGGTCGCTTTGGGCGCGCTGTGGGCCGAGGTCGATCCCGGCTCAGGCCGAGAGCGGGCGGGGGAATTCGTGACCGTCTCGTCGGTCGGCTACAAGATCACTGTGCGGGCGACTCCGCAGGGCGCGCCGTCTCGGCCGAAGCCCGATCAGCGGTTCAGGGACGGGACGCGGATCTTCCGCATCACCGCCGTCACGGAAGCCGATGCCGGCGGGCATTACCTGACCTGCTTCGCGCAGGAGGAGGTTGTGGCATGAGCTACGGAGCGGCGGCCGCGTTGCAGGCGGCGATCTACCAGCGGCTGACGGCGGATTCGGCGTTGGACGCCCTTGTCTCGGGCGCGATCTACGATGCGGTGCCGCCGGGGACGGTGACGGGGACCTATGTCTCGATCGGGCCCGAGGACGTGCGCGATGCTTCCGATCAAGTCAGCCGGGGCGCATTTCATGAGTTTACGGTCTCCGTCGTGACTGATCAGGCGGGATTTCAGAACGCCAAGGCTGTGGCCGCTGCGGTGTCGGATGCGCTGACCGGGGCGACGCTGATCCTGGCGCGCGGGCGGCTCGTGGGGATCTGGTTCCTGGCGGCGCGGGCGCGGCGAGTCGAGAAGGCGGATGTGCGGCGGATCGACCTGACCTTCAGAGCGCGGATCGAGGACTGAGGCTGAGGCTCCGGGCCTGACCCGGGACTGCATCGGTGCGAGTTCGCGCCATCCACAATTTCGGGTGTCGGTTCTTTGCTGACCGCCCACTTCTTTCACTTATCGGAGAACGGATATGGCTGCCCAGAACGGCAAGGACCTTCTGATCAAGCTCGACCTGACCGGGGGCGGGCAATTCACGACGATCGCGGGGCTGAGGGCGACGCGGATCAGCTTCAACGCCGAGACGGTCGATGTGACGAGTCTGGAAAGCCAGGGCGGCTGGCGTGAGCTTTTGGGCGGTGCCGGGGTGCGGTCGGCCTCGGTTTCGGGGTCGGGCGTCTTCGTGGACAGCGCGACCGATGACCGGGCGCGGCAGATCTTCTTCGGGAGCACGGTCGAGCAGTTCCAGGTGATCATCCCGGACTTTGGGATCGTCGAGGGGCCGTTCCAGATCACGTCGATCGAATATGCGGGCAGCTACAACGGCGAGGCGACCTATGAGTTGTCTTTGGCCTCGGCGGGCGCGCTGAACTTCACGGCGATCTGATGGCCAATCCTTGGACGGGGGAGGTCGCGGTCTGGCTCGATGGCGAGCGCCACGTGGCCAAGTTGACACTTGGGGCGCTGGCGGAGCTGGAGGCGGGGCTTCGGACCGGGACGCTGATCGAGCTTGTCGAGCGGTTCGAGGCGGGCGGGTTTTCGACGCGCGACGTCTTGATGCTGATCGTCGCCGGCCTTCGGGGCGGTGGCTGGACGGGTTCGGGCGCGGACCTTCTGAAGGTCGAGGTCGGCGGCGGGCCAGTCGAGGCGGCACGGGTCGCGGCGGAATTGTTAACACGTGCCTTCACGGTGCCGGAGGCGGGGTGAGCGCGGTGGATTGGCCGGGGCTAATGCGGGCGGGTCTCGGCCGGCTCGGGCTGACGCCGGATGCGTTCTGGCGGCTGACGCCGGCGGAGCTGGTCATCTTGCTGGGTGATCCGGCGGCGGTACCGCCGCTCAACCGCGCGCGGCTCGAAGAGCTTGCGCGGGCCTGGCCGGATGCGCCCATTGAGACAAGGGACAACTGATATGCCGATGACGGACGGACTGGACGGGATCGAGGGGCTCGCCGCGCAGGCGGCGGCGTTGGAGACGAGCCTCGGCGGCGCGCAGGCGATGGCGGCGGCTTTCGACGCCGAGCTTGGCCGCATGCGGGAAAGCATAATTTTCACGGGGCGCGAGGTCGGCACCCTGTCGAGGAGCATCGGCGGGGGGCTGAGGCGCGCGTTCGATGGGCTGATCTTCGACGGGATGAAACTGTCGGATGCGCTGAAGCAGGTTGCCCAGACGATGGTGAACAGCGTCTACGGCGTGGCGATGAAGCCGATTCAGGACGCGGTCGGGGGCGCCATCGCGCAGGGGATGAACGGGCTGCTGAGCGGGCTCTTTCCCTTCGAGAAGGGCGGAAGCTTTTCGCAAGGCCGCGTCATGCCCTTCGCGAGGGGCGGCATCGTGTCGTCGCCCACTATGTTCCCGATGCGAAATGGTCGCGGGCTGATGGGCGAGGCGGGGCCCGAGGCAATCATGCCGCTGGCGCGCGGCGCAGATGGCCGGCTGGGCGTTCAGGCATCGGGCGGCGGGCGTCCGGTCAGCATCGTGATGAATGTGACGACGCCGGACGTGCAGGGCTTCGCCCGCAGCCAGAGCCAGATCGCGGCGCAGATGGCGCGCGCTCTCTCGCGCGGCGACAGGAACAGGTGAGGAGGGCGACATGGCGTTTCACGAGGTGCGGTTTCCGGCCAATCTGAGCTTCGGCTCGGTCGGCGGACCGGAGCGGCGGACGGAGATCGTCGCGCTGACCAACGGCTACGAGGAGCGGAACACGCCCTGGGCGCAATCGCGCAGGCGCTACGACGCGGGCGTGAGCCTGCGCAGTCTCGACGATATCGGCGAGCTGATTGCGTTCTTCGAGGCGCGGCAGGGACAGCTCAATGCGTTTCGCTGGAAGGACTGGTCGGACTTCAAGTCTTGCCGGGCCTCGGCGGAGGTGCGCTTCGACGACCAGCTGATCGGGATCGGCGATGGCAGCACGACCGATTATCAGCTGATCAAGACCTATGCGTCGGGGGCCGAGTCGCAGGTTCGGGTGATCGCCAAACCCGTCGCCGGCACCGTGCGCATCGGGCTGCAGGGCGACGAGTTGCAGGACGGCGTGCACTATTCGGTGGACGCGGCGACCGGCGTCGTGACCTTCGCGAGTCCGCCCGCCGTCGATGAGCGGATCACAGCGGGTTGCGAATTCGATGTCCCGGTGCGGTTCGACACCGACAGGATTCAGGTATCGGTCGCTTCGTTTCAGGCAGGCGACGTGCCGCAAGTTCCCGTCGTCGAGGTGCGCCTGTGACTAGCTATCCGCAGACGATGAAGGACCATCTGGCCAGCGGGGCGACGACGGTGGCGCGCGCGTTCGCCGTGTCGCGCAAGGATGGTAAGGTCTTTGGCTTCACGGATCACGACCGCGACATTGCGTTCGACGGCATCGCGTTTCGCGCCGATTCCGGTCTGACTGCGAAGGCGATTCAGCAGGCGACGGGCCTGTCGGTCGACAACAGTGAAGCCTTCGGCGCGCTACGTTCCGACGCGATCACCGAGGAGGATATTCTTGCCGGCCGCTATGATGGCGCCGAGGTGACAGGCTGGCTGGTTAACTGGGCCGATGTCTCGGTCCGGGTGCTTCAATTCAGGGGCACGCTCGGCGAGATCGTGCGGTCGGGTGGGGCGTTCAATGCCGAGTTGCGTGGTCTTGCCGAGGGGCTCAACCAGCCGCAGGGGCAGATCTATCACGCGCGCTGTTCAGCGGTGCTTGGGGATGGACGTTGTCGGTTCGATCTCGATCAGCCTGGCTATTCCGAGGCGCGGCCTGTCGAGACGGCCGAAAACGCGCACGTGTTCGGTTTCGCGTCGTTCGCTGGCTATGAGGATCGATGGTTCGAGAAGGGTCGGCTCCGAGTGCTGACCGGCAGCGCCGCGGGGCTTATTGGAGCGATCAAGAATGATCGGCTTGTTGCGGGAGATGCGCGTGAGGTGGAACTGTGGCAGGCGCTTGGCATCGCGCCCGCGCCGGGCGACATGGTTCGGATAGAGGCGGGCTGCGACAAGCGGGCCGAGACCTGTCGGCTGAAGTTCGCAAACTTCGATAACTTCCGGGGTTTTCCTGAAATTCCGGGCGAGGACTGGCTCATGTCCTATCCGCTCAGCGCGGGCGTCAACGATGGCGGGAGCCGGCGCGGATGAGCGCGGCGGGTCCGCGCGCGGTCAAGATCGCGCGAAGTTGGATCGGGACGCCGTATCGCCATCAAGCATCCTCCCAGGGCGCGGGTGCGGATTGCTTAGGCCTGTTGCGGGGTGTTTGGCGCGGTCTTTACGGGGCCGAGCCGGAGGCGGTTCCGGCCTACACTCGAGACTGGTCCGAGCCCGAAGGGACGGAACGACTATGGGCGGCGGCTACTCGGCATCTGCGGGAGTGCGACCCTGAGGATTCTCCCCACGCAGGAGAGGTGCTTCTGTTCCGCATGCGGGCGGGGTCGGTCGCCAAGCATCTAGGACTAGTGGGCGAAACCGGCAGCCGGGCCACGTTCATTCACGCCTATTCCGGGCACGGAGTGGTCGAGAGCCCGTTCTCTGCCCCGTGGCAACGCCGCGTCGTGGCGCGGTTCGAATTTCCCTGAAGGAGGGTCGACATGGCCACCATTTTGCTTTCAGCCGCCGGGGCTGCGGCTGGAGCCGGTTTCGGAGGCTCTGTCCTGGGCTTGTCGGGAGCGATGATCGGGCGCGCTATCGGTGCGACGCTTGGTCGGGCGATCGATCAGCGGCTGCTGGGGTCGGGTGCGCGCGCGGTCGAGACCGGGCGCGTGGATCGATTCCGTCTCACTGGTGCGAGCGAAGGTGCGCCCGTCGGCCTCGTCTGGGGCCGGATGCGAGTGGCGGGTCAGGTGATCTGGGCGTCGCGCTTTCTGGAGACGACGAGCACGTCGGGCGGCGGCGGCAAGGGTGCGCCGGCCACGCCGCGGGTGACGGAGTATTCCTATTCGGTGAGCCTTGCGGTCGCGCTCTGCGAGGGCGAGATCACGCGGGTCGGGCGGATCTGGGCGGACGGCGTCGAGATCTCACGCGATGACGTGACGATGCGCATCTATGCCGGGTCCGAAGACCAGCTTCCCGATCCGAAGATGGAAGCCGTCGAAGGCGCAGGGCAGGTGCCCGCCTATCGCGGCGTGGCATACGTTGTGTTCGAGGATCTGGACCTCGGCCAGTTCGGTAACCGGGTACCGCAGTTCAACTTCGAAGTCGCGCGGCCAGCGCAGGGCACCGGGATCGACGAGGTGACCGACCTTACGCGTGGGATCAGTGGCGTCGCGCTGATACCGGGGACGGGGGAATACTCGCTTGCCACGACGCCAGTGCACTACGCGCATGGCATCGGGCAGAACGTATCGGCGAACATCCACACACCGGGAGGTAAGACTGATCTGGCGGTGTCGCTTGAGACCCTCGCCGAGGAACTGCCAGGCTGCGGCTCGGTCTCGCTTGTCGTGTCGTGGTTTGGGGATGACCTGCGGTGTGGCCAATGTTCGGTGAAGCCGAAGGTCGAGGATACCGGCTTCGACGGTGTCGGCATGCCGTGGCGGTCAGGCGGGATCGCGCGCGCCGAGGCGGAAGAGGTCATACGGGATGCCGGTCGGCCGATCTATGGCGGTACCCCGGCGGATCGCGCGGTCGTGGAGGCGATCGCAGCCATAAAAGCCGAGGGAAAAAAGGTCGTCTTCTATCCGTTCATTCTGATGGAGCAACTTGCAGGAAATGGCCTTTCCGATCCATGGACCGGCGCGGCAGATCAGCCTGTCCTGCCGTGGCGTGGTCGCATTACGCTTTCGACCGCGCCGGGTCAGGCGGGAACGCCCGACCGGACGGCCGCCGCTGAAGCGGAAGTAGCCGCGTTCTTCGGGACCGTGCAACCGTCGTACTTTTCGGCCAGCGGGACGTCGATCAGCTATTCCGGGCCTGCGGAGTGGTCCTATCGCCGCTTCGTGCTGCACTACGCCCATCTCTGTGCCGCGGCGGGCGGGGTCGATGCGTTCTGCATCGGTTCGGAGATGCGCGGGCTAACGCAGATCCGGGGGGCAGGCGATGTCTTTCCGGCGGTTGCAGAGCTGCGGGCGCTGGCGGCTGAGGTTAGGGCCGTCCTCGGCCCCGGCACCAAGATCAGTTACGCCGCCGACTGGTCGGAGTATTTCGGCTATCAGGAGGGAACGGGCAATCTTTACTACCACCTCGACCCGCTTTGGGCCGATCCGAACATCGATTTCATCGGCATCGACAATTACATGCCCTTGTCCGATTGGCGCGACGAGGAGGACCATGTCGATGCCGATTGGGGATCGATCTACAATCTCGACTATCTGAAGGCGAACATCGCAGGTGGCGAGGGTTACGACTGGTATTACGAAAGCCAGACACATCGCGATGCCCAGATCCGCACGCCGATCATTGATGGTGCCTATGGCGATGACTGGATCTGGCGCTACAAGGACATTCGGTCTTGGTGGGAAAACGCCCACATCGACCGTGTGGGCGGTGCAATGGGTGCGCAGAGCCCGTGGGTGCCGCAATCGAAGCCGATCTGGTTTACTGAGTTCGGTTGCGCGGCGATCGACAAGGGTTCGAACGAGCCAAACAAGTTCCTTGACCCCAAGTCCTCGGAATCGGTCCTTCCGAACTACTCCGACGGCCGGCGCGATGACTTGATCCAGATGCAGTACCTGCGCGCCATGATCGATTTCTGGCGCGATCCGGCGAACAACCCGGTTTCCTCCGAATACGGCGCGCCGATGATTGATATGGACCGCGCCCACGTCTGGGCGTGGGACGCGCGGCCATTCCCACAGTTCCCCGCAAATGTCGATGTCTGGGCGGACGGAGACAATTACCCTCGCGGCCACTGGATCACGGGGCGCGTATCGGCGCAGCCGTTGTCGAGCGTCGTGGCCGAAATCTGCGCACGCTCAAGTGTCGATGCCGTCGACGTTGGCGGGCTCTACGGTCTCGTTCGTGGCTACAGCGTCGCCGACATTGCGACCGGGCGTTCGGCATTGCAGCCGCTGATGCTCGGCTATGGGTTCGAGGCGGTCGAGCGAGACGGGGTGTTACGCTTCGCGATGCGCGACGGGCTGGTTGATGCCACGCTGGGGAGTAGTGACTTTGCGGTTGGTGAGGAAACCGGCGGCTGGGTGGAGACCCAGCGCGCGACTGAGGCGGAGGTCGCTGGCCGCGTTCGGCTAAATTATGTCGAAGCGGAGGGTGACTACGAAGCGCGCGCATCGGAAGCGGTCTTTCCTGATGAAGTGACGAGTGGTGTGGCGCAGTCTGAGCTCGCCTTGGCTCTCACACGGTCGGAGGGGCAGCGGATCGTCGAGCGTTGGCTTGCAGAGGCGCGGGTGGCGCGCGATGGCGCGCGCTTCGCCTTGCCGCCGTCCCTGGGCCATCTGGGCGCGGGCGACGTGGTCGACCTCGGCGGTGCCGGGCGCTACCGGATCGATCAAGTCGAGCATGCGGGCGCGATCGCCATGGAGGCGGTCAGAGTCGAGCCGACGGTGTACGAGCCCTCCGACGAGGCGGAGGAACGTGTCACGCCGCGCAGTTTCGCCGCGCCTGTGCCGGTGTTCCCGCTGTTTCTCGATCTGCCGCTGATGACCGGACGGGAGGTCCCGCATCAGCCGCATTTGGCTGTGACTGCGACGCCCTGGCCGGGATCTGCGGCTGTCTATTCTTCTGACAGTGACGCGGGATACGAGTTGAACCGGGTGATCGCCACGCGTTCGGTGATTGGGCGGACTCAGAGCGCTCTCGGTGTCGCGGTGCCAGGACTGTGGGACAGGGGGGGCGCGCTTCGGGTCAAGGTCTCGGGCGGTGCCCTGATTTCCGTCGGGCCCGACCAGCTGTTGAACGGCGCCAACTTGATGGCGATCGGCGACGGCTCCTCTGACCGTTGGGAGCTTTTCCAGTTCGCGAATGCCACTCTGGTCGCATCTGGGACGTACGATCTAACACTGCGGCTGCGCGGTCAGGCAGGTACCGAGTCAGTCGCACCATCAGGGTGGCCAGTCGGTAGCTACGTTGTCCTAATGAACGGCGCACCCAAGCAGATCGACCTTCCTGCGGCCGCGCGCGACCTCGCGCGTCACTACAGAATCGGGCCGTCGCGGCGCGGCTACGATGACCCATCCTTTGTGCACCGGGTGGAGGCGTTTGTCGGGACCGGGCTTCGGCCGTTGTCGCCCGCTCATCTGCGGGCGCAACGAAGCGCGGCGGGTGATCTCGTGCTGAGTTGGATCCGCCGTACGCGGATTGACGGCGACAGCTGGTCAGGGGTCGAGGTACCGCTGGGCGAAACGAGCGAGGCCTATGCGCTGCGTGTCGTCGAGGGCGGACTTGTGAAGCGCGAGCTGACGCTTGGGCAGTCCAGCTGGACGTATCCCGCCGGAATGCAGGCAGCCGACGGCATTACCGAGCCGTTCGAAATTCATGTGGCGCAGCTGTCCGATGTCTTCGGGCCGGGCCCTTTCAGAAGGATCGCGATCGATGTCTAGTACCAACCAACTCGGCCTGCCGCTCGTTCAGCCGGCGCAGGCACAAAAGCACGTCACCGTGAATGAGGCGATGGCCCGACTCGATGGACTAGTCATGCTCTCGCTAGCGTCGCGAAGCGTTGCGTTGCCGCCGGCTGCTATCGCCGATGGTGCGTGCTACGGGGTGCCGTCCGGTGCGGTGAACGAGTGGTCAGGACACGATGGACGGATCGCCATCGGAGCGAATGGCGGATGGGATTTCGCGGATCCCAAGCGCGGCTGGCGCGCGACGATCCTCGATGAGGGTGTCCAGGCGCTGCATGATGGCAGCGACTGGCGTGCGGGGATGGTGACGTTGTCGCCCAGCAACGCCGGGCTGGCTTTCGGAGTCGCCGAGACCGACCATTCGATTTCGGCGGGAACCGTGTCGCTTACCACTGCGATCATCCCCGCAAATTCGGTCGTTATCGGCGCGACCGCGCGTGTCGTCACGGCGATCACGGGGTCCCTTTCGAGCTGGTCGCTGGGCAACCCTGGCGCCGTTGGCCGTTATGGTTCCGGCCTTGGACTGGGCGCGGGGTCATTTGCGCGCGGCGTTCTCGCACAGCCGACGGCGTTCTATTCGCCCGAAGCCATGCAGCTTGACGCGGCGGGTGGCAACTTTGCCGGCGGATCGGTCCGCATTGCCGTCCACTTCATGCAAATTGCACTGCCGGATCAGTGAGGTATGCGTCCGCTGACCCATGGTGATGTAGCCGTCGCAGCAAATGCCGTCCGGAGTTTGCCGTCTGACGCGCGCTGTGCGGAGGTGCTGCGTTTCCTCGACCGCGCACACGCGGCCGACCTGTTCCGGAAGCGGACGGGTCGCGCGCATCCGTTCTGGGGCGACGGGAGCCTGATGGGTGCGGTCCTGAAGGGCAGCCCGGTCCGGGCGGAGCCGTTTCTGTCCGATCCTGAGCACCTGTCTGCTCTCGCCGTCGTCATCGAAACGCTTCTCGACTGGAAGCATCGGAGATGATTCTCGGCTACACCCTTCCGGTTTTCCGCGTACGCCCTATCTGATATAAGTTGATCAGCAACCGGGAGTGCGCGCGATGGCCGAACGTAAACCAAATGTCACCCAGGTCGATCCTGTCTGGTCGCACATCCGCGAGGAAGCCAAGGCCGCCGTCCGCGATGAACCGCTCTTGGGCGGATTCATCCATTCGGGACTCCTGCATCACGCCACGTTCGAACGGGCGCTGGCGTACAGATTCTCGCTGAAGCTCGCGTCCGGCGAAATGAGCGAGCAGATCCTTCGCGAGATTGCCGATGAGGCGCATGCGGAGGATCCCGAACTGGGACAGGCGGCGCGGGCCGATGCCGTAGCGGTCTATGACCGTGACCCGGCCTGCCATCGGTTCCTCCAGCCTGTTCTTTTCTTCAAGGGCTATCAGGCCGTCCAAGCCTACCGGATTGGCCATTGGCTTTGGAAGCATGACCGTCGCGACCTTGCCTACTTCGTTCAGATGCGGGTTAGCGAAGTCTTCGGCGTCGACATTCATCCCAATGCCCGGGTCGGCAAGGGGATCATGATCGATCACGCGCACTCCATCGTTATCGGCGAAACGGCCGTGGTGGGCGACAATGTCTCCATGCTGCATTCGGTAACGCTGGGTGGTACCGGCAAGGAGGACGGCGATCGCCATCCGAAGATCGGAAACGGCGTCCTGATCGGGGCCGGCGCGAAGATTCTCGGCAATATCAAGGTGGGCGACTGCTCGCGCATCGCAGCCGGATCGGTCGTACTACACGAGGTGCCAAAGAACACGACCGTTGCGGGCGTTCCCGCCAAGGTGATCGGCGAAGCCGGTTGCGCGCAACCGGCGCTGAACATGGATCAGTTGATCGACGACGGCATCTGAGGATGCCGCGTCATGACTCTTGAAAGGGCCGGAGCGTGCTTTCCGGCCTTTTCGCCGTTCGAGTTTATTCAGGCCAGCATCGACATCGGATTTTCGAGGTATCCGACTATGGCCTTCAGAAGTTCGGCGCCGAGTGCGCCATCGATCACCCGGTGATCGACCGAAAGCGTCATCGACATAACCGTTGCGACGCCAACTTCCCCATCCGATTTCACAACCGGCTTCTTCGCTCCCGCGCCGACCGCTAGGATTGCGCCGTGGGGCGGATTGATAACCGCGTCGAAATTATCGATGCCAAACATGCCAAGATTGGAGATTGCGAAGCTGCCGCCCTGGTATTCGTGCGGTGCGAGCTTGCGGTCCCGAGCACGGGCGGCCAAGTCCTTCATTTCGGCCGACAGCGCCGAAATCGTCTTCTGATGCGCATCCTTCAGCACCGGCGTGAAGAGCCCGCCCTCGATCGCCACCGCGACGGCCACGTCGGAAGGTTTCAGCTTCAGCATCCGGTCGCCAGCCCAGACAGCATTGGCGTCTGGCACGTCCTGAAGCGCCAGCGCGCAGGCCTTGATGATGAAATCATTCACCGAGAGCTTCACGCCACGCGCTTCGAGCTGACCGTTCAACTCTCCACGGAACTTCAACAGCGCATCGAGTTGCACCTCACGGCGCAGGTAGAAGTGAGGGATGGTCTGCTTGGCTTCGGTGAGTCGCGCAGCGATTGTCTTGCGCATCCCGTCGAGCGAAACTTCCTCGTATTCCCGGCCCTCGTACATCCGGGCGACCATCTCGGCGGACGGCCCGGCGGGAGGCGTCGCGAATGCTGCGGTCGGGGTGGCCGCCGCTGCGGGAGCCGCAGCTTTCGGCGCGGATGAGGCCGCCTCCACATCCGACTTCACGATCCTGCCATGCGGACCCGAGCCAGTCAGCATGGCGATGTCGATCCCCTTCTCCTTCGCGAGCCTCCGCGCGAGCGGTGAGGCAAGAACCCGCGTCCCCGCGGCGCTTGGGGCGGCCGGAGCCGGTGTGGCAGCAGGCGCGGGTGCCGCGGCCGGCGCGGACGCTGGTGCCGGGGAAGGAGCGGGGCTGCTTGGGGCCTCAGTCCTGGTCGCGGGCACGTCATCGGCGCTTTCGCCTTCCTCGACAAGAACGGCGATCGGCGTGTTCACTTTTACGCCCGCCGTGCCTTCGGCGACGAGGATCTTGCCGACGATGCCCTCGTCAACCGCTTCGAACTCCATCGTCGCCTTGTCGGTTTCGATCTCGGCCATGATGTCGCCGGAGGAGACGGTGTCACCCTCCTTCACCAGCCATTTCGCGAGCGTGCCTTCCTCCATCGTGGGGGAAAGGGCGGGCATCAGGATTTCGGTTGCCATTTCTCTCCCTCCTTACCGATAGGTCACTTGCTTGACGGCCGCCACGACCTCGTCCGAGGTAATAAGCGCCAGCTTTTCGAGGTTCGCCGCATAGGGCATCGGGACGTCCTTGCCCGTACAGTTGATGACAGGCGCGTCGAGATAGTCGAAGGCCTCTGTCATCAGCACGGCCGAGATATGGTTGCCGATCGAACAGACTGGCCAGCCTTCCTCGACCGTGACGCAGCGGTTGGTCTTCATGACCGACTTGATCACCGTGGCGGTGTCGATCGGCCGGAGCGTCCGAAGGTCGATCACCTCGGCTTCGATGCCCTCGGCGGCGAGCTTGTCTGCCGCCTCGAGTGTGTGGCCCATCCCGATCCCGAACGAGACGAGCGTCACGTCGGCACCCTCACGCCAGACCCTCGCCTTACCGAAGGGTATGGTGAAATCCTCCAGATCGGGCACTTCGTAAGAACGCCCATAGAGGATCTCATTCTCGAGGAAGATCACCGGGTTTGGATCGCGGATGGCGGTCTTCAAAAGCCCCTTTGCATCGGCGGCGGAGTAGGGCTGCACGACCTTCAGGCCCGGAACTTGCGCATACCACGCCGCGTAATCCTGGCTGTGCTGGGCTGCGACGCGGGCCGCCGCGCCGTTCGGTCCTCGGAAGACGATAGGACAACCCATCTGGCCACCTGACATGTAAAGCGTCTTGGCCGCCGAATTGATGATCTGGTCGATCGCCTGCATCGCGAAGTTAAAAGTCATGAACTCCACGATCGGGCGAAGGCCGGCAAAGGCGGAGCCGACGGCGATTCCGGCGAAGCCATGCTCGGTGATCGGCGTGTCGATGACGCGCTTGGCGCCGAACTGGTCGAGCAACCCCTGGCTGATCTTGTAGGCGCCCTGATATTCGCCGACTTCCTCGCCCATGAGGTAGACGTCCGCATCGCGTGTCATCTCCTCGGCCATCGCCTCGCGCAGCGCTTCGCGCACGGTCATGGTCTTCATCTCTGTGCCCTCGGGCCAGTCGGGTGAGCTGTCGACCTGAGGTGCGGACGGCGCCGCGGCCTTCGCCTCGGGCGCTTTAGCTTCTGCTGGCGCCGCAGTCGGCTGAGCGGCACTTTTCGCGGCTGGCGCGGACACCTTAATGTCGTCGGCGCTCTCGCCCTCTTCGACGAGTACGGCGATCGGAGTGTTGACCTTCACGCCCGCTGTCCCTTCGTCGACCAGGATTTTCCCGACCGTGCCTTCATCGACGGCCTCGAACTCCATCGTCGCCTTGTCGGTCTCGATCTCTGCGATGATCTGGCCGGACGACACCGCGTCGCCCTCCTTCACGAGCCATTTCGCAAGCGTGCCCTCTTCCATCGTGGGCGACAGTGCGGGCATGAGAATCTCGGTTGCCATAATCTGTGTCCCCCTCAGGCGGTCTGCGGTACTTCTTCGGCGTAAATGTCCGTCCAGAGCTCGTCGAGCGCCGGTTCGGGGCTTTCCTTGGAGAACTCGGCCGCCTCGTTCACGATGGCCTTGATCTCCTTGTCGATCGCCTTGAGGTCGTCATCGCTCGCATGCTTGCCCTGCACGATAAGCTCGCGCACGTGTTCGATCGGGTCACGCTCCTCGCGCATCTTCTGAACCTCCTCGCGGGTCCGGTACTTCGCAGGGTCCGACATGGAATGGCCGCGATAGCGATAGGTCATAACTTCGAGGATGTAGGGGCCCTTGCCGGAGCGGCAATGCGCGACCGCCTTGTCGCCGCCGGCCTTCACGGCCAGCACGTCCATCCCGTCCACCGTCTCGCCGGGAATGCCGAAGGCCTTGCCGCGCGTGTGCAGCTGGGGCGTCGAGGTCGACCGCTTCTGCGCAGTGCCCATGGCGTATTGGTTGTTCTCAATCACGAATACGACTGGCAGCTGCCAGAGAGCGGCCATATTGAAGGTCTCGTAGACTTGACCCTGGTTTGCGGCGCCGTCTCCGAAATAGGTGAAGGTGACGCGGCCGTTCTCTTTGTACTTGTCGGCGAAGGCGAGACCCGCGCCAAGCGGCACCTGAGCACCGACAATTCCGTGGCCGCCGTAGAAGTGCTTCTCGCGGCTGAACATATGCATCGAGCCGCCCTTGCCCTTGGAGTATCCGCCTTCGCGGCCGGTGAGTTCGGCCATCACGCCCTTGGGATCCATCCCGGCGGCCAGCATGTGCCCGTGGTCGCGGTAGGAAGTAATCCGCTTGTCACCCTCTTCAGCCGCGGCTTCTAGGCCGACCACCACCGCTTCCTGGCCGATGTAGAGATGGCAGAAACCGCCGATCAGACCCATTCCATAGAGTTGGCCAGCCTTTTCTTCGAATCGCCGTATCAGCAACATCTCACGATAATAGTTGAGCAATTCTTCTTTAGATGTATTTGATTTTGCGGCGCTTTTTCTTGCGGCCATACCGAGAACCTCCCATCGGCAAGAAAGTAGTTCAACGTTAAACTATCTTATAACGCAAAACTCAAGAAATCGCGAGTGGAATTTCCTCGGATCGGTTTGTGTGAGCGGAGCGCGCGGCGACCGAAGAGGGGCGCTGACCCTACAGCCCCGAGATGACTCAGCCAAGGAGAGAGGGAAGGCAGCTTCATCATGGGCTAACTACCTGCGCCTGAGGCTATTGCGAAGGCGGCGGCCGCGAGGCCTCGGTGACAGTAAAGCACTGCACCGCAGGCGCTCAACTTGAGAAACGGCAGATCAATGGATGACGACTTCGTCGGCGCGAATGAGGCCCAGCACGTCGCGCGCACGTTCGTCCAGAAGGTCGAGGTCGAGGTAGTCATCCGACAGACGATGCGTGAGGTTCTTCATCCTCGCGACCTCGACCACGAGCCGGCCGCGTTCTTCCGCAAGCGCCTGCTTTTCGGCCACGGCCTGAACGCGCCGGAACACGCCGTATTCACCCTGAACGGCGGCGAAGGTGAAGTAGAAGCCGAGGCAGAATGCCAGCCCGAAATACAGGACGACGCCTAGGGTCGGACGTGTGCTCGATAAGGTCATCAACTGCCTCTTCGGATCGCCTCTGACGGGCGCGTAAGCCGAATCATGTCACAACCGATTCGCCAAGGGAATCCCCCGTCGAGGCTTTTTCTTAGGAAATCGTGCGGGTTGTGACATAGAATGCCGGTGCGCCTGTTTGTGAAGCGGCTAAGGACACCGCCCATGACCCGCGACACGCTCGCCCCGCGATCCGAACTCCCGACGCACGACGTGTCGAACCAGCCCGGCGCGCCCCCCTGCGCCGATCTCTGGGTGACCGACATCGCGCTCCGTGGTTGGCTTGAGGCATTTGGCGGCGCTACCGAGGATGCAGCGCGTCTCGGTCGGCAACTGGCCGATCCGCAGATCCATGAGGCGGCAGAAAATGCCCGTCATCATCCTCCGGAGCTTGTCACCTTCGACCGCGCCGGGCGCAGGCTCGACGAGGTCGCCTTCCATCCCGGCTATCACCGTGTTTTGGCATTGGGGCTCGAGGCCGGCTATGCGGCGTTGCCCTGGGAGGGGAAGGCCGGCGGCCATCTCGGCCATGCCGCGATCCTTTACATGTTCGGCCAGGTAGAGCCCGGCATCGCGTGCCCGTTGACGATGACGTATGCGGGGGTCCCGGCGCTCGCCGCCGATCCCGCACTCGAAGCGATCTGGCGACCACGCTTGACGTCGCGCGACTACGACCCATCCCTGCGTCCCATCAGCGAGAAGAAGGGCGCAACGCTCGGCATGGCGATGACGGAAAAGCAGGGCGGGTCGGACCTGCGCGGCACCTCGACCCGCGCCGAACCGGACGGCGGGGCCTGGCGGTTGACCGGGCACAAATGGTTCTGTTCGGCGCCCATGTCGGACGGGTTCCTGACGCTCGCGCAGACGGCCAAGGGGCTCACCTGCTTCCTCGTGCCGCGTTGGCTGCCCGACGGGCGGAACGCGATCCAACTCATGCGCCTAAAGAACAAGCTCGGCAACCATGCCAACGCCTCTTCCGAGATCGAGTATCACGGTGCGCTTGCCCATCGCCTCGGCGAGGAGGGGCGCGGCGTCGCCACGATCATCGAGATGGTTCATCACACAAGGCTCGACACGGCCGTGGCGCCGGCGGGCCTGATGCGCGCTGCGCTTGGTGAAGCGCTCTGGTGGACAGATGGGCGAAGTGCATTTCAACGGCGGCTCATCGATCAGCCGCTGATGCGCGCGGTACTCGCCGATCTCGTGCTCGACTGGGAAGGCGCTCTCGCGCTCGCGATGCGGGTGGCACATGCCTTCGACGGCGAGTCCGAGTCCGACCGCGCCTTCGCCCGGATCGCGGTGGCGCTTGCGAAGTTCTTGAACAACAAGCGCACTCCGACCGTCATCGTCGAGGCGATGGAGATTCTGGGCGGCATGGGCTTCGTCGAGGAGACGCCGATGCCGATGCTCTACCGCGAGGCGCCGCTCAACGGTATTTGGGAGGGCTCGGGCAACGTCATCTGCCTCGACATCCTCCGCACACTCGCGAAGGAACCCCTCGCGGCCGAGACGCTGATGGCCGAGTTGGACGCCGCCAAGGGCGCGGACCGGCGCTACGATGCCGCGCTGGCCAGCGCACGCGAGCGTTGGCCCGGACATCCCGATGAAGCCGAGGCGCGCTGGTTTGCCGAGACATTCGCGACTTTGCTCGCGGCCTCGGTCCTCCTGCGTCATGTCCCCGCCGCCGTGGCCGACGGCTTCGTTGCGACCCGCGTGGCGGGCCAGCGCGGCCAAGTCATGGGCTCGGTTGACGGGCTGGACACCGGCACGATCCTATCGCGGCTCAGACCAGAGGGGCAGGAATGACCGACACCGAGGGCAACAAGAAGACCGTCATGGCCTTCTATGACCTTATGTTCAATCGCTCCCGCCCGCGTGAGGCGGTGGAGCGCTACGTGGGTGACCAATATGTTCAGCACAACCCGCACGTCGCCGACGGCAAGGAGGCGTTCATCGCGTATTTCGAACGCATGGCGCGTGAGCATCCGGGCAAGAGCGTGCGATTTGTCCGCGCCGTCGCCGAGGGTGATCTCGTCGTGCTGCATTGCCACCAGACATGGCCGGGCGGCGACGATTATGCCGGAATCGACATTTTTCGCCTCGATCCAGAGGGAAGGGTGGTCGAACACTGGGACGTGCTACAGACCGTACCTGCCGAAAGTGCCAATCTGAACGGGATGTTCTGACGCGACCGGGGCCGTTCAGCCCGCGACCGAGGCGTCGTAGATGCTCTGGATCGTCGAGTCCAACATACTGTTGAAGGCTGCGTCCTCCTGCCTGGCCGACAGGCCTTCGGTCAAGGCGCGCGAGAAGCTCGCGACCATGCCGCTATTCCGGGCAAGGAGTGCATTCGCCTCCTCCCGGCTGTAGCCCCCCGAAAGTGCCACGACGCGCATCACCCGCGGATGGTCGATGAGCGGCTTGTAGAGGTTCGCCTTTGACGGCAGCGTCAGCTTCAGCATCACCTCGCTCCCCTCGGGCAATTCGTCGAGCTGTTTCTTGATCTCCGTCAAAAGAATGTCCTCGGCATCCGCCTTGTCGGGGATGGTGATCGTGACCTCCGGCTCGATGATCGGAACGAGTCCCTTGGCCAAGACCTGCTTGGCCAGGTCGAACTGCTGGGCGACGTTCGCGGCGATCCCGGATGCCGACGCGGCGTCGATCACCGACCGCTCCTTGGTGCCGAAGATCCCAGCCTTGACCGCGCGGTCGAGCAGCGAATCGAGATCCGGGATCGGCTTCATCATCCTGACGCCGTTGGCCTTTTCCTCGAGCCCCTTGTCGATCTTCAGGAACGGCACGACGCCGCGATCTTCCCACAGGAACTGTGCCGCCGGCTTGCCGCCAATCTTCCCGTCCATCGTCTTCTCGAACAGGATTGCACCGATGACCCGCTCCCCCGTGAAGGCGGGCGAGGTCGCAATCCGCGACCGCATTTCGTGGATAAGCGCGAACATCTCATCGTCCGTCTTCCACGCGTCCTCGCCGATGCCATAGAGCCTCAGTGCCTTCGGCGTAGAGCCGCCGCTCTGATCGAGTGCGGCGATGAAACCCCTGCCGGACCGCATCTTTTCTGCCTGTTCTTGCCGTGACATGTCTCTCTCCGAGCGGAAGCGTGAAACCGATGGGCCGCGCGATTGCAGGGCCTCAGCCGGTTCTAGGCGAGAGCTGGGGACGTTGCAAATGTGGTGGCGCTAACGCCGGCGCGTCGGGTGCGGTTTGGGAAACAATGAGGCGAGACATCGGAGAGGGTGGAGCGGTCCGAGCGTGCGGCGCCGACCGGGTGAATGGATGAGGGTCAGCCGTTCAACCTTCCAGCGCCGCGACGCCGGGCAGTGTCTTGCCCTCCATCCATTCGAGAAACGCGCCGCCTGCGGTGGAGATGTAGCTGAACCGGTCCGCGACGCCTGCCTTGTTGAGCGCCGCGACGGTGTCGCCACCGCCGGCTACCGAGACAAGGCGTTCCGCGTCGGTCAACTCCGCGACTTTGCGCGCCGCCGAGTTTGTCGCGGCATCGAAAGGCTCGATCTCGAATGCGCCGAGCGGGCCGTTCCAGATCAGCGTCCGGCATGTTTCGAACACGTCTGACAACGCGGTGACCGTCTCGGGCCCCGCATCTAGGATCATCGCATCGTCTGGGCAGGCATTTGCGGCGACGACTTCGTGCGGCGCACCCTCGCGAAACTCGCGTGCGACGACCACGTCCGTCGGCAAGTGAACGGCGCAGCCCGTTTCGCCCGCCTTCGTCAGAATGGCGCGCGCGGTTTCGGCCATCTCGTGTTCACACAGCGACTTGCCGACATTGATGCCCTGCGCGGCAAGGAACGTGTTGGCCATGCCGCCACCGATTACGAGATGGTCGACCTTCTCGACGAGGTTGCCGAGCAGGTCGAGTTTGGTCGACACTTTCGCACCCCCCACGATGGCCGCGACCGGCCGGGCGGGATCGCCGAGCGCTGCGGTCAGCGCCTTCAACTCCGCTTCCATCAACCGCCCCGCGCAAGACACTTTCAAATGCGCAATCCCTTCGGTCGAGGCGTGGGCGCGGTGCGCGGCCGAAAAGGCGTCGTTGACGTAGATCTGGCCGAGCGCGCCAAGCGCGGCCGCCATGGCCGGGTCGTTCTTTTCCTCGCCTTCATGAAAGCGAGTGTTCTCCAGCAAGAGAACGTCGCCTGTCTCCATCGCCGCCACAGCCTTCTTGGCCGGCGCACCGATGCAATTCTCCGCAAAGGCGACCTTCTGGCCCAACGCCGCCTCAAGCGCCGGAAGCGTCACCGCGAGGCTCATCTCGGGCACGACCTTGCCCTTGGGCCGTCCGAAATGCGCCATGAGCACCGGCTTGCCACCCTTCGCCTGGATGTCCTTGATCGTCGGCACGATCTTTTCGATCCGCGTGGCGTCGGTGACCTTGCCCGCCTCGACCGGCACGTTGATGTCCACCCGGACAAGCACCGTCTTGCCTGCCATGTCGATGTCGTCGAGGGTTTTCCAGTTCATCTTCAGCGTCCTTGTGCACGGGGCCGGGCGTCGGCTTGAGCGTCAAATCACCCCAAGCCTCGGCGAAGGTCAACCGATCACGCCGGTTTGCCCTTTTCTCCGCGCGGTTGTCGCACTAGGGTCGCGCCCGACATCGAAGGAGGCGTCCATGCCAGAGATCAAGGATCCCGAAAACACGATCATCATGACGCTGAAGGACGGCGACGTCGTGATCGAACTTCTGCCCGACGTGGCGCCGAAGCATTCCGAGAGGATGAAAGAACTGGCGCGCGCCGGCAAGTACGACAACGTGGCCTTCCACCGCGTGATCGAAGGCTTCATGGCGCAGACCGGCGACGTCCAGCACGCCAATATGGAGAACAGCTACAACCCCGGGCGCTCCGGCACGGGCGGCTCGGATCTTCCCGACCTTCCGGCCGAGTTCTCGAAGCTTCCGCACGACCGAGGCACTCTGGGTGCGGCGCGCTCGGCAAATCCGAACTCTGCGAACAGCCAGTTCTTCATCAACTTCAAGGACAACCATTTCCTCAACGGGCAATACACGGTCTATGGCCGCGTGATCTCGGGTATGGACCACGTCGACCGGATCGCACGCGGTGAACCGCCTGCCTCGCCCGATCGCATGATTTCGATGAAGGTGGCCGCCGATGACGTCTGATACCAGGGTATTCGTCGGCGCGGGTTTGGCCGCGCTTGCATCGATCGCAGCAGCTCTCTTCATCTACATGAAGACCACCAACGGGGCGATAGCGAGCGAAGACGGCGCCGGACCCAATTTGGTGATCGAGGTCGCGGGCGAGTCTGCGAGCGGGATTGTGGTCATCGACCTTCTGCCCGAAGTCGCGCCAAATCATGTGGCCCAACTGACCGAGCTTGCGCGGACCGGCGCCTATGACGGCATCGTCTTTCACCGTGTGATCGACGGCTTCATGGCCCAAACGGGCGATGTTCAGCATGGAAAGTACGGTGGCGACGTGTCGCTCGCCGGGACCGGCAAGTCCGAGCTTCCCAACATTCCGGCGGAGTTCTCGGATATTCCGTTCATGCGCGGTGTCGTCGGCATGGCGCGGTCCAACCGCCCCGACAGCGCGAATTCGCAATTCTTCATCATGTTCGAGCCGGGCGAGTTCCTGAACGGCAAGTATACCGTGGTGGGTCACGTCATCTCGGGCATGGAAGTGATCGACGCCATCAAGAAGGGCGATCCGGACCTGAACGGCGCGGTAGAGAATCCCGACCGCATGCAGCGCGTCACGGTCGAGCAGTAGGCTTCAGTGCCCGCGCCGCCTGGCGGCGCGGGCCTACACTTTATTTCACCTTCGGGTGAGTCGCCGACCTGGCGGCTGGTCAAGCAGCCCCGTCCGCGCAACACTTCGCGGACAGGGGGTGCGCCATGATCCACACACGCTTCATCCTGATCGCCGCCGCAGCGATCCTTGCGGGCGCCGTCGCTTTCGCCTCGCCCGACGAATGGCGCGGTGAATGGCCGAAGACGGATTTCGGCCGCAGCGCCGTCGATTTTCGCGAGATCCTGTCCGGCGGCCCGCCCAAGGATGGCATTCCGGCGCTCGACGATCCGCGTATGATACCGGTCGGGCGCGAAACGCGGCTTGCCGATACCGAACCCGTCCTGGTGCTCGAACTCAGCGGTCAGCCTGCGCATGCCTGGCCGATCCGATACCTCACCTGGCACGAGATCGTGAACGATCAGGTCGGCGGCACTCCCGTCGCCGTCACCTTCTGCCCCTTGTGCAATGCAGCGATGATTTTCGACCGGCGGCTCGGAGGGCAGGTGCTGAGCTTTGGCGTGACCGGCAAGCTTAGGAACTCCGACCTGATCATGTATGACCGCCAGACCGAAAGCTGGTGGCAGCAGGCGCTGGGTGAGGGGATCGTCGGGAAGATGACCGGCAAGCAGCTCAAACAGCTTCCGGGCTGGATGGAAAGCTGGGGTTCCTTCCGTGCGCGCAATCCGGACGGCATCGTGATGGATCAGCCCGACTGGCCGAGAAGCTATGGCCGCAATCCCTATGTCGGCTATGACAGCGCGTCACAGCCGTTCCTTTATCGCGGCGAGAACCCGCCGCACGGCATTCCGCCGCTGTCACGCGTCGTGCGCGTCGGCCAACGCGCCTGGCCGCTGGAGCGCGTCGCCCGCGCCGGAGCGCTGACCGAGGCGGGTGTGACGATCAGTTGGACAAAGGGCCAGGCCTCGGCGCTGGATTCGGGCCGGATCGCGCAGGGCAAGGACGTCGGCAATGTCCGGGTGCGCGATGCCTCGAGCGGTCGCGATGTCGTGCATGACGTGGTTTTCGCCTTCGTCTTTCAGGCGTTCCACCCGAAAGGGAAATGGATGATCGGCAACTAGAGAGCTGACCGCATTCGAGCGGGAGGCCTACTGGTCCCCGATAACGGCCGCGGCGATTAGTTCCCCTTCCGGAGCACCCGTGGGCGAGCCGCCCGCACGTTCAAGCGTAATGGCGAGCGTCGCACCGGCCGGCAAAGTGTCGAGCGGGACGCGCAACGTCTCCTCGCGCAGAAGGCCGAGGGATATTGGCGTTTCGCCTTCGGGGATCACCCACAGTTCGTAGTCCTGATCTTCGCCCGCGGCTGGGCCCGCCGTGCGGCTCACGGTTAATTCGCCTTGATCCGGGTCGTAGTTCGCCGCCACGACGAGCTCCTGGCCTTCGCCCGTCAGAGTCGCGGTAACTGTGGCTGGCGGCGCCTGAGGCGGAACGAAGACAAAGAACGCCGCAACCGCAACGGCGGCGCCCGCGAGCAGACCCCAGAGCCAGCCAACCTTGCGCGCGGGCGGCGCCTTCGGGAAAAGTCGCGCTTCGATTCGCTTGTCGAGACCCTGCGGAGGAACGATCTCGGCATAGTCCTCGTTCAATGGCGAAAGTCGTTCCTGCCAAGACTCGACCGATTGGGCGAAATTGACGTCGCTCTCGATCAGTGCCTCGGCCGTCAAACGCTCGGCGAATGACAGCGTGCCGAGGACGTATTCGGCCGCCAGCGCTTCGCGTTCGGGCATATGACCGTTGCGCTCCGTCATGCCTCGAGGCACTCCTTCAACTTCTGCAAACCTCTTCGCAGCCAGGATCGCATCGTGTTCAGCGGCACCTCGTAGCGGTGGGCGAGCGCGTCATAGCTCATTCCGTCGAGATAAGCGCCCCGTACGGCCTCGGCGCGGGCAGGGTCAAGTAGTTCGAAACATTCGGCGATGCGCCGCGCTTCGCCCTTCGCGACGCTGCGCGCTTCGGGTCCGGGCGCAGGATCGGGCAGGGCCGCAACCGCCTCTTCGTCGCCTTCGGGCACTGCGCGGGCCCGAAGGCGGTCGATCGCATGGTTGCGGGCGATGGCGATGAGCCACGTCATTCCGCGTCCCTTCGCCGCGTCGTAGCGGCGGGCGTTCAACCAGACCCTGGTAAAGACTTCCTGCACGGCTTCCTCGGCTTCGCCCCTGTCCTTGAGCATACGAAGGCAAACACCAAAGAGTTTCGCCGAGGACGCGGAATAAAGTTCGCGAAACGCCGCCCGATCAGCACGAGCGCATCCTGCGATCAACCCTGAGATCGGATCGGGTTCCGCCATATACCTACCCGCGCCGTCGGCGCCGTCCGCCTTCGGTGCCGCTTGATCCCGCGTTGAAGCTCACATGCGGCAGCGTCACGACGGCCGAGAGCTCGGGGAAGGGAGCGGTGGCATGCGGAATCGCGTTCGCCGCGACAAAGTGCTCCTGGAAGCGCGGTTCGATCGCGGTTTCCACCTTGTGGATGCGGCGCACCTCGTCCTCGATCGCCGCGCGCGCGGCAATATTGCACAGCGCGATCCGCGCGCCTGTGCCGGCGGCATTGCCGGCTGAGGTCACCTTGTCGAGCGGACAATCCGGTATCATGCCGAGGACCATAGCATGTTTCGGCGAAATGTGAGCCCCGAAGGCGCCCGCCAAAACGACCCGGTCCACCTTGTCGATCCCTAGTTCATCCATAAGCAGTCGCGCACCGGCATAAAGCGCTGATTTTGCGAGTTGAATCGCCCGGATATCGCCCTGCGTGATGGTGATCAGCGGCCCACCCTCCGCGGTGCCGTCGTAGAGCAGATACGCATTCGTCCGTCCCGTCGCGATGCAGCGTGGCGTGCCCACCTGCTCGGCCGAGCCAACGAGTCCGCCGGAATCCAGAATGCCCGCCATCCGCATCTCGGCCACTACCTCGATGATGCCCGAGCCGCAGATGCCGGAAATGCCGGTCTGGGCCGTGGCGGCGGCAAAACCTTCCTGATCCGACCACAGATCGCAGCCGACGACGCGGAATCGCGGCTCCCTCGTCTCCGGGTCTATCTCCACGCGTTCGATGGCGCCGGGTGCCGCGCGCTGGCCGGCCGAGATCTGCGCGCCTTCGAAGGCAGGGCCGGTTGGAGACGAGCAGGCGAGCACTCGGTCCTTGTTGCCAAGCAGAATTTCAGCATTGGTGCCCACGTCCACGATCAGCACCATGTCCTCGGACTTGTTCGGTTCCTCCGAAAGCGCCACCGCAGCGCAGTCGGCGCCGACATGACCGGCGATGCAAGGCAGCACGTAGATCCGAGCGTGCTCGTGGATCGCATGGAGGTCGAGATCGCGGGCCGGTATCGATATACTGTCCGACGTCGCCAGCGCGAACGGCGCCTGGCCGAGCTCTACCGGGTCGATACCCAGAAGCAGGTGATGCATAACCGGATTGCAGACGAAGACCGTCTCGACGATCTGCTTGGGGTCGATTTCCGCCTCCCTTGCGATGGCCTCCGCAAGCCCGTTGACCGCTTGCCGGACGGCGTTGGTCATCTCCCGGTCGCCGCCGGGATTCATCATCGCGTAGCTCACGCGGCTCATGAGGTCCTCGCCGAAGCGGATCTGGGGGTTCATGAGACCGGAGGAGGCGAGTACCTTGCCGTTCCTGAGGTCACAGAGATGGGCGGCGATCGTCGTGGAGCCGAGGTCGATAGCAAGGCCGTAGAGCCGGCCCTCGTAGAAGCCGGGCCAGATGTCGATGATACGCGGCTTGTCGCGGTGGTCGCGGTGGATGGCCACCGTCACCTTCCACTCGCCCTTGCGGAGCACGGGCTGGAGCTTGCCGAGCAATGCCACATCGGCCTCGAGCCCCTCGATCTGCCACTGGTCGCGAAGCGCGTCGCACAGCCGCTGGAAGTCGCCGGACGGCTCGTGCATGTCCGGTTCGGACGCCTCGACGTAGTAGGCGTGAGTCGCCGGATCCATGATGATGGTCCGGGCAGTCGCGGATTTGCGGATCACCTGTCGGTGGACCTGGCTTTCCGGCGGCACGTCGATCACGACATCGCCCTCGATCTTGGCCTGGCAGCCAAGTCGGCGCCCTTCGGCGAGCCCGCGGATGCGGTTGTATCGATCCTCGACCGCATTCCAGTCGGACAGCGCGGACTCGCTGACCGTCACGCCGTGCTTGGGAAACTCGCCATAGCCGGGCGTGATCTGGCATTTCGAACAGATGCCGCGTCCGCCGCAGACTGAATCTAGATCGACGCCCAACTGACGCGCGGCTGTCAGGACAGGAGTGCCGACCGGAAACCGGCCGCGCTTTCCCGAAGGCGTGAAGATGACGAGGGGATCGGCGGTCATGGCGGTCTCCGGATGTCCTGTCGCAGACTTTAACTAGTGACAATTGTCTTGGCTACGATGTCCGGAAGCGTCAGCTTCAGGTCGAGTTCCGTCAGCGCGTGCCCTCGTATGCGGTGTTCGGGACAAGGAAGCACAAATGCCCACTGCGATCGGCGCGATGGAGATCACTCTGACGAGGTCGACGAGAAGCTCAAGCGCCGTGGCGGAGCGATGCGGCCCGACGGGGTCGCGTACGCTCATTCGCCTCGGGATCGGTGACACGGCAACCCTCCGCTCGCTGTCGGCCACACGCCTGCTGCAACCGCAGCGCGGTCGCAGGACAAGCGTCACGTTCTGCACAGGGCGTCAGTCGACGTGGGACTGCCAGAGGCAGCGGTCGAAGGCAACGTAGCGAAGTAGGGTATCCGAACCGCCGGGCGCGACGAGGCGGGTGCAACCTTCCAAAGTGTCTTCGCTTTCGAACACGCTGACCCGGCCAGCGCCATCACCCGGCGCACAGAGCCGGCCGCCGGGTTCGAGCCATCCGACTATGCGCTCGCCGTCGTCGGTCTCGGCCGCGAACAGCATCCGTTGATCGCCGGCATTCGTCACGCAGATATCGGCCATGACCGGGGCGGCGTGGACGATCACGGCAATGAGACTAGCGGCAGTACGCATGATCGGTGCCTCCCGAAGCAGTCTGCGCCTCCTCGATGCCGCAAGTCGACTCACGATGCCTCACGGCATTGTGGATGAGCGTCAACAGGATTGACCGAGGCCGCCGCCCTGTTCCGCTACGCTGAGTCGTGGATGAAACCGAAACAAGGGAGGGAAGTGATGAAGCATCTCATCACTACGACCGTCGCGGCGATCTGTGCGGCCACGGGCGCCATGGCGCAAGACGCACCTTTTGGTAGCGAGGACGACGCGGCCTACGCGGCACTCCTGTGGGACGTCATGGTGGCCGAGAAGCTCGTTGGCGACGGTGCGCTGATGGCGTTTCCCTACGAAGGCACCGATCCGCATGGCATGATGCTCGAGACGTTCTACACCCGTGCGACGGTAGACGGGCACGAAGGCACTCTGATCGTTAAGCGCAACTACGGCCCCGAAGGCGTGAGCGTTGACGAGGTTCTGGGCGATCCGGCCGGCCATCTTGGCGCGGTCACGATAATGTTCCAGCGCGAAGCTGGCTTCGACGACGAGACGCAAAACTGGTTCTGGGTGAAGTACCTGCCCGACGGCTCGCTCGACAAGAACCCGGCCGGAATGCAGCTTGCAGGTCTCGTCGGCAAGGGCGCCGACGCCGGTTGCATTGCCTGCCACCAAGGCGCGGGCGGCGAGGACTTCATTTTCACAACCGACGCCGACGTGGCGATGATGAAGTGATCTGAGACTGAAATGGCAGCGTGCGGTAACATGCCCGCTGCCGTGTTTCCCGTGACAGCCAGCCGAAGCAAGGCGCAGGGCGATATGGTCGCATGAGCGAAGACGAAATCCGCAGCTGTTTGCGCTTTGGCAAGTTCGAGACGCGTAGAGCGCGCCTGGACAACCGTGTTAGCCGCGTTCGTCCTCGACGATGGCCTGCATCGTGTCGAGGGGGGCGTAGCCGCGCAGCATTTGTCCTCCAATAACGAAGGTCGGTGTTCCGGAAATACTCATCCGCTGCGCCAGAAGATGGTTCTCCTCGATCGCTTTCGTGACTTCCGGTGCGTCCATCGCGGCGAGGATCGGCTCTGCGTCGATTCCGAGGCTGGTAGCGAATGCCGTAAGCGTCTCGGGCGTCACGTCGCCGCGGAAGCTTTCGTAAAAGCCCGCATTGATCTTCTGATACGCCTCCGCTCCTGCCGTCTGTAGCGTCGCGATCGCGAAGCGGGCCGCGATTACCGACTCATCGCCGAGGATCGGGAATTCCTTGACGATGTAACGGATGTCGCCATCCGATTCGATCAGCTGTGCCACCTCGGCATGAGCCTTGCGGCAATAGCCGCAGCGGTAGTCGATGAACTCAACGACCGTAAGATCGCCATCGGGATTTCCGCCGACGAAGCTGTGCGTGTCCTCGAATAGATCGCCGGCATTGGCCGCGACGAGCGTTGCATCCTCTGCCTCCGCCGCCTGGGCCTGACGTTCCTGCAGGACATCGATCGCCTCGGCCAGAACTTCGGGATTTTCCAGAAGATAGGACCGGATCTCGGCGCGGAAAGCTTCGCGCTCGGCGTCGGACATCGCCGAGATGTCGAAGGCGCCCGCGGGCGTGGCGAGAGCCGCGGCGAGCGCGAACGGGGCGAGTTTCATTCGAGTTTCCTGTCAGATGGCGGGCGGATGGCCGCCCTTTGTTGTGCCGTGGACCCGTCCACACCGGTGACGGGCATTGACGCCACGCCTTGGGGCTGGGATGAACGAACCCGGTTCGCGGGCCAACATAGAGAGGCAAGCTTGCGCATTTCAAGCCGCGGGATCGTCGATCCCTTCATTGTGATGGACGTGATGGAGGCCGCGCGCGCCGCCGAGGCGGCCGGACGCCATGTCATCCACATGGAAGTGGGCCAGCCCGCAACGCCCGCGCCAGCCGGCGCACGGCGTGCGCTTTCAGCGGCGCTCGACAGCGCACCGCTCGGCTACACGGTCGCGCTCGGTCTGCCGGAGCTGCGGGCAGGCATCGCCGGGCTCTACCGGCGATGGTACGGCGTCGATCTCGACCCCGGCCGTGTCATCGTGACCTCGGGCTCGTCGGCAGCCTTTCTTCTCGCCTTTACTGCATTGTTCGAAGCGGGCGATCGCGTTGCGCTGGGCGAACCGGGCTATCCGTCCTACAGGCAGATCCTTAAGGCGCTGTCGCTCGTACCCATTGGCTTTCCCACCCGCCCCGAAGACCGTTATCAGCCACGGCCCGAAGACATCCCGCCGGGCGTACGTGGCCTGATTGTCGCTTCGCCGGCCAATCCCTCGGGTACGATGCTTGATCACTCGGCCTTGTCCGCCATTACCGGGGCCACTGCCGAACGCGGCATCGCCCTCATTTCGGATGAGATCTACCATGGGCTTCACTACGGCGACCGCGCCGTCTCGGCGCTCGAGATCACGGGCGAGGTCTGCGTGATCAATTCCTTCTCCAAGTATTTCTCGATGACGGGCTGGCGCATCGGGTGGATGGTAGTGCCCGAAGCGCTCGTCCGCCCCGTCGAGCGGCTGGCGCAGAACATGTTCATCTGCCCGCCGCATGCCAGTCAGGTGGCCGCGCTCGCCGCGCTCGACTGCGTCGACGAACTGGAGGCGAACCGCGCCGTTTACTCCGAGAACCGCCGTCTCATGCTCGAAGAGCTTCCCAAGGCAGGGTTCGACAGGATCGCGCCGCCCGACGGTGCATTTTACATCTACGCCGATGTCTCCGAACACACTGATGACAGCCTGGCCTTCGCGCGTGAGATCCTGCACGAGGCTGGCGTGGCCGTGACGCCGGGTCTGGATTTCGACCCGGAGCGCGGATCGCGAACGCTGCGGTTCTCCTACGCCCGCTCGACCGAGGACATCCGCGAAGGGCTCAGTCGGCTTTCAGCGTTCATGGAGACGCGCGGGGCAGGGCGTTCCAAGAGGATCGGGAGCGCGCTATAAGGGGCGAAAAGGCAGGCAGGATGCAGTATTCGCGGATTGTCGTACTGACCTGGGCCGTCGCCCTGGCTGCCGTGATTGGTCGCGCAGCGCCTGCGGCAGGGACCGGCGACTTGACCGCGTTGGCGCGGCTCGATGCGGCGGCGTCTGCACTCGTCGATGACGGCGAGGGCATCGCGCTCGACCTCGCCATCAGCAAGGCAGTTCCCTACCGCGCTTTTCTCCTGTCCGATCCGCCGCGGCTGGTTCTCGATTTCTCGGAACTTGATTTCGGCCCGTCGCGCCCCGCAGCGCTCGACCGGTCAGAAGGTGTCGCCGAACTCGGCTGGGGCCCCATACAGCCGGGATGGTCGCGGCTTGTCGCAATACTCGACGGGCCCTACCGGATCGCAAGCGCCGAACAGCAGGTGGCCGAGACCGGCGCGGCCGACATCCGCGTTACGCTGATGCCCTCGACGGCGGCGACCTTCGCGACCGCGACCGCGGGCGGCGTGCCCGAAGTCGCGCGCTGGGCGCTGCCAGACGCCGCCGAGACAGCGCCGCCGCGCCATCGCCAGACCGGAGAAAATCCGCTCATCGTCGTGCTCGACCCTGGGCACGGGGGCATCGACCCGGGAGCGGAATCCGAGGAGATGGTCGAAGCGGACGTGATGCTGACCTTCGCGCGCGAGCTTGCCGAGGTGCTAAGGCGAGGCGGCATGGAAGTTGTGCTAACCCGGCAAGAGGATGTCTTCGTGCCGCTAGAGACGCGGATCAGCATCGCCCGCGCTTCCGGGGCGGACGTCTTTCTGTCGCTGCACGCCGACGCGCTGGCCGAAGGCGAGGCGACCGGTGCCACCGTCTACAAGCTGGCCGATGCCGCAAGCGATACGGCCTCGGCGCGGCTGGCGGAGCGTCACGACCGCGCCGACCTTCTGGCTGGCGTGGATCTTTCGGGGCAGGACGATCTTGTGGCCGCGGTGATGATGGACCTCGCGCGGACCGAAACGCGGCCGCGCACCGACCGGCTTGCCGAGGCGCTGGTTGCCGCGATCAGTGGAACGGGGGGACGGATGCATCGCCATCCGATCCAAGAGGCGGCATTCTCGGTCCTCAAATCGCCAGATATTCCCTCGGTGCTACTCGAAGTGGGGTTTCTGTCTTCCGAGGCTGATCGCGAGAGGCTCTCCGACCCCGACTGGCGCAAGACGCTGCAGGAGGCGGTTCTCGTGGCGCTCAAGGCATGGGCCATCGCAGATGCGGCCGAGGCGCGGCTCCTGCGGCAGTAGGCCTCGCGGGCGCAAGCAATAGCCTGACCGAACCATGAGACACCATGCCGGCTGTGTTGCCCGCCGCGTCAAATGCGAAGGGCACCCGCCCGGGTGCCCCACCACATGCCGTTCGGCCCAGTCCGATCCTATCAGGCCGAGGACGCCGCCGCGACCGCCTTGGGCTGGGGCGTTCCGCCCTGCTGGGAAAGCGGATCTTCCTGGCGCTGCACGGAGCCCTCGAAATGGGCGCCCGATTCAATGGCTATCGTCTTGTGGATGATGTCGCCCTCGACCCGCGCGGTCGAGGTGAGCCGCACCTTGAGCCCGCGGACACGACCCACGACGCGGCCATTCACAACGACGTCGTCGGCCACGACCTCTCCCTTGATCGTCGCGCTTTCGCCGACGGTCAGGAGATGGGCGCGGATGTCGCCTTCGACCGTGCCTTCGACCTGGATGTCGCCGGTCGTCTTGAGATTACCGGTGATCGTGAGATCGGAGGACAGCACCGATGCGGGGGGTTTCGCCTTGGGCGTGGTCGAGCCGAGCTCGAAGGCCGGCTTGGCCGGGGCCTGCTCGGCAGCCGCCTTGGGCTGATCGCTTTCGGCACCGGCTTTCGGTCCGGGCTCGTTGATCTTGCTTTTAGAAAACATTATTCGCTGCCTTGATGAAGGTCATCGGGTTGACTGACTTGCCGTTCACGCGAACCTCGTAGTGCAGATGGGTTCCCGTCGAACGGCCAGTATTCCCCATATCACCGATCCTGTCGGCGCGCGAGACCTTTTGCCCGACTTCAACCCTGACTTTCGACAGATGGGCGTAGCGGGTCTCGATCCCGAAGTCGTGGCGGATGCGGACGAGGTTGCCGTAGCCCGACTGCCAGCCGGCATGAACCACGGTGCCGTCAGCCGTCGCATGGATGGGCGAGCCGTGGGCGCCGGCGAAGTCCGTGCCCTCGTGCATCCGGCCCCACCGCCGACCGAAGCCCGATGTGAATCGGAACGAGGTTTGCAGGGGAATCGCGAAGGGCGCCTTCTCGGCCGCCATTCGGTAGAGGTTCATCCGGTCCAGCCCCTCGAGGATCCGCGCGGCGCGAGCCGCATCGGGATCCGCCTCGGTCCCGGTCGCGGGCATCAGCGGCCCGAGCGGACCACCCATTCCGGAATATCCGCGCCTCACCTGCGCGATCAGATCCTCCGGATCGAGTCCGGCAGAGGCAAACATCTTATCGAGCGGCGCCATCGAGATCGTCACCGCTTCCTCGAGACTCGTGAAGATTTCGTCGTGCCGCTCTTCAAGCAGACGCATTTCGTAGGCAATCTCGTCGGCCGCAGTGGTGGCGTCGAGGGCCTTGTCCGCCATCTCGTCGCGTTCGGCGGCGGTCCTGCCCAAGGCTGCGGTCACAAATTCAAGCGTCTCGGCCGTGTCTTCGCCGTGATTGCCCGGGGTGGCGGTGAGACCCGGGCCCTGCGTGACCTCGGAAGCAAGTTCGACAAGCTGAGCGCGCGTCTTGTCGCGGTCCGTCATCGTGCGGCGCAGTGTCGATTGGATAACGCCGATCCCGGTCTCGAGTTCCTTGCGGCGTTCTTCGGATGCGAGAAGCGCCGACTGCATGCGCGATACCTGTTCAAGGGCGAGCGCAAAGCGTTCCTGTGCCGCGGCGGCCTCGGTTGCGCGTGTGTCGCGTTCCTGCGACAACGCCTCGATCCGCGCCTCGTATGTTGCCTGCTCGAGCCGAGCTTGCTCGCGCGCGCTGCCCGAGCCGATGGAATCCATCATGACGACCGCCGTGGCCACGATCGACCAGGCAAGAACAAGGGCCGTGCCGGCGAGCACGGTAGCCTGGGTTGCGGGTTTGAGGCGGATGAAGCGGGTTTCGCTATCTGAGCGCAGGAACAAACGCTGTTCCGGCAGTTTGCGTTCGAGAGTGTCGTGAAAACGGTTGATAAGGCGTCCCGGCAAGCTGTCCCCGCGGAATTTGTTCCTGTGAGCGGAAGGCCCCATCCCCGAGGCGCCCCTTGGCAAACGCATTAGCAACCGCACATCGCTGTCGCAACTGATTTGGGCCGCGTCCCGTCGACGCGGGCCAGAACCCGCCACGATCGGCGAAATCCCGCCGATATTTGTGCCACCCGGCGGTGAATGTTAAGCGATTTCCGGCGCTTCAGCGGAAACCGGCAGTGCCCGGCGCTTCGGCAAGAACTTCGGCGAGCGGCCAGTAGAAGTCTGGCGGCAACCCAGCTTCGGCGCGCTTTTCTTCGTTGAAGGGCGGCTTTAGCGCGCCGCGGAAGTAGCGCCGGACGAGGCCGTGAAAGACGTCCTTCGGGTCGTGCCCGTCCCGACCGCAGAGCCAGTTGAACCATTTCACGCCATAGGCGACATGACCGACCTCCTCGGCATAGATCACGCGCAGGGCGTCGGTCGCCAGTTTCTCGCCGGCCTTCTCGAAGATCGCCATCATGCCCGGCGTCACATCCAGGCCGCGCGCTTCGAGCACCATGGGCACCACCGCGAGCCGGCCAAGCAGGTCCTCTGCCGTGTCTTCTGCCGCGCGCCACATGAAAGCGTGTGCGGGAAGCGCGCCGTAGAAGCTTCCGGCCGCTTCAAGGCAGTCACATAGCAAGTTGAAATGCTTAGACTCCTCGTCGGCCGACTTCACCCAGTCGTCGTAGAAGCCCATGGGCATCTGCACATGCGTGAAGCGGGCAATGATGTCCCAATGGAGGTCGACGGCGTTAAGCTCGATATGAGCCAGCGCGTGGAGAAGTGCGATCCTGCCCTGTGGGCTCCCGGTCCGGCGGCGCGGCACATCGCGCGGCGGCAGAAGCTCGGGCTTTTCGGGCCGGGCGGGGCGCAGCGGCGGGCTCGCCGCGCCGACGGCCAAAGGCTCGCCTGCAGCTCGCGCGTCCTGCCAACGCGTGGCGTGGGCATGCGACAGCGCCGTCTTGGCGCGCCCGTCAGCGGTGGTCAGCACCTCCACCGCCATCTCGGCGAGAGACGGGCTCACAGCGACCGCGCCGCGTCGAGCACCTCTTCGGCGTGGCCCTTGACCTTCACCTTGCGCCAGGCGCGCGCGATCCGGCCCTCGCCGTCGATCAGGAATGTCGTGCGTTCGATCCCCATGTATTTGCGGCCGTACATGCTTTTTTCGGCCCAGGTCCCGTAGCGCTCGCAGGTGTCGCCGAGCTCATCCGACGCGAGCACCACGGAGAGGCCGTGCTTTGCTGTGAACCGATCGTGCGCCTTGACGCTGTCCCTTGACAGCCCCACGACCACGGTGTCCGCCGCGTTGAACGCTTCGGCGAGCCGCGTGAAATCCAGCGCCTCGGTCGTGCATCCGGAGGTGTCGTCCTTGGGGTAGAAGTAGAGCACAACTTTCGACGGACGAAGCGCCGAGAGAGTGACGCTTCCGCCGCCGTCGCGCGGGAGAGTGAAATCTGGGGCTTCATTTCCGGCCTCAAGCATGTGCCGCCTTCCTTTTGTCGCTGCATTGCGCTTGGTGTTTTAATTCGCGCGACGCAAAGGTAAAGGGATAGCCTGCGCAGGTGCCGAACTGTTCGGGTCCGCGGCGAAGGGCAACCGTATGGAAGAGGCCAGCGAGAGCACGGAATTGCCGCCACGCGGTGGCCGGAAAGGGCGCGCTATCAAGCGCACCGTGGCCATTCTCGTACTGGTGGCTGCCGTATTCTTGGCTCTCATGCTGGTGCTGACCGGTCGGGTGATCTCGTTGCCCGGTTGGGTCGTGGACCGGATCGAGGTGCGCGCCAACCAGGTGCTTTCCGGCGCCGCGTCGGCGCAGATCCTTTCCGTCGACTTGCTGGTGGACGACATGTTCGTGCCGCATGTGCGGCTTAGCGGGGTGGAGCTTTTCTCCCCGAAGGGTGCGCGGATCGCGGTCCTGCCAGAGCTGACGACAACGCTCAAGGCGCGCCCCGTTCTGTCCGGGAGGGTGGAACCGCGCCGCCTGACGATCGCAGGTGCGCGGATCGCCCTCAGGCGGCTCGAGGATGGCAGTCTCGATTTCGACATGGGGTCCGACGCGGCCGGGATGGAGCAGGTACTCAGCCCGGCCGAGGCACTGAACGCCGTTGATGAAGCGTTTGCGCTGCCAGTCCTCAATGGCATCGAGTCCATCGTCGTCGACGGGCTGGAACTCAGCTTCGAGGATCTTCGCCTCGGCCGGACCTGGACGGCGACACAGGGCGATCTGACGCTCAGCCAGGACGCCGGTCGGATCGGCATTCATATCGCCATGACGCTCGCCGAGGAAGGGCGCGCGCCAGCCCAGGCAGAATTGTCCTTCGCCTCGGTCAAGGGGTCGCCCGAGGCGACATTGACCGCGCGCGTCACCGATGTCTCGGCGCGTGATCTCGCCGCGCAGTCGCCCGCGCTCGCCGTGCTCGGCGCGGTCAATGCACCGATCTCGGGGGCGATCCAGTCGTCGGTCGACGCCTCGGGCCGGTTTGGCGAACTGACTGCGACGCTCGAAATCGGTGCAGGCGCATTGCAGCCGACGCCCGACACGCGGCCGGTGCGGTTCGAACAGGCGCGCCTTGAGATGGACTATGACCCCGAAACCGGTCAGATCGGCTTCGACAATATTGCCGTGGACAGTGCTGCCTTGCACGTGGTTGCCCGGGCGAAAGCGTGGTTGAAGGGAATCGAGGCGGGATTTCCAACCGCGCTCATTGGGCAGATCGAGATTACGGATCTCAAGATCGATCCTGAAGGGGTCTTTGCCGATCCCGTGGCAGTCGAGCAGGGGGCCATCGATTTCCGCTTGCGCTTCGATCCCTTCGGACTTGATCTTGGCCAACTCGTTCTTGTCGACGGAGTGGACGGTCGGATCAGCGCAAGAGGGACAGTTGATGTCGAACCGGAAGGCTGGGCTGTGGCGATCGACGCCGCCGTCAACAAGATCGAGAGCGCACGGCTTTTCGCACTCTGGCCAGTCACGGCAGTGCCCAAGACCCGCGCGTGGCTCACCCAGAATGTCGCGACCTCTGAACTTTACGACGTCAAGGCGGCCTTCCGGGCGCGGCCAAGCGAAGAGCCGCGCTTTTCGCTCGGCTATGAATACCGCGATACCGAAGTCCGGGTGATCCGCACGCTTCCGCCAATCCAGGACGGCGTCGGCTACGCCACGATCAGCGACAACGCCTATACGCTCGTTGTCGATCGCGGTCATGTCATCGCACCGGCGGGCGGGCAGATCGACATGTCTGGCAGCGTTATGCGCATCCCCGATCTCACGCTCAAGCCCGCGCCGGCGGAGTTCACGCTTCGTGCGGAAAGCACGATCCCGGCCGCGCTGTCGCTGCTCGACCAGCCGCCGTTCGAATTCCTCTCCAAGGCGGGACGTCCAACCGATATTGCCGAAGGGCGGGCCGAAATCGAGGCGGTCCTGAATCTTGCGCTGAAGGCGAAAATACTGCCCGGCGATGTCGACTTTGACGTCACCGCGCGACTCACTGACGTGAATTCGGACCGGATCGTGCCCGGCCGTGTGCTGAGCGCGGGCGCGCTGCAACTCAAGGCCGACAATGAGTTGCTTCGGATCTTCGGGCCGGCGGTCTTTGACGGTCTCCCGGTCGAGGCGGTATGGAGCCAGGGATTGCGTCCCGTGGACAAGGGCAAAAGCCGCGTCGAGGCGAAGGTGGAACTTTCGCCACGCTTTCTCGACACGTTCGGCATTGGTCTGCCATCGGGATCGGTCCAGGGCAGGGGGCAGGGCGACCTTACGCTGGAGCTGGAGAAAGGCTCGCCGCCCCGCTTCACACTGACCTCCGGGCTCGACGGGCTGCGCCTCGCGCTGCCACAGATCGGCTGGTCGAAGCCGAGCGGGACGGCCGGGCGTCTTCTCGTTCGCGGCGCGCTCGGCAAGCCGGTCTCCATCGAGCGGCTGGAACTCGAAGCATCCGGGCTATCGATCGCGGGCAATGTCCGCCTGCGGCCGGACGGCGCGCTCGACTCGATCCGGCTGGGCACGGCGCGGATCGAGCCGTGGTTCGAGGGAGCGGCCGAGCTGAGAGGACGCGGGCGCGGACAGGCGCCGGCCATCGTCGTTGAACGCGGCAGCGTCGATCTTCGCCGCGCCAATCTCGGCGGGGGCGGGCAGGGTGGCGGTCCTCTGTCGGTCGCGCTCGACCGGCTCAGGATTTCCGAAGCGATCGCGCTTACGGGCTTTCGCGGTACGTTCTCGACCGTGGGCGGGCTCACGGGCGACTTCACAGGGCTTGTCAATGGCGCCGCGCTGGTTCGGGGACGGATCTCGCCGCAAGGCGGCCGCTCGGCCTTCCGCGTCCAGTCGGGCGATGCGGGCGCGACCCTGCGTGCAGCCGGGATCTACGAAAACGGCGTTGGCGGCGCGCTCGACCTTGCGCTCAGACCGCTCGGCGCGCCGGGCAACTACGACGGAACGGGCCGGATCGAAGGGATTCGAGTCACAAACGCCTCAGCGCTGGCAGAGCTTTTGAACGCAATCTCGGTCGTCGGACTTCTCACTCAGCTCGAGGGGCCGGGAATCCTCTTCAGCGCGGTGAACGCAGACTTCCGGCTGACCCCGGACGCTGTCGAAATCCGGAGCGCGGCGGCCACGGGCCCTTCGCTCGGCGTTTCGGCGCAGGGCGTTTACCGAAGCGGTCCGCGCCTTATCGATATTCAGGGCACCATCTCGCCGATCTACGCACTCAATGCGGTGGGCCAGATATTCTCCCGCCGCGGCGAGGGGCTATTCGGATTCAACTACCGCATGAGCGGACCGGTCGACAATCCGGGCATCTCCGTCAATCCCCTCTCGATCCTGACACCCGGCATGTTCCGAGAGATCTTCCGCGCCAGTCCCCCGAAGCTCACACAATGAAGCTTAGCGACTTCGATTTCGACCTGCCCGAAGGGTTGATCGCCACGCGTCCCGCACGCCCGAGAAGCGCTGCGCGGCTGCTCGTGGCAGAGGGCGACGCAATCCATGACCTCCATGTCCGCGACCTGCCGGATCTCCTTGGCCCCGGTGACCGGCTCGTCCTCAATGACACCAAAGTAATCCCCGCGCGGCTCTCGGGCACGCGGCGGCGCGAGACCGGGCAGGGAGAGGTGGTGGCGCGGATCGAGGTCACGCTTCTCGAACCGAGGCCCGAAGGGCGATGGGCTGCGCTCGTCAAGCCACTGAAAAAGCTAAAAGAAGGCGAGACGATCCGCTTTTCCGAGCGGCTCTCGGCCGATGTCGTCCGCATCGCTGAAGGACAGGCGGAGTTGTTCTTCAATCTCACAGGCACTGAATTCGACGAAGCGCTCGCCGAGGCGGGCGACATGCCCCTTCCGCCCTACATCGCCGCGCTGCGTCCGCCGGACTCGCGCGATCGCGAGGACTACCAGACGGTCTTCGCGCGCCGCTCGGGCGCCGTGGCCGCGCCGACTGCGTCCTTGCATTTCGACGATGCGCTTCTTCAGCGCCTCGCCGACAGGGGCGTGGCGTTCACGCATGTCACGCTCCATGTCGGCGCCGGCACCTTCCTCCCCGTGAAGGTCGAGGACGTGACGACCCACAGGATGCATCCCGAATGGGGCGAGGTGACCGATGAGGCTGCGGCGGAGATCAACGCGACTCGCGACGCAGGCGGCCGCGTCATTCCGGTCGGCACCACGGCGCTCAGGCTGCTCGAAAGCGCTGTGGACAGCGCGGGCCGGATGCGGGCCTGGCGGGGCGCGACCGACATCTTCATCTATCCGGGCTACGAGTTTCGCGCGACCGACGGGCTGATGACCAATTTTCACCTGCCGAAGTCGACTCTCCTAATGCTTGTCTCCGCGTTCATGGGCGTCGTTCGGATGCGGCGCGTATACGCCCACGCGGTCGCCGAAAGCTATCGGTTCTTTTCCTACGGCGACGCCTCGCTTCTTCTGCCGAAAGGCCGTAATCCTGCTGCGCCGAGTCGCAGGCGGGACTGAATATTCCCCTTCGCCCTGCAAACTTGCGCCGACCCGAAACCGAAAGCCCGACCTTATGCTGACCGTCCTGAGAAACTCCTGGCCCCTCCTGATCGGCATGATGCTCCTCATGATCGGCAACGGCGTGCAGGGCACGCTGCTCGGCATCCGGGGTGCGATCGAGGGCTTCTCGACGACCCAGATGTCGTTCGTCATGTCGGCCTATTTCCTCGGCTTCCTCTTCGGGTCCCGGATGACGCCGGACATGATCCGGCGGGTGGGTCACGTGCGGGTCTTCGCCGCGCTCGGCTCGATGATCTCGGCGGTGCTCGTCGCCTATGCCGCCGCGCCCGACTGGATCGCCTGGTCGCTGATGCGCGTGCTGATCGGGTTTTCCTTCTCGGGCGTCTACATTACCGCCGAGAGCTGGCTCAACAACGCGTCGACGAACGAGACGCGGGGCCAGGCGCTGTCGCTCTACATGATCATGCAGATGCTCGGCATCATCTCGGCCCAGGCGCTTTTGAACATGGGCGACCCGTCGGGCTACTTTCTGTTCGTCGTACCGTCGATCCTCGTGTCGATCGCCTTCACGCCGATCCTGCTGACCGCGAGCCCCGCGCCCGCCTTCGAGTTGACGAAGCCGCTGAATTTCGTGCGCCTCTTTGAGATATCTCCGCTGGGCTGCGTGGGCATCTTCCTGCTTGGCGGCATCTTCTCGGCGCAGTTCGGCATGGCGTCGGTCTGGGGCGCGACCGTGGGCCTCAGCGTGCGCGACCTGTCGATCTTCATCGCCTCCATCTACACCGGCGGCCTCGTCCTGCAATACCCGATCGGCTGGCTGTCGGACCGGATGGACCGGCGCACACTCGTGCTTGCGCTTGCCGTGGTGGGTGCGATGTCGACCATCATTCCGGTTCTGGTCGAGCCGAGCTTCCTCCTGCTCGTCGTGGTCGGGGCGCTGATGGGCGGCGTGTCGAACCCGCTCTATTCCCTGCTCGTCGCCTACACGAACGATTTCCTTTCGAGCGAGGACATGGCGGCGGCTTCCGCGGGGCTTATCTTCATCAACGGCGTCGGCGCGATCGGTGGCCCGATCCTGACCGGCTGGATCATGGCGCAGATCGGACCAAGCGGCTTCTTCCTGTTCATTTGCGTGCTCTTCGGGATGATGGCGGGCTACGCCGCGTGGCGGATGACCCGGCGTCGCGCGCCCACGACCGACCAGACCGGGGCCTATACCGCTCTCGCCCCCACCGCCGGTGTGGTCGCTCTCGAAGCCGCGATCGAGGCGCAGCAGCAGGATCAGCAAAGCGAGTCCGGCAACTGAGACATCAAACGCTGGAATTTCCTCCCGCTTCCTGCAAGTCTTGTCTGCGGAGAGTCCTGAACGGGGGAGGATGCCATGTCAGAGCCTGAAGCCGTCGTGGATTTCTGGTTGCACGAAATTGGACCATCCGGTTGGTACGTCGAGGCCGCGGAGGTCGATGAAGAAATCCGCTCCAGGTTCGGCGCAGAGTGGGCAGCGGCGCGGGCGGGTGAGCGGGACTATTGGTGCAACGGCCCGCGCGGAACCCTCGCCTTTCTGATCCTGACCGACCAGTTCCCGCGCAACATGTTCCGAGGCACCGGCGACGCATTCGCGACGGATGAACGCGCAAGAGAGGCCGCGCGCAAGGCAGTCGGGAAGGAATTCGACCTGTCTGTGCGCGAACCCGAGCGGATCTTCTTCTACATGCCTTTCGAGCATTCGGAGAAGTTGGAGGACCAGGATTTTGCCGTCGATCTGGTTCAGCGCAACATGATTCAATCACGCGATGAATATCTGCGGCATGCGCGCGCCCATCGCGAAATCATCCGGCGCTTTGGCCGGTTCCCGTTCCGCAACGAGGCGCTAGGCCGCAAGATGACGCCGGAAGAGACGGAGTTCATCGAAAAGGGTGGGTACCGCGGCGTGCTGAATGCGCTCGACGACACCTGACTGGCGCCATGCATGGCACGCATGGCGCCAATCCGCCTGCTCGCGTTGTGTGAATGCAAAAAATAGTTTAGTGGCAAACTACTTTGCTTGAGGAGAGAGACATGGCTGCCAAAACCTTCGACATGATTGTCATCGGCGCGGGGCCGGGCGGCTATGTCGCCGCGATACGCGGCGCCCAACTCGGGCTTAACGTCGCCATCGTGGAGCGCGAGCACATGGGTGGCATCTGCCTCAACTGGGGTTGCATCCCGACGAAGGCGCTTTTGCGCTCGGCAGAGGTCTTTCATCTAATGCACCGCGCCAAGGAATTCGGGCTGAAAGCCGACGGGATCGGCTACGACCTCGACGCCGTCGTCAAGCGGTCGCGCGCGGTAGCCAATCAGCTTTCGGGCGGCATCGGGCATCTGATGAAGAAGAACAAGATCACCACCTTCATGGGCGAGGCGGCGATCCCCGCCAAGGGCAAAGTCAGCGTCAAGACCGACAAGGGGACAGAGGAACTTGCTTCCAAAGCCATCATCGTCGCCACTGGCGCACGGGCACGCGAACTGCCGGGGCTCGAGGCCGACGGCGATCTTGTCTGGACCTATAAGCACGCGCTGGTGCCCAAGCGGATGCCAAAGAAACTGCTCGTCATCGGTTCGGGCGCGATCGGCATCGAGTTCGCTTCGTTTTTCAACACGCTTGGGGCTGAAACGACCGTGGTCGAGGTCTTGGACCGCGTTCTGCCGATCGAGGATGCCGAAATTTCCGCCTTCGCCAAGAAGCAGTTCACCAAGCAGGGCATGAAGATCATGGAGAAGTCCACGGTCAAGAAGCTCGACCGCGCCAAGGGCAAGGTGACCGCCCATATCGAGACCGGCGGCAAGACCGAGACCATGGACTTCGACACCGTGATCTCGGCTGTCGGCATCGTCGGCAACGTCGAAAATCTCGGGCTCGAGGCGCTCGGCGTAAAGGTCGACCGCACCCATGTCATCACCGATGAATACTGCCGCACCGGCGTGGACGGCCTCTACGCGATCGGCGACGTGGCGGGCGCGCCCTGGCTCGCACACAAGGCCAGCCACGAGGGCGTCATGGTGGCCGAGCTGATTGCCGGGAAGAAAGCCCACCCGATCAAGCCCAATTCCATCGCCGGCTGCACCTACTGCCACCCGCAGGTGGCCTCGGTCGGTCTGACGGAAGCCAGGGCCAAGGAGGCTGGCCACGAGGTCAAGGTCGGCCGCTTCCCCTTCATCGGCAACGGCAAGGCGATTGCGCTTGGAGAGCCGGAAGGTTTGATCAAGACCGTATTCGACACGAAGACCGGCGAGCTTCTTGGCGCCCATATGGTCGGCGCGGAAGTGACCGAACTCATTCAAGGCTACGTCGTCGGCCGCACGCTGGAGACGACTGAAGGGGAATTGATGGAAAGTGTCTTTCCGCACCCGACGCTTTCGGAGATGATGCACGAAGCGGTTCTCGATGCCTACGGCCGCGCGCTCCATATCTGAACGACGGAAAGCCACGGCTTTGGGGCTTCAACCTGGAGCTGGACGGTTTCCGGGGCGGAAACTCAGAGAGGCTGCGCAGATGGACCAACCCGACCACGCCCCGGATGGCGGTTTCGCTCTCGACATGCCCAGACTGCTGCCGCGCCGTCAGGTGTTGAGCCTCATAGGTGCGGCCGGTGCCTCGGTTCTCGGATCGTCCGCAGCCGCACAGGTGGTCTGTCCGATGCCGGCGATGGAAACGCCTGGCCCGTTCCCGGGAGACGGCACCAACCGGCGGTCCGGCCAGGTCATCAACGTGCTGACCGAAGGCGGAGTCGTGCGGGAAGATCTGCGGCCGAGCTTCGCCGGGCAAGGCGGAACCGCCGACGGCGTGCCGATGCGCCTGACGGTCGCGATCGTTTCCGCCGATGGCTGCACGCCGCTTCCTGGTGCGGCGCTCTATATTTGGCATTGCGACGCCGCTGGGCGCTACTCGCTCTATGATCTGCCGGACCGGAACTACCTGCGCGGCCTCGGCATAGCGGACGCTGCGGGCAAGCTGCGCTTCACCACGATCGTGCCCGGCTGCTATGCGGGCCGCTGGCCGCATTTCCACTTCGAGGTCTTCGCGGATGCGGCCGCCGCAACGAACGGCCGAGCCGCCCGGCTGACGTCGCAGTTCGCGCTTCCGGAAGCACCGATCAAGAAAACCTACCGCGCCAGTCGCGCCTACTCTCGAAGCGTTTCCAACCTCGAACGGACAAGCTTCGCACGCGACGTGGTCTTTCGCGACAATTCGGACGGTGAGATGGAGGCGATGATGCTGACCCTCACCGGCGCGCCTGAGCAGGGTTACCTATGCGACGTCACCGTGCCGCTCGGATAGGGCCTCAGGAATAGCCGATCATTCGCCCACAAATCAGGGCGGCGGGCCAGAACGTCAGCGAGATCGTCGCCGCGGTTACCCGACGGAACTCGGAAAGCCGCAATAGCGGGCGGTGGACCAGCGCATTCGCCGTCGCCAGCGCGACGAGGGTGATCTTGGCCCAGAACCAGTCGTTGCCGACATAGTCCGTCGCCTGGGTGATGAAGAGTAGCCCGCCGCAGGTTGCGGCCAGCACGAGCCCCGCGACTGCGACCGGTCTCAGCAGCGCAATCGTTTCGGGCAGGGCCGGCCGGCGAATGATTGCGAGAATCCTGAGGTCCATCGGCACGACGGCCCCGACCAGGAGCGCGATGCCGAGGATGTGGCCGGCATTCACTAGCGGATAGACCCAGCGCGACGCCTTGAGGAAATGCGCAAGTTCAGTCGCCTCGAGCGAAGCCGCGATCTCGTTCACGAGCGATCGGGGTAGAGGTCGTAGCGCTTGCCGGCGATGATGACCCGCTCGGCCTTCATTACGAGCTCATCCTGGTCGGCGGAGCGGTGGCCAAGAAGCGTAATTTCGGTGCCGGGCTCAAACATGTCGTCGGACAGTCCGGCACGCTCGTTCCGCCAGGGCTGGCCGATCTCTGCCGTCCAGATCTCACCATCGGCGTCTATCGTTAGAACCCCGTGGGGATTGCCGAGTTTTGCCTTCGTGATAAGCCCGGTTAACTCGAATTCTCCGGTATTCGTCCAGCGCCACCCGTGATGCGCGGCAACGGGTGTCGCCGCCAGTGCCGCCACAAGGGCCAGGATGCCGCGTCTGGTGATCTGCATGTCGTCCTCCATCGCTAGCGGACCTGAGCATAGCGCGTGGCCGCGGGTTGATGGAGTGAAGTCTGCGTGAACGCCGGCAGGCGGCGATTTCTTGCGCCCGCAACGGCGGATGTCCGGGGGCTGGGCCCCCGCAGCCCTCCGGCGTGAAAGCGCCACAAGTTCTTATAATGTTCTCATTTTCCAGTTGGAGACTCGGGCCGGATGCACTATCTGTTAACCTCTGATCCCCGGGGGGCAGCATGGCCGAGCAGAAGTTCATCGAAGTCCGCGGCGCGCGCGAGCACAATCTGAAGAACATAGACGTGGATATTCCGCGCGACCAGCTGACGGTGATCACCGGATTGTCGGGGTCCGGCAAGTCCTCGCTCGCGTTCGACACGATCTATGCCGAGGGCCAGCGGCGCTACGTGGAATCGCTGTCGGCCTATGCCCGCCAGTTCCTCGACATGATGGGCAAGCCCGATGTCGATCACATCTCGGGCCTGTCGCCCGCAATCTCCATCGAGCAGAAGACGACCTCCAAGAACCCGCGCTCCACGGTCGGCACGGTGACGGAGATCTACGACTACCTGCGGCTTCTCTTCGCCCGCGTGGGCACACCCTACAGTCCCGCGACGGGCAAGCCGATCGAGGCGCAGCAGGTGCAGGATATGGTCGATGCCGTCATGGCGATGGAGCAGGGGACGCGCGGCTATCTGATGGCGCCGATCGTACGCGACCGGAAGGGCGAGTACCGCAAGGAGTTCCTCGAACTGCGCAAGCAGGGCTTTCAGCGCGTGAAGGTGAACGGCGAATTCCACGAGCTCGAGGAGCCGCCCACGCTCGACAAGAAGTTTCGTCACGACATCGACGTCGTCGTCGACCGGATCGTCGTCCGCGAGGGGCTGGAAACCCGGTTGGCAGACAGCTTCCGTACGGCGCTCAACCTCGCCGACGGCATTGCGGTGCTTGAGACTGCGCCGAGCGAGGGCGAGCCCGAGCGCATCACCTTTTCTGAGAACTTCGCCTGCCCGGTCAGCGGGTTCACGATCCCCGAGATCGAGCCGCGTCTCTTCTCGTTCAACGCGCCCTTTGGCGCATGTCCGTCGTGCGACGGTCTAGGGGTGGAACTGTTCTTCGACGAGCGGCTCATCGTGCCGGATGTCACGCTGAAGCTCAAGGACGGCGCGCTCGCGCCCTGGAACAAGGGCAAGTCACCCTACTTCATCCAGACCATCGACGCGTTGGCCAAACACTACGGCTTTGACGCTCGCAAGCAATGGAAAGACCTGCCGGAGAAGGTACAAAATCTGTTCCTCTACGGCTCGGGCGAGGAGGAAATCCCCTTCCGCTTCGACGAGGGCGGGCGCGTCTACGAGGTCACCCGCACCTTCGAAGGCGTCATCCCGAACATGGAGCGCCGATATCGCGAGACCGACAGCGCCTGGGTGCGCGAGGAATTCGAGCGCTATCAGAACAACCGCCCCTGCGGCACATGCGGCGGTCATCGGCTGCGGCCCGAGGCGCTTGCGGTCAAGATCGCAGGCCTCCATGTCGGCGAAGTCGTCCAGATGTCGATCAAGGAGGCTTATGCCTGGATTGGCACCGTGCCCGCAAAGCTCACGAAACAGAAAAATGAGATTGCAAAGCTGATCCTCAAGGAAATCCGCGAGCGCTTGGGATTTCTCAACAACGTCGGCCTGGAATACCTGACATTGTCGCGAAACTCCGGAACGCTGTCGGGCGGCGAAAGCCAGCGGATCCGACTTGCCTCGCAGATCGGTTCGGGGCTGACGGGCGTTCTCTATGTGCTCGATGAGCCGTCGATCGGGCTTCACCAGCGCGACAACGGACGGCTTCTCGAAACTCTCAAGAACCTCCGTGATCAAGGCAATACCGTCCTCGTCGTCGAACATGATGAAGAGGCGATCCGCTCGGCCGACTACGTCTTTGACATTGGCCCCGGTGCGGGCGTGCATGGCGGCCAGCTTGTCGCTGCGGGAACACCGGAGGAGATTGCGGCTGATCCCGCCTCGATCACCGGGCAGTACCTATCGGGTCAGCGCGAGATCGGGGTGCCAAGCTTGCGCCGCGAAGGCAATGGCAAGACGCTGACGGTCGTGAAAGCCACCGGCAACAACCTCAAGGAAATGACGGCCGAGTTTCCGCTTGGGCGTTTCATCTGCGTGACGGGTGTTTCGGGTGGCGGCAAGTCGACGCTGACGGTCGAGACGCTCTACAAGAACGCCGCCCTGCGTCTAAACGGTGCGCGCGAAACGCCCGCGCCCTGCGAGACGATCAAGGGGTTCGAATATCTCGACAAGGTGATCGACATCGACCAGCGTCCGATCGGGCGCACGCCGCGCTCGAACCCCGCGACCTATACCGGCGCCTTCACGCCGATCCGCGACTGGTTCGCCGGTCTGCCCGAGTCAAAGGCGCGAGGCTATCAGCCGGGCCGCTTCAGCTTCAACGTGAAGGGCGGGCGCTGCGAGGCCTGCCAGGGTGACGGCGTCATCAAGATCGAGATGCATTTCCTGCCCGACGTCTACGTCACCTGCGAGACCTGCAAGGGCCATCGCTATAACCGCGAGACCTTGGAGATCAAGTTCAAGGGCAAGTCGATCGCCGACGTGCTCGAGATGACCTGCGAGGAGGCGCGCGAGTTCTTCAAGGCGGTCCCCGCGATCCGCGAGAAGATGGAGGCGCTCTGTCGCGTGGGCCTGGGTTACATCAAGGTCGGCCAGCAGGCGACGACGCTTTCGGGCGGCGAGGCGCAGCGGGTGAAGCTCTCGAAGGAGCTGTCGAAGCGATCCACGGGCCGGACGCTCTATATCCTCGACGAGCCGACGACCGGCCTGCATTTCGAGGACGTCCGCAAGCTCCTCGACGTGCTGCATGAGCTCGTCGACCAGGGCAACACGGTCGTCGTGATCGAGCACAACCTCGACGTCATCAAGACCGCCGACTGGATCATCGACATCGGCCCGGAAGGCGGCGACGGCGGCGGAAAGATCGTGGCCACGGGCACACCCGAGGACGTGGCGGCGGTCGAGCGCAGCCATACCGGCCGCTATCTGCGGCACATGTTGAAATCGAGCCGCGTCGCGGCGGAATAGCAGCTGCGCCCGCCGGCTGGCTTGCCGATTTTGCTTTGCCGAGCTTCCGTTGAAGCCTAGGCTTCGCCTGCTGCATGATTTTCGTGGAGTTCAGGAGAGTGTCAGCACCCTCTATCCGCCCAGTTCGGCCAGAGGACGGGGATATTCTGCTCGAGCTCATCGACATCGCGAGCCACGGGTTTGTGATGCACCTCTTCGGCGGGGCCACGCCTCCGGGCCAGGACGTAAGTGAGTTCACAAGGTCGCGGATCCGGAGCGAAGATTCGGGTCTGTCGCACACCAAATCATGGGTTGCGGAAGTCGACGGCGAGATCGCGGGCTACCTCGCAATTGACACCGTGCCGCTCGATCCGGGCCCGATCCCCGAAGACGAGCCGGCCATGTTCCGAGCGTTGACCGAACTCGAGCGCGAGGCGCCGGGGACGGGGTTGATCAACCTCTTGTCGACCTTGCCCGAGATGCGCGGCCGCGGTGTCGGGTCGGCGCTCTTGCACTTTTCCGAACGGAACCGGGGGCCGAACGGCATGTGCCTGACGGTGTCCGATGAGAATGTCGGCGCACAGAGGCTCTACCGCCGACACGGCTATCGCGTGGCGGGGAGACGCCCCATCGTCAAGGGGAATTGGGACACTCCGGCGGAGGAGTGGCTACTGATGGTCAAGTCCTGATCCTGGTGTCAGGTGTTCTGAGGCGGCGGCAAGCGAATGTCAGCGGCTGCGCGCATTCCGGATGATCTCGAGCACCGTATAGTCGTTCGCATCGACCCTGTAGATGTCGTAGCCCGACTTATAGTAGCGCCATGCGCCATTGACCGGTGGAAGCTTGTACCGGTCGAGATTGATCAGCATGCTGTGCTCATAGACCGGGAACGTGTCGCCGACTGCGAAATCTGGCTTCACGCGCTGATCTGCGGGAATGAAAATGCACTTTCCCGTGTCGACGTGGATGCGACAATTCTGCGCTTCGGCCGGATGGATGCTTGAAAGGGCTGTCGCGGCAATGGCCGCGCAAATACCTTGTGTTCTCATGGGACCCCCCCGCTTCACTGATTACCAACCATCAGTTTAGCAGAAAGTTCCCGGTTGCCGAAGCTGGGAGCGCGCCGGGCGTTTCGGTGGTCGCCGCAATGGCCGCTGCCGCGTGATCGGCGCACGAATTTCTGGCCCATTCATTGCGGCATCGAAATGGAGATCCACCGGCTCGTGCCGCCTCGCCTTTCAAGTCCCTTTCACAGGGCAGGTGCTGAGGCCCAGAAGCGTGTAGAGTGGACAGGATGACATCAGCCCGGTGCCAAGAGCGATCACGCCGAGAAGCGCCAGGATCCATCGGTATCCCATACCCGGCAGCATGAAGAACGCGGCCAGAAGGACGATGCCGAGGATGATGCGAATGACGCGGTCTGTCGTACCGACATTGGTCTTCAACATGGTCTTTCTCCTTCGAAATGGGCCAAGGCACGACCCGTTGATCGAAGGACAACATTACCGTGGACGCCACGCATTCGTCGGTGACCTTGTCACACATCCGCATCAGTCCGCCGCGACGAGCGATACGCCGTTTGCCCCCAACGCCCACCGGAAAGCGGCGCCCTAAGGCAAGACGCGGCGTCATCTGGCGTGCGGTTCACTCTTCGAAAATCCGGGCTTCCAGCGGCCGCCTCCAATACGGGTGTCAGTTGCGAACATTGCCGCTGCGAGAACGGCTGGCAGGCAAAGCCGGTTCGACTGAGAATTCCTGGTCCCGGTCGGGTGCCTCGTGACTTGCATCGTTGCTCTCCTCTGTAACTCAGAGGACCAACGATCGACACGCGCAGATGTTCCGTCCGTTGCTGCTAGCAACAGCCATTCACGCACGTTTTCGTTTCTCGAACCTTGGAAGCATCGCCGAGAAGTCCATTCCTTTGCCGTCTTCCTTCTCGACGAAGGTCTCGTAAAGGCTCGCGGCGAGCTGGCCCATCGGCGTGTCCGCATCGACCGCTTGGGCGGCAAGCTGGCTGAGGCGGAGATCCTTCAACATGAGTTCGGAGGCGAAACCCGGCCTGTACTCGTTGTCCGAGGGAGACTTCGGCCCGACGCCGGGGGCGGGACAATAGGCATTCATCGTCCAGCTGTAGCCGGACGAGGTGGAGACGACGTCAAACATCTTCTGCCTGTCGAGGCCAAGCTTGTCGGCCAGCGCGAAGGCTTCGCAGGTCGCGATCATGGTCACGCCGAGGATCATGTTGTTGCAGATCTTGGCGGCCTGTCCGGCACCGGATGCCCCGCAATGCACCGCCTTCTGTCCCATGATGTCGAAGAGCAGCTTCACGATCGCGAAGGCGTCGTCCGAGCCACCGGCCATGAAGGTTAGTGTGCCGGCCGCCGCTCCGCCGACACCACCCGAAACCGGGGCGTCCACTGCCAGCACGCCTGCCTTCGCGGCCTGATCGGCGACGGCGCGGGCGCTTTCGACATCAACGGTCGAGCAGTCGCAAAAGACCGCGCCTTTCGTCATCGCCGGAATCACCTCGGCCGCCACCTTGCGGAGGATTTCGCCATTCGGCAGCATCGTGATTACGACGTCTGCGCCTGTCGCCGCCTCGGCCGCGCTTGCCGCGCGCTCGGTGCCCTCCGGCACTGGCGCCTGAACGTCGAAGCCCGTCACCTCGTGGCCTGCGGCGACGAGGTTCTTGGCCATCGGCGCACCCATGTTGCCAAGCCCGATGAATCCGATCTTCATGCTGTCTCCTCCTCGAATGTCAGCGCGTCTTCCCCGAGCGGCATGAGCATCCTTGCCACCTCCACTCCCGGAACGTCCCCGACGCTGCCGTGCCGCCACCGCGGGCTGTGGTCCTTGTCGATGATCGCGGCACGGATTCCTTCGAGGAAATCGCCGTGCTCCATCGCGCGCCAGGTGAACCGGTATTCCAGATCGAGCGCGCGGCGCATCGTCGGTCGGTCACGAAGCCGGTGGAGCATCTCGATCGTGCAAGCGGCCGAGAGCGGCGCGGCGCGAGTAAGCGCCTTTTCGGCCTCGCCCGCAAACTCGGTCCCGGCATGGCCCAGCGCGCGCAGGATATCGCCCGCCGTCTCGCCTGCGAAGAGCGCGTCGATCTCGGGCCGCAGCGCGCCAAGGCGCCCCTCCGGGGCACGGGTCGCGCGCTCTTCGATCCGCTTTGCATCGCCGGTCTCGACGAGTTCGGCCTTGAGGTCCGCCCAGCCCGCCTCTTGGATGTAGAGATCGGCGAAGCCCGCGAGCACGGCATCCGCCGGACCCATTCGCGCACCGGTCGTTCCTAGATATTCCCCGATCCGCCCGGGCGCGCGCGCCAAAAGGTAGGACCCGCCCACATCCGGCACCAGCCCGATGCCGCATTCCGGCATCGCGATCTGGGAATTTTCGCCGACGATCCGGTGGCTGCCATGGCAACCGACGCCGACTCCTCCGCCCATCGTGAAGCCTTGCAGGAAGCTCACAACGGGCTTGGCAAAGTCCGCGATCCGCGCGTTCATCCGGTACTCGTCCCGCCAGAACCTGCGCCCGTAGGAGTAGTCACCTCTGGTGCCGGTCGTATACATCTCGGCGATGTCACCTCCGGCCGAAAAGGCGCGCTCGCCCTCGGCGTCTATCAGCACAAGCGCGACCGCTTCATCCAGCGCCCAGTCCTTGAGACAGGCGTCGATCGCCAGGCACATTTCGTAGGTCAGTGCGTTGAGCGCCCTGGGGCGCATTAGTGTGATCCGCCCGGCGCGGCCCTCTTTGCGAATCGCGATATCCGCCATCAGTGGCTGTCCCTCGTGCCGGTTCTGTGCATGGATTACTCTTCGTCTTGGCGTGCCCAATGTTCCGCTTTGGCGCGGTCCTCGGGCGAATAGAACTGTATCCGGGCGCTGGGAAAGAGCGGGTCTGAAAGCTTTGTACCCCATCCCTTCAACTTCTTGTCGCCGACAACGGCGATCAGCGAATAGCTGTCGTGGTGGCGCATGCCGAACTTCACCTCCCGCCACAGCGCGCGCAGATCCCAGCCGTCGAAGTCAGGCTTAAGTTCGATGACCATCGGCACCGTTCCCGGTGTACGTTCGGCGATCTTCTCGAAGATGGGCTCGAACCGGTCATAGTCGGCCTCCGTCAGCTGCTCGCCGGCTGTCACCCAGACAAGCCCCTGGTCCACGGTCACATTCAGCATATCGTCTCTCCTCTGCTTCTGCAGAGTCAACGTGCATCGCTCACCCCCGTTCCGAGAGCATGGCGCGGGCCACGATGAGACGCATGATCTCGTTCGTGCCTTCGAGAATCTGGTGAACGCGCAGGTCGCGGACGATCTTCTCGATGCCGTAGTCGGCGAGATAACCGTAGCCGCCGTGGAGTTGCAGGCACTGGTTGGCGACCTCGAATGCGTTGTCGGTGACGTAAAGCTTGGCCATGGCGCAGAACTTCGTCGCGTCCGGTGCGCCCTTATCGAGCTTCCACGCCGCCTGGCGCAGGAACGTGCGCGCCGATTGCAGCCTCACCTCCAATTCCGCCAGTCGGAACTGGAGTGCCTGGAACTGGTCGAGCGTCTTTCCGAAGGCCTTGCGCTCTCCCACATAGGCGAGCGTCGTGTCGAGGGCCGCCTGCGCCCCGCCGAGTGCCGAGGCGGCGATGTTCAGCCGCCCGCCGTCGAGTCCCGCCATCGCGTAGCTGAACCCCTTGCCCTCTTCGCCAAGCAGATTCTCGGCCGGCACCACGCAGTCGTCGAACTGCACCTGCGCGGTCGGCTGCGCGCGCCAGCCCATCTTGTCCTCGAGCCCGCCGAAGGACAGCCCGTTCGCGCCGTCCTCGACAATCATCGCCGAGATGCCCTTCGGCCCTTCACCGCCCGTGCGGCACATCACGACATAGGCATCCGCGTAGCCGCCGCCCGATATGAAGGCTTTGGTTCCGTTCAACTTCCAGCCCTCATTCGTCCGCTCGGCCCGTGTCCTCAGCGCCGCAGCGTCCGAACCCGAGCCGGGTTCGGTTAGGCAGTAGGCGAAGAACTTCTCCATCGAGCAGAGCGCGGGAAGCCACTTCGACCTGGTGTCATCCGAGCCGAACTTGTCGATCATCCCGCCGCACATGTTGTGGATCGACAGGAACGACCCGACCGCCGGGCAGGCCATCGCCAAGGCCTCGAAGACGAGCGTCGCGTCGAGCCGCGACAGCCCTGAACCGCCGTGCGCCTCACTTACGTAAATGCCACCTAGGCCGAGCCCGGCCACCTTTTGCCAAAGGTCTTTCGGGATCGTCCCCGCGCGTTCCCAATCGCGGGCGTGCGGCGCGATCTCGTCGATGGCGAAGGCGCGCGCCATGTCGAAGATGGCCTGCTGTTCCTCGCTCATCGCGAACTCCATCACATCCCTCCCAGGCGGCCTGAATTGAACGAGTGTTAAATTCCAACTGTTGCAGGAGTTTTGCAAGGCCCAAACGCGGATCGTTCAAGCCGGACTGTGCCGTGAGCGATTCGGCGCGCTGCGACGTACGCTTGATCGATTCCAGATGAAAAATTGGTTGCCGCCACGAGGAAAGTCCGGTCCTCGAGCGAGGATTATCCATTGCAGTACATGGACCTTCAATCGTCGGATGTATTTTGACCGGCCGTTAAGTTGCCGCTGTTAAACCGCTGGGAATGTGGTAAAAATAAGGCAGGGTATCTTGATGGGTGGGAAGGGTTCCATCATGCATAGTGTTTCTGGTCGCCTTGGGGCGGTCGTTTTGGCTATTTTTGTGTCGATGGCTGGCGCGGCAGGAGCCGCGACAGTAAAGACGTTCTGTCCGGGAGCAGCCTCGGCGACGACGCGGCAGTTTTCCGTAACCACGATCGCGCCGGGCGCGACCTGCGTCGCAACTGGGTTGGGCAATATCAGCGGTAACGCGAATGGCGCACGCCCGGACCCAATCTTCGGCGTCCTTGGCGCGGGCTACCAGCTCATTGACAAGTCCGACAGTGGGCCGGCGGTGCTGAATGTGTCCGGCGTGTCCGGCACGTCGGGGCTGTGGTCATTCATTCTGCCGGCAGCGCCCGCGGGCATGATCTGGACGAACCTTGTACTCGCGTTCAAGAGCGGGCAGGGCGGTGGTGGTTCCAAGCCCAAAGTCACAGGGCCCGACTGGGCGGCCTTCCTTCTGCCCTCCGGCGCCAGCAGCGGATTGTGGTCTATCTCGGGACAACAGTCGCTGTCGCACGCCAACCTCTACGGCCAACTCGCGCCCGCAGCGGTGCCACTGCCAGCGGCTGGCGTCCTGATGGTCGGCGCCTTGGGCGCATTTGCGGCGGTCCGCCGGCGCCGCAGGGCCTGAACCCAGCGCCGATACCGCTTTGAAGGAGGGGCGCGGCCCCTCTTTTCGACTTGGGGCGCGAAGCCTGCAAAGACAAATCTCGGCGGTACGTTCCCCTCATTGGCGAACTTTCGCCTTAAAATTGCCTCAAGCCTTCGATACTCCCCTCTTATCCGGCCTCTGTGTGCCGGTAGGGGATGAAGTTGTGGGAGTAACGGGAATGGGCATTGCGTCCGGTATCAAGACTTGCGCGATGGCGGCCGTCATCGTTACCGGCTCCGCGTTCGCGGCGCTTGCCGCCACGTTCAACGGCAGTTTCACGATCGGCGGCAACGCGTTCAGTTCGCCGGGCCTGGTTGTCAATGCCAGCCCGACAAGCGGGCCGCTGAACCTGAATCTCACCGTTGGCCAGAGTGTGACCTTCGACCTGTTCGACATCTGGACAAACGACCCGCTCATCAATGGCTCAGATACGACGCCGCAATCGATCTTCGTGGATTTCGATATCGGCCGGTCAGGCGGCGTGGGTGCGCTCAACGGCACCACGCAGGGAAACACCGCGTTCATCTTCCAGTACGGCAGCGTGAATTGGCAGGCGCCTCTGATGCTGGCCTTTGGTAATGGCGGACTTATGCAGATTTCGCTCAGCAACGAGATCTTCAACTTCGGGGTCTTCGGACTGAGCGCGGGCCAGGCGAATGGCGCAACCGTGCAAGCCACGGCGACCCTCATCGCGGCACCCGTGCCGCTGCCCGCGGCGGGGCTTGGCCTGCTGGCCGGACTTGGTGGACTGGCGCTCGTTCGGCGGCGCCGGATGCGCGACGCCGCCTGAGTTAACCGCCCGCTGATCGCGGAGCGACCGCCCTTCAACGAGCATCCGCCCCGAAACGCCGTCAGAGATCGGCGTGATACTCCTCGATGAGGCTTTCAACCACGGCGCGCATCGCATCCGCCTCGTCCCGCCCACTCGTGCGCGCTTCGACGTGCACGCTGCGCTGCCTGTCGGCACTCGTCCCTGTGTCGAGAAGGCCGCGCAGCGCCTCCAGTTCGTCAAGGCAGCGGAGCGCCTCTGCGTCCTGGGTCAGAAGCTCGATCAGTTCTTCGATAAGAACCGCGAAGTCGATGACCTCGAGCCGGCCGAAATCGATCAGCCCGCCCGAAATTCCATAGCGCTGCGCGCGCCAGCGGTTCTCCGCGATCAGGAAGTTGTCGTAGTGCCGCCAGCGCTGATTTTTCCGCTGAAGCCGCCACAGCATGCGCGTCAGGCACTGGGTGACGGCGGCGAGCGACAGCGTCATCTCGAGCCGCGGCTGGACATCGCAGATCCGGCTTTCGATTGTGGGAAACCGCGCCGAGGGGCGGAGGTCCCACCAGATCTTCGTCGAATCCTCGATCAGGTTCATGTGAACGAGCGCATGGACCGTCCGCTGATACTCCGCCCAGCTGTCGAAGTGCGGCGGCAGTCCCGTGCGGGGGAGGTTGTCGAAGACCGTGAGCCGGTAGCTCGCGAGCCCCGTATCCTCGCCCTGCCAGAACGGCGAGGATGCCGACATCGCCAGAAGGTGCGGAAGGAAGTAGGAAAGCTGGTTGGCGATGTCGATGCGCATGTCCTCGGCCGGCACGCCGACATGGACATGCATCCCACAAATCAGCATCCGCCGCGCGACACCGCCAAGATCGCGGCGAAGCTCGTTATAGCGCTCCTTGTCGGTGTGGTGCTGATCCTTCCAATCTGAGAACGGATGGCAGGACGCCGCGATCGGCGCGAGACCATGCTCTGCCGCGTGGCGTGAGACGCAGGCGCGAAGCCGCCTGAGGTCGTCGCGCGCCTCGGCGATGTCCTTGCAGACGCGCGTGCCGATCTCGATCTGGCACTGCAGGAACTCCGGACTGACCTGGTCTTCGAACTCCGCCTTGCAGCGGGCCATCAGCTCTTCCGGTGCGACCGCGAGAGCGAGGGATTCCCTGTCGACCAGAAGGTACTCTTCCTCGATGCCGATGGTGAAATCCGGTGCGGTCATGGATGTCTCCCTTCCCGGCCAGTTGAACAGAGGCCGGTTAGGCGGGCAAGCGTCGATGAGCCGCCGCGCAGCTACTTCGCCGGGCATTCGCGATGCTGATCCGAAATGCGAAAAGGCCGGAGCTGATCCGCCCCGGCCTTGGTCATTCGCTCGCAGGTGTATCGCGGCGGCGCTCAGTCCATCGCCTTGAAATGGAACTCGCCGCCTTCCTTAAGGCCCGAAGGCCAGCGGGAGGTCACGGTCTTCGTCCGCGTGTAGAAGCGGAACGCGTCCGGTCCGTGCTGGTTGAGGTCGCCGAAGCCCGACTTCTTCCAGCCGCCAAAGGTGTGGTAGGCCAAGGGCACCGGGATCGGCACGTTGATGCCCACCATGCCGATGTTGATCCGGCTCGCGAAATCGCGCGCCGTGTCGCCGTCGCGGGTGAAGATCGCGGTACCGTTGCCGTATTCGTGGTCCATGGCGAGGCCAAGCGCCTCTTCGTAGGACTTGGCGCGCACGGTCGAGAGGACCGGGCCGAAGATCTCCTGCCTGTAGATGTCCATGTCGCGCGTGACATGGTCGAAGAGGTGCGGGCCGACGAAATAGCCGCTCTCGTAGCCCTGAAGCTTGAAGTCGCGGCCATCCACGACGAGCTTCGCGCCCTGTTCCAGGCCGGAATTCACGAGGCTGACGATACGGTCGCGGGCCTGGGCCGTCACGACCGGGCCGTAGTCCACGTCGTTGCCGGCGGTGTAGGGGGCGACTTTCAGCTTCTCGATGCGCGGCACGAGCTTGTCGATCAGCCGGTCGGCCGTCTCGTCGCCCACCGGAACCGCGACCGAGATCGCCATGCAGCGTTCGCCAGCGGCACCGTAGCCAGCACCGACCAGCGCATCCGCCGCCTGGTCCATGTCGGCGTCCGGCATGACGATCATGTGGTTCTTGGCGCCGCCGAAGCACTGCACGCGCTTTCCGTTCGAGCAGCCGCGCCCATAGATGTATTCGGCAATCGGCGTCGAGCCGACGAAGCCGATCGCCTGAACGGTCGGGTTGTCGAGGATCGCGTCGACGCTTTCCTTGTCGCCGTTGATGACCTGCAGCACGCCGTCCGGCAGGCCCGCTTCCTGCATCAGTTCGGCGAGCATCAGCGGCACCGAGGGATCGCGCTCCGACGGCTTCAGGATGAAGGCGTTGCCGCAGGAAAGGGCAGGGCCCATCTTCCACATCGGGATCATTGCGGGGAAGTTGAACGGCGTGATGCCCGCGACAACGCCCAGAGCCTGACGCATCGAATACATGTCGATGCCCGGACCGGCCGAGTCGGTGAACTCGCCCTTCAGGAGTTGCGGCGCGCCGATGCAGTATTCCATGACTTCCAGACCGCGCTGCACGTCGCCCTTGGCGTCGGGGATGGTCTTGCCATGCTCGCGCGAGAGCGCCTCGGCCAGCTTTTCCATATCGCGGTTGAGAAGCCGCACGAACTCCATGATCACGCGCGCGCGGCGCTGCGGGTTCGTCGCAGCCCACTTCGGCTGGGCCTCCGCGGCGGATGCGACCGCCGCGTCGAGTTCGTCCTTCGATGCGAGCGGCACCCTGGCTTGCACTTCGCCCGTCGCAGGGTTGTAGACATCCGCGAAGCGGCCCGACTTCCCCTTCACATGCTTGCCGTTGATCCAGTGGGTAAGTTCTTTCATGGCAGCCTCCCGATAATTTGCACAGAGAATAGCCTTGCAAAATTGCGCGGAAAAGGGGCAGTTTCCCAAATGCATTTTGCATTTTCGCAAAGGATGTCTCATGGCCGACTGGGATGATTTGCGCATTTTCCTTGCCGTCGCGCGGGCGGAGAGCCTGTCAGGCGCGGGCAGGCTCCTGAAACTTGACCCCGCGACTGTCGGCCGCCGCATCGCCAAGCTCGAAGAGACGATGGCGGCGCGGCTGTTTGCCCGCTCGCCGCAGGGCTACGCGCTGTCGGGCGAGGGCCAGAGGCTCATGTCGCATGCCCTTCGCGCGGAACAGGCCGTCGCCGAGGCGATGGAAGAGGTGGGGACCGAGGGGCCCGGCTTGATCGGGCAGGTCCGTCTCGGGGCTCCTGACGGAAGCGCCAATTACCTTCTGCCTCAAATCGTGGCCGGAATCTGCGATGACCATCCGGGGCTCGAAGTCCAGATCGTTGCTCAGCCACGCGTCGTTAACCTTTCGAAGCGCGAGGCCGACATGGCCATTGCGGTCAGTCCGCCCGCAACGGGGCATCTCACGGTTCAAAAGCTCACGGATTACAAGCTCCACCTCGCGGCGTCGCAGGCCTATCTCGACCGCCATCCGCCGATTGCCCGCATCGCCGATCTGAAGCACCACCGGACGATCGGTTACATCGATGACCTGATCTTCGACAAGGAACTCGACTACCAGACCGAAGCCGGAATGGAGGCGGTCGCGCTCGCCTCGAACTCTGTCTCGGTGCAGTTCAACTGGGTCCGGACAGGAGCTGGGATCGCTGTCGTGCACGACTTCGCTCTGCCTGCGGCGCCGGGTCTCGTGAAAGTTCTGCCTGATCAGGTCTCGCTCACCCGTTCATTCTACTTGATCCGCCACCCGGACGACAGAAGGGTCGAAAGGCTCAACCGCTTTGCTGAGCTTTTGGCCCATGGTGTGCGTCGCGAGGTCGCCCGGCTGGAAGCCTTGGCTTGACAGACGCGGAGCAAGAGTCAACGCTGATCGAAAGTTCCGCATCCTCAGGAGGTTGCCATGCAGGTTCACCAGATTCTGCGCGCCAAGCCCAAAACCGACATCATCACCGTCGCGCCGGGCACGAGTGTCGCGGACGCCGCGCGGCTTCTTGCGGAACGACGGATCGGCGCGGTCGTCGTTTCCGAGGATGGAAAGGTGCCGCTCGGCATTCTGTCCGAGCGTGACATCGTGCGCGATCTCGGGCGCCGCGGCTCGGGCTGCCTGACCGACACGGTGGATTCGCTGATGACCCGCAACCTGATTTCCTGCGGCCCCAAGGACGTCGCCGACAGCGTGCTCGAGAAGATGACCACGGGCCGCTTCCGTCACATGCCGGTTATGGAAGAGGGCAAGATGGTCGGCATCATCTCGATCGGCGATGTGGTGGCCGCGCGCATCTCCGAGCTTGCGATGGAGAAGGACGCACTCGAAGGCATGATCATGGGCAACTGACTTGCGGCGCACAGGCCGGATGAGCCTACAATCCGGCGCGCGGTAAGATTGCGTGACCGAAGCAGAGGTCCAAGGGGGACAGAGACCCATGCGCATCGGCCTGTATCCGGGTACTTTCGACCCGATCACGCTCGGCCATACCGACATCATTCAGCGCGCGATGGCGCTCGTCGACCGTCTGGTCATCGGCGTTGCGATCAACCGCGACAAGGGGCCGCTTTTCGGGCTCGAGGACCGCGTGGCGATGGTCGAGGCCGAGTGCAAGCCGATTGCCGCCGAGACAGGCGGCGAGATCGTCGTTCATCCGTTCGACAACCTTCTGATCGGCTGCGCCCGCGATGTAGGCGCGACGGTGATCGTGCGGGGGCTCCGCGCCGTCGCAGATTTTGAGTACGAGTTCCAGATGGTCGGCATGAACCGTGCTATGGACGCCTCGATCGAAACGGTGTTCCTGATGGCCGATGCGCGGCGCCAGGCCATCGCGTCGAAGCTCGTGAAGGAGATCGCGCGGCTTGGCGGGGACGTGTCGAAATTCGTGACGCCGGCAGTGCGCGAGGCCCTTAAGGCGCGCTTTTCCTGACGGCGATTTCGCCGGCCGGCGAGGGCTAGTCCGGCAGCCGGAAATCCGCGAAGACGGGATAATGATCCGAAGGCCATTCGCCCCGGAAGCGCTGTCTAAGTACCACTGGCGCCACGGCGAGCGCGATGTTCGACGTGATGGCCAGATGGTCGATTGCGCCGAAAAGATTGATTCCGCGGTTGAAGTGATAGGTCGCGCCCGCGACCGGGCTGAAGGTCAGCCCCGCCCGTTCCAGAATCCCGACTGTTCGCGATCCGACTCGGTCATTCACGTCGCCCAACAAAAAGACGGGCTCATCGGCTGCGTTCAGCGCAGCGATCCGCTCGCGCACGAGCTCGGCCGACCGCGTGCGGTTGGAACGGCTCTTGTACTCGAAATGCACGTTGAACACGTAGAACGGCCGTCCCTCGCCGCGCGGCGCGAAGCGCGCCCAGCTCGCGAAGGCGGGATAGGAGCCGTCGAAGGTACGAGAGTAGATCACCTCGGGCGTCTCAGAGAAGAAGAACCAGCCCTGATCGAGCACGCGAAAGCGGTCCTTCCGGAAGAGGATGGGCTGGGTCGACGGAAACTCGCGCCAGTCGCCGACCGCGGCCGCCGCGTAGCCGGAATTCTCGCCGAGCAGGTGATCGAGCGTCAGGTTGACTTCGCCGCCGCTGCCGCCCGCGAAGCTTTCCATTTCCTGAAAGGCGAAGATGTCGGCTTCTATCGCCTTGAACATGTCGTCGAGGGGGCCCTTCCGGCGGTTCCAGTCGCCGACCGACCAAGCCCCTTCGTCACGCCGCAGGACGATGTAGTGGACATTGTGTGTGGCGACCCTGACCGTGCCGGGTGCCTTCGGCGGTGCGGGGTTCTGGCCCGAGTTCGAGATGTGCAGTGCGGACGCCAGAAGCACGAGCGCAAGAACGAGCGTGCCGGTCAATCTAAGAACGGCTTTCATCAGTCGAAGCATAGCGCAGAGGCGCTTCGCGCGCATCCCGATTCTAGGGGCTTCGCCAGTATCGACAGCGCGATGACGGCGTCAGATAAGCTTGCCCATCGCGACCGCCGTGTCCGCCATCCGGTTTGAGAAACCCCATTCGTTGTCGTACCACGACAGGATCCGGCACATCCGGCCCTCCATGACCTTGGTCTGGTCCATGTGGAAGACCGAGGAATGCGGGTCGTGATTGAAGTCGACCGAGACGTTCGGATGCTCTGTGAAGCCGAGGATGCCTCTCAGATGCCCTTGCGCGGCGTCGCGGATCGCGCCGTTGATCTCCTCCACGGTCGTGTCGCGCTTGGCCTCAAAGACAAGGTCCACGACCGAGACGTTGGGAGTCGGGACCCGGATCGCCACGCCGTCGAGCTTGCCGTTGAGTTCCGGCAGAACGAGGCCCACCGCCTTCGCCGCTCCCGTGGAGGTCGGGATCATCGACAAGGCGGCCGCACGAGCGCGGTAGAGATCCTTGTGCATCGTATCCAGGGTCGGCTGGTCGCCGGTGTAGGAATGGATCGTCGTCATGAAGCCCTTCTGGATACCGATCGCGTCGTTCAGTACCTTGGCAACCGGGCTCAGACAGTTCGTCGTGCAGGAGGCGTTCGACACGACGATGTCATTCTTGGTCAGCTTGTCGTGGTTGACGCCGAAGACGATCGTCTTGTCGGCGTCCTTGCCGGGCGCCGAGATAAGGACACGGGATGAGCCGTTTGCCAGATGCGCCTGACAAGCCTCCTTGGAGGTGAATATGCCGGTGCATTCCATCACGACATCGATGTGTTTCCAGGGCAGCTCGGCAGGATTGCGGATCGCGCTGACCTCGATCGGGCCGCGCCCGACATCGATCGTCGTCTCCGTCGTCTTGACCTCGGCCGGGAATCGGCCGTGAACGCTGTCGAAGCGCAGCAGGTGGGCGTTGGTCTCCACTGGGCCGAGGTCGTTGATCGCCACGACCTCAATATCTTTGCGGCCGGATTCGATGATCGCCCGAAGCACGTTCCGTCCGATGCGGCCGAACCCGTTGATCGCAACCTTCACTGCCATCCCAATCCTCCTCATGCTTTCGCGCGACGGCCTCCGGGCCTCTCTGTTACCGCTAACATCAAATTCGGGCGGAAACGTCAACCGAAGACTAGCGGTGTCAGCGCCAGAAGGCGAGAAATTCGATGAACTCGATGAGTTTACGGCCCAGGAAGACGGGCGCGCCGAGACCGAGCCAGAGATAGTCGGCCAGGAAAAAAGCCGTGGTCAAAGCCACAAGGGCGATGGCGATCCGGTTGGTCATGGGTGGGGGGAAAGGCCCCCGATGCTCCTTATTGAAGGAGCCGCCCCATCGCACCGGCCACGTCGGCCATCCGGCAGGAGAAGCCCCATTCGTTGTCGTACCAGGCCAGCACCCGGACGGTGCGGCCGCCGACAACCTTGGTCTGGTCGGGCGCGAAGATAGAGGAATAGGGGGTGTGGTTGAAGTCGATCGAGACCTTCGGCTCGGGGTCATAGGAAAGAACCATGCCCATGTAGCCTGCCGCGGCTTCTCTTACGATTTCGTTGACATCGGCAACTGTTACATCCTTGCCCGCCTGAAAGGTCAGGTCAACGGCCGAGACATTGGGCGTGGGAACCCGGATCGCCGTGCCGTCGAGCCTGCCCGAAAGTTCCGGCAGCACCTCGCCCAAGGCCTTCGCAGCCCCGGTCGAGGTCGGGATCATCGCCATCGCGGCGGCGCGGGCGCGGTAGAGATCGCTGTGGCGGCGGTCAAGCGTCGGCTGATCGCCGGTATAGGAATGGATCGTCGTCATGATGCCCGACTCGATCCCGATCGCATCGTTCAGGACCTTGGCGAGCGGCGCGAGACAGTTCGTCGTGCAGGAGCCGTTCGAGACGACGTGGTGGTCGGCCGAGAGCTGCCGGTGGTTCACCCCGTAGACGACCGTTTTGTCCGCGTTCTTCGCCGGCGCCGAGACGAGTACCCGCCGCGCGCCCCGGTCGAGATGCATGGCCGCCCTGGCGCGGTCGTTGAACTTGCCGGTGCATTCGAGCACCACGTCGACACCGTCCCAGTCGAGCTCTTCCGGGTCATAGGTCGACATCACCTCGATCGGCCCGCGGCCAAGGTCGAGCGTGCTGCCCGCGACCTTTACGGGTCCGGAAAAGCGGCCGTGGACGGAATCGTATTTAAGAAGATGTGCGTTCGTTTCGATGGGACCGGTCGCGTTGATCTTCACGACCTGCACGTCGTTCCGGGAGGCTTCCGCGATATGGGCGAGTGTGCAGCGCCCGATCCGCCCGAATCCGTTGATGCCGATTGTGACGGTCATGTGCTCATCTCCTGTCCGCTCGGGGAACGGACAGGGCCGCGCCGCCTTTGGGCCGCAATAGCAAATGCTGACCGGCGGGAAAACCCACGCTATCAACATGTTAGCGAAAACACCAACCTGTTAGCGAAAACAGATTCCACAATCGGCCGAAGCCGACGCGACTATGCGCGGAACCGTCAACCGGTTGCCTCTGCGCGGTGATCGGTTAGGGTTTGGGAAACGCGCGGGCAGGAACGGGTATGAGTGGACTTCTGGCACTTCTCGACGACGTGGCGGCCATCGCCAAGGTCGCGGCGGCAAGCGTCGACGACGTCGCAGGCATGGCGGCCAAGGCGGGGTCGAAGACAGCGGGTATCATCATAGACGATGCGGCGGTAACGCCGAAATACGTCCACGGCTTCGAGGCCAAGCGCGAGCTTCCGATCATCTGGAAGATCACCAAGGGCTCTCTTTTCAACAAGTTGGTGATCCTCCTGCCTGCGGCGATGCTGATGAACGCCTTCGCGCCCTGGCTGATCACGCCTTTGCTGATGCTTGGTGGGGCCTATCTCTGTTTCGAGGGCGCCGAGAAGGTGTTTCATCTGCTCTTTCCGCACGGCGATCCTAAGATCGAGGCGGATCTGGACGTGCGCGATCCGGCTCATTTGGAAGAAGAGCGCGTCAAGGGCGCGATCAAGACTGATTTCATCCTGTCTGCCGAGATCATGACCATCGCGCTGGCAGCCATTCCCGACGGCATCCTGTGGATGGAGGCCGCGACGCTTGCCGTCGTCGCCATTGGCGTTACCGTCGTGGTGTACGGCTCGGTCGCACTCATCGTGAAGATGGACGATATCGGGCTCTACCTGGCGGCGGCGGCGCGGACGGGCGTCGGACGGGCGCTGGGGAAAGGTCTCGTGAAGGGGATGCCGAAGCTCATGGCGCTTTTGTCCACGATCGGTACCGCCGCGATGCTCTGGGTCGGCGGCTCGATCATCATTCACGGTCTCGACGTACTGGGCTGGCCGGTGCTCTACGACTGGATCCACCACGTGGCCGAGGCCGCGGTGCATGGCATTTCCGGTCCCGCCATAGGCTTTCTCGAATGGTTGATCGTCGCGGGGCTCGACGGGCTGCTTGGCCTCGCGCTCGGGATGATCCTGATTCCGCTCGGAACGCGCGTGATCGGACCGCTCGTGTCGCGCGTCACAGGCAAGTCGCCCGAGGCGCACTAGCGACTGCCTGCACTGACCCCGCCGACACGCCTTCGGTACCCCGCGCCGTTAGGACCGCAAGGACACGTTCACCGCAAACGGCCCCTTTTCGCCGTCCATCAGACTGAACTCCAGATCGGTTCCAAGATCGAGCCGCTCCCAATCGCTGCCGATCACGCTGTCGCGCTGGAAGTAGACTTCGAGCCCGCCGCTTGAGCGGATGAAGCCATAACCCTCGACGGTGAATAGCCGCACGACCTGGCCGTGATGCTTCTCGGGATGGCTCTTGACCTGCACGCCCTTCATCTTGCGCACGTAGTCGTCCAGCTGCCGCCGCGCGGCGTTGAAGCTGTCGCGTATCGCGACGTGCAGATCCTCGTGCGCGGCCAGGTCGCCGGGCTTCTTGTTGACCACGATCACGCCGCCCGGCACCTCGGCTTCGACGGCGACTTGGTAGAGATGGCCCTTGTGGCCGCGCGCGGTGCGCTTCTCGACGATCACCCGGCAAGAGGTGATGCGCTGGAAAACCTGTTCGAGCTTTCCAATCTTGCCACGGATTTCGGAGGTGACTGCGGGCGAGGCGTCCATGCCGTGAAAGATGATCTGAGGTTCGGTTTCCATGTCGCGTCCTTTGCGAAAGCTATCCGGGAGTTTCGGCGCACCGGCGCGATCAGTCACTGATTCTGGTCAAGTCGTGCCCGCTGACGTCGGTCAATGCGATCCCGCCCGGTTCATGTTTGTGTGCCCGAAAGCCATCGCAATCGAGGAGAGGCGAAGATGAGTGCGTACGGACTCAAGGTCATCGACGAGGCGGTGCAAGCCGCGAACATCTGGGTGAACGAGGTGGACAGCCGCACCGGCTGGGACAACAAGCAGCGCAGCTACCGCCTGCTTCGCGCGGTGCTGCACGCAGTCCGGGACCACCTGACGGTGAACGAGGCGACCGATCTCGGCGCGCAGTTGCCGACTTTGATCCGCGGCGTTTACTACGAGGGCTGGAACAGTTCGCGAAATCCCGTACGCATGCGTCATGCCGACGATTTCGTCGCGGCGGTCCAGAAGGAATTCGCGCCCGATACGTTCGAGGACGCCGACCGGGCGCTCCGGGCGGTGTTCGATCTGTTCGACAGCCACGTATCTGCCGGCGAGATGAAGGACATTCGCGGCGCTTTCACGAAGGAAATCCGGTCGCTATTCGGCGTTTCCTGACGCTCAGAGCAGCGATCTGACCTTTTCCGCCACGGCATCCGCCGTGATGCCGAATTCCTCGTAAAGCCGCCCGGCCGGGGCCGAGGCGCCAAAGCTGTCCATGCCGACGAAGCCCGACTTGGCCTCGCGGCCGCGCTCGCCCAGGAGCCAACGGTCCCAGGGCTGTCGCACCGCCGCCTCGACTGCCACACGGACCGGTCCGCCAGGCAGGACGCGCTTGCGATAACCGTCAGGCTGCGCGGCGAAAAGCTCCATGCAGGGCATCGAGACGACCCGCGTTCCGATGTCTTCGGCTTCAAGGATATCGCGCGCGGCCAACGCAATCTCGACTTCCGATCCGGTGGCAAGAAGGATTACCCGGCGCTTCGCCTCCGCTTCGCGCAGTATGTAAGCGCCCTGGGCCGAAAGGTTCTTTGTCGCGTGCTTCGTTCGGACCGTTGGCAGGTTCTGGCGGGAAAGCGCCAGAACCGAAGGCGTCTTGTCCGAGGTCAGCGCCAGCTCCCACGCCTCCGCCGTCTCGATCAGGTCGGCGGGCCGGAAAGTCAGCGTATTCGGTGTCGCCCGGCAGATCGCCAGGTGCTCGACCGGCTGGTGCGTCGGCCCGTCCTCGCCGAGGCCGATCGAGTCGTGCGTCATCACATAGACGGCAGGCACACCCATGAGCGCCGACAGCCGCATCGCGCCGCGCGCGTAATCGGTGAAGCACAGGAAGGTCCCGCCATAGGGCCGGATGCCGCCATGCAGCGCCATGCCGTTCATCGCCCCCGCCATGCCGTGTTCGCGAATGCCGAAATGGATGTAGCGGCCCTTGCGGTTCTCGGGGTCGAAGACGCCGAGATCGCCCGTCTTGGTGTTGTTCGATCCCGTGAGGTCCGCCGAACCGCCGATCGTCTCCGGCATGACCGGGTTGACGACTTCAAGCACCATCTCGCTGGCCTTGCGTGTTGCGACCTTGGGCTGAGCCTCGGCGTTCTGCTTCTTCAGCGCCCGGATCGTCGCGGCGAGTTTTTTCGGTGCCTCGCCCGACATGCGGCGTTCGAATTCGGCCCGCTTGGCGCCCGAGAGCTCCGCGACCCGTGCGCCCCACTCCGCCCGCGCCTTGCCGCCGCGTGCGCCGATCGCCGCCCAGGCTTCGCGGATAGTGGCGGGAATCTCAAATGCCGGATGCGGCCAGCCATAGATCTCCTTCGTCACCTCGATCTCGTCCGGCCCGAGCGGGGAGCCATGCGCGCCTGCCGTGTCCTGCTTCTTCGGACTGCCGAAACCGATATGAGTCTTGCAGTCAACGAAGACGGGACGGTCCGATGTCTTCGCCTCGGTCAGCGCGCGGTCGATATCGGCCGGGTCATGCCCGTTGCACGACAAGACGCGCCAGCCGGCCGCAGCGAACCGCGCGCGCTGGTCGGTCACGTCGGAGAGGCTGATCTTGCCGTCGATCGAGATGTTGTTGTTGTCCCAGAGCACGATGAGCTTCGAAAGCTTCTGCATGCCCGCAAGCCCGATCGCCTCGTGGCTGATACCTTCCATGAGGCAGCCGTCGCCAGCGATGACCCAGGTCCGGTGATCGACGATCTTGGGCCCGAACTGGGCGCGGAGCGACTCCTCGGCGATCGCGAAGCCCACCGCATTTGCGAGGCCTTGGCCGAGCGGGCCGGTCGTCGTCTCGATGCCCTTGGCGAGAAAGTTTTCCGGATGGCCGGCTGTGACCGACCCCCACTGGCGAAAATTCCGGATCTGTTCGAGCGTCATGCTCGCGTACCCGGTCAGATGGAGAAGCGCGTAAAGCAGCATCGAGCCATGCCCGGCCGACAGGATGAACCGGTCCCGGTCGGCCCAGTCAGGTGCCGAGGCGTCGAATTTCAGGTGCTTCTCAAACAGCACGGTGGCGACATCGGCCATACCCATTGGCATGCCCGGATGTCCGGAATTCGCGGCTTGCACCGCATCCATGGCAAGCGTGCGGATCGCGGCGGCGCGCATCCAGTGGTCGGGGTGGGCGGAGCGGAGCGTGGCGATGTCCAATGGGCGGTTCCTTCTGATGTCGGCTGGCGGGCTTGATAACAGGCCGACCGGCAAGTTCAAGCTCAGCTCCTAACCATCTGGCATCAAAGGGGGGAGAAATCGCGCGCCGGTTTGGTCTACACTTGGCCACTCTGCGGACGTGTCCGATTCGCCCTGCCGGGCGTGACAAGGGACCGAGCAGAGGCGTACCCGAAGGTGCGGGTGCGGGCGACGGACTTATTCGGGTAGGGGGCTTAGAGGAATGACCGAAATAACCGAGTTGGAGCGGCGGATAACCGCGGCCCTGGAACGGATCGGCAAGGGGCTGGATGCGCTCGGGGCCGGCGCTGGCGGTGCGGTTGCAGTGGATGGCGGGCAGGACGGCGATGCCGAACTGCGCGAGGCTCTCGAGGCCGAGCGGGAGGCCAATGCCCAGCTCACCGAACGCGTGCGATCGATCAAGGAGAAGCAGGAAACCACTGTCGCTACGCTTGAAAAGAAGGTCGCTCAGCTGACCGAGCAGCTCAACGCCGCCGATGTGGAACTGCAGCGTCAGCGGCAGCTGAACGCCGATCTGACCGAGGCGAACCGCGAGTTGAGCGAAGCCGCGCGGAAGGGCGTGTCGGAGCCGGATCTCATCAACCGGTCGATGTTGACCGAACTTGAGGCTCTAAGGGCGGCCCGCGCCGCGGAAGTGATGGAGATGGATGAGATCCTGTCCGAACTGAAGCCGCTCATCGGTGAGGTGGCCT